>CACEMR010000001.1 GCA_902560725.1 uncultured Alphaproteobacteria bacterium
TTAAAAGTATGGTCGCCACTGCAGATCTTTCACGATCAGGTTTTATAAATGGTGACATATCTACAGTAATGAGCCCAAGAACAGTTCTTACATGGGCGGAAAATTATTTACTACTAAATGATATTGAGTATGCATTTAAATTATCATTTTTAAATAGATGTGATGAAATGGAAAGATCTATCATTGAAGAATACTATCAGAGATCTTTTGGTATTGATATTACCGATGCTAAGGTAGCAAATGTTAACGAATAATGATTTCTTAGAAGAATTTAAAAAATCACTTTCAGCAACTGTAAAATCAATAGGAAAAAATGATGAAATAGAGATTAATTATGTAAAAGAAAACCCTTCTGTTATTGGAAAAACAATCAATTTAACAGAGCCAAACATTGAAAATATAAAAAATAATTTAAATTATCTAAGAGCTGAAGCAGACTCACTGGCTCTTGAGTTTAGATTACATTCAAAAGAAATTCATGAAAACTTTATAAATAATGATGAGCATTCAAATGAAATAATTAATGCCCTAGAACAATCTAGAATAGAAGTAAAAGGTGGTCAGGAATTTCAAGGTATTAAAAAAAACTTAACAGTTAAACATATTCAAGATTTAAAAAATAAATCTTTATCTAATCAATCAGAAAAATTAACTGATGCATTTAGATATACTGCATATCAAGAACTTATGGGAGAAGATTTAGGGAATCAAAATAATAAAAATAAAAAATTAATAAAAGAAAAATTAGGAGAAAATTATAATAATTTTTTTCAAAAATTAAAAAAAAATATAGACGATCAAGAAAAATTTAGTTCAACTATAATAGAAGCGCTTGAGGAACTAGGTTTACTAAATAAAAAAAATAATAATTCTAATGATCAAGATTTAAATGAAAATGAAATTGATCAAAATCAAGAAAACCAAGAAAATGAGAACAAAAACAATGAAGAAAATTCAGAAACTAATATTGAAATGCAATCAAGTGAAACAAACATTGAACAGACATTGTCTACGGATCAAAAAGAAGAAATGGGAGATGATAGTAGTGAATCAGATTTAGATTATTTTCCAAAAATTGAGTCAGTAAACAATTTAGAAACTTACAAAATATATGACAACAGTTTTGATGAAATAATTAATGCTGAGGACCTTTGCGATATAAAGGAATTAGAGAAATTAAGACGAAACCTTGATCAACAAGTTTTTACATTTCAAACATTGATTATAAAAATTGCAAATAGATTGCAAAGAAAACTACTGGCCCAACAAAACAGACACTGGGATTTCAATATGGAAGAAGGGTATTTGGATACTTCAAGATTGGCTAAAATTATTGCAAATCCAAACAACAAATTGAGTTATAAAGTTGAAAAAGAAATAGAATTTAAAGATACAATTGTATCTTTACTTATAGATAACTCTGGTTCAATGCGAGGTAGGCCTATTACAGTAGCAGCACTTTGCTCAGATATACTTGCAAAAACCCTAGAGAGATGTTTGATAAAATCTGAAATTCTTGGTTTCACTACCAAAGCTTGGAAAGGAGGTAAATCTAGAGAGACTTGGATTAAAAATGGAAAACCCTCAAATCCTGGAAGATTAAATGACTTGAGACATATAATTTATAAATCTGCAGATTCTCCATGGCGTAGATCAAAAAAAAACCTTGGACTACTTCTTAAAGAAGGGATTTTAAAAGAGAATGTTGATGGTGAGGCGCTGTCTTGGGCTTATAGAAGATTACAGTACAAGCAAGAAAAAAGAAAAATTCTCATTGTTATTAGTGATGGTGCTCCAGTAGATGACTCAACTTTATCGGTAAATCCTGGTAATTATTTAGAGAAAAATTTGAGAGACGTTATAAATGAAGTGGAAAAAAATAAAGAAGTTGAACTTATAGCAATAGGTATAGGGCATGATGTATCAAGATATTATAGTAAAGCTGTAACAATTATGGATGTAGATCAACTTGGTGAAGTGTTATTAAATCAATTATCCTCAATATTTTCAAATAAGTAATTAACTATTTAACCATTCTACTTTAGTTTTTTCAAAATTATCATTTTCAATAGATACTCTAATTGTATTCATCAAATCATTCATAAAAAATATATTATGGTTTGTCAAAAGCTGTAAACCTAATAATTCACCAGAAGCAAATAAATGATATAAATAAGATAAAGTAAAGTTTTGACATGTGTAACAAGAACAATTGCTATCAATGGGTTCTAATTTTTCTTTAAACTTTACATTCTTTAAATTAATTTTTTTTTTTCTACCTTTAATTAAAGCTGAACCATGTCTTGCCAGTCTAGTAGGACTAACGCAATCAAAAGTATCAATACCATTTTTAACAAATTCCCAAATGTCAATTGGATCTCCTATGCCCAATAAATGAACTGGACGATTGTCTTTTAATTTATTTGCAGTAAAACCTACAACTTCTTTCATTTCCTCTTTATTTGACCCAAGACTACCGCCTATAGCAATACCAAAAGTATCGATATTATTTTGATTAAAATAGATGCTTTCCTCTCTTAGATCTTTATAAATACCACCTTGTATAATTCCATAAACTTCTTGTGATCCAGCTGATCCATACCTTGGCTGATATATATGTGGTGAATTAAAAGCATTTATAGATCTAATTGCCCATCTGTGACTTCTTAACATAGATTTAGATGTATATTCTTTATCAACATTAAATGGGGTGCATTCATCAAAAACTAAAATTAAATCTGCTCCAAGATCTCTTTGTATTTGAATTGATTGTTCGGGAGATAATAATTTTTTTGCTCCGTCAATGTAGGATTGAAATATAGCTCCTTCTTCATTTATATTTAGCAATGTTTTTTTAATTTTTGTATTTGACTTTCTTCCTTTTATTTCATCAGCAACAGAACCTTGACCAAGAGAGAAAATTTGAAAACCTCCACTATCTGTTAACATAGGTCCATTCCATCCAATAAATTTATGAAGACCTCCATGTTTTGCCACAAGTTCACTACCTGGCTGGAGCATTAAATGATATGTATTGGATAAAATTATTTGAGTATTATTAATTTTAGCATCAGCAGTTGAAAATGATTTTAGTGCAGCCTTTGTTGCACAAAATATAAATGCTGGTGTTTTAATTTTACCATGAGGTGTTGATATAACACCAATTCTAGCATTAGAATTTTTAGATTTTTTTTTGATATTCCAAGAAAAATCAGTCATCAGTTTTTGTAATAAAAAACTTTGCTATATAAATAAAAGGTGTATCTAATAAAGCTATAACAATTCTTAGAAGATAAGTACCAAAAATATATATCATGACAACATTATAAAAACTCTCTGGATCGGGATTAAGTATTATCCATGCAAAAATACTGAAAATAGAGTTATCTATTAAAGACGAAAAAATAGTTGATAAATTATTTCTAAACCATAAAAACTTATTTGAAGTAATATTTTTTAAGTAATTAAAAAACCAAACATCGAAATATTGACTAATTAAATATGCAATCATACTTGCAATAAAAAACCTTGTCATAGGAGTAAAAACATTTGACAGACTATCTTGTATCCAATCGCCGTCAGATGGTTTGAAACCTATGGTAATTACCATTAACAAAGTCATTAAAAGAAAAGCACTAAAACCAATTAATATATTCATTCTTGCTTTTTCCTTTCCATAGTATTCTGATAAGATATCAGTACATAAAAAAGTTGAAGCAAAAAGTATTGTGCCTAATGCAACAGGTTCAGGAGAATAAAAAAAGTCAACAGTTTTTAAAACTTGTATATTTCCAGCTATAACTGCAAGTGATGAATAAATAAATATACCAACATAACCAAATAATCTTAAAAAAATAAGAATGGATCCAAAGCAAAAAAATAACATGAATATCCATAAAAATTCAGTATTTAATGAGTTTAATATTTCAGTAAGTTCGAAGAAAAAACCCATTTATTAAGCTTAATCAGATTTTGATAATATTATTTTTTTTATTTTTTTTGCTCTTAGGGCAAGTTTTGAGTTAGGAGTATTAATAAGGAAATCATCAAGACCTCCTTTTTTTTCAACAGTTCTTATAGTGCTTACTGCAACTTTTAATTGAAATTTTTGCTTAAGTAATTCACTTGAAAAAGAAACATTTTGAAGATTTGGCTTAAATCTTCTTTTTGTTCTATTCTTTGCATGACTTACATTATTACCAGTTTGGAATGATTTACCTGTTAATTCGCATCTCATTGACATAATTTTGTTGCATGTAAATATAAATATTACTTTGTCAAGTACTCTTAAAGAGTAAAATCATTTATTAAATATGTTGGGTTAACATGATGATTTTTTATCAAATTATTAATAGTATTAAGATCTTTGTGGATACCAGAACTCACTAAAATACTATCAATACCAAAATTAGATGCACCCTTGATATCATGAAAAATTGAATCACCAATAGCCACAGTTTTGGATTTATTTAATTTAATTGATTTGGTAGCTTCAAAATAAATATCTGTTTCAGGTTTTCCTTTTATAATAACCTCACCACCCATTTTTTGATAAATATCTGCAATAGCTCCCATACAATATATATTTTGATTACTGTTTGTTTCAATTGTCTCAAAATCTGGATTAGCACAATACATTGATAATTTTTTATTAATTGCTTTATCTAGCATTGGTACATAATCGACTGGTAGCATATTTGAAAATGGAGTACATGCTAAGATCAAATCAGCTTTATCTATAATTTCAGTATAATTAAAATTTAGTCCATCTCTATAAATTAGACCATCTTCTTTTGAGTCATCGTAAATATGAAAACATGTTTTTTTAGAAGAATTAAGTGGATATTTATCTTTTAAAGTATTCCAAATCATTTCTCCACTAGTTAAAATTCTAATAAATGCCTCTTTTTTAAAACCTAATTTAGGTAATCTTTTCTCTGAAGATTTTTCTCTTTTAGAAGAATTGGAAATAATAAAAAGTTTTTTATTTTTTTTTGTAAGGTAATCAATTGAGGATATAGCATGTTCATATCCTTTAGACCCGTCATGCATAACTCCCCATTGATCAATAATAAAATTATCGTAAAAATCAGCTATAACTTTTATTGAATTTATTAATTTCATAATTAAACTGATTTACCTATTACGTCGCTTATATTTTTATAACCGTCAGTTTTAATTAAATCTATTAATTCATTTTTTATATTTGTTATCAAAATAGGGCCAGAATATATCAAAGCGGTATATAATTGTATTAGAGAAGCCCCGGATTTAATTTTATTGTAGCAATCACTACCACTTGAAATACCCCCAACACCTATTAAAGGAATTTGTCCATTTGTAAGGTTATACATTTTTTTTAAAATAGTGTTTGATGTTAAATATAATGGTTTACCACTTAACCCTCCTACTTTAGTTTTGTAATTTGATATCAATTTATTTGTTCTTTCTGCAGTTGTGTTTGTTAATATTAATCCATCAACGTTATTAGCAAGAGAAATAAGTGCTATATCCCTCAATTGATCTTCATTTAAATCAGGCGATATTTTAATTAGAACAGGTTTTTTATTAATACTTTCAATTTGTTCTCTTTTTTGTAAAATTTTTTTAATCAATTTTTCAATTTTACCTTTTAACTGCAATTCTCTTAGTCCTTCAGTATTGGGTGAGGATATGTTAATTGTAATATAACTAGATAGGCTGCCCAATTTTTCCATACCTAAAAGATAATCATCAATGGCATTAATTGAATTTTTATTTTTTCCTAAATTAACTCCAATAATTTTATTCGAACGCAAAGTATTTTGAATTTTCAATAAATTTTTTTTTACTTTAGTTACACCTTTATTATTAAATCCTAAGCTATTGATTATTGCTCTATCTTCTTGAAGTCTGAATACTCTCGGTTTTATATTACCTTTTTGTGGTTTTGGAGTAACTGTTCCAATTTCTATAAAACCGAAACCAAAAGAAAACATAGATTGAATTACTTCTGCATTTTTATCAAATCCTGCAGCTAGTCCTATTGGATTTGGAAAATCAAGCCCCATAAGATGTTGTGATAAAATTGGATCTTCAAAATTTTTTGAAACAAATTTTTTATATTTCAATATATTTAAAGTTAAATCATGGGCCATTTCAGGCGGAAACAATCTTAATATTTTTAATGCACTATTATACAAATAATTATTTATCTATTAATTTTTTTAGATAATCAATAGTTTCTCTAATTCCAAATAATTTTATAAAAGATCCCAATCTAGGACCTTGATTTTGTCCTAACATCACTTGATAAACCAGTTGAAAAAAATCTTTTAAATTATCAAAATTATGCTTTTTTCCAACTTCATATAGAAGTGTTTGTATCTCTTCTGCTGAACTATTTAAATTTATATCCTTCTCTAAAACTTTAATAATATCGAAGAAAATTTCTTTATTTGATTTGTCAATTTTAACATATTGTTTTTTTGGTAAAATAAAGTCATGATAATAATTCAAAGCAAAATCAATTAGTCGATCAAATTCAGGATTATTATCTGAGTTGATTTGCTCATCGTATTTATTAATAAAAGACCAGATAACATTTTTATCATTTGAATTAGAAATACTGACTAAATTAGTTAGAGTATTAAAGTTAATTTCTGTTTTAAATGGTTTTGGTTTACCAGAATGAATATGCCATATAGGGCTATCATATTTTTTTTCATCATCTAAGTTAGAATAAGCATTGTAGTGTGAAATGTAATCATCAACTGTTTTTGGAATCACATCGAAGTGAAGCTTTTTAGCAGACTTTGGCTTTTGAAACATATATAGAGCTAAACTTTCAGGTGATGCGTACCTTAACCATTCATCCACACTAATGCCATTACCTACAGATTTTGAGATTTTTTCACCTTTTTCATCTAAAAACATTTCATAAATCAGATTTGTTGGAGGTTTTTTATTTAATGCTCTACAAATTTTAGAACCTAACTCAACACTTTCAGTTAAATCTTTACCACACATTTCATAATCTACATCAAATGACATCCACCTCATTGCCCAATCAACTTTCCATTGTAATTTACATCTTCCATTTATAACTTCAGATTCAACTAATTTATTTGATGACGGATCTCTATAAACTATTGTTTTAGAGTCCATTTTGTAGTCTTCAATTTTTACTTGTAGAACCTCACCAGAGATTTCACTTATAGGAAGAAATGGACTGTAAGTCTCTTTTCTTTCAGTTCTAAGAGTGGGTAAAATTATATCTAGAATTTTATTATAATTATCAAAAATATTTAATATAGTTTCATTAAAATCTCCATTTTGATATTTTTCAGTTGAGCTAACAAATTCATATTCAAAGTTAAACTCATCTAAAAAACTTCTTAATTTTGCATTATTGTGGTGTCCAAAACTTTCAAATTTTTCAAAAGGATCAGGTATTGATGTTAGAGGTTTTCCTATATATTTTTTTAACATTTCTTTGTTTGGTACATTTTCAGGAACTTTTCTTAAACCATCCATATCGTCTGAAAATGTTATTAATTTTGTGGGACAATCTACGATAGAACTAATAGCATTTTTTACCATTGAAGTTCTAACTACTTCACCAAAGGTACCAATATGTGGCAAACCTGAAGGACCGTATCCTGTCTGCAACAATAAATAACCCTTTGAAGGAATTTTAAATTTGTTAAGACCGCCATTTTTGTTTGCAATTTGTAAAGCTTCTTTAAATGGCCAGGTTTTTAGATTTTGTGATAATTGTTTATCAATCATTTCATTTTGCTCTAATTCTAATTTTTTTACCCAATATCAACTTTAATGAATTTGTGAAATTAAAAATTTCAGATCCAAGTTTATCAAATATTTCATCTTCCTGATTTTTAATAATTTTGATGATATTATTAACTAATAAATTTCCCTCTGATGTGAGGATCAAGCTATCTGATCTTCTATCTATTGGTTTTTTTTTAATAATTAATTTTTTTTCTTCAAGATCAGAGACTCGTACACTTACAACTGATCTATCAATAGAAGAAGTTTTACAAATATCTTGTTGAGTAATATTATCAGTTTCATCCTGAAGCTTATATAATGTCTCAAGAATAAGATACTCATTTAAGCTTATATTAATTTTTTTTAACTTCTGTCTTATTTTTGATTGCCATAAGTTAGATGTTTGCCAAATTAATAAGGCTAATCTATTCTCATTAAGAGAAGTGTCTGCCATAGTTTTTATACAAACTATTTGTATGCAAATTTACGGAAAATGTCAAATATTTACGGGATTAGCGGTTCAACCTAATCCACACTATCCTACATTATTCTACAGTACTTATGCGGATATTAAAAAGTTAGCTTGAAATAAATCGCTCAAAGACTCATCAATTTAAACAAAAAACTAGAAATGAATCTAGAAATACTAGAGATGTTTCAAGGTTTTATGTAGTATGAACGAAGATAATCGCCGTAAACTCTGGGTTTTAATTCAGGAAGCTGGCGATTCTATTCTGGGGCAATTTCTACTTCCAAACCATCAAGATCATCTGAAAGTGAAATTTGACATGATAACCTTGATTTTTCTGTAACATCAAATGCCTGATCAAGCATGGCTTCTTCATCTTCATCCATTTTATTTAAATTATTTCTCCATTTATCATCTATATAAACATGACATGTTGCACAGGCGCAGCAGCCTCCGCAAGATGCTTCTATATCAAAACCATTATCTCTTAGAGTTTCCATTAATGTTAAATTAGAATCAAATTCTATTTCACTTTTCTCTCCAGATCTATTTGTAATTATTAATTTAGGCATCAAACACCTAACTTTTTGTGTAAGTCTTTTGAAGATGTTGTGTATCTAAAAATATTTTTTTTATCTGGAAAGCAGTATTTAAATACTCCTTGAGCCATTAAAGCTGACTCATGAAATCCAGATAATATAAGTTTTAATTTTCCAGGATACCAATTAATGTCTCCTATAGCAAAAATAGAAGGTGTAGAAGTTTCAAATTTCTCAGTATCAACTTTAATAAGATTTTCATGTAAATTTAGCCCCCAATCTGCAATTGGGCCTAATTCCATTTTTAGCCCAAAAAATGGGAGCAAATAATCAACTTCTATTTGAGATTTGTTTTCTTCATTTTCGTATTTAAGTTTTATTTTTTTACCTTTAGTCTCCAAAATCTCTTTAATTTGTCCTTTTATAAATTTCACTTTTCCAATTTTTTCTAATTCATGCATTTTAGATACTGAGTCAGGAGCAGCTCTAAATTCCTTTCTTCTATGTATCAAAGTTACATTACAATCCTTAGAGAGTTCATTAGTCCAATCTAGGGCCGAGTCTCCCCCACCAGCTATTAAAAGATCTTTTCCAGTAAATTGTGATTTATTTCTTATTGCATAAAAAACTTTTTTATTTTCATATTTTTCAATGTTTTCTATTGGAAGCTTTCGAGGAACAAAACTTCCTGCACCTGCAGCTACAACTATACATTTAGCCTCAACTTTTGTTCCAATACTGGTTTCTACTATCCAACCAAATTCTGTTTTAATAATTTTATCTACTTGCTGATTTAGATGAAATTTAGGCTTAAAAGGATTAATTTGCTTAATTAATTCATCTGTGAGCTCCTGACCTGTAACTAAAGGTCTTGATGGAATGTCATATATAGGTTTTTCTGGGTATAGTTCTGCACACTGTCCTCCTACTTTATCAAGGTTATCAATTAATTGACAATGTATATTTAAAAGCCCTAATTCAAATACTGCGAACAATCCTACAGGTCCGGCACCAATTATTACAACATCTGTCTTTTCTATCATAAATGAAAAATAACAACTTTTTTTATTATTTCTAGAGATTATATATATTTTTAATGAATTATCATAAAGTTCCAGAATATTATAATCCAGCCGTTTATATATGGCTATTAACTATAACCGCAATGGTTTTGTTAATAATAGTTATTGGTGGTTTGACTAGATTAACTGAATCAGGATTATCTATGACCGATTGGAGGCCAATACTTGGGATAATACCCCCTTTGAGTAAAGAAGATTGGATAATCTTATTTGAAATGTATAAACAAACACCAGAGTACAAAATAGTCAATAAGAACATGACTATAGATAACTTCAAATATATTTTTTGGTGGGAATGGTTCCATAGAATCTTTGCTAGATCAATTGGTATTGTTTTTTTAATACCTTTAATTTATTTTATTTTAAAAAAACAAATAAAAAAATCTTTATATAAAAAACTTTTAATTGTGTTTGTATTTGGATTAATTCAAGCATTTGTAGGTTGGTGGATGGTAAAAAGTGGCTTAACCGAAAATCCATATGTGAGTCCATATAGATTAACTTTTCATCTTCTAAATGCATTAATAATTTTCTCAATTTTGCTATGGATATCTATGGACTATAAATACACAACAAATATTAACTTTTTATCAAAACCTTTTAATTTAGATTTTTATATACTTTTATCAATTTTCCTGATTTTTTTAACTATAGCATCAGGTGGTTTCATGGCTGGCACAAACTCGGGGCAATCGTTTAATACATTTCCATTAATGAATGGCAAATTTATACCTGATGATTATTTAATATATGATTTAGGAATATATAATTTTTTTGAAAACACAGTTGCAATAAATTTTAATCATCGTTGGTTATCAATATTTGTTTTTTTTTATATTTTATTTGTTTGTTTTAAGTTTATTAAATTTGATAATAGACATATTCCGAGAGTTCTTGTTTATCTAATTATTTTTTTTCTAACTTTGCAAGTTATATTAGGAATAGTTACTTTGTTAAGCAATGTTTATTTGCCAATAGCTAGTATGCATCAAACAAATTCAGTACTACTATTATCAACTTTGTTAATTAGTTATCATCAATTTAAAATTAGAAAGGTTAAAAATGACTAACAAGAAAATTTTTGTTTTTGGAGGAACAGGATCAATAGGTAAAGCTTTATCAATAAAACTTAAAGAAGGAGGTTATGATCCAATAATTATTGCAAGAAATGAAGAAGATTTGAAAGATATATCTGAAAAAATAAATTGTGAATACAAAGTGTGTGATATTTTAGATTTTCAGAGAGTCAAACAAATTTCTGATGAGTATAAGGATCAAATATCTGGTATTGCATATTGTGTAGGGTCAATAAACCTTAAACCACTTAAGATGGCAAAAGATGAAGATTTTATTAATGCTTTTAAAATTAATACTTTAGGAGCAATAAACGCAATAAAGTTTAACCAAGAAACTCTAGCTAAAAACAAAGGAAGTGTTTTACTTTTTTCAACAATAGCAGTTAAACAGGGTTTTACTAATCATACTATAGTATCTACAGCAAAAGGTGCTATTGAGGGTTTAACATTAAGCTTAGCTGCTGAATTTGCGCCTAAAATAAAAGTAAATTGTATAGCGCCAAGTTTAACTGACGCAAAAATGACACAAAAACTTATTAATAATGAAGCTATTAAAAAAGCTATAGAAAATATGCACCCCCTACCTAAAATTGGATCTGGTGAAGATTTCTCAGATATTGGAAGTTTTTTACTTAGTGATAAAAACAATTGGATTACTGGTCAAATATTCCATATAGATGGTGGTAGATCATCGCTAAGAATTAAATCGTGAAATATTTTTTTATTATATGTCTGAGTTTATTTTCATTTAGTGTTTTTTGTCAACCATTTCCAATTCCTGAAGATAAAGAAGTGACATTTGATGTTGTAAGAAAAAAGAAAATAATTGGAAATTTAAATACAAAATTCATAGAAAGTGAAAAAGATTTAATCTTACATTCTGTTTTAAATATTGATGTTAAAATTTTGTTTATTCCTGCATACAGTTTTTTTCAAGAAACGAAAGAAACATGGATAGATGGTGAGTTTGTAGAGATAAATGGATTTACTGATTTTGAAGATGATAGAGAATACAAAATTTTAGGTAAAGATAGTGACGATTTTTTTATTGCTAGTGGTATGGATGGAGAATTAAAATTAGATAAAAATATAGTTCCACTGAATTATTGGAATATAGCAATGTTAAATGAAAAGGAAGTTTTTGATACTCAAAAAGGTATTGTAAGAAAAATAAAAGTTAAGCAACTTGAAGATGAAAAAATTAAAATTAATGATAAAAATATATTAGCAAATAAATATGTTTTTAATGCATCTAAAAATCCAAAGGATAAAGGACCCTTCCCAGAATATACACTATGGTATTACAATAATGAATTAATTAAAATGGAATTTATTAATCCAAAAGATAAAAAAAATGTAATTAAAATTATTCGTAATGATTGGAGTCAATAATTGCAAACAATATGGATTACGGGAGGTTCATCAGGTATTGGATTAGCTGTAGCAAAAAAATTTATTAACGAAAATTGGCGCGTTATAATATCTTCAAGAAATGAAAACAATTTAGAAGAGGCCATAAAAAAAATAGAAGAAGAGACAAACAAAAAAAATATTTTTGCGATAAAGTGTGATGTTTCAAAATATGAAGATGTAAAGAAAACAATTAATGAGATTGAAAAAAACATTGCTCCAATTGACATTGCTTTGCTAAATGCTGCTGCTTATTCTCCAAATAAAACTCAAGATTTTGATATAAAAAATTATGAGTTATTAATTGAAGTTAATCTGAATGGAACTTTAAATTGTATTGATGTCTTAAAAGAATTTATGAAAAATAGAAACAATCACATAGCTATTGTTTCCTCACCTGTAGGTTTTAGAGGAATGCCAACTGCTGGAGCATATGGAATGACTAAAGCTGCACAATTAAATTTGGCTGAAAGTTTATATTTTGATTTCAAAAAACTAGATATTAAAGTAAGTGTAATTAATCCAGGTTTTATAGATACAGAGTCTACAAGACTAAACTCATTTAAAATGCCTTTTTTAAAATCAGCTAATTATGCTGCTGATAAAATTTTTTATGGATTGACTAATAAATATAAATTTGAAATTTATTTTCCTTTCATATTAGTATTTTTAGTAAAAATAATGAGAGTCCTTCCTTTAAAAATTTATTCTTTTATATGGAAAAAACTCGGTAATTTTTAATTTAATTCTCCGATATATATACCAAGCCCTTTTGCTACCTTAATTAATGGATCATTCTTTTGTATTGTTTTTGAAAATCCAGCAATTTGATTGAGAGGAAGATCTTGAACGCCTCTATCTTTCCAAACCACTACTCTATTAAATTTTTTCTTAGCTATTAAATCTACTGCATAAACCCCAAATGCACTTGCGATTAATCTATCTCTATGTGTTGGTTGTGCACCTCTTTGTACGTGGCCTAGAACAGTTACTCTAGTCTCAGAATTTGTAATTTTATAAATTTCATCACCAAGATAATTACCTATTCCACCAAGTCTTACTTCTCCATCAACGTATTTAACAGTAGCTTTTTTTCCATTTTCTTTTTTAACTGCTTCAGCAACTACTATAAGAGCATGATTTCTACCCTTGGACCTTAAAGACTCAATATGCTTAGCAATTGCATTTATTGAATATGGAATTTCTGGAATAAGAATAATGTCAGCACCACCAGCAATACCAGCATTTAAAGCAATATGTCCTGCATCTCTTCCCATAACTTCAAGTATCATTACTCTTCTATGACTAGCAGCTGTTGGTTGCAACATATCAAGGGCATTGGTAGCTACATCAACTGCAGTGTCATAACCAATAGATAATTCGTTATTTTTTACATCATTATCTATGGTTTTAGGAATGCCAACAAAGTTTATATTACCCTTTTTTGTAAGGCTTTGAAGAATTTTTAAACTTCCATCACCCCCTATGCCGATTAAAGCATCAATTCCTATTTTTTTAAAATTTTCAATTATAATATCTGTAGAATCTATTTTTTTTCCATCTCTTAGAAATTTTTTAAATGGGTTGCCTTTATTATTAGACCCTAAGAAAGTGCCTCCCATTCTCATTAAGTTACCATCGAAATTATTTGGTTCAAGTTTAAGTATATCCAAAGGCTCTCTCAATAATCCTAAAGTTCCATCCTTGATCCCGTAAACTTCCCATTTATATTTGCTGTAAGCTCTTAATGTTACAGCTCTTATTACAGCATTTAAACCAGCACAATCTCCACCGCTTGTCAAAATTGCTATTTTTTTTATCACATGCCGTTTATATACTAATATTATATTTATAATTATTTTTTTTCATGGAAGACACAAATAAACTATTGGAAGTTCTAAAAAATTATGAGCAAGAACATAGGGATCTAGATGAAATTCTTATTCAGCTTCAAGAAAAAAATACAGTTGATTTATTACAAATACAAAGACTCAAGAAAAGAAAACTAGTATTAAAAGATAAAATTATTGATATAAAAAATAAATTAGAACCAGATATAATTGCTTAATTAAATAATCCTTTAAGAATTATTGGTAAATTATCTTTAATAAATGAAAATCTATTTTTTAATTTTGGTATATTTGATATTCTGTTTAAATTTTTATCAATATTTACCTCTGCTTCTTGAAAATCTTTATTAAATAATACAAAAAGTGCATTTGTGTAGATAATAGCAAGGGTTATTCTTTTTGTATAAAAATTAAAATCTACAGAATTATCACCAGCTAAATACCACATGCTATCTACACTTTTGTATAAATTTTTTTTCATTATTTTCACATTTTGAGGAATCAATAGATGATAAAATGTTTTTTTAAAAAAGATTTTGTCTTTATTAATTATAGTCATTCTATTAATTAAAATTAACTTAATTCTTTTATTTATCGGAAAATTAATAATATTAATTTTATTTATTTTATCTTCAAGAATTGAATTTAGATTTTCTAAAGAAAAATTAATTATTTCTTTGTAGTTATTATTAAAAAAATAGACTAAGTCAGATTTACTAACACCTTGTTTAATTAATTTATTTAAAATTTTTTCTGACCAACCATAATTTCTAACAATTGTTTTAGTTTTTTCTAAAATTATTAATTTTTTTTTTATATTAATTTTATTTTGTTGTTTTTTCATTTTTCCAATACTCTATAATTTCTTTTTCAAATCCAAAAGCTTTCTTATCAGCCAGTCTTTCTGTATATAAAATCCCTTCGAGATGATCTATTTCATGCTGAATAACTCTAGCGTGTAATCCTTCAACTTCATTATCAATTTTATTTCCATCAATATCAAAACCAGTATATCTTATTTTTTTATACCTTGTAACCAGTCCTTGCATTCCTGGTATAGATAAGCATCCCTCCCAGTCATTTTCTTTTTCATCTCCTAAGGTTTTGTAAATTGGGTTTATTAGAGGGGTAATTTTTATTTTTTCTTTTTCTTCTATGTCTGGATTCCTAAAAATAATGACTCTTTTAGACAAATGAACTTGAGGAGCTGCTAGACCAATGCCATTGTAATCAATCATGGTTTCGGACATATCATAAATCATTTTTTTAAGAATATCTGTCGAAAATTCTTTTATATCAGTACATTTTTTCAATAATACTGGATGGCCAATTTTTGCAATTTTTAATATAGACACTAAGTAAATATATAATTCTTTTTTTTAATTATACCATTGTAATTATTAATTATATGTATTTGCAAAAAAAATCACTTTGTGATACTACCCCGGCACAATGACATTAACTGTAAATGTAAAAGATAATAACGTCGAACAAGCTATACGCAGCCTGAAAAAAAAGATGCAACGTGAAGGTCTTTACAAAGAGATGAAATTGAGAAAGCATTACGAAAAACCTTGTTTAAAAAGAGCTAGGGAAAAAGAAGAAAATATACGAAGAGCAAGAAAAACTGCAAAAAGAAGTAACGATTAAGCAGATAAGCTTTTTACTATATCCTCACACATTTTTTTTGCATCTCCAAATAACATAGTAGTATTATCTCTATAAAACAACTCGTTATCCACACCTGAGTAACCAGTAGCCATAGATCTTTTTACAAATAAAACACTTTGTGATTTTTCAACATCAAGTATTGGCATTCCATAAATTGGTGACGACTCATCTGTTTTTGCTGCTGGATTTGTTACATCATTAGCACCTATAACAAAAGATACCTCTGTCATTGGAAAATCATGATTTATTTCATCTAATTCTAAAACTTCTTCATATGGTACATTAGCTTCTGCTAATAACACATTCATGTGACCAGGCATTCTGCCGGCTACAGGATGTATTGCATATCTAACCTCTATACCTTCTTTTTTTAAAATATCACCCATCTCTCTCAACGCATGTTGAGCTTGCGCTACTGCCATTCCATAACCAGGAACAATAATTACTGAGTCAGCATTTTTCATTATGTAAGCAGCATCTTCTGCATTACCTTGTTTTACAATTTTATCAGAATTATCTTTATTTGAACTACTCTCTTGCTCGCCTCCAAAGCCTCCTAAGACAACATTGATAATTGATCTATTCATTCCTTTACTCATTATGTAACTTAATATTGCACCGGATGCCCCAACAAGCGCACCAGTTATAATCAAAAGATTATTACTTAAAGTAAATCCTATTCCACAAGCTGCCCAACCTGAGTAAGAATTTAACATAGAAACTACAACAGGCATGTCAGCACCCCCAATTGGAATTACAACTAAGAAACCTAGTAATATTGAAATAACAACTATTGTCCAAAAAATTATTGGTGATTGATTAATAACAAACAAAACAATTAGAAAAAGAATAAGCAGAAAAATCAACGCATTAATAAGATGTTGAAACTTAAATACTAAAGGTTTGCCAGAAATTGTTCCTTGTAACTTTCCAAAAGCCAATACTGAACCTGAGAAGGTAATTGCACCAATAAACGTCCCTATACTCATTTCAACTAAACTAGCAATTTTGATAGATCCAATTTTACCTATATTAAAAGCAACAGGATCATAAAATGCAGCAGCAGCAACAAAAACAGCTGCTAATCCAACTAAGCTATGAAACGCTGCTACTAATTGAGGTAATGCAGTCATTTCTATTCTCAAAGCTATAAATGAGCCGATGGCACCACCAATTAATATAGCGGCTCCAATTTCATAATAGCTTAGAACTGATTTAAACATCAAAGTTGTAAACACTGCAATAATCATACCGATCATACCAAAAATATTACCCATTCTTGAAGACTCAGGATGAGATAAACCTCTAAGGGCAAAGATAAATAATAACGCAGAAATTAAATATAATATAGCAACAATGTTAGAAGACATTATTCTTTTTCCTTCGTTTTTTTAGTTTTTTTCTTAAACATTGAAAGCATTCGATATGTTACCAAAAAGCCACCAAAAATATTAACTGAAGCTAATACAACTCCTATTAAACCAAATATTTTAGATGTATCAAAACCTTGAGGTCCAGCCGCTAGTATTGCTCCAACTATAATCACACTTGATATTGCATTTGTCACACCCATCAAAGGACTATGTAAAGCAGGGGTAACTGACCAAACTACATAATATCCAATAATACAAGCTAAGAAAAATACGGTTAACCCGATAACAAAAACTTCTGACGAATGTGCTTCCATATTATTTAAATTGCTCCAATCTAACTTCTCCATTATGAGTTAACAAAACGGAATTAGTTATTTCATCTTCCAAATCAAAATTTATTTTTTTATTTTCTTTATCTACTAATAAACTTAAAAAGTTAAAAATATTTTTAGAATATAGTGCTGATGCATCCTTTGCTACTCTTCCTGGAACATTACCATATCCAACAATTTTAACTCCGTTATGTGTTATAATTTCATTCATTTTGCTTAAAGGACAATTGCCACCAGCTTCAACAGCTAGGTCAATTACTACTGAACCTGGAATCATTGATGAAACCATCTCTTCTGTTATTAATACAGGTGCTTTTTTCCCAGGAATAAGGGCTGTACAAATTACTATGTCTTGTTTCGCTACTGTTTCAGCTATCAGTTGAGCTTGTTTTTTCTTATACTCATCACTCATTTCTTTAGCATATCCACCTTCAGTTTCGGCATTTTTAGATTCTTCATCTTCAATCATGATAAATTTTCCACCAAGACTTTCTACTTGTTCTTTTGTTGCTGCTCTAACATCAGTGGCAGAAACTACAGCTCCAAGTCTTTTTGCAGTTGCTATAGCTTGTAAGCCTGCTACACCTACACCAAGTATCATTACCTTTGCTGGATTAACTCTTCCTGCTGCAGTCATCATCATAGGAAAAGCTTTCCCAAATTGCTCTGCTGCATCAATTACACTTCTGTAACCTGCTAAATTAGCTTGAGATGATAAAACATCCATACTTTGTGCTCTACTGATTCTTGGAATTAATTCCATACAGCATGATGTAATGTTGTTTTTAATTAAGTTAGTAAAAAGAGATTTATTTTCATATGGATTCAAAATTCCTATAAGTAATGAATTCCTTTTTAAATTATCAATATCTTCATTTGAAGGCATTCTTACACACAAACAAACATCAGCTTTTAAACATTCTGATCTTGTTCCAATTTTAGCTCCTGCTTCCTCATAATTGCTATTTTGATATCCAGACATTTCTCCTGCACCATTTTCAATAATTATTTCAAAACCTAATCTTGAAAAAAGTTTTACAGATTCCGGTGAAATAGAGACTCTAGTCTCATTGTTATCATTTTCCTTAATAGCTGATAAGAGCATGAGTTCTTATATTGATAGGTTTGCTGAATTTAAAGCTTTTTGTTGGTTTTCCATCAATTTTTTTGAGTTAAAATCCTCAATCAGCTCATGAAATATTCTATACCAATTAACCTCTGCTTTTAAATGCATAAATACCGAACCCAATCCTACAGCAGCTCTATCCATAAAAACAAATTCTTTTGGAGGTTTAACACCACCTAACTTCTTAAGCTCTTGATGAACTTCAGAAGCAATCTGTGCTCCATAAATACCACTGTCACTTTCTTGTATTTTTTGCACTTTATCTTCCATTAAAGGCGAATATAAAAAACCTGCCCATTTATTAAGAACTTTTAATTTTTCTTTAGTTATATCTGTAAAACCCCATTGTTCGTATGCATGAACTGCTTTTGAGTTGTCTTTTTCCTGAAGAGCAAAGTATAAATCAATTACACCTTGAATAAAATTACCATTAAATATTCTCATGCATCCAAAGTCATAAATATTAATACTAAGATCTTTTTTTTGAACAGAATAATTTCCTAAATGTGGATCGCCATGGAGAACACCATATTCGAAAAATGGTTTATACCAAGCTTTATACATATTGGCTGCTAACGTATTTCTGGTTTCTTTAGGAGACTTTTTAAAATTCAAAATAGGTTCTCCATCCAACCAACTCATTGTGAGTAATCTTTTTGTAGATAATTTGTCATATGTTTTTGGAACATGAACAAAATTTATATTTGAGAATATATTTCTAAAAACAGACATTAGTTTTTTTTCTCTATCGTAATCTAGCTCCTCTTTTAATCTATCAGTAATTTCTTTATATACTTCATCAGTTTTAATAGCTTTATTATAAGACTGATAAATTGAAAAAATCATTTTTAATTGAGAAAGGTCGGCACTAACCGCTGAGGCCATATCAGGATATTGTAATTTACAAGCTACTATTTCGTCATTTTTAGTTTTAGCTTTATGCACTTGTCCAAGAGATGCTGCTCTTGTTGCTTCCTGATCAAACTCTGTAAAATTTTTTTGCCAATCTTGTTTTAATTCTGCGGCCATTCTTCTTTTAACAAATAACCATCCCATAGGTGGAGCATTAGATTGTAAATGCATTAGTTCTTTAGCATACTCATCGGGAAGCAAATCAGGGATAGTCGCTGATAGTTGTGCTACCTTCATTAATGGCCCTTTAATACCTCCAAGAGCCGCTCTTATTTCTGCTGCGTGTTTTTCTTTGTCTAACTTAACACCTAAATATCGCTGACTTGCTAGTTTGGTGGCTAATTTTCCAACTACACCTCCAACTTTAGCATATCTGGTTAATTGTTTTGTTACAGATTTTGCTTCTTTATCTTTCATCAATTTATTCTTCTAATTGGTCAATTAGATTTTCAATGACATTGATACCTTTTTGCCAAAAATCTTTTTTCTTTGGATTTAATCCAAACGGTTTTAAAAGCATATCATATGTATTGCTTCCACCACTCTCTAATAACTTGATATATTTATCTTCAAATTTAGGTAATTTATTTTCGTAAACATTAAACAAAGAATTAACAAGGCAGTCACCAAAGGCATAGGCATAAACATAAAATGGTGAGTGAATAAAATGAGGTATATAACTCCAAAAATATTTGTAATCATCATTAAACTTTATTGATGGCCCTAAGCTTTTCTTTTGAACATTAATCCAAATTTCACAAATCTCATTAACACTTAATTCTTTCATTTTTCTTTGATCATGGATGTGCTTTTCAAATTCAAAAAAAGCAATCTGTCGTACAACTGTATTAAGCATATCTTCCACTTTATTTGCTAAAAGCCCCTTACGTTCATTTTCTTTTGTAGTAATAGATAAAAGAGATTTAAATGTTAACATTTCACCAAAAACACTTGCTGTTTCAGCAAGGGTCAGTGGAGTTGAAGAATTAAAGTAGGTTTGTTTTTGTCCAGCCAAATATTGGTGAATTCCATGACCTAACTCATGAGCAAGCGTAGCAATATCTCTGGCTTTACCCTGATAATTTACAAGTATAAATGGATGAGCTGATGGAACAGTAGAAGCAGCGAATGCACCCGGAGATTTTCCTGGAATAACAGGAGCATGTATCCATGAATTGTCAAAAAATTTATTTACAATTTTTCCTGCTCTTTTATCAAAATTAGAATATGCATCGGTTACAATTTTTTTTGCATCTTTCCAGGAATATACACTCTGTGATTGAAAAGGGAGAGGTGCATTTCTATCCCAGTACATTAATGTTTTCTTTTTAAACCATTTGGATTTTATTTTATAATATCGATGTGCAATTTTTGGATAATTTTCTATTATTGTTTCAGTTAATGCTTCTACAACTTCATCTTCAACAACATTAGATAAGTTTCTTGAGCTGACTGGATTTGGTAATCCTCGCCATTTATCATTAATTGATTTATCTTTAGCGAGATTGTTAGTAATGGATGCAAACAAATTAATGTTTTCTTTTAAAACATTAGAAACAACTTCTGCTGATTTTTTACGATTTGATTCTTTTTTATCAGATAGAAAATTAAAAATTTCAGCGCTAGATAAATTTTTACCTTTAAAAGGAAATTTGAGAGAAGCAATTGTATCATCGAATAATCTAACCCAAGCTGATCTAGATGTAATACTTTTTTCTTGAAGTAATTTTTCTGTTTTTACATCCAATTGATAAGGTTTAAATTTACGTATATTTTTTATCCAGTTTTTATAAGTCTTTAATCTCTTATCATTATAAATTTTTTTAAAATTTACTTCGGAAATTTCATTTAACTCAAGGCTAAAGAAGACTATTGATGAAGCAATATTGGTTATCTGCTCCTGCATTTGTTGATAAAAAATTTTATTTTGTTCATTGTTACCATCTTCAGCCACTAAAAGATGGGCATAAGACATAATTTTATCCATTTTTATATCAATATCTTCCAATTCAATTATGGCTTTTAGCAATTGATTCGGGCTAAGTTTGACAATTTTGGATAAGTATTTTTTCTCAAATTTTTTAGTAATTTTTCTTAGTTTATTTAAATCATTATTCAAATTTTTCGCTTTAGGTGATTCATATAAATCTTTTAGATTCCAAACTGGCAGTTTTCCAAGGGTATTTTTTGTTAAATTTTGATAATTTTTTTGTTTCATATTTGACTATTTCGATATAGGTCTAATATCGAAGCTTTGTAGGGAGGATAAAAAGCATGATTGTTAATTTTGACGAATTTAATAGCATACCAAGTGTATTTTATCATCAATCAAATGATTTAAAAGATCAGCCTTATTTATGGAAAAAAGATAATGATAAATACGTTTCTTTAAGCTGGACACAAGTAAAAGAACAAGTCGAAAGTTTAGCAACATATCTTAAAGATCTTGGAATTTTAGAAGGTGACAGAGTATTAATTTTATCTGAAAATAGACCGGAGTGGCAAATTGCTGATTTGGCAATTATGTCTATTGGAGCAATTTCTGTTCCTGCCTATACGACAAGTACAACAAATGATTATAAGTATATCATTGAGCACTCAGGAGCTAGATGTGCAATAGTATCATCACATGAATTAATGCAAAAAATTCTGCCTGCAATAGAAATAATTTCTCATTGCCAAAACGTAATTAAAATTAATGATGATCATGAAACTTATAAAGAAGTTGTTAATATTTTATCTTACAATAAAATTATAAATGATAATTTAGAAAAAAGTCAAAGTTCGAAAGATATAGAAGAGTTTACAAAAAAATTTAAAAGAAAAGATACTGCATGTATTATATATACATCAGGCACTGGAGGAAATCCTAAAGGAGTAATGTTAAGTCATGGAGCTATGCTTAGAAACTGTGCTTCATGTAATAAATTGCTTGAGAGCCTTACTAGTGATTTAAAAAAAGAGATAAGATATCTTTCTTGGTTACCATTATCACACTCATATGAACATACTTTACAGTTTTTAGAAATGGGTCAAGGCGCTCAAATATATTATGCTGAAAGCATCGACAAATTATTAGTAAATATGTCTGAGGCAGCCCCTCACTTTATGACAGCCGTACCTAGGTTTTATGACTCTTTGCATACAAGGATTTCTCAAGGTCTAAAAAATCAAAGTAAATTGAGTCAGCGTTTTTTTGCTACAACACTTAGGCTTGGAATGAAAAAATACTATGGTGATCACATGAGTTTTGGTGAAAGATTATTGAATGTTTTAATGGATAGAATTGTTAGAAAGAAAGTCAAAAAACGTTTTGGTGGAAGTTTAAGAGCGCTTATTTCAGGAGGAGCCGCTCTAAACTTTGAAGTTGGTTTATATTTATCTGCTCTAGGTTTACCTCTATTACAAGGATATGGTCAAACTGAAACAGCACCAGTAATTTCAGCAAACCCTCCTGAAAAAATTAAACTTGATACAGTGGGGAAAGTTTTAGACGGTAATGAAGTTAAAATTTCAGATGATGGTGAAATTTTAGCCCGAGGTGAACTTATGATGAATGGTTATTGGAATGATCCAGAAGCAACCAACAAAACAATTATTGATGGGTGGGTTCACACAGGAGATATTGGTGAATTTGATAATGAAAATTATCTTAAAATTACCGATAGAAAAAAAGATATAATTGTTAATGCTGGTGGAGATAATATTTCTCCTTCCAGAATAGAAGCAAAACTAGATATTGAACCAGAAATAGCGCAATCAATGCTATATGGCGATTTTAAAAACTACCTAGTTGCAATAATTGTTCCTAATAAAGAATTTGCATTGGAGTGGGCTGAACAAAACGATATAGAGAAAAACTTAAGTACAATAATTAAAGAGAACTCGTATAATAAAAAAATTAGAGAAGTTGTTGATAAAGTAAATAAAAATCTTTCTGCTATAGAACAAATAAGGAAATTTATTTTGATTGATCATGAGTTTACTATTGAAAATAATATGATGACTCCGTCAATGAAGGTTCGTAGATTTAAGGTTAAGGATAAATATAAAGAGAGTTTAGAAAACTTGTATTAATCTTTATTTGAGTCAAACTTTTCTTTTTGTTCAGATGTAATTTCAGTTTGAAATTTATTTTTCCACTCGTCATAAGGCATACCATAAATCAATTCTCTTGCTTCATCATAAGAGATTGAAATTTTTTTCTTTTCAGCTGCACTAGCGTACCATTTAGAAAGACAGTTCCTGCAAAATCCTGATAAATTCATTAAATCAATATTTTGAACATCAGTTCTATTTCTCAAATGATTTATTAATTGTTCTGCTACATCTGCTAATAAAGCTCTATCAAAATTTTTTTTCATATTTTGTAAATAAGATTATAATAAATCAAAATCATAATATATATAATATTTAATGAAACGTAATAGAAAAGCTAAGATTTTAGCTACCTTAGGTCCTTCTTCTTCAGATAAAAAAACTATTGAAGAGCTTTTTAGAGCTGGATGTGATGTATTTAGACTTAACTTCTCTCATGGTGATATTGAAGTGCATAGAAAAAATTATGAATTTATTAGATCTTTAGAGGATAAATATAACCATGCAACTTGTGTATTGGCAGATTTACAAGGTCCAAAATTAAGAGTTGGTTTATTTAAAAATACTAAAGAGAATTTAGTTAAAGGAGAAAAATTTATATTAGATCTATCATCAGATCCAGGAGATAATAAAAGAGTAAATTTTCCTCATGCTGAAATTTATGAATTTTTAACCCCAAATTCAATATTGTTAGTGAATGATGGTAGGATAAGGCTTCAGGTTATTGAGCAAAAAAATGATAGTTTGGTAACAGAAGTTTTAAATGATGCAGAGATTTCAAATAATAAAGGAGTAAACATTCCAGATGTTATACTTCCAATAGATGCTCTAACAGATAAAGATAAATCTGATTTAATGAAAGCAATGGATATGGGTGTCGATTGGGTAGCATTATCTTTTGTACAACAAGCTGAAGATATTAATAAATTAAAAAAAATAATTGGCAATAAGGCGTTAATTATGGCCAAAATAGAAAAACCTTCTGCAGTAAAAAATATTGATGAAATAGTAAATGCAGCAGATGGAATAATGATCGCAAGAGGTGACTTAGGTGTAGAAATGCCGACTGAACAAGTTCCAATTGCTCAAAAGAATATCATTAGAAGATGTAGACATTTTGGAAAACCAGTTGTCGTGGCAACTCAAATGCTGGAAAGTATGATTGATAATTTAGTTCCCACCAGAGCTGAAGCATCGGATGTTGCAAATGCAATCTATGATGGAACAGATGCTGTAATGTTATCAGGAGAATCTGCAGTAGGTGCTCATCCGGTTGAAGTAGTAAAAACAATGAACAATATTATTACAACTGTTGAAAATGATAAAAATAACTATGACTTAAGTGTTGAAGATGAAAATCTTGATGATGTTGACAATACTGACGCAATAACATTAGCAGCATACTCGATAGCAAAAAAATCAAATGCAAAAGCTATTATAACTTTTTCAGTAAGTGGAAGAACAACAAGAAGAATGGCAAGAGAAAGAGCTCCGGTTCAAATAGTTGGTTTATCGCCAAAAATTGACACAACTAGAAGAATGCAATTGTATTGGGGTGTAAATTCTTGTTATTCAAATGAAGATGCTCAAAATGCACAAGAAATGGTAAAAATCGCATGCACAATTGTAAAAACTAAAAAATTAGTTGAACCAGGAGATAGTGTTGTAATTTCTGCAGGTGTTCCCTTTGGAAGTGCGGGTACTACTAACTTATTAAGATTAGCTGAAATAATTGCAGATAAAGATCTTACTTAAGTTTACTGCAAGCAATTTGAATTCTATTGCAAGCATCTTCTAAAATATCATCACTAGCAGCATAAGATAATCTAAAATATGGAGATAAACCAAATGCTGATCCATGAACACCAGCAACGCCTTGGTCTTCAAGAAGATAAGTCATGAAATCTTCATCATTGGATAATTTTTTTCCACTAGGAGTTATTTTACCTAAAATACCCTCGCAGTTAGGGTAAACATAAAATGCTCCATCCGGTTTTGCACACGTAATACCTTGAATAGCATTTAATTTGTTTACTACTAAATCTCTTCTTTTGAGGAATTTATTATTATGATCTATAATGAAATCTTGAGGTCCGTTTATAGCCTCAACTGCAGCTGCCATAGTTATTGATGATGTTGATGTAGTGCTTTGCGATTGGATTTTGTTCATTGCAGCAATAATTTCTTTTGGAGCACCACAGTAGCCAAGTCTCCAACCAGTCATACAATAAGATTTTGAAACACCATTAAGAGTTAGACATCTATCTTTCAGTACAGGCTCAACAGATGCTAATGTATGAAACTCAACACCATCATAAATTATTTTTTCATATATATCATCACACATTATTAAAACATTTGGATGTTTAATTAAAACCTGAGCTAAATCTTTTAATTCTTTTTTTGTATAAACAACTCCTGTTGGATTACTGGGACTATTTAGCATCAACCATTTTGTTTTTGGTGTAATATGTTTTTCTAACTGCTCAGGCGTTATTTTAAAATTTTGACTTTCTGGACACTCAACAATAACTGGTTTTCCCTCAGCTAATATAACAATATCTGGGTAGCTAACCCAGAATGGAGCAGTAATAATTACCTCATCAGCTGAATTAATTGTTCCCATCATAGCATTATAAATAATATGCTTGCCGCCTACTCCGCAAATGATTTCATCCAAACTATAATCGATATTATTATCTTCTTTAAATTTTTTCTGGATAGCCTTTTGTAGTTCAGGAGTTCCTTTTCCAGGGACATATTTAGTCTTACCTTGGTCCATTGCTTTATTTGCTGCATCTCTTATGTGTTTAGGTGTATTGAAATCTGGTTCTCCAGCTGCTAGAACAATTACATCTCTGCCCTCTTCCTTCATTGCCTTAGCCTTAATATTAATACCGACTGTCATTGATGGTTTAATTCGGTTTATTCTATCTGCTATAAAATTCATTTTAGATTATAAAATGTTCAATAATTAGACTTGCGCAAGTTAACAACAAAAAAATTGCAAATATTTTTCTTAAAAGTATTTTATCTATATTTGCTGAAACTCTTGCGCCATATCCAGCGGTAAAAACACTAGTTATTGAGATAACTAAAACTATTAAAATATTAACATAGCCTAGCGAATATAATGGTAAACCTTCTTTCTCTAAACCAGTAATTATAAAGATAATTGCGCCTGGAAAAGCTATTAAAAATCCAAAAACAGCTGAAGTTCCAACAGCTTCATGAATTTTTTTTGAAAACATAGTTAAAGTTGGGACACTAAAACTTCCTCCACCAATTCCTATTATTGAAGAAAAAAAACCAATCAATGAACTAATAGACATATTAATTAGTTTAGATGATGGTAGATCGGTATTTAATAAAATTGGTTTTTGTTGAAAAAGCATATTCATAGAAATTAAAAATGCTAAAATTGCAAAAATTATTACAAGATTTTCTCCTGAGATTAAACTTGCTGAAAGTGAGCCTAGCATTGATCCTAAAACTATTCCAAAAGCCCATTTTTTAACAATGGTTAAATTTGTATTTTTTAGTTTTATATGAGATCTTATCGATGAAATTGAAGTAAAACAAATTACACCAAGTGATGAAGCTACAGCTACGTGCATAACAATCTCTGAACTGAATTCAAGTTGTAACAATATAAAATAGGTTACTGGAACAATTATAATACCCCCGCCAACACCAAGTAAACCAGCTACAAATCCTGAAGCTAGTCCTGTTAATAAAAAAATAAATACTATTATGCCCAATGAATTTACCGTATTTAAAGTTTAATAAATGTAGTAAACAATTTAAAATAAAAGTAAATAATACTATGAAACACGTACATTGGATTGGAACTGGCCTATCTTCTATCCCAGGAATAAGAAGATTAGCTAAAAATTTGGAAAATTTTACAGTATGGAACAGAACTCTAGAAAAGGCAGAAAATAGCATAAATCATGTTGATAAAGATAATGTTAAAGCAAAAAAATTTGACCTTGATCTTATCTTTAAAGAAGTCAAACCTGGTGACATTATAATTTCTCAATTACCTGCCACAAGACATTTAGAAATAGCAAAATTATGTTTGGTAAATAAATGTCATTTTGTTTCATCAAGTTACCTCAACCCAGAAATATATGCTCTAGATTCAGAAGTAAAAAAACAAAATCTTGTTTTTATTAATGAAATTGGTTTAGATCCAGGTATTGATCACTTTTTTTCTCATCTACTAGTCCAAGATTTGAAAAAAATATCATCAAATAACATTAAAGTTGTTTACGAGTCATATTGTGGAGGTTTTCCTGCAATTCCTAATGATTTTAGATACAAATTTAGTTGGTCACCTGCGGGTGTTATTAAAGCTTTGAATAATGATGCTAAATTTATAACAAATGGTAAGATAAAAACCGTAACTCCTTACAAATCAATTAGTTCATATTCAATAAATAATGAAAATTTTGAAGCATATCCGAACAGAGACTCAACACCCTATGTTAAAGAATACAACTTTGATCAAAACTGGAAAGTAAATGAATTTGTCAGGGGTACATTGCGATTAGATGGCTGGAAAGAAGCTTGGAAAGGTATTTTTTCAATGCTTGAAAACAAAACTCAAACAATAGAAGATGACATTAATAATAAAAGTGAAGAATTATTAAAAGAAAATAAATATCTGCCACATGAAGAAGATAGGGTTGTCTTATCAGTCAAACTGAAAGGTTTTGAAAAAGATAATAAGATTTTTGATAGTTCTTATTTCTTGGATGAAAAAGGTTATGGAGAAAATACAGCCATGGGAAAACTCGTTTCTATTACTCTTTCAGCAGCAATTGATCTTATGTTGGATGAGAAAATCTCATTTGGAGTAAAAACTGCTCCACATGACAATAAAAACATTATGTATTTTTTTAAAATACTAAAAAAAAACAATATTAATATTCAACATAAAAATGAATAGTGCACAAACTATTGGAATTATAAGAGAATCTCGTCCTGATGAAAATAGAGCGCCCCTTGTTCCTGAAAATATAAAAAAAATTATATCAAAATATCCAAATTTAAATATTTTGGTTCAGCCTTCAAAAAATAGATGTTTCTCTAATGAGGAGTATAAAAATAGCGGGGCACAAATAAAAGAAGATTTAAATAATTGTTCTATTATTTTTGGAGTAAAAGAAATTGATACCAAAGTTTTAATAAACAATAAAACCTATGTTTTCTTTTCTCATACTTATAAAATTAATAAAGAAACATTAAATAATGCTCAAGGTACGCCAGGTATGGATAAGAAAGAACTCTTGAAAGCGGTTTTAGAAAAAAAAATAAAATTAATAGACTATGAAAATATCAGAGATAAAAACAGTAAAAGATACCTAGGATTTGGCAGATTTGCAGGAATAGTTGGTTGCTATAATACTCTTAATCTATGCTTGGAAAATTTTAATAAACAACCTTTGGCGAGAGCTTATAAAATAAATAATTACGAGAGAATAATAAGTAATTTAAAGAACTTATATTTTCCAAAAATGAAAATTTTAGTAACTGGAGATGGAAGAGTAGCTAAAGGAGTTATAGAAGTTTTAAAAGAAACAAATATCAAAGAAGTTTCTAAAGATGTATTTAAAAATGATAAATTTGATAAACCAGTTTTTTGTAATTTAGAAACAAAGGATTATGTGCAATCAAGTTTAATAAAAAAATTTGATCTTGATCATTTTATTAAAAATCCTAAAGATTATACTAGTACTGCTCTTCAATATTTAAAGACAGCTGATGTATTTATCAGTGCACATTATTGGGATCCCGCTTCTCCAAAAATTTTTGAAAATAATGATCTTAATGAATTAATTAATTTAAGAGTCATTGGAGACATAACATGTGATGTAGATGGTTCTGTTCCAACAACTATAAGATCCTCAACTATAGAAAGTCCAAATTTTTATATTGATAAGAATAACTTTAAAGAAACTCAAAATAAAAATGGATTGGCAATTACAGCAGTTGATAACCTGCCTTCTGAACTTCCTCGTGACTCAAGTAAAGAATTTGGTGATGGTATAGTAAATGAAGTCATTCCATATATGCTGAATAATGATGATGGAAGAATTTTAAATGCAACAATAACTTTAAATGGTAGTTTTTTAGAAAAGTATAATTATTTAAATAATTATATTAAAACTTTATGAACGAAATTCAGGTTAAACACGATAATTCTTCAAATATTACAAAACCTTTTAAAATAGTAAGCGATTTTAATCCAAGTGGTGATCAACCTGATGCTATAAATAGTATAGTTAAAAGTTTAAATGAAGGAGAAAAAGAACAAGTCCTCCTTGGTGTAACTGGTTCAGGAAAAACATTCACTATGGCTAAAGTAATTGAAGAAGTGCAAAAACCTACGTTAATTATGGCACCAAACAAAACGTTAGCAGCTCAACTTTATGGTGAGATGAAAAATTTATTTCCTAATAATGCTGTTGAGTATTTTGTTAGTTACTATGACTATTATACGCCAGAAGCATATGTGCCACGAACGGATACATTTATAGAAAAAGAGTCATCCATTAATGAACAAATTGATAGACTACGTCATTCAGCCACTAGATCACTTGTTGAAAGAAGAGACACTATAATTGTAGCATCTGTGTCATGTATTTACGGTATTGGTTCAGTTGATGCGTATTCTTCTATGTCTTTTACTTTAGATATAAACCAGTCAATAAGTAGAGAAATAATCATCAGAAGACTTGTTGAACTTTTATATAAAAGACGCGACATGGATTTTAAAAGAGGAAGTTTTAGAGCAAAGGGTGATATTTTAGAAATCTTTCCATCCCACTATGAAGATATTTCTTGGAAAATATCTATGTTTGGAGATGATATAGAAAGTATAAGTGAAGTAGATCCCTTGACTGGAGAAAAGTTAGGTCAACTTGACCAAATAAGAATCTTTGCAAACTCACATTATGTAACACCAAAACCTACAATTAAAAAAGCTATTTCTATGATAAAAAACGACCTAAAAAAACAGTTAGAAGTTTTTGAGAAGGAGAAAAAATATTTAGAGAGACAAAGATTAGATGAAAGAACAACTTTTGATTTAGAAATGATGGAAACTACTGGAAGTTGCAGTGGTATTGAAAATTATTCTAGATACTTATCAGGTAGAAAACCTGGTGAACCTCCTCCAACTTTATATGAATATATTCCTGAGGACTCTCTACTGTTCATTGATGAAAGCCATCAAACATGCGGTCAAATTTCAGGTATGTACAAAGGTGATTTTTCAAGAAAATCAACTTTGGCTCAATATGGTTTTAGACTCCCAAGTTGTGTAGATAACAGGCCTTTAAAAAGAGAGGAGTGGGATGCAATGCGTCCTCAAACTATTTTTGTTAGTGCTACTCCAGGAGATTATGAACTTGAAAAAACTGGGGGCGTAGTTGTAGAACAAGTTATTAGGCCTACTGGATTAATAGATCCCCCAATTGAAATTAGATCCACTAATCATCAAATTGATAACTTAATTGATGAATGTAAAAAAACTATAGATAAAGGGCATAGAGTTTTAATTACTACTCTTACAAAAAAAATGGCAGAAGATCTTACAGAATATATTAATGAAGAAGGTCTTAAAGTACGATATCTTCATTCTGATATAGATACTCTAGAAAGAATAGAAATTATAAGAGATCTGCGCTTAGGTGTATTTAATATTTTAGTTGGAATTAACTTATTAAGAGAAGGATTAGATATTCCAGAATGCGCTCTAATGATAATTCTTGATGCAGATAAAGAAGGATATCTTCGTTCTAGAACAAGCTTAATCCAAACTATTGGAAGAGCGGCAAGAAATGTTGAAAGTAAAGTACTAATGTATGCAGACTCTAAAACAAAAAGTATGAAAGAAGCTATAAATGAAACAGATAGAAGAAGAACTAAACAGTTAGAATACAATAAAAAAAATAACATAACTCCTGTTAGTATTAAGAAAAATATTCAAGAAATTATTGAAAATACTGCAGAGCAGGATCATGTTACAATAGAACTAGAGAATACAAAAGAAATGGTAGGGAAGGATCTTGATAAACATATTAAAAATCTTGAGAAAAAAATGAATGAATTTGCTTCAAAACTAGAGTTTGAAGAAGCTGCTAGGTTAAGAGATGAGATTAATAGATTAAGGGCAAATGAAGTTGGTCTTTCAAAAAAAGTATTAAAATTTCGAAAGCATTAATGGAAATAATTTTTTTAGAAAAGAATAATACTGGAATAATTACGCTTAACCGTCCAAAAGCATTAAATGCATTAAATATTGATATGGCTAAAATTTTTTCTGAAAAACTACAAGAATGGAATGAAAACGTTAATATTAAAAGAGTACTTCTAATTGGAGAAGGAAAACATTTTTGTGCAGGTGGAGATGTTAAATCTCTTTATCTTACTAAGAATGAAAATAATTTTAAAGAAGAGTTTTTTAGAATTGAATACAAATTAAACTACTTGATAAGTCAGTTTAAAAAAGAATATCTATCTATTTGGAATGGTGTTGTAATGGGTGGAGGAGTAGGTTTATCAATTTATGGTGATCATAGAATGGCTACTGATAATACTAAATTTGCAATGCCTGAAACATCTATTGGTTTTTTTCCTGATGTTGGTGCAAGTTATTTTTTATCTAATTTACCAAAAAATGTTGGAAAATTTATTGGTTTAACTGGACAAATTTTAGAAGTTAATGATTTAATTTATCTAGGTTTAGCAACAGATTATTTTAAGATAGAAAATTTAGAATTGCTAAAAAATAATTACATTAATAGTGGTGAATTAATTAGAGAAAACTTTGAAGTTAACAATGATACTGAACTAATAAAAAATATAGAATTAATTAATTTAATGTTTGAAGGAAATCTTAATGAAATAATATCAAATTTAGAAAATAACAAATCACAATTTTCATCAAAAATTTTAGACATAATATATAAAAAATGTCCTATGAGCCTTTATGTATCTACAAAGCTTATAAATGATGCAAAAGGGAAATCGCTTAAAGAGTGTTTAGAAATAGAATATCAGCTCAGTCAAAAATTAGTTTATAGAACTGACTTTGATAATGGGGTTAATTCAGTATTAGTAACTAAGGATCATAATCCTCAATGGAGCCCTGCAAAAATTGATCAAATTAACACTGAAGAATTAAATAAATATTTTGAAACTCATACAAAAAAGCTTTATTTATAATTTCATATGAATAAAACTCCTCCAAAGTCAGCAAAAGTTGTCGTAATTGGTGGAGGAGTTGCTGGATGCTCTGTTGCATATCATTTAACAGAATTTGGTTGGAAGGATGTAATCCTTTTAGAGCGGGATCAACTCACATCAGGTACTACTTGGCATGCAGCTGGTCTTATTGGTCAACTAGGATCGTCTGCAACTATAACTCGTTTAAGAAATTATTCATTAAATTTATATAAAAAGTTAGAAAAAGAAACTGGACTTTCAACTGGACTTAAACAAAATGGATCCCTGACAGTAGCAACAACAACAGCTCGTCTCGAAGAACTTAAAAGGCAACTTACATTTGCTCAAAGATTTAATGTTGAAGCAAAAGAAGTTACAAAAGAAGAAATAAAAGAAATTTATCCTCTAATAAATACTAAAGATATTGTTGGAGGTGTATTTATTTCTCAAGATGGTCAGGCAGATCCAGTAGGGATAACAAATGTATTGGCTAAATCTGCAAAAAATAATGGAGCTAAATTTTTTGAGAAATGTCCAGTAAAAAAAATATTAGTAAAAAATGATAAAATTGAGGGAGTGGAAACAGAACATGGTAAAATAGAATGTGAATACATTGTTTTGGCAACTGGAATGTGGTCAAGGCAAGTAGCGGCAGAAGTTGGTGTTAGTATACCTCTTTATCCAAATGAACACTTCTATATTTTAAGTGAACCAATGAATGAAATACAAAAATCTCTTCCCGTATTAAGAGATTATAATAATTGTTTATATTTAAAAGAAGATGCAGGTAAACTTTTAGTCGGTCTATTTGAGCCTAATGCAAAACCAGCATTTACTAATACTTATAAAGTTCCTAATGATTTTTCATTTGGAGAACTGCCAGAAGATTTTGATCATTTTGAGCCATATTTGCAAAAAGCAATGAACAGAGTACCTTCTTTAGAAAAAGTAGGTATAAGAAAATTTTTTAATGGGCCAGAGTCGTTTACACCAGATACTAATTATTTATTAGGTGAAACACCTGAAGTTAAGAATTTTTTTGTTTGTTGTGGTTTTAATAGTATTGGCATTGTTAGCTCAGGTGGGGCTGGAAAAGTAACTGCTGAATGGATGATAAATGGCGAAGTAAATGATGATCTATTTTCATTAGATATAACACGATTTGAAAAGTTTCATTCTGAAACCAAATTTATAACTCAACGTGTAACAGAAACTTTAGGAAATCTCTATGCTATGCATTGGCCTTATAAACAATTAAAAACTTCAAGAGATCAAAAACTTCTCCCTTTTCACAATGATTTAAAAAATAAGGGAGCCTGCTTTGGTCAAGTCGCTGGTTATGAAAGACCAATGTGGTATGCTCTTAATGGTAATAAACCAGAATATGAATACAGTTATGGATACCAAAATTGGTATGAATCAGCAAAGTATGAAACTATAAATACAAGAAAAAATGTTGGTTTATTTGATCTTTCAGCTTTTGCAAAATTTGAAATAAAAGGAAATTCTGCTTTTAAAGATCTGCAACGTTTATGTTGTAATAATATTAAAAATGATCCAGGCAAAACTACATATACACAAATGTTAAATTCAAATGGAGGGATAGTAGCTGATTTAACAGTTACTTGTATCAATGAAAAATTCTTTCGAGTCATTACAGGATCATCTGTAAAAGAACATGATAAAAAACATATTATAGAAAATCTTAGTAAAGATACAACTTTGACTGATATTACTGAGGATTTAGCTTGTCTAGGAATCTTTGGACCAAAAAGTAGGGAACTTCTCAAGAATCTATTTGGAGAACATTTTTCTACAAATGATTTTATGTTTGGAACTGCAAAAGAAATTAAATTTAATGATTCCAATATAATCTTTCAGCGATTATCTTTTGTTGGTGAACTTGGTTGGGAAATTTATATTCCTGTTAAAATCTCTAGAGATATTTACCTTAAATTAGTTGAGTATGGAAAGAAATATGGTCTTGTTCATGCTGGTGGACATGCATTAGATATTATGAGAATGGAAAAAGGATATCTTCACTGGGGTCATGACTTATCTCCTGCAGAAAACCCTTACGAAGCAGGTTTGGAGTTTACGGTTAAATTAGATAAAAAAATAGATTTTATTGGAAAAGAAGCATTGAAAACAAAAAATAGAAAAAAGAAAAAGCAATTAACTAATTTTGTATTAGATAAATCTAAACCTGGTGCACCTCTTTTGCTTCACGATGAGCCAATTTATTATAAAGGTAAAATTGTAGGAGAAACAACATCTAGTAATTATTCATTCTGTTATGAAAAAAACATGGTTTTTGGATATATAAATTCTGAGATAGATTTAAAAAATTTGAATGGAGGAAGATTTGAAGTTGAAGTTGCAAAGAATAAATATGGTATGTCTGTTCAATTTAAACCGTTACATGATCCAAACAATAATTTTACAAAAATATAAATTTTTATATTGAATTTAATGAGAAAAACTAAATTATTTTTTTCTTTTATATTAATAATTATTATAATTTTTTTTATTTTTATCTACATTTTTTTAGAGAGCCTGAATGAAGATAAGATAATTACTGAACTTGAAAATAAATATAATTTAAAAATTGAGCAAGAAGATAAGAGTAAAATCAAAATTTTTCCAAATATTGAATATAATACAAGTTTTGAAATTAATGATTTTCAAAATAGGTTTACTATTGATACGTTAGATATTTTAATATCTCAGCCATTATTTAATACTCAAGGCAAATTAAATATTACATTAGATAAAATTTTTATAAAAAACTTAAAATTTAGCAATATAGAAATTAATGGAAATATAAATTATTTTAATAATTATATAAAAAATCAAAATAACTTAGAAAATTTATTTGATGGAATTTATAAAATTAATGGAAATTTTGCATTAGAGACAACTAATGAAGAAAAGTTTGTTATATCTTTTCTTAAATTATTTTTTGAAAATTTAGAAAATAAAAAGAGTCAAAATTTTGCATTTTCAAGATTAATTGATGCATTTGGTAATAGTTCTTCAAATTTTATAGGTACAGTAAAAAAAAATAATAACTTTTTAACAAGTAATAATATTCAAATGAGTAATAATGAAAATAAAATTTATATAAAAGGCAAATACAATTATCATAAAAATATTATAAATATGATTTTAGATTTATCTCAAAATAAAGAGATATACTTGACTGCTTTTATTGAAGGAGATTTAATTGAACCAAATGTAAATTTTGATAAAAATTCTAAATTTTTTCAAAATATTGGATCTAATGAAAGTAATATTATTGAGGAAAGTATTTTAAAGTTTCTTAATAATTTTTTGGATATAGATGATTGAATTATTTAATATTGTCGCAGGTGTCTTTGGATATATTATTTTTGGATATATTATTAATAAAATAAATTTACTCCCTAAAAAATATATTAATTATTTTGATTTTACTGGATTTAATATTCTACTACCATTAGCTTTAATTATTTACTTTTGGCAGGTTTCCTTTCCAGAAATTGATTCTACTGGTCTCATGATTTCATTTTTTGTATCTGGAGTTATAATTTTTATCATAGGTTTTTTTATTAGCAAATTATTTTTAAAATATAAAACTGATGACTCTGCAATTTTTGGCCTTGCATCAAGTTTTGGAAATACCGTAGCTATGGGGATACCGCTAATGTACGCCGTACTTGGACCAATTAATACAATTCCCTATATGATACTTGTTTTTTTCCACGGTATAGTACATTTTACATATACAGTTATTATTATTGAAGTTTATAGAAACAGAAAAAAAAGTATCATTCAGATTTTTTATCAAACATTCTTAGGTATGGTTAAAAATATTGTTCTATTTGGAATGATTTTTGGAATAATATTAAATTATTCAGGTTTAAAAATACCTAGTTACATAGAAAATTCTCTTAATATTTTTGTTAATCTGGCACTACCAATGGTTCTTATTTCTCTAGGTCTGGCTTTAGGAAATTTTAAAATAAGAAGTAATATAAACAGTGCATTAATTTTAACAGTTTTAAAAAATTTAATTCATCCAATTTTAGCCTTTTGTTTTTCAAAATTTATATTGGAATTGGATGAACTATTAATAATAATTGTTACAATGGCAGCTGCATTACCAAGTGGATCACAATCATATTATTTTGCTTATAGATATGATTCACTAAAAGGGATTGTATCCTCAAATGTTGTTTTAAGTACATTTGTTAGTTTTTTTATATTATCTTTGTTGTTAATATTTTTTAATCTTACGTAGATTGAGAGATAATTGACTTTATACTCTCCTTTTTTTCCATTGTTTTAATACTAAAAGGAAATATTTCTAACATTTTGTCGTAAACATCGATCGCTTGCTGATATTGTCCTTGGTGAATAAAAATTAAACCCATACCATCTAAAGCACCAAAATGTCTTGGTTCTAATTCTAAAGTTTTAATAATATCTTGCATTGATTTATCAAAATCACCCATCATAAAATAAACTGTTGCTCTTTTATTCCAAGCTTCTGCAAAATTAGGATCTTTTTCAATTAAATTATTGAAAAATCTTACTGCAAGTGGATAGTTTCTTATACGCATGGCCTGAATACCTTTTTCAAAATATTCAATTACTTTTGGATCATCAACTTCATACCAGATATCCCAAATATTTTTTATTAAATCACTTATTTCTTCTTGGTTTTCTGTCTCATTCAGTTTTTTAAATAAATTATTTAACCTTGGATCATTTTGATCTGACTTTACTGAAGTAGTTGATAAAAATAAAAAAATTATAATGCTTAATAATTTAGACATAACTCTCAAATTTAAATGGTTTTTCTGATAGGCTTCTTTTTTTTTCATGTTTTCTTGTTCTTCCATTAACTCTTTCTCTCCATAATTTAAAAGATTTAGGTCGAAGATTCTTTCTCATTATTTTTATAACCTCTGATTCGGTTACACCGTGAATTCTTTTTATTTTTTCAAAAGAAATTTTATCACTCCAAGCTAATTTAATAATATTATCTATATTCTCCAGCATAATATCAATATAGTTCTAAAATAATTAAATTCTAAAAAATGATTGATTTATATTCATCCCCTAGTCCAAATGGACGAAAAATTAGCATAATGCTTGAAGAATTAAGTGTAGAATATAATCCAATTTTTATTAACCTAGAAAAAAAAGAACAATTCACTGAAGAGTTTTCAAAAATTTCACCAAGTAATAAGATTCCTGTAATTGTGGATAAAGATAATGATCAAGTTATTTTTGAGTCCGGAGCTATTCTTCTTTATCTTGCAAAAAAATATAATAAATTTTTAAATGAAAAAGACTATTGGGAAATTATCCAATGGGTATTTTTTCAAATGGCTTATGTAGGTCCAATGCTAGGTCAAGCACATCAATATTTATTCTATAATCCTGGTAAAAGTAAATACGCAGAAGAGAAGACTAAAGGTTATGCAAAACATATATATAAAATTTTAGATAAAAGACTCTCAAAACAAGAATTTTTTTCAAATGAATACTCAATTGCAGATATTTCTATCTGGCCATGGATAGCACGATTTGAAAGACATCAAATTAATTTGAATCATTATCCAAATGTTCTCCGATGGTATTTGCAAATATCAGAAAGACCTGCAATTATAAAAGGTTACAACGTTGTTGGTGATTTTTTTAAAATTCCAAAACCTTAAGTATTATATAAAAAAACAGATGCTGCAGTTGCTATAAGCATAACAGCCAAAAACCATTCTACTGTTTTTTTTAATTTTTCATTATTTAAATAATTTCTAATAACACTTCCTCCGTAAGCCCAAATACTTATAGAAGGTATATTTACTATAGTTGACATAATAACCATAAAAAGAGTTCCTATAATTATATTTTCACCTTTTGGATAATATAATGTCACCGCTGTAGAGCATATTACCCAGGCTTTTGGATTTACAAATTGAAACAAAATTGCTTCATAATATTTTAAAGGTCGTGATCTATCTTCTGATTTAGCAACATTAAGAGATCCGAACATTTTATATGCAAGATAAAGTATGTATGCAGAACCCACATATCTTAAAATATCGTAAAGAATTGGATATGTAATAAATAATGTTCCTAAACCCAAACACACTAAAGCAAGTTGCAATCCATGGCCAGTTGGTATTCCAAGAACGTTTGGTATTGATCTAGCAAAACCAAATTTAATACCTGAGGCTGTTAATATGCTATTGTTTGGTCCAGGAGTTACATACATAATAAAATTGTAGACTGCCAAAGCTACAATTAACTCCCAGGTAATCACTATTTCTAGTCTCTAAAATTAATAAATTGAACGGGAATCCCAATATTAGAGTCTTCAATAAACTTCATAACAGTTTGCAAATCATCCTTTTTCTTACCATCAATGCGAAGTTCATTTCCATTAATTTTGACCTGAACTTTTAACTTAGAACTTTTGATATCAGCAGTTATTTTTTTACATAAGGATTGTTCAATTCCTTCAATAAGATCGTATGTTTGCCTAATTTTATTTCCACCTGCTTTCTCTAAGTCTTTTTTTTTCAAACAAAGGGGGTCAACTTTTCTTCTCACAAAGTGTGTCACTAGCATATCATTAACTTGACCTGCTTTCATTTCATCATCAGTACTAACAATAATTGAATTTTCCTTTTTTTCTATTGAGGTATCTGAACCTTTAAAATCATATCTTGTAGTAATTTCTCTTGTTGCATTACCAATGGCATTATCAATCTCTTGATGATCTAATCTACTTACTACATCAAAACTTGGCATATAATTTTATTCTATTACATTCTCGTTATTGTCTGGCAACTGTTTTTTAGTACTTAATCTTCCTAATTTTTTCATCTTTTCAACTTTCTTTGTTAAACTTCCAGACCCATCTTGTAATCTTTGCTTAGCTTCATCCATTTTTGTTTTAGCTAAATCTAATGATTGATTTGCTTTTATAAAAGACTCGTAAACACTTACAGTTTTATCATAGATGTCAGATGCTGCCGATGCAATATCTTTAATAGTTTTGGATTGTTTATCAACTCTCCACATATTTTCTATAGCTTTAAGAAGAAATGGGAGTGTGGACGGGCCTACAATAATTATTTTATTGTTCCAAGACTCTTCAATTAATTTGTTTGCTTCGTTATAAAGAGTTAGTAAAGCCGGTTCAATTGGTACAAACATTAAAACATTATCTATGGTATTTATTCCGTAAATTTTTGAATAATGATCTTTACTTAAATTACGGATAGAGGATTTAGTAGAGTCTAAAAATTTTTTCAAAAAAATTTTTTTTTGCTGACTATCATTTGTATTTGAATAATCATGCCAAGCTTCTAAAGATACTTTAGAATCTATAATTATATGTCTATTACCAGGCATATGAATAACTACATCTGGTTTTTGCAAATTACCCTCTGCATCTCTATATGATTTTTGAGTTGAATATTCTTCACCTTCTCTTAAACCAACGCTATCTAATATATTTTTTAATACAAACTCACCCCAAGGACCTTGTTGTAAAGCTCCTCCTCTAATCAATGTATTTTCAATTCTATCTTGTGCAAGATTAAAGTTTTGAAGAGATTGCTGTATAGATTGCATATGATTTTTTAAAGATATAAGATCCGTATCTTCTTTTAATTCAATATTTTTTTCTTTTCTTATAAAAAATAGAAGTGATAAAAATCCTACTCCAGAAAAAAAACCGACGATAAAAACTAAATATAAATTTTCAAACATTCTTAGTTAATTACAAAATAAAAATACAATAACAAATATCTTGCAACTTTACCAATAGATACAAAAATTAAAAAAAATAAAATATTATACCTAAAAGTACCTGCTGCAAATGCAATGGGATCACCAATAAATGGAACCCATGATAATAACAATGACCATTTTCCATATTTTTTAAAAATATTAGTAGCTTTTTGAAGTAGGTACTTATTTATAGGAAACCAAGATTTGTTAATAAAATAGTTTACGAAGTAGCCAAATATCCAACTTATAATAGATCCTAAAATATTACCTAAAGATGCAAAAAATAATAATAAAATTATATTATGATTTTCTGATAATAAAAGTGTTACCAAATAAGTTTCTGAAGCAAACGGAAAGAATGTACCTAAAGTAAGACAAAAAATAAATAATGAGATATAAATCAAAGTATTTTTTATTTCTAATTAATGTTAATGATATGATACTTATCAATTTATGAACGATTTTCCAAAAGAAGAATTTGCTAATCGAATATCTAAAATTCAAGAAAATTTAGAAAAAGAAAGTTTACATGCAATTATTATTACATCGCCATCGAATTTTCGATATTTTTCTGGATTAGATAGCAACTTTTGGGAAAGCCCAACTAGACCATGGTTTTTAGTAATTTCACAAAAAAATTTAATAAAAGCAATTGTTCCTTCAATTGGTCTGACAGCAATAGAAAAAACTTTAATAAAAGATATAGAAGTTTGGCAATCACCAAATCCAAATGATGAAGGTGTAACAGCACTAAAAAAAATAATTAAAAGTTTCCCAAAAAATTCAAATATAGGTTTTGAGTTAGCAAATGAAACTCACTTAAGAATGAATATAGAGGATTTTATTAATATTCGTGAAGAATTATCAGATTATAATTTTGTAGATGCTAGTAAAGTTATCTGGAAATTAAGAAAGATTAAATCTAAAATCGAGATTGAAAATATTACAAAGATTTGTTCTATAGCAAATAAGGTATTTGATAATTTTCCTGAAAAAATTTACGCTAACATTACTGAGCGAGAAGCTGCTTCTATATTTAAAAATGAACTTATCAAAAGTGGTGCTGATTATATTATGTACATGGCATGTGCATCAGGTCAGGGTGGGTATGATCAAATTATATCTAACCCAACTGAGAAAAAATTAGAAAGTGGTGATATTTTAATCATCGATACTGGTTCGACTTTAAATGGTTATTTTTGTGATTTTGATAGAAACTTTGGTTTTGGCAAAATAAATAAGAGCTCCATTGACGCATATAGAAGATTGTGGGAAGCTACTGAGTTAACATTAGAAAATATTAAACCAGGTATTAGCTGTTCAGAAATATATTACTTGCTCTCAAAAAACCTAGTATCAAAAGAAAAAAATGTAGCTAGTGTTGGAAGAATGGGACACGGACTTGGTCTGCAGTTAACTGAACCTCCAAGTATTATGGAAAATGATAAAACTATAATTAAAGAAAATATGATTATTACATTGGAACCATCAATTGAATTAAGTAAAAATTTAATATTAGTTCAAGAAGAAAATTTACTGATAACTAAAAATGGTTATAAACTTTTAAGTACTAGAACTCCTGAAAAATTACCTATTATAAGTTAGTTAAATTATTGATTCAATTTTTGGCATTAACCTAATAAGTTCCTTAGTATAAGGATGTTCTGGGTTATTAAATAATTCTTCAGTATTTTTAGTTTCACATAAAATTCCATTCTTAAGAACAACAATTCTATTACACATTTGTCTAATTACAGGAAGATCATGACTAATGAATAACATAGTAAGATGCAGCTCATCTTGAATATCTTTTAAAAGATTCAATATTTGTGCTTGAATACTTACATCTAATGCAGATGTAGGTTCATCACATAGTAATAACCGAGGTCTTGTAGCCAAAGCTCTTGCAATAGAAATTCTTTGTCTCTGACCACCAGAAAATTCATGAGGGTAACGATCTAAGGACTGTCTTGTCATTCCTACAATGTCAATTAAGTCATATACATTTTGATTAAGTTCAAGATTACTAATTTTTTTTTGAAAAAATTTAATTGGTTCAGATATTATATCTTTTACCTTAAATCTTGGATTCAATGATGAATAAGGATCTTGAAAAATCATCTGAATTTGTCCTCTACTCTTATCAATCTGATATTTTCTTTTTTTATTATACAATGACAAGTTATTATAAAAAATTTCACCATTATTAGGTTTCACCAAACCTGTAATTATTTTTGCAATAGTAGATTTACCTGAACCAGACTCCCCTACTAATCCTAAAGTTTCGCCTTCAAATAATTCAAATGATACATTATCAACTGCTTTAACAACTTTATCAATTGATTGATTTTTTGAACCAAAAGAAAAATTGCTTTCAAGTACCTTATCATCAAATATTTTAGTAACGTTATTCAATTTCAATAATTTTTGATTCTTGTTTTCTCTTACACCCCATGATTCAATAATATTTTTTGTTAAATTTTTAGAGTCTGAGATAATTTCTTTCCCTTCAGGGCTTATCAATTTAAATCTTTCAATTTTTTTATTAGTTGGTGGTACAGAAATTACTAAACTTTTAGCTTCATTAGATTTTGGATTTGTTAATAACTCTTTTGTGTCTCCTTGTTCAACAATTAGTCCATGTCTCATTACAATAACTTTGTTGGTTGTCTCTGCAATAACACCCATGTCATGAGTAATTATAATAACACCTAAATTTCTTTTTTTGGTAAGGTCTTTAAGTAATTCTAAAATTTGATACTGAATACTAACATCTAAGGCAGTTGTAGGTTCATCAGCAATAATTAAATCAGGTTCACAACTTATTGCTAAGGCTATAACAACTCTCTGTCTCATTCCTCCACTAAATTGATGTGGATAATCTTCAATTCTTTTTTCAGCATTTTCTATTCCTACTTCTTTTAATAATTGAATAGATTTTTTAAACGCATCTTTATAACTTAAATTTAAATGTGTTTGAATTGTTTCAATTAATTGATCTTTAATTTTAAAAAGTGGATTTAATGACGTTTGTGGATCCTGAAATACAAATCCAATTTTCTTTCCTCTAAATTTTTGGATAACTTCTTCATTATCTCTTAATTCATCATTATCTATTTTTATTGAACCATCTGTAATTTCACCTGGAGGGTCTATTAAATCTATTATTGCATTAGCTATAGTGGATTTTCCAGAACCAGACTCGCCTACTATTCCTAGAATTTCTCCTCTTTCTAAAATAAATTCAACATTCTTACTTGCAACAATTGTTTCTTTTCTTGTTGGGTAACTTATATTTAAATTTTTAACTTCTAAAAAACTCATCTTTTTTTCAATTTTGGATTAAGTGCATCTCTCATCCAATCTCCTAAAAGATTAATAGATAAAGCTAAAACTATTAAAAAGATTGCTGGAAAGAATGTTATCCACCATTCACCTGAAAATAAAAAATTATTTCCAAACCTAATTAATGTTCCTAAAGATGGTGTTGTAGGCGGAACACCTACACCTAAAAAACTTAGTGTTGACTCTGTTATAATTGCAAGAGCCAATCCTATTGTAGCAATTACAAGTATAGGTCTAAGTATATTTGGTAAAATATGTTTAAACATAATTAAAATATTAGACAATCCTATAATTCTTGAGGCAGATACGTATTCTTTATTTTTTTCAACTAATGTTGAAGCTCTAGACACTCGAGCAAACTGTGGCCATTCAGATATACCTATAGCAAAAATTAAAACATAAATTGCCATTTCATCATGCATAGATTGCGTAATAATAGCTCTGGCAATACCATCTACTAATAATGCCATTAGAATACTTGGAATTGTTAATTGAACATCTGTGAGCCTCATAACAATAATTTCATATCTACCGCCAATATATCCAGCAGTAATGCCAAGAAATACACCTAGTATCATTGCAAAAATTATTGAAGCAAAACCAACAATTAAAGAAATTCTAGAGCCATAAATCATAGTTGAAAACATGTCTCTTCCTTGTTGATCTGTGCCTAAAATAAAACTTGCGCTACCTCCTTCAGACCATATTGGTGGTGTAAACGCATCCATTAATGAAACTGATGCTGGATCAAAAGGATTATAAGGTGCTACAATTCCTGCAAAAACTGAGCAAATTAAAATAATAAAAAAAATAGTAGAAGATATAACGGCAATTTTTGAGTTAAAAAAACTATAGCCAATATCTGTATCGTATATCTTATTATATGTTTTTATTAACATTTCTAACTTGTCTCTTCTTTCAATCTAATTCTTGGATCAATAAAATAATATGTGATATCAACAATAAAATTTATCATTACAAAAATAAAGGCAACCATAATCATGTAGGCTGACATAATTGGTATATCAACAAAATATACAGCCTTAATAAATAATGAACCCATACCTGGCCATTGAAAAACAGTTTCTGTAATAATAGAGAATGCAATTAATGTACCAATGTTGATACCTGTAATAGTAATAACTGGAATTAATCCGTTTTTAAGAGCATGTTTATAGTTAACAATATTTCTTTTTATTCCTCTGGCTTTTGCAAATTTTATATAATCTGTTTGAAGAATTTCCATCATTTCTGCACGCACTAATCTAATGACGTATGTCATTTGAAATAAACTCAAAGTTACTGATGGTAATATTAATGCCTTTAAACCAGAAATTGTAAGAAATCCTGTAGTCCAAAAACCTAACTCTGTAACTTCACCTCGTCCAAATGAAGGTAAGACTCCTAATATTACAGAAAATAAATAAATTAGCATTATACCTATTATGAAAGTTGGAAGAGAGACTCCTGCAAGTGAAATAACAAGAATAATATTTGAGACAAAACTATCTCGATGAATACCAGTATAAACTCCTAAAATTACACCTATTATTATTGCTATTAAAGCAGATACAAATACTAATTCTAATGTAGCAGGCATTCTCTCGGCAATTAAATCAGAAACTTCTCTTTTTAATTGATAGGAAATACCAAAATCACCTTGAATAACATTTCCTAAAAACCGAGTGAATTGTACATAAACAGGATCATTTAAACCTAAAACTTCTCTAACTTCAGCTCTTCTTTCATCTGAAGCATCTTCGCCAGTCATACTATTTACTGGGTCACCAACAAAGTTAAAAAGAGAAAATGAAACGAAGGCCACAACTATCATTACAAGAACAGATTGCATGAGTCTTTTAAAGAAATAACTTAACATGAGATGTTTTTCTGGCCAGTATACTGGCCAGAAAATTTAAAACTTTTTAGTTTACGTTAGCAAATCTAAATAATGGTTCGTTGTTCATTCTAATTGGAACATCGACATTACTTTTTGATGCTTGGTTAACAACTTGGTGATGTAAAGGTAAGTATGTTACATCATCTTGAGTAATATCCCAAGCTTCTGCAATCATAGCATTTCTCTTATCTAAGTCTGTTTCCACACCCATTGATGCTACTAATTCATCAACTCTGGCATTGCTGAAATTTACCTTATTCCAACTACCAGCACTGTCGAATAAATATGAGTATACATAATGACTATCAAAAGTTGGAACACCCCAACCCAACATATACATATCACTTGTCATACCATTCGCATCACCCTCTTTAACTTCTGAGAAGTGTTGACTCTTAGTTTTTGCATCAAGAGTTACATCAACTCCAATCTTTGCAAACATACCGATTGCAGCAACACAAATTGCCTCATCATTTATGTAACGATCATTTGGACAATCAAGTGTAAGACTAAAGCCATCTGGATAACCAGCTTCAGCTAAAAGTTTTTTTGATAGTTCAGGATCATATGCTAGTCTTTTATCACGCTCTGCTGTATGTCCATTAACACCAGGTGCAGTAATAATTCCTGCAGGAACACTTTGTCCTCTCATTACCTTGTCTTTAATAGCATCCATATCTAGAGCATGGTACATTGCTAATCTCACTCTTTTGTCTGCAAAAGGATTTTTTCCTTTGATATTAGAAGAGTTTAACTCAGCTGAACCTTGATCCATTCCAAAGAATATTGTTCTGTTTTGTGGTGTCATTTTTACACCATGATCAGATGAAGATTTAATTCTTTCAATATCTTGAACCGGTACAACATTTGTGTAGTCAATTTCTCCAGACAGAAGTGCTGCAACTCTTGTAGCATCATTAGCAATTGGAAGTAATTCAATTCTATTTACATTAAATGTACTATCATCACCCCACCAATCAGTATTTTTCTCAAAAACAGTTCTTACATCCTGTTCTCTGAAAGTAATTTTGAAAGGTCCTGTTCCATTAGAATTTGATGCACAATAAGATGTTTCACCTGCATCCCAGTTATAGGATACTTCACATCCATTCGCTTTTGCCCAAGCTTCAGACATAACAAAAATCTGAGTAAGTTGGTTTAAAAGAATAGGATTTGGTCCATCAGTTTTTATCTCAAGAGTATGGTCATCAATAGCTGATGCTGATTTAATACTTTTAATTAAATCTACCATATCTGAAGGTGCAGTTTTTGCTCTATTAATACTGAAAGCAATATCACCTGCTGTCAAAGATGAGCCATCATGAAACTTTACACCTTTACGAATATTAAATACCCATGTGTCAGCAGCAGTTGTTTCCCATGACTCAGCAAGTTGAGGAAGTATCTCCATATTTATACCTGGAGTTACTAAGCCTTCATAGACTTGTCGAGAAACCATGTGAGTCGGTCCTTCGTTTTGTGCATGCGGATCAAGAGTTAAAGAGTCACCTGGCATTGACCATTTTAATGAATTAGCAAATGCTGGTGAAAAAATACCTAAGAAAAGCAAAGACAAAACTACGCTTAAAGTTTTTTTCATATTATTTCCTCCATAGAAATTTGATGATAGACCCATACTACTTCAATGGAAATATTCAATATTATTAGTATTAATAAGTGCTATATTTTGTCATAATTTAAAGTATTAAGTACTACAGGAACTTAAGTGGAGCTTGAAATAATGAAAAGATCCGATAAAGCGCAGCAAGTATCAAAAATCCTAAATCGAATATATAGAAGGGTCCCAATACCCCTAAATCATAAAAATAAATTTGAACTAGTGATTGCAGTACTTTTGAGTGCTCAATGCACAGATGAAAGGGTTAATAAAGTAACACCTATACTTTTTAAAAAAGCCAATACTGCTATTAAAATGGCTAACGTTTCTAAAAATACTATTTATAAAATTATACGTCCATGTGGATTAGCTCCACAGAAATCTAAAGCTATTTTTGAATTATCAAAAATACTGGTTAAAAAATTTAAAGGTAAAGTTCCTGAAAGTTTTGAAGAATTAGAAAAATTACCTGGTGTAGGTCATAAAACTGCAAGTGTTGTAATGTCCCAAGGATTTGGACATCCAGCATTTCCGGTAGATACGCACATACACAGGTTAGCTCAACGTTGGGGTTTAACAAATGGAAAAAATGTTATGCAAACTGAAAAAGATTTAAAAAATATTTTTCCAAAAAAATCTTGGAATAAGTTGCATCTTCAAATAATTTTTTATGGAAGACAATATTGTCAGGCTAGAAGTTGTTATGGGCTAGAATGTGAAATATGTAAAATTTGCAATCCTAAAAGAAAAACACCCATTAAAACAAAAAAATAATAATTTAAAACGGCTGAAATACAACTAGTATAATGATAAAAATTAGTATTACTGCTGGAGCTTCGTTTGTAATCCTAAAAAATTTAGTAGAAAATTTATTTTTATCGTTTTTAAAATCGTTAAGACATTTTAAACAAAAAAAATGATATGTAGAAAGCAGAACAACAAAAAAAATTTTTAAAAGCAGCCAAGTATCAATACCTACATAATGTGTCATTGATAAACCAGATATCCAAGTAACTATAAATGCGGGAAACATTATAATTCTATATAATTTGCCCTCCATTAACTTAAAAGTTTCAGATGTTTCTTTTGTTATTTGAGGATTAGCATGATTTACAAACAAACGTGGAAGATATAATAGTCCTGCCATCCAGGCTATCATACTAAAAATATGAATTACCTTAAGAGTATTGAACAACATTTATTATTCCCATTTCGCTAGTGGTGGCATTGACATCAATATAGCGTCAATATTTCCACCAGTTTCTAAACCAAACTTTGTACCTCTATCATATAGCAAATTAAATTCTGCATAGCGACTTCTTTTAATAAGTTGTGTTTTCTTATCCTGATCATTCCATTTTTCATCCTTTAATGATCTAAGGGTATTAGAAATAAATTTATGAAAATAAGTACCTACATCTTGAACAAATTCAAAATCTTTTCCCCAATCACCAGTTTGAAGATAGTCAAAAAAAATACCTCCTATTCCCCTAGGTTCATTTCTATGTTTTAGATAAAAATAATCATCACACCATTTTTTAAATTTAGGATAATACGATTTATCATATTTGTTACATAGGGCTTCTAGGCCGTTATGATATTTTTCTTGACTATTAAAAGCTAAACAAGGTGTAATATCCATACCTCCACCAAACCATTCCTGATTGGTTTTAATAAATCTTGTATTAAAATGCATCGAGGGAATTTTAGGTGACACAGGATGCAAGACTACACTAATACCTGTTGCGCTATAATTTGGATTATCCTTTGCTCCAGGGATCATTTCTTGCATATTTTCATTAAATTTTCCAGAAACTGTTGAGATATTAACACCACCTTTTTCTATAATATTTCCTGTAATTTTACTCATTTTTCCGCCACCTTCATCTTTGTGGTCCCAATGAGTAATTTCAAATTCATTCTCATCAATGTTGTGAATTGTTTCAACTAAACTATCCCTTAATTTTTCAAACCAATCCTTCGCAGTATTAAATTTAGGATCACTGATCATATTGGCCAACCTTGAGAATGTTTTTTTATAAGATTAACAAAAACCTCTATATGATCATGATTATCATTTAGGCAAGGAATATATTTGTAATGTTCGCCACCGGAATCCATAAAATATTCTTTATTCTCTTCTTCAAGCTCCTCTAATGTCTCAAGACAATCACTACTAAAGCCAGGAGATATAATATGAATATTTTTTATGCCTTCCTTTGGTAATTCTTTCAATGTGTCACTAGTATAAGGCTTTAGCCATTCTTCACGTCCAAACCTACTCTGGAAGGTAGTCATTATTTCATCATCAGATAATCCCATATGCTCTTTGACAAGTCTTGTAGTTTTAAGACAAAAGCAATGATAAGGATCGCCATTAGTTAAATATCTTTTAGGTATTCCATGATAACTGAAAATTATTTTTTGAGGTTTCTGATTTTTTTTCCAAAAATTTTTTATAGAATTTGACAAAGCTTCAATATAAACTTTTTCTTCAAAATATTGGTTAATGAAACGCATTTCAGGTATCCAACGCCATTTTTGTAAAACATTTGTTACTTCATCAAAAGTACTGCCTGTTGTTGCTGCACAATACTGAGGATACATTGGCAAAACCAATAGTCTTCTAACTTGCTTTTTTTGAAGTTTAGATAGTGCATTTGGAATAGATGGGTTGCCATATCTCATTCCAAGTTCAAATACTATATTTTGACTATTAGTTGAAAAAGAGGATTGAATTTTATTTAGTTGCCTATTTGAGATATCTAAAAGTGGTGAACCTTTATTAGTCCAGATTTTTTTGTACGCTTCTGCTGATCTAGATGGTCTAATTTGTAAAATTACAAGCTTCAATAAAATTTGCCATAAGATTTTTGGGATTTCTATAACTCTTGGATCTGATAAGAATTGATTTAGATAAACTTTTAATTCTTTTCTTCCTGGAGCATCTGGAGTGCCTAAATTAGTAATTAAAACACCAATTTTTTCCTTACTTCCATGTTCGTAATCTTTTTCACCAATATATTTAACCATAACTATTAGCTAAATTCTTTTCTTATATTTTCTATAAATATATGAACATTTTTTTCAGGTGTATCTTTGTTTATGCCATGACCAAGACCACAAACCCAACCATTTGTATCTTCTATAGATTTCATTTCTTGAATATAATCTTTTAAATGTTCTTGAAAAGATTGCGTATCTTGAAGAATAAATTGTTCATTAAAATTACCTTGGATAAAGCCAGTTTTTTGTTTTTTAAACATAGTAGATAATTTTATAGAATAATCATAACCTAAACCTGCAAAAGGAAGATTCATACAACTAGATAAGCTCTCTTCATTTTGTCCTCTTGAATAATAGCCAACTTTTTGAGGAAAAGATAAAGCAATGTCTTGAAGAAAATTAAAATACGAGTCTTTAAAATTAATTGAGTCTAAATCATGTAAAGAACTATCAAAAATCATTACAATTTCAACTCCAGCATCTAGTTGTAATTGGATATTTTTTTTGAGTAGTGGTAAAAAAGTTTTAGAGATAAAGTCTAGATTTAATTTTGAGTCAATTTTATTAATTTTATTATTACCAAATGCATATTTAGATAAAGTCCATGGTCCACCGACAAAACCAATTAAACTTTTATTCTCTGGAATTTTTTCTCTAGTTATTCTAATTGCTTCTGTTTGAAAATGCATATGTTCAATTGCTCTGTCAATATCACTAAATTGATTTAAATTTTCCAAGGTGATATAAGAACTAAATTTAGGTCCCGGATCAAATTTTAACTCTAAACCAAGACCCTCAAGTAAAAATAAAATATCACTAAATAAAATTGCAACATCATAATCAAATTCTTTTATTGGTCCAAAAGCAACTTCTGCTGCCAGATCAGGAGTCTTACAAAGTTGCTCGAACGAATATTTATCTTTTAGTTTTCGATAATGCGAATGATATCTTCCAGCTTGCCTCATAAACCAGATGGGAGGAGTTTTCTGAGACTTTCTTCTTAGAGCATTTTGAAATAAGATATTCGCCATATTAAGAACTTAATAATTTTTTCTTCCAAGTATCATAAGATAGCTCTACAAAAAGATTTTTATCATCACCTAGCAATTTTTTAATCTCATAATAAGTATTACCTGGCCCACAGAAATGATATTTTTCTTTAATTTCTGGATATTTTTCTAAAACCAACTTGAAAGCAGAACCACTCATCCAATAAAAAAAATTTTTTTTGTATACATCAATCTCAAAATCAAGTTTTTGTAACTGATAAGTATTAATTTTATTTTTTATAGTACTTTCAAATGAAGAACTATGTGTTAGCTTAATCCATGGAAAATCTGTGAGAGAATTAATATTATTTTCAAATCCCTCACCAAGTCCATCAGAACTGCCATTAACCCATATTCCGCGATCAGCTAATTTCTTCCATGTTTTTAAGCCACTTGACCAAATTATATTGTTTGAATTAATTTTTGCATCATTTTGAAGTGCGCTTATTCGGGAAATAAAAATACATTTATTTTTTAAGTTATTTACTTCTAAAATAGTATTATTTAACTCTTTTCGCTGGAAAATTTTATAAGAATTTAGATCTTCTGGATATATTTCATCTTCACCACTACAAAAAAATTTTTCTTTCTTTTCATTGATTAAATCCCAACTTTCAAAATGGTTTCCATTTTCATCTTCTCCTCTTTTAGAAACAATAGTACCTAATGAATGAGTGATATATGAAACTCCAATTTTTTGATGGCAGCCACCACCATATATTTTTAATATATTTCTCTCATTTTCAACATTAAAGAAATCGTTATCAAAATTAATATCATTCAGTATATGATTTAAATGATCATCATTATCTCGAGTCTCAATTGCAAGCGCCCCTTGACCAGGGGAACAAGGATTTATTGATAAAGGTATTATTGTCCATAGACATTCGTCAATATAACTCTTTAATATTTTTTTTAATTCATCAAACTCAGGAACATTGTTCAAAAGGATTCTATCTATTGCAGCTTTAGCTACAATAAATGCATCACTAGATGGATTTTGTAAAAACTTTTTGAATCTTGTGGGAATATTTCCTCTTATATTTTCAAATTTTATTTCTTCATATTTATTTGGAAGAAAATTTTTTATAAATTTGTTTACGTTGTACTGTCTTCTTGGAGAGGAACAGAGGATGGTAATTTCTTTTTTATCATTGTTTTTATTTTTTTTAAGAAATAAAATATCTCTTTTATCTGCTCTTTGTAATGTTGCTGCAATTTTAGTTTTATTACCAACTTCAATTGGCAAATCTTTCCAAGAATGTACTATTAAGTCACATTTTTTGGTTATTAATTCTTCACGAAGATCATTTGTAAAAACGCCCTCTATGGGCATTTCAGATAAAGGTGTGATTAAATCTTTATCTCCTGAAGTGCTTTTAGTTTTATAATCTATTTGAATATCAGGGTATTTAGAATTTAAATACTCACCAAATTCACGAGCTTGAATTGTAGCTAAATCACTTTTTCTTGATAAAACTTTTATTTTCATGGATTATTATTTTAAGATAGCACTATATAATAAAATTACTAATGATTGAATTTAAAGGTACAAAAACATCATGGGGACTAATAGCCAAGCTTTTCCATTGGTCATTAGCATTATTGCTTTTTTGGCAAGTAGCAACAGGCATTAGTCTTCACAATATGGAATTTTCCCCTTTTAAAATTGGAATAATTGGAACACATAAATTTTTTGGCACATTAGTATTTAGCTTGGTAGTTGTTAGACTCATATGGAAATATATGTTTAATACTCACCCAAAGTATGAAAATTTAACTTTATTTCATAAATTAGTCTCCAATTTAGTACATTTTTTACTTTATGTACTAGTTATTTTAATACCCATTCAGGGAACTATTATGACATGGCTTGGTGGTGGTGATGTTTTCCTTTTAGGTATAATTAAAATACCCCCAATTATTGAAATGGACTTTATACTCTATCCTCAAGCTCTTAAAGTTCATTATTATTCAGCACTAACTTTAACAGGTTTATTTTCTCTTCATATTCTAGCAGCATTGTATCATCGTTTACTAATTAAAGATAAATATGGAGTATGGAAAAGAATGGCGTTTAGAAGGCAAAAGGTGTGACAATTCATACAATTAAATACTTACAATTATACTCACTCTAAGTTATCTAAAGTCAATGGATTACAATAAATTTTTCTCTTCCGAATTACGCAATCTTAAAGATCAAGGTTTGTATAGAAACTTTAGAAATATTGACAGACCAATAAAAAATTTTCCCAATGCTGAAGAAAACTTTAAAAATAAAGAAAGAGAAGTAGAAGTTTGGTGCTCTAATGATTACCTTAATATGAGCCAACATCCAGAAGTTGTAAATGAAATTGTAAAAACATTATTAGAATACGGTTCAGGATCAGGTGGAACTCGAAATATTTCTGGCACATCTACTTATCATACCAATTTAGAAAAAAAATTAGCTAATATTCATAATAAAGAGTCTGCTTTATTATTTGCCTCCGCATATACAGCTAATCAATCTACATTATGGACCTTAGGTAAAAAAATTAAAAATATTGAGATATTTTCAGATGAGCTTAATCATGCATCTTTAATTCAGGGAATTAAAAATAGTGGAGCTAAGTGTCATATTTTTAAACATAATGATATCGATCACCTTGAATTATTGCTTAAAGAAACAGATATTAACAATCCAAAACTAATAGTTTTTGAAAGTCTGTATTCTATGGAAGGGATTAGATCACCAATAATAAAAATAGTGGAGTTGGCTAAAAAATACAACTGTATGACTTATTTAGATGAAGTTCATTCTGTTGGATTATATGGTGAAGAAGGTAAAGGTATTGCTGTAGAAATGGGTGTTGACGATAAAATAGATATTATTAATGGAACATTGGCTAAGGCATACGGTCAAATGGGTGGATATGTTGCAGCAAATTTAGAAATTATTGATTACATAAGAAGCTTTTCACCAGGTTTTATTTTTACTACCTCAATTTGCCCCTCTATTGCAGCAGGCGCTTCTAAAGCAATAGATATAGTTTCTTTAGCTGAACAATTAAGAATAAGAATAAAAGAAAATGCAGCTTTAATTCGAGAGCATTTAGACTCTATTGCAATTCCTTATATAGATACAAATTCTCACATTGTTGCAGTTTTAATTAATGATCCTTTCTTATGTAAAAAAGTTTCTCAAGATTTAATTGATGAACATGGTATATATGCACAACCAATTTTCTATCCAACTGTTCCTAAAGGCTTAGAAAGGCTTAGAATTACAGTTACACCTAAACATAGAAAAGAACATATCAGCAAGATGATTAATGCACTTGATAAAGTTTGGTCTAAAAACAATTTGCCTAGAAAAAATATTAATCAAGTATCAAGTAAAATCTAATTTTTGATATTTTGATCAAACTGCCTAGCAGCAAATCCATAATAAATTACAGCAATTGTAATTATAACGCCACCAACTATAACAGTTGGACTTGGCACTTCATTAATTCCAAAAATAGGAAGCCAAACCCATAGTACCCCACCAACAACTTCCATTAAAGACAATAAAGCTAATTCGGCTGATGGGAGATACTTTGCACCCAGACTGTATAATATTAGACCAGAGGCAACTAAAAAACCATGAAGCAAACTTAGATAAGAGTTTATTGTTGGCATTGTTGTGAAAGATTGAAAAGAAAATCCTAAAATAAAAAAAGAAAAAATAGCACAAAATACCCCTGCTAAAACAATAGTTGTAAATTTAGGTGTTTCTGGTTTCCATCTGATAGTAACTGTATAGAGGGCAAAGCCAGTGGCAGATATAAAACCAATTATTGCTCCAAGAGCTGTACCTGAAATACTATCATTTACAATCATCACACAAACACCAATAAATGCAACTATCATAGCAACTAAAGTTGATCTTTTTAATATTTCTCCAAGTACAAAGTAACCAACAATTGCTGCAATAAAAGGCATAGCAGCTAACATAAATAGTGTAACTGCAGCACTAGTCATTGTGATAGAAAAAATAAAACCTGTGAAAGCTATTGCTAAAAATAAACCACCAAGAATTGATGAAATACCTATTTTTAAAAAATTTTTATAAAAAGAAAAACCTTCTGTAAAAAATAAGTATAACAATAAAATTATAGATATTGAAAAGCCTCTATAAAATAAATATTGAAAAACATAAGCATGACCATCAACCATGTACCTTACTGTTAAGGCACCAAAACTCCAAAATATTCCTGCAAGAAAAACAACCGTAAATGCATAAAAGTATGTGTTCTGACTCATTTATTGAGATACAAATCATTAAATGAGATAAAAGTAAATTGATATTTTAGTTATTTATTTGAATCCCCGTCTCTTTACTTCCACTTATTTTAAAGTTAACTTTATTTTTATTACCATCCTCTAAACTAGAAATAGATGACATTTTGCATCCTAACAATATTAAAGTTAGTACTATTGACAAATACCTATAGATCCAAGTGAACATTTTTTTCCATCTACCCAGATTGCATTTGATAAGTTGGCTTCTTCAAAAATTGCTCCAGAAATGTTAGCTCCTAATAAATTTGCTTCATATAAATTAGCACCCTTAAAAGATGCTCCAAATAAATTTGATCCTTCAAAATTAACTTTTGCTAAATTAGCATTATCAAAATTTGCGTTATTACAATTAGCGCCTTGTAAATTTGATGCATATAAATTTGAGTTATTAAAATTTGAAAATATAAAATTACCTATAGATAGGTTCGAATTGTTAATTTGTGCTTTTTCAAAATTTGAAAGAGATAAATTGACACCAGACATTTGAGAGTTTGCCATACCTGCACCAGATAAATCTAAATTTTCGACAAAATTACAATTTGTCCAATCAACCTCGTTTGATGGCTGATCACCACATGCGGCATAAGATAAAGACGAATGAAACAAAATAGATATAAATAGAAATAAAATTTTCATTAATATAAAATATGACTAGTTTATGTTTAATTTAAGGCAAATTATCTTGAAGTCAACTTGAGTTCAATTCTTCTGTTTTGTTGAAAATCACTATCAGTTTCTCCATCACTTATTGGATAAAACTCACCATATCCTGCTGCTGCAAGTCTATTGGGAGAAAATCCTAGATCGAGTAATAATTTAAGTACTGAATTTGCACGTGCTGTAGATAATTCCCAATTTGATGGAAATTGGGTTGTTTTAATTGGCCTTTTATCAGTATGACCTTCAACCATAATAATCCAATCAATGTCATTGGGTATCTGATTCGTTGTTTCTTTTAATGTTAATCCTATCTCACTTAGTTTTTGCTTACCTGAAATTTCCAAATCATCTGAAGCAGACTCAAATAATAATTCTGACTCAAAAATAAATCTATCTCCAACAATTTTTATATCTTCTCTATCTCCTAAAATAGATTGAAGCTTTCCAAAAAATTCTGATCGGTATTTTTGTAATTCAAATACTTTAGAAGTTAATGCTTTATTTAATTTCTCACCTAAAACCTCAATTTCTAAATCTTTAATTTGTGTATCTCTCTCACTAGCATCTAAAGCACTATTTAATAATACGATTTCTTGTTGCAAAGTATCTATTTGATTTGAGAGTATTTCTACTTGTTCCAATGTTTTTGAAGATTGAGTTTCCATTTTTTTGATCTCATTTAATGATATTTCTTTTTGAATCTGACTCTCCTGTTCTAGTAATGTTATTTGATTTTGAAGTAACTCAAGTTTTTGAAGTTGTGCTTGCTGTTTATCTTCAGATAAAGATAAGATATTATTTAATTCAGATATTTTGCCTCTTAGACTAAAAATAGTACTATCCTTTTGAATTAAATCATTATTAAGCTTTGCCAATTCTTCATTTTTAAACCTAATTGCATTTAACTGATCTTTTAAAGATGCATCTTTAAGCCCCAGGCTGTCATTTATTTTTAATAAATCGTTTGTTAATTCTTGATACTGAGCAATCTGAGTTTGTAATTCTTCATCTCTTAAAGAAAGTTGGATATTTGTTTTTTCTAATTCATTATTTAATTCTATTAGTTCTTCATTTTTATTTTTTATTGCTAATAATTGTTCTTCTATACCTCCTTCTTCAATGCCCAAGCTCTCATTAATTGATAACAGATTTTTATTTTTTTCATTTAACTCATTGATAGTATCCTTCAGTGATTTTTCGCTATCTAAAAGTTTAAGATTTGTGTTGTCTAGTTCTTCATTAAGAGTTTTTAACTGGTCAATTCTTGAGGTAAGTGCCTTATTAATTCTTTCACCCAATCCCTCAGTTTCAAGCAAGGTAATTTTTTGACCTTCATATGTTTCTAAAGCATTTGCTACAACTCTTAACTCTTTAAGTAAACTGCTAATTTGATCGGATAATGCAAGAATGTTTTGTTCTTGAACAAAAATTTCTGATCTTTTTTTTGCAATATCCTCTTGGAGTTGCTCACTTTGGAGTTGTTCTAATTTTAAACTTGATTGACTCTCTTCTAACTGTTCCTGAGTTTGCGAAAGGGATGAAAGAGCCTTTTCCTTATCTTGAGTTTCAATAACTAATATTTTAGATAATTCATTTATTTGCACTCTTAGATCTTGAAGAGCTTTATCTCTTCCAGAAATTGCATCACTTAAATAAATTTGTGACACAGTAAATACCATTAAGACAAAAATTATTACTATTAAAAGAGTAGCAAGAACATCAACAAAGCCTGGCCAGATATTTGTTGTATCTGCAAGTCTATTTCTTAAAGACCTAGTAGCCATTTTTATTTTTTAATTTTCTTTATTTCTTTTTCAATATTCTGAAAATATTCTTTTATTTTTTTTGCTTCCAAAATTCCATTTTTACTAAGTGACTCTGTTAAACTGATTAAAGAAGATTGTGTATTTAACTGTGTAGATAAAAAGTTTGACAATTGTTTGTCTGTTTTTTCAGAATTTGAATTAATTTTATTTAAAACTTCATTAAATTTGTCAAAATTTTTTGAAATTTTATTTTGATTTTCAAACGACTGTTTTAAAGCATTTACAATATTTTCTAAATTATCATAAATTTTTTGAATTGCTGCTGTTGTTGGTTTATCTTCCTTATTTGTGAATTCCGGAGAAGAATTTGATGAAAGAATATTTTCAAAAAATTGGCTGTATTTATTTTGTGCTTGGCCTAGATTTAAATCGAGCAGTCCAAGTATAAGCGATCCAGCTAAACCTAGCAAAGAACTGCTAAAGGCAATGCTCATACCTTCTAGCGGAGCGCTTAAACCATCTTTTAGTGAATTAAAAAAACCTGCTACATTAGTATCATCAATACCTAAGCCACTTATAACGTTACCTACTGATCCAATAGTTAGAAGCAATCCCCAAAATGTTCCTAATAAGCCTAAAAAAACTAATAGCCCAACAAGATATCGTGAAGTTTCTCTTATATTAACCAAAGTCATATCAGAATTTTCAATCAGCCTATCAATGGATGTACTTTTAAAAACAAATCTTCCATCTAAATTTTTTAATTCTAATGTAATATTTTTATCTGAACCTCTCAGATTAACAAAGGATTCTAAAGAATTGGTGATATTAAAGTTAGAGAGTGAGATAAACTTATAATTTAAATTAATTAAGTGATAAAAATTAAAAATTAAGCCAATAATCAAACTTAAAAGAATTATAATATTAATAAAAATATTTGATAAAAAGGCATTTTGTAATACTGGATATAGTAATACAACTATTACAAAAACCAAAAGTAAAAAAATTGATGCTCTAATTATATAATTATTTAAAGATTGTGACATAGTAACAAAACTATATCACCATTATAAATTTTTCAATAAATATTAAGCTATTAGTTATAAATATAATTTCTAGTTAAAGGTAAATTGTTAATATTTTTTGAAATTTGTATTTGGAATACAACATTACCCATATTTACAAATGAATATTTGCTAGCTAAAAGATAAAATTCCCACATTCTAAAAAAACGCATATCAAACATTTTGATAATTTTATCTCTATTTTCCATTACATTTTTATACCAATGGGACAGGGTATGAGCATAATGTAGTCTTAAAATTTCTATATCTGCTATATTAATATTAAGCTTTTGAGTCTCTTTCATGATTTCTGATAAAGATGGAATATAACCACCTGGAAATATATATTTTCTGATCCAAGGGCTAGTAGCAGTTGGCTTTCCTCTTTGTCCAATTGTATGTAATAGGAAAACTCCATTATCTTTTAAAATATCATGAACTTTCTTTAAATAAGTTTCAAAATATCTAACACCAACGTGTTCAAACATGCCAACTGACACTATCCTATCATATTGATCTGTTTCATTTCTATAATCCTGTAAAGCAAATGATACTCTATCACTTAACCCCTCCTTTTGTGCTCTTTCAGATGCTGTTTTAAATTGATTTTCTGATAAAGTGATTCCTTTAACTTTTGCTCCTGTTTGTTTTGCTATTTCTATTGCCATACCACCCCATCCACAGCCTATATCTAAAACATTCATATTTTCATTTATACTAAGTTTTTTAATAATATGTTCTTTCTTATCCTTTTGTGCCTGATCTAAGCCTATATTTGGATTATGAAAGTAAGCACATGAATACTGCATGTCCTTATCTAAAAATAACTTATACAAATTTTCATCAATATCATAATGGTGGGCTACATTTTTTTTAGAATTTACAAGCTGATTAATTTGTTGAAAAGGCATAAAAACTGAAGATAAATATTCATAAAATTTATAAATTTTATTGTTTGAGACAAAGTCATCATAAGAGTTTGATATAAGACTAATAAATTCCTCAATTGTACCTTTTTCAATAATTAGCTCTTCATTCATATAAGCTTCACCTAAATGAAGGCCTGGATTTAGAAACAATTTTCTTTCTATGGATTTATTTGTTAATCTTATAGTCACTAATGGATTAGAGTTTCCAAAAGTATGCAGTTTGTTCTTTGAATCTATTATCTCAAGTGTTCCATCAAAATTAAGTTTTTTTAAGAGATTGTAGAGCATAATTTAATATATTAAAAAAAATCAAAAGATTGTCAATAAATTGAAGATCTCTTTTTTTTAATATTAATAATATATTGGAATAGGTATTCTGCTATGCAGCAATTCGACGGTTTTTTTGAGCTTCTTTTTCTTTTTTAAGCTCTTTTTCGTCAATATATGCTACATCACAATGACTTTGACAATAGGGTTTACCTGCCACTGTCTTTGCTTCACAAAAATGAAATTCCTTTTCTTGAGGATCTCCTATAGGCCATTGACAGTTAGAAAAACTGTGCATAACACTATTTTGTTTGAAGTAGTTTTTTAAAATTGACATTTTTTTGTAACCTTATTTTAATTTGCAGGTAGTTTATATTTATGAAAAAACCACTATTCAATATAAAAATATAAATTATTGTTTATTATCAATATGTTAGTACTCCAAAGAATTCATCATACTATATATAGATATCACAAAGGTATTTTTTTTTGTTAAAAACCGAATCGGTTATTCAATAAAATTAATAACATGAAAATGATAATAAAAATTATCAATGAATATATAGTTATTTTTTTTGTTAATTTTGACTTTGGTGGTTTTCTCAATAAGATAAATACAATAATTATTCCCCAAAAAACGAGTAGTATTGCCCAGCCAGTAATTAATGCATAAAAGAAATCTTCACTCATAATTTAAGAAAAAGTTTTTTAATAGATTTGACCTAAATATTGCAATGCAAGCCAGTTTTTTGAATATATTTTTGATGATAATCTTCTGCTTTATAATACTCTTTAGCTTCACTAATCTCAGTAACAATATTGGAATTATAATTTTTCGTCTGATCGTTTTTTGATTCCGTAGCTATTTTCTTTTGCTTTTCATTGTAATAAAATATCACTGATCTGTATTGAGTACCAATATCTGGACCTTGTCTGTTTAATGTAGTTGGATCATGGCTTTTCCAAAAATGATTTAATAAACTTTCAAATGATATTTCACTTTCATCAAATTCAACTAGAACTACTTCTGCATGATTAGTGTTTCCTTGACAAACACTTTCATATGTTGGATTTATTGTTACTCCACCAGAATAACCTACTTCTGTTTTTTTTACACCAGTAAGTTTTCTAAAAGATTCTTCCACACCCCAAAAACATCCAGCACCAAATAATGCTTTTTCCATATAAATTTAAATATATAACTATTTAAAAAATTATCAATTTTTTATGAGTTCAAAATTTAAGATATTAAGCAAAAAAAATCTTCATGATGGCTTCTTTAAAATGAATGAACTTACATTAAAATATAAAAAACATGATGGAAGCTGGAGTAATAAAGTAAAAAGAGAATTATTTGGAGGTTCTCAGGTATCTTGTTTGTTACCTTATGATCCCAAAAAAAAAGAAATTATTCTTATTCAACAATTTAGACCAGGAACAATTTCAAAAGATGTAGATAACTATCCTTTGGAAATTGTTGCAGGCATTATTGATCAAGGCGAAAACCCAGAAACAACTGCAAAAAGAGAATGTTATGAAGAAACAGGGTGTAAAGTTAAAAAACTAACTACAATACAAGGTTATTTTCCAGCTCCTGGATCTTCAGAGTCTTTTTATCATCTTTTTCTTGGAGAAATAGATGCCTTTGAAGGAACAAGAATTATGGGTTTAGAGAATGAAAATGAGGATATTTTCGTAAAAAGTTATAGAATTTCTGAAATTAAAGAGAAATTGATAAATGGTAAAATTTTAAATGGCGTTACATTGATTGCTCTTCAATGGTTTTTTTTAAACGTAATAAATAATTAAGTGTCAACACCTCTTTGATAAGGCTGAACTAACTGCTTACAAGTTAAATTCATATCCAATGTTTCTAAATTTTGATCCATTGTTTGGTATTCCTGACATTCATAAACATCATTATCTTTTTGTAAAACAGTTACAAATAGTATGAGCATTAATCCACTATTAATTTGAATATCGCTTATAGAATAACTTTTAACTTCATAACCTTCACTAATTAAATCCTTATAAGTTTTTTCTGTATCTAGCCACTGATCAAGATTAGGATTTGCAAACGTTGTGTTAGAGCAAATTAAAAAAAATACAAAAATAAAATTTATTAGTTTTCTTTTAGCCATTTTAATACTTCATTTACATGTTTATTTATTGAAAAAATAGGGAAGAATACTTTTTTAATTCTATTTTTTTCCACAATAATAGTTAATCTTTTTATAAAAATTCTATTATTAATTGAAAATGTTGGCAATGAAAGTTTATTTATACAATCATGATTTGAGTCACTTAATATATCATACTGAATTCGCAAACGATCAGTCATTTCCTTTATTTCTTCAATAGACTGAGTTGATATTCCAATTGGTAATGCATTTAATTCTATAAAGTTTTCGTAATTGTCTCTAAAGATACAGTTTTCAAGAGTACATCCTTTCGCACCAGGAATTTGATCCCAGTTTTCAGGCAATTTTTTTTCTGGATGACCTGTAAGAGAATAAAAATATATTACCAGCCTAAAAGTATCAGATCTATTTAATTGTAATAAATTTCCCTGCTGATTTGGAAGAGATATTTTGGGTAATAGCATATACTGCAAATGCTCACAGGCAATATCATTTGAAGGTATTGGTTGATCTTTTTGTAATTTAGTGCCATCCATACTATTCAATAACCTACTTAAAGTTTATAATAACATAATTTTATGACAGAGTTTAAACCTTTATCAAGCATGACTACACCAAGATTTGCAGATGTAGCAACTTTTTTTCGATTACCAATAAAGAAAGATCTGTCAAAACTAGATTACTGTATTTGTGGTGTTCCTTGGGATGGAGGAACGACCAACAGACCCGGTGCGAGACATGGGCCAAGAGAAATACGTAATGCTTCATCTCTTGTAAGATTATATCATCCGGTTTCTTTAAAAAGTCCTTATGATAAATTTAATGTTGCTGATATAGGTGATTGTCCTGTAAATCCAGCTGATTTACAAAACTCACTTTTCAAAATCGAAAATTTTTATAAAAATATTTCAGAAAGCAATACTATTCCAATTTCTATTGGAGGAGATCATCTTATAAGCCTTCCAATATTAAGGGGGTTAAAACTAAAAGAACCTATTGGACTTTTTCAATTTGATTCGCATTCAGATACATGGGATACTTATTTTGGTGGTTACAAATACACACATGGTACTCCTTTCAGAAGAGCTATAGAAGAAAATTTAGTGGATCCAAATAAATATGTAATTCTTGGATTAAGAGGATCGCTTTATGATCCAAATGATTTAAAGTGGGCTAAAGATCAAGGCGTTACAATAATTACTATTGATGAATACTATAATATGGGTTTTGAAAAATGTATTAAAATTATTTATGAAGTTTTAGGTGGAAGCAATACATATTTCACTTTTGATATTGATGGAATTGATCCAACTTTTGCACCAGGAACTGGGACACCAGAAGTAGGAGGTTTTTCGGTTAGAGAGGCTCAATTAATAATAAGAGCTCTGAATAAATTAACCTATATTGGTGGAGATGTCGTTGAAGTCTCACCTCCATTTGATGTAAATAATATGACATCTCATGTAGCAGCAACAATAGCTTTCGAAATGCTGTGTACAATGACAAAAACAAATTAATTAAATGGAGCTTTCTTTTAGATGGTATGGCCCAAAAGATCCTGTAAGCTTATCAGATATTAGACAATGTAACGCTGATTTTGTAGTCACGTCTCTCCATCAAATTCCCTATGGGGAAAAATGGACCGATAGAGAAATTAAGAAAAGAATAAATTTTATAAATAAACAAAATTCTAAAAATAAAATTATTTTAAAATGGAATGTTGTAGAAAGCATCCCAGTTCATAATAATATAAAATTAAGAGATAAAAATTTCAAAACACTTATAAATAATTATAAAGATAGTATTTCAAATATTGCAAAAAATAAAATTAAAACAATTTGTTATAATTTTATGCCTATTGTTGATTGGACAAGAACGCAATTAGATTACAGACTACCAACAGATGGATTGGCATTAAGATTTAATTATTTACAAATCATTATTTTTGAAAAATTTATACTTAAATTAAATGATATTGAAAAAAGATATACACCAAAACAAATTAAAAAAGCTGAATTACTTTTTAAAAAAATGAAAAGTAGCGATCTAAGAAACTTAAAAATTGCAGTTATGGGTGGTTTACCTGCTTCAGAAAAGAAATATTCGATAGAAGGTTTTAAAAAAATGCTTAAAGCATATAAAAATATTAGAGATACTGATCTTAAAGAAAATTTAATAGATTTTTTGAGAGAAATCATTCCAGTAGCTGAAGAATGTAATGTTAAAATGGCTCTTCATCCAGATGATCCCCCAATACCATTATTTGGTGTGCCAAGAATTGTTTCAAATCTTGAAGATTATAATTATATATTAAATGCATATAATTCTAATGCTAATGGAATTACTTATTGTGCAGGTTCTCTTGCTTCAAATATAGACAATGATGTTTATAAAATATTTCAAAAATTTAAAAATAAGATTAATTTTATACATTTAAGAAATGTTAAAATAGAAAAAGATAAAAAAAGTTTTTATGAATCAAACCATCTATCAGGAGATGTTGATTTTGTTAAAATTATAAAGATGATAAAAAAAGAAGAAAAAAGAAGAAGTATTAATAAAAAAATAAATATTCCAATGAGGCCAGATCATGGACATAGTTTATTAGATGATCAAACAAAAAAATCAATAAATCCAGGTTATACTGCAATAGGAAGAATGATGGGTTTATCTGAGTTAAGAGGCATAATTAAATCGATTAATTAGAAAATATTTCCTTTTTCTAAATTTGTATATTTTTTTATAACATTTATAAAGAGACATTTGTAAATGAATAATAGAAAAATCAGATTTGGAGTAGTTGGAATTGGCGGTATGGGTGCCAGTCATGCATTGAAATTATTTAAAAATGAAATACAAAATGCTACTTTAACAGCTGTATGTGATGCAGATAATTCACATAAAAATAAATTTAAAGGTATTCCTTTTTTTGAAAATGTTGAAAATTTTTTAAAAGAAGATTTATTAGATGCTGTAATTATTGCAACTCCTCATAGATCACATATTGAGCTTGCAAAATTAGCACTTCAAAATAATATTAGTGTAATAGTTGAAAAACCATTAGCTATAACTAAAAAACAATGTCGAGAATTTATTAAGCTATCTGAAAATTATAGCTCTCAATTTACTGTAATGCTCAATCAACGAACAAACCCCGTATATATTAAAATTAAAGAACTCATTAGAAATGGTGAGCTTGGAATAATCCATCGTTATCAATGGACAATCACCGATTGGTTTAGGACTAATTATTATTATAAAATCTCTAACTGGAGAGCAAAATGGGAAAGTGAAGGTGGGGGAGTTTTGATTAATCAAAGTATTCATCAACTTGATTTGTGTCAGTGGTTATTTGGAATGCCTAATAGCATTTATACAGATTTAGGATTAGGTCGTTTTCATGATATTGAAGTAGAAGATGATGTTACATCGATTTTAAAGTATTCTGATGGTAAAAAAGGAGTATTTATTACAACAACTGGTGAAGCCCCTGGTGTAAATCGTTTAGAGATTGCCTCGGAAAAAGGTCTAATTACAATAGAAAAAAATAATGTCAGCTGGCATAAAATAGAATCATCAATAGATTTTATAAATAATTCGAAAACTCTTTTTGAGATGCCAAAAAAAGAAAAAATTAACTTTAAATTTAAAATTGAAAATGATGAACATGTCGAGCACCAAAGAATTATTCAAAATTTTACAAATTTTTTACTTGGAAAGGAAAATTTAATCGTAAATGGAAAAGAAGGTTTGGACTCAGTTGAACTTATAAATGCTATGTTACTGTCTGGACTAGAAAAAAAGGAAATAGATTTACCTTTAGATGAAGTTCAATATGAAAATAAATTAAAAGAACTAATAAATGAGACGAAATGAAAATTAATAATATTGCTGTTACCTTATATACTGTTAGAAATTTTTGCCAAAATGAAAAAGATTTATTTGAAACTCTAAAAAAAATCAAAAGTATTGGATATAGTAGCATTCAAATCAGTGGTGTTGGTTTAATTAATCCTAAAACAATAAAAAAAATGTGCGAAGACTTGAGTTTAGTTATATGTGCTACACATGAACCAAATAAACAAATTATAAACAATACCTACGAAGTTATTGATAAGCTAAATATTTTTAATTGCGAATATTCAGCTCTTCCTTATCCATTAAATTTAGATATGAAAAACTTAAAAAACATTGATAAATTCATAGATGATATAAATATTGCGGGCTCAAAGTTTCATGCAGAAGGAAAGGTGTTATGTTATCATAATCATGCTCTTGAATTTCAAAAAATTCAAAATGAAATAATTTTAGATAGAATTTATAAAAATACAGATAGTAAATTCATACAAGGAGAGCCAGATATTTATTGGATACAAAAAGGTGGTCAAGACCCATTAATGTGGTGCAAAAAATTAGAACAAAGAATGCCATTATTACATTTAAAAGATTTTATAATGATCAATGATCAAGAAAGTTTTTTTGCAGAAGTTGGTTCAGGTAATTTAGATATCAAAAATATTGTTAAAACAGCAACTGATTCTGGATGTAAATGGTTTATTGTTGAGCAGGATGAATGTAGTGGTAACCCTTTTGATTCACTAGAGATTAGCTATAATAATTTAAAAAAATACGCAGTTACTTAACAAAAAAAATTTTTGCGTTTTGATTTAATAAATTGTTAATATCTCTTTCTATTATAAATTGTGACAGCTCAAAATTTTTCTTTGAAAGATCTTCATAATATTCATATAGAATCTCATGTAAAATATTTTTGAAATGAGACCATTTATATATAAGCTGATCATTAACTCTTGCATCGGAATGTTGAGGTATAAATGACAGACCTAGCATATCAATCCTCATTTTTAGAACAATTTTTATAATACTTGGCTGATTCATAAACCACCAAAAACCAAAGATTTTTAAATTAGGATGTTTACGAGCCAAAACAGTTAATTCGTACTGATCATTTAAAGATAAACAAGTTACAAGAAATTTGTTTTCTGGAAAAGAGTTGCATAATCTACTTAGTTCTTTAAGATTAATATCACCAATCCCATCACCGGCTAAACCAAAACTGCTATTTACAGCTCTTTTAACACCTAGCATTAAAGACAATGGGATATTTTTTTCATTTAACCAAGACAAAATTAATTTCCAAAGAGGATCATTTAAAATTTCTTTAAAATTATCTGAATTTGCTGATATAGCTGCGTATACTGGATTTGATATTAAAAAACAGCTATCTAAATAATTAATTATCACATCATTTTCTTTTTGATTTATATTAGTTTGATTTTTTGCAACATCAATTGCTTGAGCTTTATTACTTATTAAATCATCAAGTCGTAATGATGATTGAAATATATTTCTATCCCAGTTATTATTTTTAAATAAATTCCATTCATCAATATCAAATGGATTATTAGTCATAACTAAGGAAGAAACATTAGATAATTTTAAAATTTTTTCATCTGTTAGATATTTATTTTCATATTCATTGTTTAGCTCTTCAAAATTTTTATTATTGTAATTAATATCTAATTTTTGAAGAACAGTTAATACACCCTTACAAGCCTCAGATATTGGAGTTCTATTTTGAAATAGCTCTTCCCAAATAAGTTTTGCTTTATTTTTTTTATCAAGAGAATAAAATTTTTCTGCACTTATATTTACATTGGTTAATAGTTCTGCAATTAAATAATGATAGTTTAATAAATTAATCAAACCAGAAAGAGAGTGGCTTTTAAATACTGATGGAAATAAATGCGTATGAATATCAAATATTTTTGTATTATTAATAACTTTGTCTAGAGTGTGAGATAGTTCCTGATTAGACATGTTCATTACTTAATATTGCCCAGCCTAATTGCTTTTTTTTGGGCTTTTATTGCCAATTCCATAACTTTTAAACAATGAGATTGATCCATTGCTGTGCTAGTTCTATCTACAACATCACTCATTAATCTCTGAAAATATGTAAGAGGCTCTTTAGAAGCATTTTTGTATTCATATTTTTTGTTATTAACTAAAAACAGATGATCTGTACCCTCTCTACCAACAATATCTACATACTTCCTTAATTCTATGTATCCTTTTGTGCCTAAAATGGTCAATCTTCCATCACCCCAATTAGGCAAGGCATCAGGTGTATACCAGTCTACCCTAATATAACCTCTCCCCTTATCCCCATGAATTAAAATTTCACCAAAATCTTCAAACTTATTATGTTTGGGATTTGAAAAATTTCCTGTTGATGAATTTATAATTTCTACATTTTTAGATCCAGTAAAAAATAAAAATTGATCTATTTGGTGTGATGCAATATCACATAATATACCACCGTATTGATTATAATCAAAAAACCAATCAGGTCGAGTTTGAATGTTCAATCTATGAGGCCCCATTCCAATTGTTTGAATAACATCTCCAATTTCGCCCGCTTGAATCAAATCATAGGCTACTTGGACCGAGGGTACTTCAAATCTTTCAGAAAAATCAATTGAAAAAATTTTTCCTGTTTTTTTTATAGTATTTTCAATTTCTTTAAGTTGTTCTAAACTTGTACAACCAGGCTTATCTAACATTACATCTTTTCCAGCATTCATACATTCAATAGCTAAAGCTGATCTTTTAACAGGGATGTCTGCTATCAATACTAATTCAATTTCTTTATTTTTTAATAAATCATCTTTATTTTTAAAGCGGGGTATATCAGGATGTTTTTTAATAAAATCTTCTGTAATATTGTTATCAGTTTCATTCCACCAACCAACACATTCACATCCCAAATTTAACATACCATTTAATTGTCCAAAAATGTGCCTATGCTCAACACCCATTGCAGCTACTTTAATTTTTCTCATAATTAAATATTTTACTCCATTATAATTAATTTATTTTTTTTAGATGATTCTATCATTGCATCAATTAGATAATGAACTTTCAATGCTTCTTTTCCGGTAATTTCAAATCTTTCATTAGTACTAATTGATTTTGCAAAATTAATTATGAGATCTTTATGCCAATCAAATGGGAAGGCCATAGGATCAGCGCTACCACCTGTTCCAGATTCTTCTCCAAACTCTTCTTTTTTACCATTCCTCCAATTAATTATTAGTGTTCCTGCTTCAAGTTTAACTGTTGCATTTTCACAATGAAGAACAATTGACTCTGATGAGCCTGGAAAAACACTCGTAGTAGCAAATAAAGATGCAATTACACCATTTATAAATTTAATACCTCCAGTAACAAAATTTTCTGACTCCATTTTATGAAACTTTGTAGTTTCTGCCATTACCATCACCTCCTTAACATCTCCTAAAAGACTAATAGCAAGATCCAGTGTGTGAATAGCTTGACTTATAAGAACTCCTCCACCATCTCTTTCATAGGTTCCTCTTCCCGGATCGTCATAATAGGATTGTTCTCTCCACCAAGGAACATTGATTTGAGCTGAAAAAATTTGACCAAATTTATTATCACTAATTAATGATTTTAATTTAATTGAGGATTTTCTAAATCTATGTTGAAAAACTATACCAAGGTTAACTTTATTATTTTCACAAATTGAAACTATGTTTTTTGCATTTTCTAAAGTGCGTTCAATTGGTTTTTCCATCAAGATATGTTTTCCATATTTGCTAAATTGTTCGACCAGTTCTAAACGTTGATTTGGAGGAGTAATGATATCAACCATTTCAATTTCAGGATTGTTATAAATACTGTCAATATCTTGAAATGTATTAAAATTATAATTTTTAGAAAAATTTTCCTTTCTTTCTTTATTTCGGGAAAAAACTCCTACTACATTAATATCATCTTTCAATTCATTCAAAGCCAAGGCATGAGGCTTTGCGGCCATACCAGTGCCAATAATGGCAAGACCAATTTTTTTTGAACCCATTAATTATTTTTTTTTGATACAGACATCCCATTCTCTTCAAAAAGATGCACTGAATCTCTTTTAAAACGGAGATATAATTCTTCTCCCTTATTAATTTTATACTGTCCTGTATGATGAACGATTAATTGTTTTATACCTTCCCCCTGACAATAAAAATAAGTTTCACTCCCTAGTTGTTCAGTAAAATCAACATTTACTTTTAAATCTGAGTCTTGGTGTTCACAAACTTCTATATGTTCAGGTCTTATTCCAAAAGAATAAGGTGAATTATTTTTTAAATTTTTGTGATTTGTTTGCAAATTCAATGCATCTGAAACTAAATTAAATGAACCAGCATTATCAATTGCATTAACTTTTATAAAATTCATTTTTGGAGACCCAATAAAACCAGCTACAAAAATATCACTGGGATTATTATATAAATCAAGTGGCGCTCCAGCTTGTGCAACATAACCATTATTTAAAACTACAATTTGATCAGCCAATGTCATTGCCTCAACTTGATCATGCGTAACATAAATCATTGTACCGCCTATCTTTTCATGAAGTGCTGATAATTCTTTTCTCATTGTTACTCTCAATTCAGCATCAAGATTAGATAATGGTTCATCAAACAAGAAGGCTTTTGGATCTCTAACTATTGCTCTACCAATTGCTACCCTTTGTCGTTGACCACCAGAAAGTGCTTTTGGTTTTCTTTGAAGATACTCTTCAATTTGTAAGAGTTTAGCTGCGCTATTTACTTTTTCTTCTATTGTTTTTTTATCAATTTTTAGATTTTCTAGAGCAAAGGCCATGTTTTTAAAAACAGACATATGTGGATACAAAGCATACGATTGAAAAACCATAGCTAAACCTCTTTCTGAAGCAGGTATATTACTTACTTCATTGCCATCAATTAAAATTTCTCCAGAGGTAATTCTTTCTAATCCAGCTATTATCCTTAATAATGTTGACTTACCACAGCCAGAAGGGCCTACTAAAACTAGAAATTTACCACTTTCAACTTTTAAATCAACTCCATGGATCACTTCTGTTTGATCATAGCTTTTAAAAATATCTTTTAGAATAATTTCAGTCATCTATCTCTTCTCATTATTGCTTTATCAGGGTCGGCATGTTGTAAATATGAGGGTGGCACTCCATTTAGAATTTTTTTTATATCATTCATCATCATATCTCTTATATTTTTATACGAATAATCTAAAGCACCTGCAACATGTGAAGTAAATAAAACATTAGATTTTTTTCTAAAAATTGAATCTTTTGGGACAGGCTCAACTGGATATACATCTATAGCGGCTCTAAAATATTCATTTTCAGCAAGTTCAACAAATGCTTCAAAATCAACTACCTCTGCTCTACTAACTAGAATTACTGAACTATTTTTTTTAATTAATTTTAATTTATCTTTGCTAATAAAACCTTCATTTTCAGTAGTTACTCCCGCAAGTATAAATATAAAATTATTTTTTGATAATAAATCATCAATCGAAACAGGATTTACACCCTGACTTTTTAAATATTCATTTGATAACCAGGGATCAAATACTGAAATTTTACAATTAAATGGTTTTAATAAAGGAAGTAAACTTTTTGCTAAATTTCCAAAGCCAATAAATCCTACATTAGAGTCAAAAAGTGTGTAAGCAAATTTATTTTCTTTAATTCCATATTGCTCTTCAGAATTTATAAATTTTTTATAAACTCCTAAAACATTTCTAGATAGTGAAATTGCGTAACCAACACAAGCTTCTGCAACAGCAGGAGCCATTGCAGGTGCGGCCGATAAAACATAAATACCTCTTCTATGTGCTTCATGATAATCAATATTAGGTTCCCAATTTGCTTTGACATTTATAATGGCTTTTATTTTTTTTGATCTATCTAAACGTTCTTTTGGCATGGCAGTCTGACCAACCAATATTGCAATTTCTTCAATATTTTTTTCTACAAGTTCATCAGGAGCTCGACTGCCAAAGTGATAAACTAATTTTGATATTTTTTTTAATTCAGACTTAACATCATCAGTAAAAACCATTTCTTCATTTCTTGGATAAGGATCAAAAAATATTAAAGGTTTATCTTGCATTACTTCATACCTGTACTTGCTATTCCAGTAGTTATAAATTTTTGAAGATATGTAAATATAATTGCTATAGGTAATAAAGTTACCATAGTCATTGATAGTACATAGTTCCACTGACTGGTTAACTCTCCATGAAATGCATTGAGTCCAATTTGTAATGTATATACTTCACTTTTTGATAAAACTATTAAAGGCCATAAGAAATCGTTCCATCTCCACATTATTGAAAAAATTGCTAAAACTGCAATAGCCGGTATAGATAATGGTAACACAACTCTCCAATAAATTGCCCACTCGCTAGCATGGTCCATTCTTGCTGCCTCAATAAGCTCTCGAGGTAATGTAAGCATATATTGACGAAGTAAAAAAACTCCTGTTGGTGTTGCTGCACCTGGCAGAATTACACCCCATAATGAATTAATCATTCCAAAGTTAGCAACAACATAAAATACTGGAACTAGGATTATGGTTAAAGGAATTAGCAACGTGCCTATTACAAAAACAAGTGCAAAGTTTTTTCCTCTAAACTCATAAATAGATAGTGCGTAAGCTGCCATTGAATTTATTATTAACGTTATTATTGTTGCAACAACTGTAATAAAAGTTGAGTTTTTAAAATAAAGTAAAAAATCATACTTCCTTAAAGGGTCGACGTAATTCTCCCATTGTATCTTAAACTCTCTTACCTTTTCTCTTTTATCTATAGGAACCTTGATAGTTTCTTCTGGATTTAAAGGATCAACCATTTTGGCATTAATTCCAATTCTTTTAATTTGTGCAAGCTGCTTAACTGACCCATCCTCTTGAGTAACATTAAAAATTGGTAACGGCTTGTCGTATCCTTCAACATCAACTTGAATTTGTGAAAGTGGTAGAATTGTTGGAGGATATTCTTGTATCCCTGCTAATGTTTTGAGTGAAGATAAACCCAACCAAACAACAGGACCAAACATTAAAAGAACGCCTAAAAATAAATAAAAATAAGAAAAATAATCTGTCCAATGATATTTATTTTTATATCTTTTTTTTGTAGCAATTTTTATGATTCTTGAAGCTGTATCAGACATATTAAATTTCTTGATGTTTACTTTCTTTATTTCTACTAAAATATAGTTGCATAAGTGTTAAAAATAAAAGTACCACACCAAGAACCATTGAGGCTGCAGCTGCAAGTCCAAAATTTTGAACAGATCCTGATGAAGCAAATCCTGTCGTAAATATATATTGAACAATTAATGATGTAGATGTTCCAGGTCCTCCACCAGTTAAAACATATATTTCATCGAATGTTTGAACGCCTTTTATTGAAGCAAGAATAAATACAACTAATAAATTTGGCATTAAAAGAGGAATAGTTATTCTAAAAAAAATTCTCTCTCTACTAGTTCCATCCATTTCAGCAGCTTCGTATAGATTTGGAGGTATTGCCTGAAGACCTGCCAAAACAATCAATGTATAAAAGCCCATATGTGCCCAAATTGATACAAAGATTACTGATGCCATAGCCCAAGAAGGGTCAGTTAAAAATGATACTTTGTCTCCACCATAAGACTCTATTATAGCATTGAAAGCTCCATTTTTTAAAAGTATCCACTGCCAAATCAAACCAACAACAACAGGTGATAATAAAACAGGGAAAAAAAATACCGATCTAAAAAAACCTCTACCAATAATTTTCTTATTTAAGATTACGGCAGTTAAGACCGAAAAGAAAATCATTAAGCCAACTTGAAAAACAACAAAAAATATAGTGTTATAAACCCCTCTCCAAAAAAAATCTTCTGTACATGTGTTTGGATTTAAGTAGCTCTCACAATCAAATAACTGATCATATTGTTTTGTTGTAGGAAGTTCTCTCTCAGCAAATAATAGTTCATCACCTGATGAAAGTGAAAAGAAAAAATTTGCACCAAGTGGGATTATTACAAATAATCCAAAAAAAATTAAATTTGGAAGCAAAAAAATATACGGCATATTTCTTACACCAATAATTTTTTGAATTGGCCACATAATTAAATCAATGGCATGCATTAAAAATGCAAAAGGAATATTTAAAATTCTAAGGAAAAAAATTTTTATTTGATTTCTAATATTTTCCATTAAAGCACTTTGAAAAAAAGCTGCTCAAAACGAGCAGCTTAATTTTTTAATTATTTTGGATATGATTATCCGCCGTATTTTTCTTTAAGTTGTTTTTCAACATCTTCATCCATACGCTCCCAAGCTTCTTCCATAGTCATTTCACCAACAATAGCTTGTCCTAATCTTGAGATAATTGCGTTAAACATAATACGGTTGTCAACGTGTGCCTGAAGATCAAAAGCAACTTGATCAATAGTTGGCACTGCGCCAGCAAAAGTGTTTAATGCGTGTTTTGCATTTGGATCATCAGTTTGATAGTCAACTTGTAGATCTAAGTGTCCAGGAATAGCAAGAACTTGACCAATAAAACTACTTAGTTGTTCTTTACTAGAAAGGTAGTCCATTACTTTTCCAACAGCAGGATTAGCATTGAATGCTAATAGTGCATTTCCACCTGGCATTCCAGTACATGCAGCAGGACCACATGGAGCTGGTACAGCCCACCAATCAAAATCATCTCCAACTTCGTTTGCGAATCTTCCAATTTGCCATGAACCACTCATCATGAAAACTACTTCAGCAGCATTCCACCAATCATTTGGGGCATGATATTTTGATCCTGAAACTGATCCCCAAAGATCTTTAGACATAGTACCTTCTTGATGCCAATCATAAAGCATTTGAGTCATAGCTTTTAAACCATCATCAACAAGTTTTGGATCACCATTTGAGTCAAAATATTTAGCACCCATTGAAATTGCTGGACCAGAAACACGGTGGCCTGATCTATCCCAAGCCATTGGAATAGGAGTTCCTGTTTTATTTGCTACTTCAATTGAAGCTGCTGCCCATTCTTCCCAAGTCGCACCAGGGCCTAATAGGTCTACACCAGCTTGTTCAAACAAAGTTTTATTTACATAAGGACCTGTTACAGTCATTGTAGAATGGAAACCATGTATTGAAGTTGTGTCTCCCGACTTACGATACCAATTTAAAAAAGGTCCAAAACTTTTTTCGTAGTAACTAGGATCAGCTACATAAGGTGTTATGTCAGCATAATATTTATTTAAACCACCAAGATCTGTAACTCTTGCAATATCAGGGCCTTCTCCAGCTGCCAGCTGAATAGGCAAAGTATTCATAATTGCATCGTAAGGTACAATATCTAATATTACATTAATATCTGAATTTGCTGCATTGAACTCATCAATTTGTGCCGCTATTGGCACGTTTTCTTTATCTCCATCACCATACCACATAATTCTTACGTCAGTGGCAGCAAAAGAAACTGCAGAAATTAAAGTTAATGAGAGTGTAACTAAAGCTACAGAAATAGCTTTAAAAATAAACTTAAAGTTCATCATTTTTCCTCCTATTTTAATTAAACATAAACATATTAAATTATTTTATACAAGTGATAAAATTACAGAAATCATAGCTAATTTATTAATAAAAGCTTAATACTATTTAAAAAAAATAAGATAAACTTATAGTAATGTAATGATCGGTTATTTGGCTTTAGCAAGAGATACTTTTGATGTTAATTATGCAATTGATAAAAAGAATAGATTTGAAAAGTTTATTAATTCTTTTGCAAACGATATAGTAAAATACGATAGAATAATTTCAAATAATGATATTGGAAAAGAAGCAATTAACTTTTTTAGAAAATTAAATTGTAAGAAGTTTATTATTGCGCAAACAACATTTACAGATGCTAAATTTATCACTAAATTTGCTGATATTTTTGATAAACCAATTTATTTTATTAGTTTTAAAGAACCGAGAACAGGAAAAAGATTAAGATTAAATTCATTATGCGGTGTTAATCTTGCTATGCATTCATTAATGAAATTTAAACATAAACCTGAATTTTCAATATTCACAAACAATAAACTTTATGATTTTGATAAACTTAATAATTTTATTATTAATACAAAAAAAAATAAGAAAATTAATAAAATTAGAGAAATAAAAAAAAATAAAAATATTGGTAAAAAGTTATTTTTAAAAAAGAAGAATTTGGGCCTTATAGGTAAAAGACCAGAAGGATTTTATACTTGTGATTATGATAGCTTAGAATTAGTTAAAAAATTAAATTACAACCTAAAAAAAATAAAATTAGAATCTTTATTTAATGAATCTAAAAAAATAAAAGCTAAAGATATTTTGTTGACTAAAAGCAAAATTAAAAAAAACTTGGATTCTGTTTCTAAACTAAATCAGAAGGAGTTAGATAAAAGTATATCGATTTTTCATGGTTTAGAAAAAATAAAAAAAGATAAAAAAATTGATACATTTGCAATTAAATGCTGGCCTGAAATGTTTACAGAATATGGATGTGCTTCGTGCGGCCCAATGGCCATGATGAATGAAAAAGGTGTTAGTTGTGCATGTGAAGCTGATGTATTAGGAAGTGTCAGTTGCGATATATTAAATCAAATTACCAATCAGCCATCATTACTTGTAGATGTAGTAGATTGTGATCCACAATCTGATACTGTAGTTTTCTGGCATTGCGGATTAGCGCCAATAAGTATGGCAAAAAAAAATTCAGCTAGTGCGACTATACACTCAAATAGAAAAAAACCTTTACTTCACAACTTTGCTCTAAAACCTGGAAAGATTACTATTTTTAGAGTGTCTAAGTCAGAGAATAAATTAAAATTTTTTGTATTAAGAGCAGAAATTTTAAATAAAAAAAATTCATTTTCTGGAACATCGGGTGTTGTTAAATTTGCAAAAAACACATATCCGAAATTAAAGAGAATATTCTCTTCAGGTATGGAGCATCACTTTGCTTTTACATATGGAAATATTTATTCTGATTTAATAAAAATAAGTAAACAATTAAATATTCCTATCTACACAGCATGAATCAGAAAATTAAATATGGAATTATTGGAACAGGATTAATGGGGCGCGAACATATATCTAACATTAATCTTATAGAAGAAGCAGAAATCATAGCTATTTCAGATACATGTGAAAATTCTCTAAATGAAACAAAAAGCTTACTAAATAATGATATCAAAATTTACTCTGACTACAATCAAATATTTAATATTAATGAAATTGATGCTTTTATCATAGCGACCCCTAATTTCACCCACAATGAAATAGTTAAAAAAGCATTAAATACAAAAAAACATATACTCGTTGAAAAACCATTATGTTCAAAACTTGAAGATTGCATGGAATTAAAAAAAATATCGTCAGAATATCCTTCGATAATTTGGGTTGCTATGGAATATAGATACATGCCTCCTATTCAAAAAATGTTGGAAGAAATAAATAAAAAAGAAATTGGTAAATTACAAATGCTATCAATTCGTGAACACAGATTTCCTTTTTTAAAAAAAGTTGATGATTGGAACAGGTTTCAAATTAATACTGGTGGTACCTTAGTAGAGAAATGTTGTCATTTTTTTGACCTTATGAGGCTTATAACTAAGAGTGAAGCAGTACAGGTTTATGCTAGTGGTAGTCAGGGAGTTAATCATTTAAATGAAGAATATGATGGTAAAATTCCTGATATAATTGACAATGCATTTGTTATTGTTGATTTTATAAATGGAATCAGAGGATCTTTAGAACTTTGTATGTTTGCAGAAAACTCTGAAATGCAAGAAGAATTATGTGTAATTGGTAGTAAAGGTAAAATAGAAACTGGCGTTCCTGCTGATGCATCTGGGAAAGACTCATCTGATGTTAGAATTGGTTTAAGAAATTCAAATGAACCCAAAAAAGAAAAAGTAATTGTAGATAAAAATATTTTAGCTGCTGGTCAACATCATGGGTCTACTTATTTTCAGCATCTAGAATTCATAAAATCTATTAAAAATAATTTATTGCCTCAAGTATCTTTGAATGATGGCTTACAAGCTGTTGCTATAGGTCAAGCTGCTGAACTCTCCATTAAAGAAAATCGAGTTATTAAAATGAAAGAGTTTATTTTATAAATTATAAAAAAAATTTATTATTTTTTCTGCTATAAAATTACTTACTCTTTGATTTGACTCTTCAGTAATACCAGCAATATGAGGAGTTAAAATACAATTCATATCAGGATTAATTTTATCTAAAAAACTTCTTTTAACTGGTTCAGTTTCATAAACATCAATTGCGAATCCAGAAATTAATTTTTTTAAATAAGCATTTATTAAATCTTTTTCATTTATTATACCACCTCTTGAGGAATTAATTATAATTGGTTTATTTTTCATTTTTACAAATGAATTTTTATCTATTAAATTTTTTGTATTTTCAGTAAATGGTAAATGAATAGAAATTATATCTGCAGTATTAAAAATATTATCTAGTGTGGTTAATTTAATATTCTCTTTGCTAAGATCAGTTTCATTTAAATAAGGATCATAGGCTAAATTATTTACTCTAAATGCATTAGCTAAATTTGCTACTTTTCTTCCTATTAAACCAAAACCGATTATACCAAGTGTTTTGCCTTGCAGTTCATTAGAACTAATTGATGTTCGAGGCCATTCTCCTTTAATTGTTCTAGAATTTAAATTGGGAATTTTTCTTAATAGTGATAATGAACTATTAATAACATATTCAGCAACAGAATCAGCGTTCATACCTGTGGCTATTTGAATTTTAATATTATTTTTTTCACAAAAATTTGTATCTATATTATCTAAACCAACACCTAATCTACCAATAAACTTAAGTTTTTTTGCATATTGCAAAATATTACTATTTAACTGTGTTTTATTTCTAACAATTATAACATCAACATTTTCTATTTTTTTTTCAATCAAATCAGAATTTTTCCAAATTTCATCATCATAAATAATTTCAAATTTTTTATTAAGTAAATCGATAGCAGATTGATCCATAAACTCTGTAATCAAGATTTTATTCATAAGATTTTTATAACTTTAATTTTTTTTGAAAATCTGCTAACAGAATTTAGATTAGGAATTGAATACACGCCTCCACTCTTCATACATTTTAATGTAGCAGTTGATGTTGCAAAAATTATACTTTGGGTAATGTTCTTTTTTTGATTTAAAGCTGAGGCAAACGCACCATGAAATACATCACCTGCACAGTTTGTTTCTACTACTTTTACTTTGGGGGGTTTGCAATGATATAGATTGCCATCCTCAATCCACAAAACTCCATTTGAACCTAAAGTAACTGCAACAAATTTATTCGTTTCTTTGTAAATATCTAATAGTTTTTTTTGAATATTTCCTTTTTTTTTATATTCTTTTATTCCTTCTTCAGAAAAAATTGGATGAGAGGCATTTTTAACAATCGATTTTATTTTTTTTGATAATTTGAAATTGTCAAGATCAGCAACACAAAATATTTTTTTCTTTTGTGTTTTTTTAGAAATAAATTCTGATAATTCTACCCATCTACTGTCAATGGAGTAAACTTTATTTTTATTAAAGTTTAAATCTGGTTTCTTAGTATAATTTAACAATTTAACATCATTATAAGCTGCTAATAACCTTTCACCATTTTTATCTTCAATGACATAGCTTTGTGATGTTTGAGCATTTTTAATAAATATTGAATTTTTTGTATTTATTGAATTCTTTTTAAACTCGCTGATTAAAAATTTTGATGCGTCGTCATTCCCAAATCTACCTATAAATTCTGACTTACATCCTAATTTTTTCGCTGTAAATGATGCAACTGCTGCAGATCCGCCAAGTCTTCTCTCTATTTTTTTTGATAAAATTTTAATTGGTTTTTTTGGAAGTTTATCAACTTTGCTTACATGATCTAAGAATATTGATCCAATACAAACTATCATAAAATTTAAAACTTATAAGTAAGGGACCAAGCCTATGTATTTTCTAAACCTATCTCTTATTGATATTGGATGAATTGGTATTGGCTTCACTGAAACATTACCTGAATTTATTCTAGATATTATAACATAAGAATTATTTTTATCTTCTATTGCTTGGTCTAATCTTTTTGATGTATCTTCACCGTTGCACTCTATAACTTTTTTACAACCAGAACCTATTGCAACCTCTTTTAAAGATGTTGCTTCATTTGTAAAAGTTTTCTGATCACCAGTTGAGCCATAGGATCCATTATCAATTATTAACAAAGTATAATTATTAGGCGCTCTGTTACCTATAGTTGCTAAAGTATTCATGTTCATTAATACTGATCCATCGCCATCAATACTAACAACTTCTTTATTTTGAGATAAAGCTAAACCTAAACCAATAGAAGATGATAGTCCCATGCTACCAAGCATATAAAAATAATTTGGCTGATCATTAATTTGATATAATTCTTGTGATGGTAATCCAATATTACAAATAACAAGTTTATCTTTTAAACTCTCTTGTAATTTCTCTAATAGGTCAAATCGATTCATTCATCATCCTTCATTAGATCAAAATCACATAAAATTGCTACTGGAGACTCAATAATTTTTGCATGTTCTGTAAAAGTAGTGATTTTATTTAAATCATTTTCAGAGGAGCAATGAAGCATAGGTATCTTGAGGGTATGTAAAATGTCTTCGGTGATTTTAGCCATACCACCTTGTGCGCCAACTTGTTCTCCTGGTGTCCCTCTATAGCTTATTAGAAAAACAACAGGTAATTGATATAGTTGCAAAAGTGATACAATTGCATTTACAGAATTACCAATTCCAGTATTTTGCATCATAATACAAGGTAACTTATCGCCTAAATAAGCACCAGCACAAATTCCCATCCCCTCTTCCTCTCTTGGAACTGCTGAATAATAAACTTCATCATCCTTTTCTAAAATTTCAATCATATTAGCTAACAATTTACACGGGACACTTAAATAAAAGTTTACTCCACCTTTTTTAAGACTAGTAATTATTTTTTTACTCATTTTCATTTTTAGCGCTCTTATAGGTATACATATGTTAAAACAATAAATTAATTTAAGAAGTCATTTCTTAGTTTAATTTTTGTTGATCTTTTATAGATTTCTCCTTTTTTTAAAATTGGTGAAGGAAAACTAGAATGATTTATTGCATCTGGAAATATTTGTGTTTCTAAACACATCCCAAATTGAATGCCATATGCTTTATTATGTTTCCCATTGTACTTATCTTTCATCATATTACCTGTATAAAATTGTATTCCAGGTTGGTCAGTAAAATATTCAACACCCATTCCTGTTTTGGAACTATAAATTGTGGCACTTGGATAAATTGTATCACTTTTAATTAGAGAATAATTATGATCAATACCCCCACTATCTAAAAAAGCTTTATCTATTTTAAAAAATTTATTTAAGTCAAATTTTGTATCCTTAACATCTATAAGATTTCCTGTCGGAATGGACTGGTCATCAGTTTCGCATATTGAATTTGAATTTATTTTTACAAAATGATCAATAATATTTTGGTAATGATTATCATGACCATGAAAATTCCAATAGTTGTGATTAGTTAAATTGACTATGGTATCCTTATCAGCAGAAGCAATAAAATTAATTAAAATTTCATTATCATCATTCAATTCATAAACTGTTTTGCAATCTAAATTACCTGGATAGTTTTCTTCTAAGTCTTTAGAATAATAATTTAAAGTGCATCTTGTAAAATTTTTTTCATTTTTTATTTCTTTTATTTTCCATATTTTTTTATTAAAACCCTCTTTGCCTCCATGAAGATGATTAGGTGGTGTGTTTGAAAATAAATTATACTCCTTTTGATTTAATATAAACTTACTATTGCCAATTCTATTGCACACTCTTCCAATAATTGAATTAAAGTATCCGTCAGCTTGAAGAAGGTCTTCAAATTTATCATAACCAAGTAAAACATCTTCCCTGTAATGTGGATTATGAAAATTTGGAATCAACACTTCATGCATATAACCGCCTAAAGTATAGAATTTTATTTTATAATTATTTGAATTCTCTATTTCAATAATATCAATATCTAAATTATAATTATTTGGTAATTTTGAAATATTGTATTTCATTAAACTTTTCTAACGCGTTCTTTATTATAGTAATTTTGACGTAGATAAATAATTATACCACCGGCTATAATAAATAAAGCGCCTGGAAATAGTTGATCTACTGGCCATTCACTAAAAAATATCCATCCTAAAATTAAAGCGAAGAATATTTCTATATAATCAAAAGGCATAATTTTACTTAATTCAGCTTTTCTTGAACCATATATCAGCAAAAGAACACCAGTTCCCCCAGCTAAACCCATTATAAACAATACAACTAAATCATATAAATTTTTGAAATTTTCCCACATTCCAAATGAAATAACTAAGATTGCTGAACAGATAACAGTCCCAATATTTGCATATAAATTAATTAAAGGCACAGGAGTATCATTAGAAAAATTTAAAGCTGTAACTCTTGCAAGAGAGTAACCGAATGCAGCCATTACAGGAAGTAACATATAAAAATTAAAACTTTCAGACCAAGGTTGCATAATAAATATTATCCCAACAAAACCAGTTAAAACTGCTAATGTTTTATACCATCCAAATTTTTCACCAAGAAGAGGTATTGCTAATAACGTAACCATCATAGGTCCGGTATATTCCATAGTTGCTACCAAAGCATAAGGTAAATAAAGATATGATGTATATAAACATAGTTGAGCAAAAGACATTATTAGTCCTCTTGCTAAGCCGAAACGCCATCTTTTTATTACTAATTTTCTTCCACTTGCATGCCAATCTTTAGAGAAATATAAAACGATAAAACATGGAACCATTCCAAATAGATTTCTAAAAACTGATAATTGTGCGGCTGGATAATCGTTACGTAAATATTTTATTGCAATACCCATGCAGTCTAGCAAAAATAATCCTGATAAAGAAAGGGCAACAGCTATAAATAAATTACTTTTTAACCACAATTTACACCACATCGATCTACCAAATGATCTGGCTCAACTTCAACTAATCCCATTTCTACATTTACTTCCTTGCCATCTGCTGAGGCATGAGGGCATCTTGTTCTAAAAACACATCCAGAAGGTGGGTTCATTGCACTTGGTATCTCTCCTTCAAGTTCAATTGCTTTTGATTTATTTTCAGGATCAATAGAGGGGATAGAAGATAATAATGCTTTTGTATAAGGATGTTTAGGATTGCTAAATAGCTTTCTTGATGGAGCCATCTCCACAATGTGACCAAGATACATTACAGCAACAATATCACAAACATGAGCTACAACACTTAGATCATGACTTATAAATAAGTATGTTAAGTTCAATTCATTTTGAAGTTGTTTTAAAAGATTTAAAATATCTGCCTGAATAGATACGTCTAATGCTGCAACACTTTCATCTGCAACAATAAATTTTGGATTACTCACTAAAGCTCTTGCAATAGAAATACGTTGTCTTTGTCCTCCTGAAAAAGCATGAGGGTATCTTCTTAAATGCTCTAAATTTAATCGACATTTAGAAGCAATTTCTCTCACTTTTTCATCAGTTTCTTGACGTGAATTTGTAATCTTCATAACCTCTAAGGGTTCTGCGATTATATCTCTAACTGTCATTCGTGGGCTAAGAGCTGCATAGGGGTCTTGAAAGATTAATTGTGCTTTTTTTCTATAATCTTTCATTTCCCTTGAAGTAATAGTTGTTAAATCATAATCTCTCTCGTCATCATGAAAAATTACATTGCCTTGACTAATTTTGTTAGCTCCTAATATTGCTCTACCAAGAGTAGTTTTACCTGAACCAGATTCACCAACCAAGCCAAAGAAAGATCCTTTTTTAATTTTAATATTAATATTGTTAACAGCTTTTATTTTTTGTTTTTTTGATAGAAAATTTTCTTGATAATCAAAAGAAACGGAAAGATTATTTACTGATACAATATTTTCACTCATATTTTTCCACAATCAACACCACATTTATCTAACCAATGACCAGGTTTAACTTCAACTAAACCCATCTTAATATTTTCTTCTTTACCTTCCTGTGAAGCATGAGGGCATCTTGTTCTAAAAACACATCCAGTAGGTCTATCAAGAGGACTTGGGATATTACCAGGTATTGGTGTAAGCGGGGCATCTAAATTATTAATATCAGGAAGAGCATTTATTAAACCTTTTGTATAAGGGTGCATCGGATTTTTTAAAATTTCATTTACTGGTCCTTGTTCCACTACACTTCCAAGATACATTACTGCAACATCATCTGCTACTTGTGCGATAACACCAAGATCATGAGTAATAAATATAACACCCATATTGAATTCTTTAATAATATCTTTCATTAAATTTATTACTTGTGCCTGGATAGTCACATCTAAAGCTGTTGTAGGTTCATCAGCTAACAATAGTTTAGGCATTGTTGATAATGCCATAGCAATCATTGCACGCTGTCTCATGCCACCTGATAGCTCAAAAGCATATTGATTAAATCTTTTTTCAGCATCTGCTATCCCCACTCTATTTAACATGTCTATTGATATATTTTTTGCCTCTTTTTTATCTAGAGGTTTGTGCAGCATAAGCTGCTCAACCATTTGACTGCCTATTTTAATGGCAGGTGCAAAACTAGCCATGGGTTCTTGGAAAATCATTGATACTTTTCCACCACGAATCTTTTTTAAATCATTTTTCGACGTAAATTTTAAAACATTTTCACCATCAATTATTATTTCAGCATTATCATTATAAATAGTATTGCCTGGATTAAGCTGCATTATTGATTTTGCTGTAACAGATTTACCAGATCCTGACTCTCCAACAATTCCTAAAACCCTACCTTGATCCAATGTTAAAGACACATTATCTATTGCTGTTATGCGACCTTCATCAGTATCAAATTTAACATCAAGGTTATTTATTTCTAAAAGATGACTCATAATTATTTAGTTTTATGTGGATCTGCTGCATCTCTAAGACCATCTCCGACATAAACAAATGTTAAAATTAAAACAACTAAGAAAAAGACTGGTATGAAATACCATTGATAGTTTAACAAAACATCTGCCTTTGTTGCATTTTGTAAAAGTACTCCTAGTGAATTAACAGGCTCTCTAAGACCTAATCCTATAAAACTAAGTGCTGTCTCTGATAAAAGCATGTAAGGAAAACTGATTACTAAATCTACAATGATGTAACTGGTAAAACTTGGTAATAAATGCCTTATAATAATATGTGTTGATGATGCACCACACATTTGAGCAGCTAAAATATATTCTTGACTTCTTTCACTTAATAAATGTGTTCGAACACGTCTTGCTAATGTTGGCCATGAAATTAATCCTAACAAACACGATATAAAGAAAAATCGTAATTCTGAACTCCACTCAAGCGGTGCAAAAGCTGCAAGGCACATAAAAAGTGGTATAGGAGGTACTGTCCTAATTGCATCAGTAAACATTTGAAGGACACTATCTATCCATCCACCATAGTATCCCGATATTCCTCCAATAATAAGTGATAAAACAAATGATATAAAAACCCCAAGAGTTCCAACTGCAAGAGAGATATATATGGCGCTTAAGGTTCTACTAAATAAATCTTTTCCTGCTTTATCTGTACCAAAGAGATGAATTCCACCTTCATCAACACCAAATAAATGCGTATTAAAAGTAAAGCCAGGAATTTTAAAATCAAACATCTTTCCAGGAAGATTAATATTAAAATTAAAAACTTTATACTCCCAACCTTTCACAAAAAAATAAACATATCTTCTTTTTTCAGTATCAGTTTTATATATCCATCTAAAATTTGTATCTGCTCCTCTATATTTTGTTAATGTATGTAAAAATGGTCTTGCTGAAAATCCATTTTCATCCCAAAACATCGGTATTTGTGGTGCGCCATTTTCATAATCTTTATCTCTTCCTTTAATTGTTGGATCATAGGGTGATAAAAATTCAGAAAATAAACTGCAAACTATCATGAATAGTAAAATAGAACCTGCAATCATAGCCGCTCTATTTCCAAAGAATCTAGTTCTTACTAATTGCATTTGGGTTGCAGTATAATATGCTTCTTTTTTTCTAGAACTAACCTCCACCCATAACTCCTTTCCTTATTCTTGGATCCATAATTGCTAAAATTATATCTGTTACAAAATTTACAAAAACTATTGTTGCAGTAAGTAAAAATATTATCGCTCCTGCTAATTGTTGATCATTCGATCTAGCTAATGCTTCAATTAAAAGTGCTCCTGCTTCAGTTAAAATTAGAATTAATGCCACAATTGGTAGTGCGCTAAAAATTCTATTTAAATCAAATCCAATTGAGTTAATAACAGGTCCAAGTGAATGTTTTGCAGGATAACGCCATAACAAGCTCATGCCTGATACACCTCTAGCTCTCGCTGCCATTACATATAACTTATCATTTTCATCTAACATTAGTGCTCTTACAGTTTGTAATGCAAAAGCTGTTGCATTCCAGCCTAAAACAAAAATAGGTAACCACGCTCTACCCAAAAAATCCATTAGTTTATCAGATGACCAAGGTTGATTTTCATATTCTTGTGAAAATAATCCAGTCATCGTATCTCCGTAATAAACAGTCATAAAAAGCATAATACAAAGAGCAACCAAAAAATTGGGGAGAGCTATTCCAAGATAGCTTACGAATTTAAGTGTATTATCTAAGGATGCATATTTCGTCGTGGCTGAAATGATTCCTACAGGTATGGCAATTAAATATGAAAATATTAATGCAACTAAACATATGGTTAAGGATAAAGTAAACCTTCCACTTAAAAGTTCATTAATATTCATTCTAAGAATACAGCTATCACCAAAATCCTGCTTCACCACAATATCAGAAATCCATTTTCCATATCGATATAGAAAGGGTTTATCTAAACCCAAACGAACTTTTTCAGCTTCAATATCTTCAAATGTTATCTGTGAACCTTGAGTATTCTTAAATGCCAGGTATCTCTCAGCACATGTCCCTGGGACTAATTCCATTAAAGAAAAAACAATAAAACAAACTATGAGTAAAGTTACTATTGCTAAAAAAGCTCTTGTAAAAGTAAATTGAATAAAATTAATCATAATCCGTTCTTGTTAATTTTTAATTAAGAATATGTAGAAAAAAGAAAAGCGGCAATAAAAAATTGCCGCTTTTTATAATATTTATTTGTTTATCTTACTCGTCTAACCACCACTGGGTAGCTAAATAAGGATAAGTTCTGTAATACTCATAAGAAGTTGTTTTGAATTGAGTAAAGTTTTTCAAAGCATTTCTATGATATGTTGGGAAAGGTGCTTTTACTGTACCAATTAACAAAGTTTGCTCTGTTAACATTGTAGTAATTTTTTGACCCCACTCATTTGATTCAGCAGTACCTAATTCATATGATTGGAATTTATCAATTCCATCACTTAAATCATATACCCATTGAGGAGGCTCTACACCATCTGATCCATTACTATCAATATAAGCAGCCCATAACATTCCTTGCGTATGGTTAAAATAGTTACCAAAAGGCGCTTTAAATGTTTCAGGATTACCTGCTATAATTGCTAATGGTTGTCCTTTATCCCATGCATGTACATCAAGAGCATTAGAAGATTGAGATCCACGATATTCATCTGGAGTAACCTCTTTAAAAGAAGTTTTAACTCCTACATCGTTCCACATACGAGCTACTAATTCAACTTCAACACCACCTATACCTTGAGTAGCATAGTCAATGTTCATTGCAAAAGGCGCTCCATTAGGAAGTTCTCTAAATCCATCTCCATCCACATCTTTTAATCCAACTTCATCTAGAAGTGCGTTAGCACCATCTGGATCATATTGAGTCATGTGCATTTTAATTTCATCAGGAACAAAGTCAGGTGCTGGAGAGATGCCAACAAACTGCTCAACAACTCCCATACCATAGTAAGCTACATCATTGATTTCATTTCTATCAAGAGCAATTGACATTGCTTGACGGAAACGAATATCACCATAGACTTTACGTTTTTCAGGATCTGGATGTGTTACATTAAAACTAAATAATGCAGCGCCACAACCTGGGTTAATTTGAAGATTATAACCACCTGCTTCTGCTCCATCTAACAATTGAGGGGCAGATTCAAGTTGTACTGATTGTGATTTGTAATCAACTTCACCATTAACAAGTTTTAAAAGTCTAATCTCATTTTCATTGATGTATCTTTCATTTTGATAATCAATGTATGGTAATTGATTTCCAGCAGTATCAACTTGGTGGAAATAAGGGTTAGCAGCATAAACTCTACCCTCAGTAGTATCTTCAATAGTCATATAAGCTTCTAGTGAAGGATAAGCTGCATATTGTAATCCACTTACTAATTCTGGATTTCTTAACATAGGTGTAGGAGTATCAGTCCAACCTGAGTTACCATAATAAGCAGCAAGAGCATCCCAACCATCTGCAAAACCTAATGCTTGAGCATTTGCATCAGCGTTAGAGTCTATTTCTGGATGAAATTGTTCCAAGAAATGTGCAGGCATGAAAGCTTGGTTGTAAGACCATGCAAGCGTTGCTAATAAACCAGGGAATGGAGATGGTAAGTTAAATCTAACAGTTGTATCATTAACTACATCTACAGTCATAGGTTCTCCACCAACTAAAAGATATGGATAAGGCTTTTCTCTAATTTTCGGATTCATCATTAGATCTTCATACCAAAACTCAACATCTCTCGCAGTGAATGGCTCACCATTTGACCACTTGTGACCTTTTCTAAGAGTAAAGGTTAAAGTTGTGAAATCACTATTCCACTCATAATCTTTTGCAACGTTTGGAACAATAGTTGATAGATCATCAGCAAAACGCACTAAGTTTACGTGTCTTGTTGATAACATATCAGATGTACCAGCTTCAGTTGCATTTGATAAAAAGTTAATTGTTCCTCCATAAGAACCAATTGAGTCGTAAGGCACAACTACTAATGGCTCATCAGGCAATCTGTCTTCCACTGATGGTAGACTTGGGTTACCTTGAATAGTAGCGTTAATACTCGCAATATTTGGATTATCATGAAAATGCATATGACAGCCAGCTGCGCTTTCATATTCTGATAATTCATATTGTTGAGGATACTTTCCACCCTGTTGTCCATCGTTCATTGTAGAACCAGAACAATCTGCTGCAAGAGAAGTGAAACTCCATAATGCAGTGGAGAAAGAAAATACAAACGCTATGAATAGTTTTTTAAACATATGTTTTCTCCTATAAGATAAATTTATCGTATACTTTTTTTGTATACAAATTAGAAGTTTTAGCAAAAATATTTTACAAATTTGTTACAATTTTCTGTTAAAAGATGTGTATTTATTTAAAGCCAAATTGGGTTAGACCAAGCAAAACGGCCAAAATTATCAATAATTGTCACCCTAAACCAATTTGTGTCGATATTGTTTAAATCAAAAATTGCCTCAGTAATGTTATTACCATTCTCACTTAAAGATCTTGCTCCTTGACCTACTAAAGTAATGTGTTCTGCAGGAGAGGATACTACTTTTACTAAATTATTTTGCATTTCAAATTTTAAAATATCTACACCGGTAGAAGAATAATATTTTCCCATCTTCAATGCATCTAAAATAGATCTTTCGTTAAAATTTTCTGATGCAACCATCACCCACCCTCCACCAGCATCCGCCATTCTAAAATGTGAGTCATCAGTAGCTGTTAAAAGTATTTTCTTATTTTCTTCTAATAAATAATCTACAGTTGCTGTTCCAAATCCTCTTGCTGCCTCAATATGACATGAGTGATTGTATATTTCTACTCCATGCGCATGACTTACAGAAATACATTCATCAAAAGTTAATTTGTACCATTCAGGATGTGCAATTGTTACAAATGCTCCAGAGTCAATAGCTCGCTGTATCATTTCTGGAGCTCTTTCTTTATCATCAGCACATGTAAAATCTACTGGTAGTCCGTTTGCCACAATATGCCAAAGTCCATTATTAACATATTGTTTTCCTTTACAATGAAGTTCAGCAGATGGAATTACAATAAAATTATTTTCATTTAAATTTGTTGTATCCAAAACTACTTCATTAGCAAATTTCTCTCCTTTCCATAAATGTTCAGAAAGACATGTAAAATCATAACCTAAATTTTTGTATTCATTGATAACTTCATTTGGCTTTAGTGCTCCATCCGAATGATTTGAATGTCCATGCAAGTTTCCTTTATAGTAACTAGTGGAATTTTTTGAGGGTAATAAATCCATAAAATTTGTATAAAAAACTTAATTTATATTTTATTATAACAAAATCTATATAAATAAATTAATGTTAACTACAGTAATTGGCGCTTATCCCAAACCATCTTATATAGAAATTACTGATTGGTTTAATGCTAAAGGTGGAACTGATACTGAACATCCAACTAAATTTTATAATAATGAAATTAATAAAATGGGTTATAAAGTTGAAGAACTATTCAATAAAGCAACTAAAGAAATAATTAGTGATCAAGAAGAATGTGGTATAGATATTTTGACTGATGGTGAAGTTAGAAGAGAAAATTATATTCATTATCATTGTAGATATCTTGAAGGTATAGATTTTGATAATCTTACTGAAAAAGTTGCAAGGACTGGTAATTACAAATGTTGGCTTCCAACCATAACTGAAAAGATTAAAGCTAAAGGCTCTTTTTTAGTTGAGGAGTGGAAAAATAATCAAAAACTTACCTCAAAACCAATAAAAATTACAATTCCAGGACCCATGACTATAACAGATACTATAGCAAATACATTTTATAATTCAGATCAAGAGATGGGTGAGGATCTAGCTGATGCAATAAATGTAGAAATAAAAAGATTAGTTGATGCTGGATGTAAATATATACAAGTTGATGAACCATTGTTTGCACGAAAACCAGAAAATGCTCTAAATTTCGGAATTAAAAATTTAGAAAGATGTTTTAAAAATATTGAAGATCAAAATATTGAAAAAATAACTCACATTTGTTGTGGTTACCCTGATAAATTAGATGCAATTGATTATCCAAAAGCACCTTTAAATTCTTATAGTAAAATTAGTAGAGAGCTGGATGAGTCAATTATAGATACGGTTTCTATCGAAGATGCTCATCGTTACAACAACCTAGAATTTTTAAAAGATTTTAAAAATACAAAAATTATTTTTGGATTAATAAAAATTGCAAGTTCTCAAATAGAAAGCAAAGAAGAAATAGTTACAAGAATAAAAGATGCTTTACAATTTATTGACAAGGAGCAATTAATTGTAGCTCCAGATTGTGGACTAGGTCATTTAACTAGAGATTTGGCAAAAATTAAATTAAAAATTATGGTTCAAGCTGCTAGAAGTTTCTAGTGTACTAAAGTTTCTGGATTAACATATTCATAACTCAGATCATCAGCAATAGCTTTATACGTCACTGAGCCTTTATAAATATTTAGACCATTCATAAAATTTTTGTCATTTTTTAGAGCTTTATTAAAACCATTTGTAGCTAAATTTTGAATGAAAGGTAAAGTAACTGCATTTAATGCAAGAGTAGAGGTTCTAGGAACGCCTCCGGGCATATTTGCAACGCAATAATGAACTACATCGTCAACGATGTATGTAGGATTTGCGTGTGTTGTTGGTTTACTTGTTTCAACACATCCCCCTTGATCTATTGCTACATCAACAATTACAGATCCGCTTTTCATTTCTTTAATCATTTGTTTGGTAATGATTTTTGGAGCATTTGAACCAGGCACAAGCACCCCTCCGACTAATAAATCACATTCAGAAATATAATCCTGAATATTTATTTTATCACTATGAAGAGGTTCAATTTTATCTCCAAATTTTTCTTTCAATTCATCTAATCGTTTTTCTGATTTGTCTACTATGAAAACTTTTGCTTGCATTCCTGTTGCAATAATTGCTGCATTTTCTCCAACAACACCTCCTCCTAAAATAAAAACTTTACCCGGTAAAACTCCAGGAGCACCACCTAACAGTAAACCACTTCCACCTTTATGTCTTTCAAGTGAGTAAGCACCTGCTTGGATAGACATTCTTCCAGCAACAGCACTCATCGGAGCTAAAAGAGGTAGTTTGTTATTATGATCACTTACAGTTTCATAAGCTATACAAATTGATTTTGAATCAATTAGGCCTTTTGTCAATTGAGGAGCAGCAGATAGATGTAAATAAGTAAATAAAATTTGATTTTCTTTTAACATTGCTACCTCATTCATTAGAGGTTCTTTAACTTTAATAATCATGTCAGATGTATTAAAAATATCTTCTGCTGAATTTAAAATTTTTGCACCAGAATTTTCATAATCGCTATTTGAAAAGCCTGCCCCAAGACCTGCATTATTTTGAATCAAAACAGTATGGTTGTCTTTAACTAATTCTTTTACACTTTGTGGTGTAAGTCCGACTCTAGATTCTTGGTCCTTAATCTCAGAAGGAACTCCAACTTTCATTATCTATCATGCATATAGTTTGAGATACCAGTTCGTAATTTTTCGATAATCTCATCTATATGTTTTTTCTCACAAATAAATGGTGGAGCAACGATTAAACAATCCCCTGTAGCTTTAAGACTTAAACCAGCTTCAAAAAGTTTTTTAAAACAAGCGTATCCAGCTTTACCAAGTCTTTCATCCATTTTAATATCTATACCACCCATCATACCATAACCTCTAATGTCAGTAATAATATCCAAATCTTTAAGACTAAAAAGACCATCTAAAAAATAAGGTGACATATCTTTGGCCCTATTAAATAAATCTTCTTTTTCAATTATATCTTGCATCGCTAATCCAGCAGCCATTGAAACCGGTATTGCCGAATAAGTATATCCATGAAAGAATTCAATTGCACCAGTTGGTGAAGCATCAATAATTGTATCGTATATTCCATCCCTTGAAGCAACTGCGCCAAGAGGAACTACACCATTTGTAATAGCTTTAGCCATTGTCATAATATCAGGACATACATCAAAAGCTTGTGCTCCAAAAGGGGCTCCCATTCTTCCCCATCCTGTTATAACTTCATCAAAAATTAATAAAATTCCATGTTTATCACATAACTCTCTTAGTCTTTTTAAATACCCTTTTGGAGGAACTAATGTGCCAGTTGATCCTGCAACTGGTTCAACAATACATGCAGCAATATTTTCAGCTCCAATATTACCTGCTATTCTCTCTAAATCATCAGCTAAATCTGCACCATTCTCTGGCTCACCTTTTACATATTTATTTTCAGGTAAATGAGTATGTCTAAGATGATGAACATTTGGCATTAGAATATTTGAAAAAGTTTTTCTATTAGCTATCATACCACCAACAGAAATACCTCCGATATTCATGCCATGATAACCTCTCTCCCTTCCAACTATGTGTGACCGATGTCCTTCTCCTTTTGCTTTAAAATAAGCAATTGCTGTTTTAATGGCTGTCTCCACGGCAGAAGATCCACAAATTGTAAAAAAAATTTTGTTTAAGTCTTCAGGTGTGTGTTTAGAAATTTTTCTTGCTAAATCAAATGAGCCACCAAAACCTTGTTGAAAAGGTTGAACATAATCTAATTGTTCTAATTGATTTGAAACTGCTTCACGAATTTCTGGTCGTGAATGACCAGCTGGACTACAAAATAAACCAGAACTGGCATCAATTAACTGATTACCATAATGATCTGTATAATAAACACCTTCTGCTTTAACCATTAATCTAGGGCTATTTTTATAATCCCTATTAGAGGTAAATGGCATCCAATGTTCTTCTAGAGAATTTGGTATTTCAGTTCTTTTTTCTAAGTCCATTTTTTTCCTTTGAAATTAATTGAGTATATGAAAATTAGCCTAAATCAAAGAATATTTATTTGATTAAATACAAATATCATAGGAAAAAATGTAGCAGTGGTATAGAGAGAGAGAAAATATGACTGCATTACCAGAAGATCTTAAAAATATAGCTATAAAGACACCTAAGATTTCAGCCGCAGTGGTTTGTCCTGATCAAGAGACTGTATTATCTGCAGTGAAAGAAGCAAAAGATATAAATTTAATCAATCCAACTTTAATAGGCGACAAAAATTTAATTGCAGAAACTGCAATAAAATTAAATTTGGATATTAAAGATTATAATATTATAGAAACAAGCGACAGAGAAGAAAGTGCTGCAGTTGCCTGTCAAATGGCAAGTGAAAATAAAATAAAAATTATTATTAAAGGAAATTTACATACAGATATTTTAATGAGATTTTATTTAAAAAAAGAATTTTCTTTACTTGAAGGTAAAAGACTAAGTCATATTTGGCATATGACAGCACCTGAACTAAAAAAACCTCTTTTTATAACTGATGGTGCACTAAATGTTTTGCCTCGAGTTGAAATTAAATTACAAATCTTAAAAAATGCTGTTCAGTTTTGTAATAAATTAAATATTTCCAAACCAAAAGTTGCAATTTTATCTGGAACAGAGGATCCGATAGATAGTATGCCAAGTTCTATAGAAGCTAAAAAAGTTATGGAACAAGCGCATGAAGAAAAAATTAATGCCTTTATTCATGGTCCTCTTGCATTCGATAATGCTGTGTCTGAACAAGCTGCTAAAATAAAAAATATAGATAATGAAGTAGCTGGTAAAGCGGATATAATATTAGTTCCTAATTTAGAAACTGGAAATTCTCTATCCAAAATGATGGTCTATTTTATGAATGCTTGTGCTGCTGGAATAGTTATTGGAGGTAAGACACCTGTAGTTGTACCTAGTAGAGCAGATAGCAAAAATTCAAAAATAGCATCAATTATGGCTGCAGTAGTCGCAATCCAAAATTGATTTCTTTCTATCAACTTTATAAATAATCATGAGTTTAAGACATTATTTGTTAATTTTAATCATTACAATTTTATTTGGTAGCGCTTATCCAGTTCAAAAAGTTATTTTTAATGAAAATGTCCCTCCTCTATTAATGGGCAGTTTAAGAATGCTAGTTGTCTTCATTTGCTTAATCCCTTTTTGGAAATTTAAAATTCCAAATAAAAAATATTGGCTACCTCTTTTTTGTTTTTCCATATCAATGGGCTTTTTGGCAAATGTTTTTATGACATTATCTTTAAATGAAGCAGGAATAGTTTCACCAATAATTATTGGATCACAACTTGCAATACCATTTGCTATATTATTAAGTTCATTTTTTTTAAATGAAACAGTTAGTATTAAAAAATGGATCCTAATATTTATTTCTTTTTTTGGTATTATATTACTAGGTTTTGATCCACTAATAAGAAATGAAATATTTGCATTAATTCTTATAAGTTTTATGGCATTTTTTTATGCGAGTGCTCAAGTATTTTCTAGATATTTAAAAGATTTAGAGGTTACACTAACTAATGCTGTAATGGGTTTAATAGGATTTATATTTTTAATAATTTCTTCATTTATTTTTGAAGGTGAGACATTAAAACAAATTAAAAATATCAGCCTTCAGTCATGGTTATTAATTTTGCATTCCGGAATATTTGTTTCGATAGGTGCACATATGTCAATGTTCTATCTTTATAGAATATACCCAGTTAATAGAGTTTTTCCATTTTATGCATTATTTCCTGTATTTGGAATTTTATTAACATTTATGATATTTTATGAAATACCAACTTTAATTACTTTAATAGGTGGTTTTATTGTAATCGTAGCAACATATTTAATTAACAAAGAAAAAAATTAATTTACTTTAATTCTCCTTTAGTTCGCATTTCATTTCTAATTTTAGTTGCAGAAATATCGTGAATTTCTTTTCCTAAGTCATGTTCAGTAAATGAATATCCAACTCCCCTTCCATATGAAATATCAATAATATTTGGAACTTTTACTACAACATACTCTTTGCCTTCAGAATATCCATGCTTACTTAACCCTTCATTAATTTTATTTTTTACTTCTTCAAATTGAAAAGGGTTGTCAGCCTGACCTTCTACACCTGCATCGACCCCGCCTACATCTCTATACATAATACAAACTTGACCAGTCTTTTGTAAAGCTCTCTTAAATAATTCTGTATGACCATCATGCCATGGTTGCCATCTACCTAGCATTTGTACAGTTGGTTTTTTCCAATCAAACATTCTTAATCTCCTTTGCTAAATTTTCAATTTCTTCATCTGATAAAAACTTTGTTATTTTAATATCTGTTTTAATTGGCTGTTCGAACATTTTATTTGTATCTTCAAATCTACCTTCTTTAATTGTATCTAACCAAATAACAAAATCAGGATTGAATGCCTCTCTAGCTTTTTCAGTTGGGGCTACAAAATCACACATTACCCACCGACCATTTTGTTTTTCAAAATCAGCAAATGTTTTCATTCTATTTGCTTGTCTAATTCGGCCTTCCATCGAAAAATCCCAATCATTAGCAGATTTTCTAACTATATCTGCATTATACCATGCGCAATTTTCAATCACTTTTATAAGTCTCTCAGCAAGCCAAGTTTTTCCAGAACCAGGAAGTCCACAAATAAGTATTTTCATTTTTTATATTGAATTAGTTTCTTGCAATAAAGTACGGGTTAATAACATTTTCTTTAGTGTTGTATAGTATTTTATTATTATCAATATTATTGATTGAGCCACCTGCTTCTTCTAAAATAATATGACCTGCTGCTATATCCCATTCTGAAGTCGGTCCTAACCTAGGATAAATATCTGCGCCTCCCTCTGCAAGAAGACAAAATTTTAATGAACTGCCTATTTTTACTAATTCATAAGAATTTAAATTATCGCTTAGCCATTTCTCAAACTTCTTATTAGAATGAGAACGACTACCGATAACTCTAACAACATCGTTTGATTTTTTGTAAGTTTTAATGATCTTAAATTCATCAACAGTTTCAATGTTTGAATTAGTAATTATTTTAAAAGCTCCATTATTTTTGATAGCATAATAAAGAAGAGATTTTGCAGGAGCATAAATGACACCAAATATTGGATAATTTTTTTCAATTAAAGAAATATTAACTGTAAATTCACCATTTTTATTTATAAATTCTTTGGTTCCATCAAGTGGATCTATTAACCAGTATTTTTGCCACTCTTTTCTCTCATTCCAATCAATTAAACTTTCTTCACTCAAAATTGGAAAGTTTGGTTCCAAGTTTTGCAATCTATTAATTATAATTTTATTTGAATTAATGTCAGCTTTTGTAAGAGGTGAATTATCTTCTTTAGATTTTACAATTATATCATCATTATAAATTTTTAAAATTTCTTTACCGGCATCAATTGCAATGTTTAATATTTCCAAAAGTATTTTTGGATCATTTAATTTCATAATATCTAAATATAAATAAAATACATATAACTAAAATACAAAACTAACCCTATAACTCCGTAAGTTCTGCCTAGTTTTTTTGATAAATACATAAAACCAAGAATCATAAAAGTTATCAAAAGCATGAAAATTAAATCTTGTTTTGCTAAAACATTAGGCATTGAAAAATGATCAAAAAAAGAAATAACACCTAATACTCCCAATACATTATAAATATTAGATCCTAAAATATTACCTAAGGCAAAATCTACTTTTCTCTTAAGTGCAGACATAACACCAACTACTAACTCAGGAAGTGATGTGCCAAAAGCAATCAATGATAATCCAATAACAGTTTCAGAAACACTAAAGGTGTTTGCTAAATTTATTGCAGAACTTACAAATAACTCAGATCCATAAATTAGAAAAACTATACCAATTATAATCAAGGAAATTGAAATTATTGTTGAGTAATCCCCTTTATTAATTTCATCTATGTTTACAGATCCTCTTTTGATCTGAATGTACATAATAAATGTTAGTAAAGTTAATGATAGAATTCCAAATACAAAATTAAAATAAAAGTAACTCATAAAAATTAGAGCTATGCCTAGTACAATATTTATCCAAGCTTGATTAATTTGATTATTATTAATATTAGTTATTGGAAAAATTATTGTAGTTGCTGCCATTACTAAAATTAAATTTGCAATATTACTTCCAACAACTGCGCCTAATGCTAAATCTGCATGTTGAGTAATAACCGCATTAATACTACTTGCTAATTCAGGAAGAGAAGTTCCTCCTGCAACAATGACGACACCTATCGCAAAAAGAGAAATATTTAATTTTTTTCCAAAACTAACTGATCCCCTTATGACTACTTCTGCTCCAGCAACCAGAATAATCAAACCTAAAATTAAATATAAAAAATCCACTTAATAAATTATTGAATAACAGTGTCTTTTGGATCTATTCCTGCGACTTCAACAGGTGTTTTCATTGCATCCCTTCTAAATGGCTCTCCAAGTTCTTGATTTAACATAACTTCTATAAAAGTTGTGATACCTTCCATTTGTTCCTTACAAGAAAGTTTTAGTGCTTCTGTTAGCTCTTCTTGTGTATGGGCTATTATTCCTTTAAAGCCACAAGCTTCAGCTATTTTTGCATAACTTAGTTTTGGGTCAAGTTCGGTTCCTATGAAATTATTATCATACCAAAGAGTTGTGTTTCTTTTTTCTGCGCCCCATTGATAGTTTCTAAATATTATCATTGTAATATTAGGCCATCCTTCTCTATTGCAAGACGTCATTTCACTCATACTAATACCAAATGCACCATCACCAGCAAATCCAACTACAGGTGTATTTGGACACCCAATTTTAGCTCCTAACACAGATGGAAAACCGTATCCACATGGGCCAAACAAACCTGGAGCTAAATATTTTCTTCCATTTTCAAAAGTTGGGTATGCGTTACCAATTGCACAATTATTTCCAATATCACTAGATATGATTGCATCTTCCGGTAAGCCAGCCTGTATAGCTCTCCAGGCCATTCTTGGAGACATTTTCTCTGGCTCCCTATCTCTTGAATCCTTATTCCAAGAGGTACCAGGATCATCATCTTCATGATCAAGACCAGTTAATGTTTGTAACCATGATGATTTTTTTTGATGTATAAATTCTTCTCTTTCTTTTCTGTTTTCATCTCCGGCAGTGGATGAAAGATTTTCTAATATTTGCTTAGAAACTAATTTAGCATCTCCACAAATGCCAACGCTAATTTTTTTTGTTAATCCAATTCTATCCGAATTAATATCTACTTGAATTATATCTGCATTTTTAGGCCAGTAATCTATACCATATCCTGGGAGAGTAGAAAATGGATTCAGTCTTGTTCCTAGAGCAAGAACCACATCTGCTTTTGAAATTATTTCCATTGCTGCTTTTGAACCATTGTATCCTAGTGGACCAATAGCTAAGGGATGTTTTCCAGGAAAACTATCATTATGTTGATAACCACATGCCACAGGTGCGCTTAATTTTTCAGATAATTTTTTACAGTCATCAATAGCGTCAGATAAAATTACTCCTGCACCAGATAATATAACAGGAAATTTTGCATTAGATAATAGTCCTGCTGCTTTTTTGATTGCATCGATACCTCCGGTTGGTCTTTCAAATTTAATAATTGAAGGCAGTTCAATATCAACTACTTGTGTCCAATAATCTCTTGGTATATTTAATTGTGCAGGTGCTGAACCTTTAATGGCTTTTGAAATTACTCTGTTTAATACTTCTGCAACTCTAGTTGGATCTCTTACTTCTTCTTGATAACAAACCATATCTTTAAATAAATTCATTTGTTCAACTTCTTGAAATCCACCCTGACCCATAGTTTTATTTGCGGCTTGAGGTGTTACTAATAACATTGGTGTGTGATTCCAATATGCTGTTTTAATTGGAGTAACAAGTCCGGTTATTCCTGGTCCATTTTGTGCAATACACATAGCGATTTTTCCTGTTGATCTAGTGTATCCATCAGCCATTATTCCACCGTTTGACTCATGAGCTACATCCCAAAATGTAATTCCAGCTTTAGGGAATAAATCAGAAATTGGCATAAAGGCAGATCCTATAATGCCAAAAGCATGCTGTATGCCATGTTTTTGCAAAACTTTTACAAATGCTTCTTCTGTTGTCATTTTCGGCATATTTACTCCCTTTAATTGTATTTTATCCCTATAATATATTAAAATATAAATGAACCATAATAATTTTTTTTTAATAAATACTTTATTGTATAAAATTGAATTTATAGAAAATTTACTTATTTACGACAGTTAAAATGACGCTTCAAGGACAAGAGATTATCAGAAATATTTCAAAGACCCTTCCAAAGCAACCTGGCGTATACCAAATGCTAGATGAAAAAGGGAATATTTTATATATTGGTAAAGCTAAAAATATTTTTAATAGAGTAAAAAATTACGTATCAATCAATAGCCTTACTAGAAGAATTCAAAGAATGGTTAGTATGACTAAAGATATGAATTTTTTTGTAACAAATACAGAATTTGAGGCAATTATTTTAGAATGTAATTTGATTAAAAAACATAAACCAAGATTTAATATTTTATTAAGAGATGATAAATCATTTCCATATATATTTATTTCTTCTGAACATAATTATCCAAGAATTGAAAAGCATAGAGGGGCTAAGGATAAAAAGGGGAGATATTATGGCCCATTTGCCAGTCCCGATGCAGTAAACAAAACGATAAATACAATTCAAAGAATTTTTCTTTTAAGATCTTGTACTGACAAAGAAGTTTCAGCAGGAAATAAGCTTTGTTTTAATTATTATTTAAAAAGATGTTCTGGACCATGTGGGGGAAAAATTTCTCAAGCAGAATATTCAAAACTTGTTGAGTCAGCGGATGAGTTTTTAACCAGTGGAAACTATGAAAAGATTCAAAAAAAATTTTCCAATCAAATGTTCATAGCTTCAGAAAAGAAAAACTTTGAATTAGCCGCATCACTAAGAGATAGGCTCAAGGCTCTAAAACATATTTCTCAAAATAATTCTATAAATATTAAAGATATAAATGATGCAGATATTTTTGCTATTACAACTAAAGAAGGAAAGACATGCATATATGGGAGTTTTTATAGAAATAATTCATCTTATGGAGGCAAGGCCTTCTATCCTGATCACGATAATTTATCTGAAGTAGATGAAATTATTATTGGTTTTTTAAATATATTTTATGCTGAAAAAGAAATTCCAAAATATATAATTACAAATATAGATATAAATAAAAAATTAGATTTACATGTATTTGGTAAAAATTTTGAAAAAACTAAATTTTTAAGACCTCAAAAAGGTCCAAAAAAAAATTTATTAAAATTTGCTGAAGAAAATTCTCGAATAAATTTAGAACTAAAATTAAATAAATTAAAATCATTCGATAATTTTACTAATGAAATAAAAAAAATATTTAAGATAGACAGAGACATAAAAAAAATTGAAGCATATGATAACAGTCACACATTTGGAAAATTTCCTATAGGAGTAATGATTGCTTATAATAATAATGGGTTTTTAAAATCAAATTATAGAAAATTTAATATTAAATTTAATATTGATAATAATAAAAATACAATTGATGATTACTATATGATGAAAGAAATGCTTATAAGAAGATTTAAAAATATTAAATTTTCAGAGGAAATAGAATTGCCAGATTTAATAATTATTGACGGTGGTAAAGGTCAGTATAATTCCGTAAAGAGCGCTTTAGATAATTTAAACATAAACATTCCTATTATATCAATGGCTAAAGGAGCCGAGAGAGATTCAGGAAGGGAAATATTAATCCATGAGAAGGTTTCTTATAGACTTAATAATAACAACCCGCTTTTACATTTTTTACAAAATATAAGAGATGAAGTTCATAGATTTGCTATTACAACTCATAGAAGTAAAAGGTCTAAAATGAGTGTTAGATCAGTGTTTGATGATATTGAGGGAATTGGTCCACAAAGAAAGAAAATATTAAAAAAACATTTTGGAACAGTAGAAAATATAAAAACAGCTAGTTTAGAAGATTTGAAACAGGTAAAATCTATACCTTTTGCTATGCTTAAAAAAATATATGAATATTTTCATAGCACTTAAAATCATCTTAATTTAGATATAAATTATAAATGAATTTATCCAATTTTCTTACTTTAATAAGAATTGCTGTAATACCAATAATTGTTTTTTGTATATATCTTAAAAATCCTTACTTTGGTTGGATAGCATTTGTTTTATTTTGCCTAGCAAGTATAACTGATTATTTTGATGGATATATAGCCAGACTAAGAAATGAAGTTACTAATTTTGGAACTTTCCTAGATCCTATTGCTGATAAGCTATTAGTTGCTGCAGTAATTTTAATCTTAACTTCTAAGGGCGTGATTAGTGATTGGGATACAGTCCCAGCTCTTATAATACTATTAAGAGAAATTACTGTATCTGGATTAAGAGAGTATTTGGCAGGAATAAAAGTGAGTATTCCTGTTTCTACAATAGCTAAATCAAAAACATTATTTCAATTGTCAGCACTTGCTTTATTAATACTATCTGAAAGTAGTATTGATATGACTCCAATTTTATATCTAGGAAAAATTTTTTTATGGGTAGCAGCTGTGTTAACCTTATATACCGCTTATGATTATGTAAAAGGTTCAGTAAAACATTTTTAAAATGAAAATTAAATATTTTGCTTGGATCAAAGATATAACAAAGAAAGATTATGAATTTATTGAAAAAGATTTTCCTAGGAATATCAATGAATTAAAAAAAAATTTAAATACAATGTATCCAGATTTAGAAAAACATATAATGAGTGATATTTTACGTTTTGCTATTAATAAGGAATATGTTTCCGAAAATTCAGAAATAAAATCAACAGATGAAATAGCTATATTCCCTCCTGTCAGTGGTGGATAATGATAAAAATACAAAAAAAAGAATTTAATATTGAAAAAGAAATAAAAATTATAAAAGACCAGTACTCAAGCGTTGGTGCAGTAAATACATTTGTTGGATATGTTAGAGATATAAATAATAATAGGGATGTTAAATTTTTAGATTTAGAGGTCTATAAAGAAATGGCAATAAAAGAACTTTCGAAAATTAAAGATAATGCTGTTGATAAATGGAGTTTAATTGATTGTCTTATAATTCATAGATATGGAAGATTGCATATAAATGAAAAAATTGTTCTTGTTGCTTGTTTTTCAGAACATAGAAATGATAGTTTTGAAGGTTGTAAATTTATAATGGACTATCTAAAAAAAGATGCTCCATTTTGGAAAAAAGAATTTTACAATGAGGAATCGAGCTGGTTACAAAATACTAGTTAGTATCAGTAACTATTTTTTTATAATCTTTCATAAACTGAAAAGTAGTAGTATTATCACCTGTTCTAAAGCCTAGAGAGTCTATAGATTTTACTGGAGTGATCTCAGCAGCAGTACCTGTTAAAAATACTTCATCAAAATTTTTTAATTCATCAGGTTTAATATGACGCTCAACCAAATTGAAACCTTGATGTTTTACCATTTCAATTACTGTTTGACGTGTGATACCATTTAGAAAACAATCTGGAATAGGTGTATGAATATCTTTATCTTTAATTAAAAAAATATTTGAACTTGTTGCTTCAGCAACATAGCCTCTATAATCTAACATTAAAGCTTCATTATAACCTTTATCTTCTGCAAAAGATTTTGAAAGCGTACAAATTAAATATGGTCCAGAAGCCTTAGCTTCAAAAGGTATCGATTCAGGCGAAGGTCTTTTCCAAGGAGAAGTAATTAAAGTTAAACCATGTTTCATATCTTCCATTTTATAATATGTTGTCCAATCATCCCAGATAGCAATCGATACATGAACATCAGAATTTGCCGTAGACAATCCCATCAACTTTCCCCCTCTCCATGCAAATGGCCTTACATAACAATCTTTATAATTCATTTTTTGTATCAATTCGTCTTTTGCATTATTTATTTCTTCTTCAGAGTATGGAATTTTTATTCCGATGGTTTCAGCTGACTTAAATAGTCTTTTTGTATGCTCTTCACTTTTAAAAATTTTACCATTATAAGCTCTTTCTCCTTCGAATACTGCGCTTGCATAATGTAATCCTTGACCAATTACATGAGTTGTAGCATTATTCCACTCAACAAACTCTCCATTGTACCAGATCCAACCATCTCTGTTTTCAAATGTTTTAGGCATAAATTAATTATTTTTATTTTTTAAATGACAATTGACTATCAGTGATGCATAATTAAGTCAATATGGCTGACCTAAATAAATTGTTAACACCTCTTTATTTGAATGAGAAAGAAATAAGGAAAATAATAGAATTAATGTTTTTTTCTTATAGAGATTTCACATCCGGCCCCGATAGAGTGCTTGAAAAAATTAAGTTTGGACGTGCTCACCATAGAGTTATTTATTTTGTAGGAAAAAAAAATGGACTTACTATAAAAGAACTTCTTTCAATTTTGCAAATAACTAAACAAAGTTTATCTAGAGTTTTAAATCAATTGGTAAAAGAAAAGTTTATTATTTTGTCTACTGGTGAAGACAAAAGAACAAAAAAACTTACACTTTCTAAAAAAGGTCAAGAATTAGAAATAAAATTATCGAATATTCAAATTACAAATATTTATAACGTTATTAAAAATTTTGATGAAATAGATATTAATGGTTTTAAGAAAGTTTTATTTAAAATGATAGATGAAAAAAACCAAAAAAAATTTAATGAAATAAATTAAATAAATGAATAAAAATATACTCATTGTCGATGATGATAAGAGACTAAGAGAACTTCTTAAAGATTATTTAACTGAAAAAAAATTTGCAGTTTTTACATGTGAAGATTTTTTAGAAGCCAAAGATATTTTATCATTTTTATTTTTTGATCTTATTATTCTTGATAGAATGATGCCTTCAGGAGATGGGATTGATTTAATTGAATTTATTAAAAAAATTTCTAAATCACCAATAATAATGTTAACTGCTTTAAGTGAAGATCAAAATAAAATTGATGGATTAAAAATTGGAGCTGATGATTATCTGGCTAAACCATTTGAGCCTGAAGAACTATTTCTACGAATTAAAAATCTTTTAAATTTATATGATAATATATCTAATAAAAATACTAAAGTTTCATTTGGAAACTTTATATTTGATATGTCTTCTCTAGAATTAAAACATCATAATAACCTTATATATCTTACTGAAGGTGAAAATGATCTTTTATTAAAATTAATTTACAAAAAAAATAATATAGTTTTGAGAGAAGAATTAGCAGATCAAGAGTTTGATGAATCTGAATTAAGAAAAGTTGATGTAAGAATTACTAGATTGAGACAGAAAATAGAAAAAAATGCCAAACAGCCTCAATTTATTAAAACTGTAAGGGGCAAAGGATATAAATTAATTTGTGATGAAATATAATGTATAAAAAAATTATTCCTTCAACGTTAATAGGTCGCTCGATTATAATAATTTTTGTTCCAATAATTATATTAGTATTACTTACTTCACTTGTTTTTTATCAAACTTCATGGAATATTATTTCAAAGAGATTAGCAGAGTCAGTTGTTGCAGATATTAATGTTTTAGTAAAATTAATAGATGATGATTTGCAGAATTATGCACGAAACATAGCTAAAAAAGATTTCAAGATGGAAATAAATATTAGGAAAGATGAGTCTATTAATCCTTTATCTAAAAAAATAAGTAGAGGTATTTTATCAAGGAGACTTGATCAATCTCTCACAAATTTAGACAAACCCTTTAGTTATGATCTTACTAATTTAGAAAGAGGAGCAATAATTAAAATTCAATTAGATAATGAATTATTAATCATTAATGTTGATAAAGACAGACTCTACAGTGAAACGGCCTTTGTGTTTCTTCTATGGATGATCTTTGCATCGCTCATTCTATTATTTATGTCTTATTTTTTAATGAGCAAACAACTTAAACCTCTAAAAAGATTAGCAATAATTGCTGAAACTTTTGGAAGAGGTTTAGATGCACCCGAGTTAAAAAGTGTAGGAGCACATGAAATAAGGCAAACATCTCAGGCTTTTAATCAAATGAGAACAAGAATTAAAAGATTTTTAAAGCAAAGAACTGATATGCTTGCTGGTGTAAGTCATGATTTAAGAACGCCTTTAACAAGAATGAAATTACAAGTATCGTTAATGAAAGATAAAAAAGCACAAGCTGAATTGGAAATAGATATTAAAGAAATGACGGCAATGCTCGATAGTTATGTCAGTTTTGTTAAAACTGAATCCCCAGAAACTATCGAAAATATAAATATTAATGAACTTATTAAAGAATGTATTAAAAATTTAAATGAGGATAATTATACAATAAAACTAGATGAAAAAAATATTGTTCAAACATCAGGTCGACCTATTCAATTAAAAAGAGCATTCCAAAATATAATTGATAATTCAAAAAGATATGGTGATAAGATTGAAATTAAAATATTTCTTGATGAAAGTGGTTGTAATATTGACATAAATGATAATGGAGGAGGTATACCAAAAGAAAAATATGAAGATGTATTCAAACCTTTTTACACACTTGATCCTTCGAGAAATAAATTAAAAGGTGAAAGCGGACTTGGATTAACAATTACTAGGGATATAATAAGGTCTCATGGAGGTGAAATAAAATTAGATGAATCTGAATTAGGCGGTCTTAAATTATCTGTTTTATTACCTATTTGAGCTTAGTATAACTTTATTCCATTTTTTAATCTATTGGATGGTACTACTAAAATTGGTTCATTATTTTCATCAGGCAAACCAAGAACTAATACTTCAGATATAATTTTACCTATTTGTTTAGGTGCAAAGTTCACAACAGCTATAACTTGTCTATTTAGTAAATCTGCAGATTTATAATTTCTTCTGAGCTGGGCAGAACTTTTTTTGATACCAATTCCTTTACCAAAATCAATTTTTAATAATATTGAGGGTTTTAGCAATTCATCATATTCTTGGGCGTCAATAATAGTTCCTAGTCTAATATCTACTTTTTCAAAGTCTGAGTAACTTATAGTTTTATTGTCCATTAAAATACAAATGAAAGTTTATCAACATTTGTTAAATAGTTATCTAAAGTTGTCATAGTTTTTTCTAGTGATTCAGTTTCGTCTTTGTTCCATGTATAGATAATCAAAAAATACAAAATCATAATAACTTTAATATTAGCTAAACCTTTTATACCGTTAACTTTAATATTAGATATTGTAGCCATTAATATTATACTTTCTGCAAAAGAAGGAAATATTTTAGCAAAATCTTGAGGATTAGATGATAAATATTTTAATAAGTTTTTTATAGATTTTCTATATGAATTTAGTATGTCTAATCTTGCCATAAAGACTTCAAAAAGCATATCTTTTTTTGATGAATCTTCTAAGTTTGATAAATTTTTCTTTAGCAAATAATCAAAATATCTATTTATGTTTATTAAAAGTTCAATTTTATTTTTGATAATTGTTTTTTTTTCATTTTTTATAACACTTGAAATTGAAATATTTTTCCAAGATTTCTTTTCTAACAACAATAAAGTTTTTTTTGCCAAAGAAATTTTATTAATTTGCATTTTACTTACCTTGATTTTTTGCTTTTTTATATGAGGCTCTTGCTAAATCTTTAAAAATTTTATGAATCTTGTTAATGTTCATTATTTTAAGTCCTGCTTCAGTAGTGCCTCCTCTAGTAGCAACAGTGTTGACTAATTTATCTGCGCTCATTTTATTTATATCTAACAAATTGATAGACCCTTTAAATGTTTCTAATACTAGAGTTTTGGCAATATTTTTTTTAAATCCTAAATTAATTGCAGCTTTTTCAAATGCATCTATAAGATTAAAAACAAAACCAGGACCACTTCCTGAAATAGCAGTAGCCATGTCTATTTGATTTTCATTTTGTAAAAATATAGTCTTGCCAGAGTATTCAAATAGCTTGCTAACATCTTTTTTTTTCAAAATATTTGCTTTTTTGTTTGAAACAATACAATTCATACTTTGCCCAATTAATGCTGGCATATTTGGCATAATCCTAAAGAAGTTACTAATATTTTTAAATTTTTTTTCAAAAACTCCAATTTTTTTTCCTGCAATAACACTTACGATTGCGCATTGATTTTTAATTTTAATCTTTCCTAATTCTTTTAAAACATTAATAAGATCACTTGGCCTTACAGCTAATACAATAAAATCAAAGTTTATAAATTTTCCTAATTCTGATATGGATTCAATAAATTTATTATTTTTTCTTTTATATTTGAGTCTCAACGATTTATATTTAATTGGATCTACTACAGTTAATGAATATTGATTTGATTTAATCCATGAAACCAATAATGCATTGCCCATATGACCGCATCCAATTAATAATATTTTTTTCATAATTTAAAAAAAAGCAAGATAGTAATAATATATTTATTATGCTCTGCCAATTATTTCAAATTCAGAAAATTTAATAGCTTGTTTTGGTAATGTATCATCAAATAGTACTTGCTGAAAACTAGGATAAAATTTTTCGCATTCATAGATTCCTATATCTACCAAATCTTCAAATTTTTTATGAAGTACATCAGACTCATTGTTTGATAGAATTGTGTGTCTAAAAGCTGGAATACCATTTTTACTTGTTATATCAAAATGCCCTATCCACAAATTTTCGTTAATTAATGCTAATAACTCGTAAGCTTTATTTAGTTTTGTTTCAGGGAACCTTATGTCGAAAGTTATTGATAAACTTAGTGCATTAATATTTTCTGACCATGAAAAATAAAGTCTATATGCGCACCACTGAGAGGAAATTTCTGCTACAAGTTCATGGTCAGCAGCACGACTAAAATTCCACTTTTTTTGGTGAATTACATCCTCAACAATATCTATTGGATTTAATAACATATTTTGATATCCATACTTTATCTAGTACTATAATCGAAACGAAGTACTAAATATTGATTACTAAAATTTTACGATGTTTTGCAAGGTTATTTATTAAAAATATTTAAATTTTGTGAATAATTTTGGAGTTTTTCTAGCTTTTCTTAGTTTTCTTTTTAGTTCTAGCCTTTTTAGTAGTTTTTTTGCTTTTAGTTGCTTGTCTTTTTGTTGATTTATTTAACTTCGCGTTTTCTATCATTAACTTTTGAACCATTTTTTTTAAAACTTCAAATTCATCTTTTTTTACCAAATTCATTTTTTTAATTACCTTATCTACTCTTAGGGATACAATAGTCTCTATTTCCTCTTTTAAACCAGAAAAAGCTCCCATAGCATCTACTGCAAATTTTGATAAATCTGATAATATTTTGTTTTTATTAACCATAATTTTATTAATAATGTAGATATATGAATTTTATTCAACCTTCAATAGATCCTGTAATATTCTCATTCGGTTTTATAGATATACGCTGGTATAGCTTGGCTTATATTTTTGGGCTGATATTTGGTCTTATCTTAATTAAAAGGCTAAATAGAGTAAAAGGAAATTTGATAAGCATTAATCAATTAGATAATTTTTTTATTTGGGCTGTAATTGGTATTATTTTTGGAGGAAGAATTGGTTACGTACTCTTTTATCAAACATATTTATTTATCGAGAATCCATTTTATATTTTTGAAATTTGGAATGGGGGTATGTCTTTTCATGGAGGATTAATTGGAATAATAGTTAGTACTTATTTTTTTTGTAAAATTAATGATATAGATTTTTTTTATCTTTCAGATTTAGTATCTATTGTTGCTCCAATAGGATTGTTTTTAGGTAGAATTGCTAACTTTATTAATACCGAACTTATTGGAAAACCAACAGATTTTTTTATTTCAGTTATATATCCAACTATTGATAATTTACCTAGACACCCCTCACAGCTTTATGAAGCTCTGTTTGAAGGCTTAGTATTATTTATAATATTAATTTCTTATTTTTTTAAAAATAATAAAAAAATAAACAATGGATTTATTACTGGTCTATTTTTAGTTTTGTATTCTTTTTTTCGTTTCATTATTGAATATATAAGAGAACCAGACTTGCATTTAGGCTTATTTTTTAATTTTATTTCAATGGGACAAATATTAAGCATACCATTATTTATATTAGGTATTATTTTATTAAGAAAAAATGAATATAGAAAAAATAATTAAATCTAAAATCATTGAAAAAAAAAGAGATATGCGTTTAGATTACTTCCTAAGCAGTGCACTTTATGAAGATAAGGGTTATTATTCTAATCAAAATCCAATAGGGGGAAAAAATGATTTTGTTACCGCTCCTGAAATTTCTCAGATGTTTGGAGAAATAGTTGGGCTTTATTTGTATTACATTTGGAGAGAAAATATAAATTCTAAATTCAACTTAATAGAATTAGGACCTGGAAATGGTACTTTATTTAAAGATATTTCGAGGAGTGTATCATCTTATCCAGATTTTTTAAAAAATGCTAAAATAAAATTTATAGAAATAAATAAAAAATTAATAAAAATACAAAAGGAAAGCCTTAAAAAATTATCATTAAATAATATAAATTGGAGTAAGCAAATAAATTATAAAACAACTAGACCGTCAATTATATATTCTAATGAATTTTTTGATTGCTTCCCAGTAAGGCATTTCATTTTAAAAAAACATTGGTACGAAAGATATGTGAGCTTTAATCAAATAGAAAAAAAATTATTTTTTAAAAATATGCATGTAAAAAATAAAAAATTAATATCTTTTTTAAATTTATATAAAAAAGAAAAATTGTTAGAAATTTCAATTCAAAGAAATAAATATTATGAAAAAATTTGTAAATTTATTAAAAATAGAGGAGGTCTGTTTTTGACTATAGATTATGGTTATTTTGAAAATATTGATAATTTTACTCTACAAGCAATACAAAATCATAAATTTTCAAATGTTTTAGAAGATATAGGAAAAAAAGATATTTCAAGTCATGTGAATTTTAGAGAATTTATAAATATTGCTAAAAAATATAAATTAAAGATTGAAGAGTATTGTTCACAAAGAGAATTTTTAATTAAATATGGTATTCTAGAAAGAAAAAAAACTTTATCTAAATCAAATATTAATAAAAAATTTAATATTGAACTAGAAAGATTAATAGGAAAAGATGAAATGGGTGATCTATTTAAGTGTTTAATTGTTTCTAATCTTTAGTAATGCAAAATTTTATTAATATAAATAAATTTATAGATATTGTAAATTTAGGTTTTTTTACTTCTAAGGGAGGAATTTCTAAAGGTGATTTTAATTCTTTAAATTGCAGCAAAAGTAATGATGATAAAAAAAATAATGTATCAAAAAATATTAAAATAGCAATTAATGCACTTGGCATAGAAAAGAAGAGGTTAAAATTAATTAATCAAATACACTCAAATAAAATATTTTTTGTCAATAATAATAATTTAAATAAAGATATTTACGGGGATGGATTAATTACTGAAAATAAAAATATTGCATTGGGTATATTAACTGCAGACTGTGCGCCAATATTTATTTTTGATAAGAAAAAAAGTATTGTTTGTTGTCTTCATTCTGGCTGGAAGGGGGCTTTAAATAATATTGTAAGTAAAGGAATTAAAAAAATTAAAAGAAAAAAAATAAAAAGTCAAAATATTATTGTAATAGTTGGACCATGTTTGGGGTTTAATAATTTTGAAGTTGATAAAAAATTCAAATTAAAATTTATAAAAAAAAATAAATCGTACCAAAAATTCTTTAAATCAAAAAATCGTAATAAGGATATATTTGATCTACGTAATCTTATTAACTTCCAAATTAGCAAAGAAGGGATAAATAATGTGTTTAATATAAGAAAGGATACCTATAAAAATAGTCATATTTTTTTTAGTCACAGAAGAGCAACTCATCAAAATAAGATTCAAACTGGCAGAATGATAAATATCATCTCTTTAAGAGATTAATTTCTATTGAACTATTTTAATTCTGATATAGTACATAAAAAGATTAAATGAAAATAATCGCCTGTAATAGCAGTAATTCTCTTTCAGAAAAAATTTCTCAACATATTGGTGTCTCTTTAGCAGATGCTTCCGTAAGAACTTTTAACGATAGAGAAATTTTTGTAGAGATAAACGAAAATATTCGAGGAGAAGATGTTTTTATAATTCAATCTACATCTCATCCTGCAAATGATCATTTAATGGAACTGCTAATAACAATTGATGCTGCACGGAGAGGTTCAGCTAAAAGAATAACTGCGGTTATTCCTTACTATGGATATTCAAGACAGGATAGAAAAACTGGACCAAGGACTCCAATAACTGCGAAACTAGTTGCAAACTTAATTACTTCAGCTGGAGCTCATAGAGTTCTAACTATGGATTTGCATGCTGGTCAAATTCAAGGGTTTTTTGATATTCCTTTAGATAATATATTTTCAGCCCCTCCTATAATTAAAGATATAAAAGAAAAATTTAATGGAGCGAATGATTTGGTTGTGGCTTCTCCAGATGTTGGTGGTGTCGTGAGAGCTAGAGCTTTTGCAAAAAGACTAAATGCTGGATTAGCAATAGCTGACAAAAGGAGAGAAAAAGCAGGTGAGTCAGAAGTTATGAATATTATAGGGGATGTAAATAATAAAACCTGTATACTACTTGATGATATTGCAGACTCTGCAGGAACATTGTGCAATGCAGCTGAGGCTTTGAAAAATAATGGGGCAAAAGAAATTTATTCATATATTGTTCATGGAGTATTATCAGGTCAAGCTTTGTCAAGAATATCAAATTCTCAAATAAAGGAACTAGTATTAACTGATACAATAGAGCCAACTAAAGAAGTAAAAAACACAAAAAACATTAGACATATTAGTATCGCTCCTTTAATGGGTGAGGCGATTAAAAGGATCAGCAGTGATGCTTCTGTCTCTGCTCTTTTTGATTAAAAATTAAAATTATGGATAGTTACAAAGCACTAGATAGAAATAAAGAACCTAGTTCTACTCACAGCCTACTTAATAAGGGTATGGTGCCTGGTATAATTTATGGAAAAAACTCTGAACCTACAAAAATTGCTATTGAAGATAAAGTTTTAAGAAAACTTATGGAAACAGGATCATTTTATTCTACAATTCTTGATATTGATATTGATGGAAAATTGGAAAAAATACTTCCAAAACAGCTCCAATATCACCCTGTTAATGATAAGCTTATTCATTTTGATTTTCTAAGAGTTCAAGAAAATACAAAGGTAACAGTTGAAATACCTGTGGAATTTTTAAACCAAGATAAATGTCCTGGTCTAAAAAAAGGTGGAGTTCTTAATACTGTAAGAAGACTAGTAGAGCTATCCTGTTTTGCAAATAAAATACCAAGTAAGCTTGAATTTGATTTACTAGAAAGTGAAATTGGTGACGCAGTAAAAATAAGCAATATTAAATTACCTGAAGGTGTTACTCCTACTATATCTGACAGGGATTTTGTAATTGCAACTTTAGTACCTCCAACTGTTGAAGTCGAAACAAAGTCAGAAGAAGAAACAACTGAGGAAGGAGGAGCAGAGGAAAAAACTGACGAGAAGACTGAAGCAAATAAAGAAGAACCTAAAGATAAAAAAGAAGAAGATAAAGAATCTAAATAAAATAATTTATATCATAATATATGTTTATAATTTGTGGGCTTGGTAATCCAGGAGTTAGGTATACTAATACAAGGCACAATATTGGCTTTAAATTAGCAGATAAAATAATTACTAATTTTAATATAAGTAAAGTTAAAGAAGATAAATCGAAAGAGTTGTATTCAGGATCAATAAGTGGTTTAAAAATATTTGTCATAAAACCTCTTACTTTCATGAACTTATCAGGTAAACCTATTTTTGAAACAGTTAATTATTATAAAATAAAAAAAGATAATATTTTTGTTATTCATGACGATCTAGATTTAGAATTATCAAAAGTTAAAATAAAAAAAGGTGGTGGTAATGGGGGTCATAATGGTCTTGCTAGTGTAGATGAATATTTAGGAGAAAATTATAATAGAATAAGAGTTGGTATTGGTCATCCAGGTCACAAAGATTTAGTATCAAATTATGTGTTAAATAATTTTTCTGAAGAAGAGGAAAATTTAATTGAAAAAAAACTAAAAAAAATGACAGAAAATTTTAATTTAATATTATCTGATATGCCTCTTTTTTTGACTAAAATAAGTGAAGATAAATAAATATGGGTTTTAAATGTGGAATAGTTGGTCTTCCAAATGTTGGGAAGTCGACATTGTTTAATGCATTAACTCAATCAAATAAAGCTGAGGCAGCAAATTATCCTTTTGCAACTATAGAACCTAATGTAGGAAGAGTTGCAGTTCCTGATGAAAGATTAAAAATTCTTGCCACTATTGGAAAGAGTGAAAAAATTATTCCATCATTTATGGATTTTGTTGATATTGCTGGATTAGTGAAAGGTGCCTCAAAAGGTGAAGGTTTGGGTAATAAATTTCTTGGACATGTAAGAGAGGTAGATGCAATTGCACACGTTGTAAGGTGTTTTGAGGATACGAATGTTACACATGTATCAACAAAGATAGATCCTCTAGATGACATAAGCACTATAAATCTTGAACTACAATTAGCGGATATAGAGGTTTTAAGCAGTAAGAAAGTAAGTTTAGAAAAAAAATTAAAAGCAAATGATAAAGAAGCTAAAGCACAAAATGAAATTGTTAATAAACTTCTAATAAGACTTGAAGGAGAAAAATTAATATTGCTAGATGAGTTTAAAGATATTGAAGTAGAATTTATTAATTCATTAAATTTGATATCTCTAAAACCAACAATGTATGTATGTAATGTAGATGAACAATCTATTCACAATGGAAATGCACTTTCACAAAGAGTAATTGAATTGGCAAAAAAAAATAATAATTCAGTTGTTTTAGTTTCTGCTTCAATTGAAGCACAAATTGCAGAATTAGAAAATGAATCTGAAAAAAAAGAATTTCTTAGTGAATTAAATTTAGATCAGACAACTTTAAACAAAGTAATCAAATCAGGGTATAATCTTTTAAATTTGATTAATTATTTTACATGTGGGCCAAAAGAAACAAGATCTTGGACTATAAATAAAAATACATTGGCGCCACAAGCAGCAGGAAAAATTCATACTGACTTTGAAAAAGGTTTCATCCGCGCAGAAACAGTTTCTTATGAGGATTATGTAAAAAATAATGGTGATGCAGGTAGCAGAGAAGCTGGAAAATTAAGACAGGAAGGTAAAGATTATTTAGTAAAAGACGGCGATGTTATGAATTTTTTATTTAATGTTTAATGAATGTCTCTCCACAATCTATTTTTGGCTAAATAAACAATTGTTCCCAAAATAATAAAAAATAAAATTACCTTTATTCCTAAATTTTTTCTTACTTCCATTTCTGGTTCAGCTGCCCATTGAAGAAAATGAGTTACATCTTCAGATAATTGCTGAGCATTATTATCAGTACCATCATCATAGTCTACACTACCGTCAGCAATTGGTGCCGGCATTGCTATTTGGTTTCCAGGCATCCACTTATTGTAATACATACCATTGCCAATCTCCATTCCCTCTGGTGGCTCAACATAGCCTAGAAGTAAATTATAAATATAGTCAGGTCCGTATTTTCTAGCTTTTGTAATAACGCTAAGATCTGGAGGGTAAGCACCATTGTTACTTGCTCTTGCTTCATTGTCATTTGCGTATGGATTTACAAATCTATCAGCTGGTCTAGCTGGTCTTTCAAACATTTCACCATCATCGTTTGGCCCATCTAAAATAGTATATTCGGAAGCTATAACTTTAACTTGTGCTTCTGAAAATCCAACATCTATAAGATCTCTATAATATAGTAACTTCATTGAATGACATCCGGAACACACTTCTGTAAAGACTTTATACCCTCTTTGAATTGCAGCTCTATCAAATGTTCCAGTTATTCCTTCAAAAGACCAATCGTGTTTGGGCATTTTCTCACTTGTCATTTCTGCAGCGTTAATAATTGATGAGAAAAATAAAAAAATAATAAAAACAAGGCGCATTATAGATTACTATCTTTTTCCATTGCGGTTGAAGGTATTTCCTTTTGTCCTCCACCTAAACTGGCTTCGATATTTTTAGAGTATACATCACTGATACTTAATGGCAGCTTATTTGGTTTTTCTATCCATCCAACAAATGGGGTAATAATAAAGAAAAATCCAAAGTAATAAAGTAAACCAACTCTTGCAATTAAAAGATATAAACCTTCGGCAGGTAACATTCCAACATAACCTAATACAAAAAAGTTTACAAAAAAAGCCATCATAAACCACTTGTAGATAGGTCTATAATTACAACTTCTTACTTTTGATCTATCAAGCCATGGTAAAACAAATAATATTGCTATGGCTCCAAACATTAAAAGAACTCCACCCAATTTATCAGGTACTGCTCTTAAAATTGCATAAAAAGGAGCAAGATACCAGTTTGGTACAATGTGAGCTGGAGTAACAAGAGGATCAGCTGGTATATAATTATCAACCTCAGCCATTAGATTAGGTCCAAAAAATATTACAGCCGATATTGCTACACCAAAAACACAGACTGCTATTGTATCTTTAATCAGCATATATGGAAAAAATTTTACAGAGTCATTTTTGGATTTAATATCAATTCCGTCGGGATTATTTGAGCCATGCACATGTACTGCAGCTACGTGTAAACCAACTACACCGAAGATTACAAAAGGTAGAACATAATGAAGAGCAAAGAAACGATTTAATGTTGCATTGCCTACATTGTAATCTCCTAGTAACCAAGTTTTTAAACCTTCTCCAATAATAGGGATTGCACTAAATAAGTTTGTAATAACAGTTGCCCCCCAATAAGACATTTGTCCCCAAGGTAACGTGTAACCAAGAAATGATGTTGCCATCATTAAAAGAAATATAAATACTCCAAGAATCCAGTTAAGTTCTCTTGGATATTTATAAGAACCAAAATACATTGCCCTTACAATATGAATATAAACAATTATAAAAAAGAATGCTGCACCATTAGAATGAATGTAACGCATTAACCATCCATAATTTACGTCTCGCATAATTCTTTCAACACTATCGAATGCCATATCAGTATGAGGAGTGTAATTCATAGCTAAGAATATTCCACTCACAATCATGGTGATAAGAGTGATAGTTGCTAGAGCTCCAAAGCTCCAAAAATAATTACAATTTTTTGGCATTGGATAATCACCATACTCTTTCTTAAAATAAGAAATGATAGGTAATCTAAATTCAATCCAATTAAGAACTGGATTTTTAAATTGATGTACTTTTCTGTTTTGATCCATTTTTATCCAATCTTTATCGTTGTATCATTTAAAAAAGTATAAGGGGGAACATCCAAATTTTTTGGTGCTGGACCTTTTCTAATTCTGCCTGAAGTATCGTAGTGCGAGCCGTGACAAGGACAATACCATCCATCATACTCCCCTTTCATGTCAGATACTTTCTGGCCAAGTGGAACACATCCTAAATGTGTACAAACGCCTACTAATATTAACCATTCATCTTTTTGAACTCTATCTGCATCATCTTGAGGATCTTTTAAATCAGATGCTTGAACCTTTTTAGCTGCATCAATCTCTTCTGGTGTTCTTTTTTTAATAAAAACAGGTTTGCCTCTCCATTTAATTGTAATACTCTGACCTTCTTCTATATCACTTATATCAACTTCTGTTGACCCTGCCGCTAAAGTATCTTCTGCTGGATTCATGCTTTTAATAAATGGCCATATAAAAGCAGCAGTTCCTACAGCACCAAGTGTTACAGTGCTTAATTGTAGGAAATCTCTTTTCTTTTGGTCAGTTTCTTTTGCCATTTATTTAATCTGCTTATATCTTAAATATTGTAAAAAATACTTTATAAATATGTGCCAGCGTGACGCAAGCCTTAAAATAATATAGAAAAATCTATGCGTATTGCCTTATTTGAACCTGACATACCTCAGAATGCTGGAAATATTTTTCGCCTTGGTGCCTGTCTCGGTATTCCTATAGATATTATTGAGCCAGCGGGATTCGTAATAGATGATAAAAGATTAAAAAGAGCATCAATGGATTACTATGATTATTTAGATCTTACAAAGCATGTAAGTTGGGAAAAATTTTATGAATGGTCAAAAAAAAATTCATTCCAACTCATTCTACTCACAACCAAAAGTCAAAAAAGTTATTACGATTATAAATTTCAAGCTAAAGATATTATTTTATTTGGCAGAGAAAGTGCTGGTGTACCAGATTATGTTCATGAAGCAGTTGATGAGCGATTAACAATTCCTATGATAAAAGGTCCAAGGTCGATCAACTTAAGTAGTTCTGTTTCAATGGTTGCAGGTGAAATGATTAGGCAATTAAAATCAAGATAATGTCCCCATTTTACCATCTTGATAATCCATCATAGCTTTTTTAATTTCACCTTCAGAATTTGCAACAAAAGGTCCGTAACGCGCAACTGGTTCATTGAGAGGTTGACCTGCCAATACTAGATAAGAGCCTTCTTCAGATATTGAAGTAAGTTGAACATCATCACTTGATTGATCAAAGAAAATCATATCACCCTTATTTGCTATTTTTTCTGAGTTAGAAAACTGTAATTGTCCGTCAATAATATAGATCATTAAAATTTGTTCTTTATCAACTTTAAACTTTGTCATATCAGGTTTTGAAAATTGAATATCAAAAATCGAAACAGGTGAGTAGGTTTGAACTTTTGATTTAATTCCTTTTATTTCACCAACCAGTACTTTAATTTTTATATTATTATTTTCTGAAACTGTTGGAATTGTCTCTTTTTTAATATGTTGATACCAAGGTTTAACTTTTTTATTTTTTTGTGGCAGATTTACCCAAATCTGTAAACCTTGCATAACTCCACCACTCTTCTTAAATTTTTCGGTTACTAATTCAGAATGAATTAAACCTGAGCCAGTAGTCATCCACTGTACATCACCAGTTTCAATCTCTGCTTGTCCACCAAAAGAGTCGCGATGTTCTACTTCACCGCCAAGCATGTAAGTAATTGCCTCAAAACCACAATGTGGATGAGCCGGAACTCCACTTGCTCCTCCAGGTTCATAATTTATTGGACCAAAATGATCAAAAAGAAGAAATGGATCATTTTCTCTCATACCAGGAACAGGAAAGGCTCTGGTTACAGGTATTCCATCACCTTCAAAAGTCTTCATACATTCTTTGATTTCAATTATTTTTCTCATAAATTTATTTTAAAATCTTACTTTTATAGATATAGGTATGAATATGAAAAATCAAAATCCAGAACCACCAAAGTGCGGATGTAGTTGTAGCTGTTGCTGTACTTGTGAAGGTGGAGGGTGTTGTTAAATTAACACCCTCAATTTAAATTTTATATTTAAAATAATTACTAACAGCCTTTAAGCTCATCTCCAAGATTTGTTATCAACTTAAAATAAAGAGATTTATTTGAGTCAATATTAGCACCTAGAGGATCAAAGACACCTGTTTTGATATTCATATCCTCAGCTATTGTTGTAATTATCTTTGGATTGAACTGTGGTTCAGAGAATATACATTTTATTCCTCTATCCTTAATTACATCCTGAATATCAGCAATCTGTTTAGCGCCTGGTAAAACATCAGTGTTTAACGTAAGTGCTCCAGCTGCTCTAACACCAAATCTTTCTTCAAAGTATTGGTAAGCATCATGGAAGACAACAAACTTAGCATCTTTATTTATACCTTTGTCAATATCATTAACAAGTTGATCAAGTGATTGAATTGTTGCTTTTGCATTAGCCTCATATTTATCTTTGTTTGCTGGATCTAAATCACCTAACTCATGAGCAATTTCATGAACCATTTCTTTAGCATTCATTGGATCTAACCATATGTGAGCATCAAACTCTCCATGATTGTGACCTTCGTGTCCAGCATGATCGTCGTGGTCATCATGGTCATCATGATCATCGTGGTCATCATGATCATCATGGTCATCATGATCATCGTGGTCATCATGATCATCATGGTCATCATGATCATCGTGGTCATCGTGGTCATCGTGGTCATCATGGTCGTCGTGGTCATCGTGGTCATCATGGTCATCATGATCATCATGGTCATCATGATCGTCGTGGTCATCGTGGTCATCATGGTCGTCGTGGTCTTCAAAAATTGATTCTTCTCTAAATTTTAATTTATTAATACTTTCAATTTCCATAAACTCAACAACTTCAGCATTTTTAACAATAGACTCAAGTGGTCTCTCCATAAAAGTTTCGATACCTTCTCCTATCCAAAAAATTATGTCAGCTTCTTCAAGAAGTTTTGCGTGTGAAGGTTTTAATGTAAAACTATGCGGAGAAGTGCTGCCTTCAATTATAAGTGCAGGCTCTCCCACGCCGTCCATTACATTTGCAATCAGTGAGTGAAGGGGTTTAATTGTAGTAACAACTTTTAACTCTGCTCTGGCAGAGGAAGTTGATACTAGAATTGCTGAAAAAAATACGATTTTTAAAAACATTAAAAAAAAGTTGTGTTGTCTCATAAAAAGTGTTCCTATAAATAATTAAGTCTGTTAATGACCGTAATGTTATAATATTACATATCATAATGTAAATAGAAAAATGAGTGAAAAAAACAATTTGTTGGTAAAATTAGAAAACGGAGGAATTTTCAAATCGTCTAAATGGTTAGTTAGAGGTGTGTCCTTAGAAATAAATAAAGGTCAAATTGTAACTTTAATTGGTCCAAACGGATCTGGAAAAACGACAACAGCTAAAATGGTATTGGATATTCTTTCTCCTGATGAAGGAGTAATGAAAAGTTTTACAAAGAAGGTGGCTTATGTTCCTCAAAAAATTAGTATTGATTGGACATTGCCTCTTCGTGTCATAGACTTTATGCAATTAACAAGTAAACTTAGTCAAAATGAAATTATTGAGTCCTTAAGTTTAACTGGTGTAGAACAACTACTTTACAATCAAATACATAATTTATCAGGTGGAGAGTTTCAGCGCGTCCTAATTGCAAGAGCCGTTGCTAAGAAACCTGAATTTTTAGTTTTAGATGAACCTGTACAGGGAGTTGATTTTAATGGAGAAATTGCTCTTTATGATCTTATTAAAAAAATATCTTCAACACTCAATTGTGGTATTTTATTAATATCACATGATCTACATTTTGTGATGTCAGCAACAGATCATGTAATTTGTTTAAATGGACATATTTGCTGTTCTGGAACACCAAGTGCAGTGGTAAAAGATTCTGCTTATATTGAGTTATTTGGTGAGCATAGATCAAAAACTTTAGCATATTACCAACATGATCATGATCATTCACACGAAACTGATGGAAGTGTAGTTAATTAATGTTTGATGATTTTTTTATAAGGGCGCTTGTAGCTGGTATAGGAATAGCTATTGTCGTTGGTCCCCTTGGATGCTTTGTTATATGGAGAAGATTATCATATTTTGGTGATACTTTATCTCACTCAGCATTATTGGGAGTGACACTTGCTTATTCGTTTAGTTTAAATATTTCTTTATCTGTTTTTATAATATCTGCAGTTGTAGCATTACTTCTGATTAATTTACAAAAAAGAACCAAATTAGCTGGAGACTCTTTACTGGGGCTTTTAGCTCACTCTACATTAGCTATTGGTTTGGTTTTAATTGGTTTTTTATCTTACATTCGTTTTGATCTTATGGGTTTATTGTTTGGTGATATTCTAGCCGTAACAATAGAAGATATTGCTTTAGTTTGGGTTGGTGGTTTTGTTATTTTAGGAATTTTATATTTTATTTGGAAGTCGCTATTTTCAGCAACTGTTAATTATGATCTATCTGCAGCAGAGGGTATGAAGCCTGAAGTTTCAAATTTCATATTTACTCTTCTATTAGCAGGAGTAATTGCTCTTTCAATAAAAATGATAGGTGCCTTATTAATTACAGGGTTACTTTTAATTCCAGCAGCAACGGCAAGAAATATTAGCAATAGTCCAAATCAAATGGTTTTTTTAGCAACTTTAGTTGGTATTATATCAGTAATTGCCGGTTTGTTTACTTCATTAGAACTTAACACATCTTCAGGCCCTACAATCATTGTAGTTGCCTTGATACTATTTATTGTATCTTTGGTGCCACTTGAAATTAAGGGTCAGTTGCAAAAATGATAACAATTTGGTAATTTAAATTATGACTTTAGAATCATCTAACTTAACTAAAAACCAACAAACAGTTCTTAATATTTTAGAAAAATCAACAGAACCTCTAAAAGCATATGCTATTCTTTTTGATATTCAAAAAAAAGGAATAAAATCTCCACTTCAAGTTTACCGAGCGCTAGATAAATTAATTGAGATTGGCAAAGTACACAAAATAGAAAGTAGAAATTCTTACATAGCTTGTAAGCATGAGGGTTGTAACGCTAAAACTTCTACTGCTTTTTTGATCTGTGAAAAATGTGATAACGTTACTGAGTTAAAAAGAAATAATTTATTAAGCTATTTTTCAAAACAAGCTGAAAAAGATAATTTTCAATACAGAAAACATAATTTAGAAATTTATGGATTATGTAATAATTGTAAACTTAAAAATTAATTAATTAAATTATCAATTTTATTTAAACATTTATTTAAACCAAGCTCATATTTCGTCCTTATAAAATGCTCTTTAATTATTTCTACCCACTTAAACTTTTGTTGATTTTGATGAGATGCATAAAAACAATTTAAAGTATAAGGCATATTAAACATTTTTAATATTTCTTGCCTGATGACATCATTTGTTAAAATAGAGAGAGATTCATGAATATATTTTTCAACTATTTTTTGATCACTTAATGTAACTTTGGGTATTTCAAAAAGACCGAGAAATCTAAAATATCTATAAATTCTTAAATAATCCTCTTTGATTCTATCTTCGATTTCTCCAATAAATTTTATTTTTTTTTCTCTCAAATGTGATTGGCCATCATAATAATCATATAATTTATTGTTACCTCCAAGATAAAGAGCATTAAATGTAAAATCTCTTCTTGCTGCATCTTTTTTCCAATCAGTTGTATAAATGACGTTTGTGTGTCGTCCAAGCTGATTTACATCTTCACGTAAGGTTGTTATTTGTATTTTTTTATTTAAAGGATATGAAATTATAGATCCATATTGAATAGCAAAGTCATCGTATTCAATATTATTATTTTCTAATAAATTTAAAACTTCTTTTGGTTCAATTTTAGTAGCAGTATCGATATCCTTGACTTCTCTATGCATTAATTTATCTCTAATACAGCCTCCCACTAACCTAATATCAGCACTATTTTTTTCAAAAATTGAAAATAATAGTTTTACATGGTTTGTATTTAATAAATCAGTAACATTATTATTCATAATCTGGTTATTTCTCTAAAATAATTTATATTACAATAATGATCTCGACTTCTTCAAAAGAAAATACTCATGAAATATTTGAGGAAATAAAAACAAATTTAACGAGAGGTGTAAAAGACCGAAAACACGCCTTTCATAACCCGGTATTTTGCAATGTTGATCAAGATGGAGGGGTAGATTCAAGAGTAGTCGTTTTACGAAAATTTGATCCTATTAATATGATATTAAATTTTCACACTGACTATAGATCTCCTAAAGTTAGTAATTTAAAACAAAATAATAAATCCATGTTAGTTTTTTATGATCATAAATTAAAGATTCAAATGAGAATTAAAACTACATCAATTATTAATTATCAAAATGAAATAGCAAAAGAGATGTGGGATAAGACAAAACTATTAAGTAGAAAATGTTATTTAACATCTAAAGATCCAAGTTCATTAACAACTCTACCCGAGGATGGAATTCCTGAACATCTTATTGGAAAAGAACCTGAATTTGAAGAAAGTGAAAAAGGATATAAAAATTTTACCGTTATTGAAAATAAAATTAATGAAATAGATTGGTTGTATTTAAAAATTTCAGGACATCGAAGATTAAATCTTTTGTTTCAAAATAATAAACCACAGTTTCAGTGGTTAATACCTTAATATAATTTAAAATTATCAATAATTCTTATTTCATCAATATATAAAGCTATAAATAATCTAGAATGAGAATAATCATCAGTCACTGACAAGTTGTCTTCATCTCTTATTTCAAAATAATCTATTTTATTAATATTAATTTTTGAAAGATCTTTTTTAAAATTTTCTAATTTAATTTTTGTGTTTCTTTGTTTTATTATAACTATTAATTTAGATATTTTTTTTGCTAAATTTTTAAAAATTTCTAGTTGATCTTTATTTAATTTTGAATTTCGAGAGGACAAACTCATCCCAAGATTATCTCTTACAGATAGGCATGAAATAACATTAATTTTATGATTTTTAATTTTTACTAGCTCATTAATATATTTTACTTGTTGAAAATCTTTTTCACCAAAATAACTATTATTTGGTTTTATAATATTAAAGAAAGTATCAACAACTGTAGTGACTCCATCAAAATGACCAGGTCTAAATTTATCACAAAGAATATCTCTATATTTTGTGATAGATTTTTCTCTAATCAAACCTTTTGGATAGATATCTGTAACTTCAGGCAAGTATAATAAATCACAATTTAAAGATTTTAATTTTTCAACATCATTTTCAAATGTTTGTGGATAGGAATTATAATCTTTTTTGTTATTAAACTGAGTTGGATTAATAAAAATTGTAGCTATGACAAAATCATTATCTGTTTGAGCTTTTTTGATGAGTGATAAATGACCGTTATGAATATTTCCCATAGTAAGCACAAGCCCAATTGATTTTCTTGAGTCTTTTAATGAATGCAAAATATTCTCTAATTCATCAGTTTTTCTTATAATTTTCATTAAATTTTAAGTAAATAATTGACTTATATATGATGAATTCGTATTAGGCCCAAATATTAATTATGAAACGTACATATCAACCAAGTAAATTGATAAGAAAAAGAAGACATGGCTTTAGAGCTAGAATGGCAACAAAAGCTGGTCGACAAATTATAAACAGACGTCGCGCAAAAGGAAGAGCTCAACTAAGCGCTTAATTGGCCAAATGGCCCAATCATTATTTACAATCAAGAAAAGATCAACATTCGTCATGATACGAGATGAGGGAAAATTTATTAAGGGTAAAAATATAAATGTGCAAATTTTACACAACCAAAAACTAGAAAACTCTATTGGGGTAGGTTACACAGCATCTAAAAAAATCGGAAATGCAGTAAAAAGAAATAAAGCGAAAAGAATAATGAGGGAATTAGCAAGAAAAATTATTATTAATGGTAAAATAAATTCATATTATGTGCTAATAGCTAAATCCTCAATACTGAAAGAAAAATTTGATAAACTGTTATTAGAGCTTAAAGAAAAGATAAATGATTAGTAAATCCATTGCGTATATTTTAGTTTTTTTAATAAAATCATACCAATTATTAATTTCTCCTCTTCTAGGACAGAACTGTAGATATTTACCTACTTGTTCAGAGTATTCAGCACAATCAATTCGAGAACATGGAGTCATTAAGGGAATAGCTTTATCTTTAAAAAGAATTTCTAAGTGTCATCCTTGGGGAAGTCATGGATATGATCCTGTTCCAAAAAAAGTTGAAGAAAAATAATGAACGAACAAAAAAATTTATATTTAGCAATAGGCATATCCATAGCAATAATAATTTTTTTTCAAATTTTATTACCAAGCCAACCAATTCAACCGCCTTCTGAAAAAAGTAATGAGGTTTTAGAACCTGCAACTTCAATCGATGAAAAAAACAATGAAAATGTTAAAGAAATAAAAACTAGGGAAGAAATAATAAACGAAAGTCAGAGGGTCTCATTTAAAAATACATCTATAGAAGGATCAATAAACTTAAAAGGTGGAATACTTGATGATCTTATATTATCAAAATACAAAACAAGTTTAGACACTAGTTCAAATAATATTCAATTATTATTACCAGATGGAACTTCAAATCCTTATTATATCGAGACTGGATGGAAAGAACTTAAGGATTCAAATATTGATTTACCAAATCTGGATACATTATGGGAAACAAATTCACCAACATTAAGCTCTTCAAGCCCTGTTACTTTAACCTGGACTAATAAGCAAAACATAACTTTTAAGATTAATTATTCTATTGATGATGAATATATGTTTTCAATTACTCAAGAGATCATAAACAATAGTAATAATAGAATTGAAGTATTCCCTTATCGATTAATTAAAAGAATCAATACACCTGAAACAATTAATTTTTTTATTCTTCATGAAGGTTTGATTAGTCTTATTAACGATGAACTTTTAGAAAAAAATTATGATGATTTAGCAGATGATTGCACATCCTCATTACAAACAAACAAAACTTTTTGTGATAACAAATCAAAAGGTGGTTGGTTAGGTTTTACGGATAAGTATTGGATGTCTGTTTTGATACCAGACGCTGATCAATCTATTAACGTAAATTACCGTCACAGTAATAATGGAAGGGATAATTATAGAGCAGGCTATGTTGGTCAAATTTATGATATCATGCCAAATAGTAGCCTAAAATATGATGGTAAATTATTTGTTGGTGCAAAAAAACTAGATATTTTAAGTTCTTACGCTGATAATTTATCTATTCCTAGATTCACTGATGCAATTGATTGGGGATGGTTTAGTTTTTTAACAAAACCGGTTTCTTATGCAATTAATTGGTTTTATGGATATGCAGGAAATTTTGGTTTAGCAATTATCGCATTTACAATTTTAATGAGATTAATACTTTTTTCCTCTTGCACAAGCTTCATTCAAATCAATGGCAAAAATGAAAAAATTACAACCAGATATGCAAAGATTAAAAGAGACATATCCAAATGATAGACAAAAAATGCAACAGGAACTAATGGCACTTTATAAAAGAGAGGGTGCAAATCCAGTAGCAGGATGTTTACCTATACTTGTACAAATACCAATATTTTTCTCGTTATATAAAGTTTTATTTGTAACAATCGAAATGTATCATGCGCCATTCTATGGTTGGATAAATGACTTATCAGCACCAGACCCTCTAGGCCTAATGACTTTATTTGGAATATTTCCTTGGGATGTACCTCCATTATTATCTATTATTGATATTGGAATTTTGCCAATATTTATGGGTTTTACAATGTGGCTTCAGCAAAAATTAAATCCTGCTCCCGCTGATCCTACACAAGCAAGAATTTTTGCTATGCTTCCTTTTGTGTTTACTTTTGTTTTAGCTGGATTTGCAGCAGGATTAGTTTTGTATTGGTCAGTAAATAATATTTTATCAATAGCTCAACAATGGGTCATTCAAAGAAAAATTTTAGCCAAAGATGGCTAGTTCCAATAAAAACTTAAACGGCTTTTTTAGTAGAAATAAATTTCTTGGATCTTATTATTCCTATAATGAAATTCCTGTATCAAATATTAATAGAGAATGTTGTTTTATTGGAAGATCAAATGTTGGGAAATCAAGTTTAATTAATTCCATTACAAAAACTAAAAAACTTGCAAAAACGAGTAAAACTCCAGGAAGAACTCAATCCATAAATGTTTTCGAAATAAGTAATAAGATTAATATTGTTGATTTACCTGGTTATGGATTTGCTAAAGTGTCAAAAGTGATGAGAGATAATCTTAAATATTTAATTGAAGATTACATTATTAATAGAAATATTTTAAATCATATTTTTTTGCTTATAGACTCAAAAGTTGGAGTAAAAAATTCTGATATTGATATGTTAGATTATATAAATAGTGGTTCCAAAAAATTTTCAATTATATTAACAAAAATTGATAAAATTTCTAAGAATCAAAATGATTATCAAAGTAAATCAATATTAAGTTTAATGAAAAATTATGAGAATAATTTTGAAAACTTATATTTATCTGAAACTAAAAAAAATAATGGTATTATTACAATCCAAAAAATAATATATGAAATGTCTCTATAAAAATGAAATTTGATTTTTTATCTGAAAGTGATCAAGCTTATTTTATACATAAAGCATCAACTTTAGTTGAAGCTTTACCTTATATACGACAACACAGTGGAGAGATAATTGTAATAAAATATGGAGGACATGCTATGGGCGATAAAAAGCTATCTGATAGTTTTGCTAAAGATATAGGTCTATTAAAAGAAGTAGGTGTATACCCTATTATTGTTCATGGTGGGGGACCTCAAATTGGAGAAAGATTAAAGAGTAAGAATATATCCTCAAAGTTTGTTGATGGTTTAAGAGTTACTGATAAAGAAACAATAAAGGTTGTTGAAGATGTTTTATCAAAAGATATTAATTCAGAAATTGTTCAATCAATATCCTCATCAGGTGGAAAGGCTATTGGAATTTCAGGTAATGTTAACAATTTAATTGAAGCAACAAAGTTAAAACTAGAAGTTAATGATAGTGACTCAAATATAGAAAAAATAATTGATATAGGTTTTGTAGGTGAGCCTCAAAGACTCAAAAAAGAAATAATATTAGATCACATTAATAAAGGTAATATTCCAGTTATAGCCCCTCTTGGAATTGATAATAATCAATTTACATATAATATTAATGCAGATACAGCAGCTGGTTTTATAGCAGGTGAACTAAAAGCAAGTAAGCTACTGTTATTAACTGATGTGGCTGGTATTTTAGATAATAAAGAAAAACTTATCTCATCTTTAAGTGTTGAGGAGGCAAAAGAAATTATTGAAAAAGAATTTATTTCTGGAGGAATGAAGCCTAAAATTCAAACTTGTATTGATGCCATGAAAAAAGGAGTAAAAAAATCTACAATATTAGATGGAAGAATACCTCATTCCGTTATACTAGAATTATTTACTGAACACGGAATCGGAACTCAACTGGTATCAGAATAAATGAAATTTAAAGATAATATAAATACATGGATTTTTGATTTAGATAATACACTTTATTCTGCTGATAGCGGTATATTTCAACAAGTACATCGTTTAATGGGAGAATTCATTTCAAAGAATTTGAATGTAGATTTAACTGAAGCAAAAAAACTTCAATCCAAATATTATAAGCAACATGGAACTACTCTTAGAGGGATGATTGATAATCATGGAACTAATCCTGACTACTTTTTAGAAGAAGTGCATAAATTAGACTATTCAATTGTTGGACCTAATGATTTACTTAATAGGGAGTTAAAAAAACTAAAAGGAAGAAAAATAATATATACAAATGCTAACAAACAACATGTGATTAATGTTTTAGAGAGGATAGATTTGACAAATTTTTTTGATGAAATTTTTGATATCAAAATGGCTAACTATATTCCCAAACCAGAAATTAAACCTTATGAACAGATAATAGACTTATTTAATATTAATCCTAAAAGTTCAGCAATGTTTGATGATATAGCAAGAAATTTAGTACCAGCTAAAAAAGTTGGTTTTACCCCTGTATGGATCGATGCCGGTTATGAGAATTTCAGTGATGATATTAAATCTTCTAAAAATTATTTAGATTATGAAACAAGAGATTTGAGTTTATTTTTAAAAGATGTAAATGATGGAGCAATATGAAAAATGTAGAACAAATTATAGAAAATGCCTTTGAAGATAAAGAAAAAATAAATAAAGACACAAATGGTGAAGTAAGAGATGCTGTAGAATATACTCTGAATCAATTGGACAACGGATCTATAAGAGTTTGTCAGAAAATTGATGGAGAGTGGATAGTAAATCAATGGATAAAAAAAGCTATTCTTTTAAGTTTTAGATTAAGTGATAACGAAATAATAAAAGCTTCACATGCAACCTGGTTTGATAAAGTTGAAAGCAAAACAGCAAAGTGGACAAAAGACGATCATTTAAAAGCAGGCTTTAGGTATGTTCCTGACGCAGTTGTAAGAAAATCTGCTTATATTGCTAAAGGTGTAGTTTTGATGCCATCTTTTGTTAACTTAGGTGCGTATGTTGATGAAGGTACTATGATTGATACTTGGGCTACAGTTGGTTCATGTGCACAAATTGGAAAAAATTGTCATATATCTGGAGGGACAGGTATTGGTGGGGTCTTAGAACCTTTACAAGCAAATCCTGTTATTGTTGAAGATAATTGTTTTATAGGTGCAAGAAGTGAAGTTGCTGAAGGTGTTATAATTGGTGAAGGTTCAGTTTTATCAATGGGTGTTTTTATTGGAGCATCTACCAAAATAGTAGATCGTGCTACTGGAGAAATTCATATGGGAAAAGTTCCACCCTACTCAGTAGTTGTTGCTGGATCAATGCAAAGTAACCAAAGTGATAAAAAATTGTTGGTAAGTAATCCTGCATTATATTGTGCAGTAATAGTGAAAAAAGTTGATGAGAGAACTAGAAGTAAAACATCTATTAATGAATTACTACGAGATTAATGTCAGAAATTAATTTTGACCCTGTTGTATTAACACAGTCTTTAGTTAAATGCGCAAGTATAACACCTGAAGATGATGGTGCGCTAACGGTCGTTGAGAATCACTTAAAAACAATTGGATTCGAGTGTTATCCTTTGAATTTTTCTGGAAATAATTCTTATGAAGTAAAAAATTTATTCGCTACTATAGGTAATGAAGGAAAACATTTTGCATACGCAGGTCATACGGATGTCGTTCCCATAGGTAATGAAAGTTCATGGAAATATCCTCCATTTTCTGGAAAAATAGATGGTGAAAAACTTTATGGAAGAGGAAGTGAGGATATGAAGAGTAGTGTTGCCTGTTTTATAAGTGCAACAAAAAGATTTTTAGATAAATATAAAAAATTACCAGGTAAAATTTCTTTTATAATTACTGGTGACGAAGAAAGAGACTCCGTTAATGGTACTCCTAGAATTCTAGAATGGGCAAGTAAAAATAATTATAACTTTGATCATTGTCTTGTAGGTGAACCAACATCAAAACATGAAGTTGGTGATAAAATTAAAATAGGCAGAAGAGGATCAATAAGTTTTTTTTTACAAGCAAAAGGAATTCAAGGGCATACTGCAAATTCTCATTTGGCTGAAAATTCAGCTCATCATTTAGTTAACTTACTAAACAGTATTCTTGAGAAACCTCTAGATGAAGGAAATGAAAATTTTTTACCATCATCTGTTCAAATTGCGACTATAGATATAGGTAATACTGTGCAAAATGTTATTCCTGAACTAGCTAAAGCAACTGTTAATATAAGATTTAATGATATGCATTCTTCTGATTCTATTATTCAGTGGATGGATAAAAAGATAGAAAAAATTTTTTCAAAGTTAGAAAATGCTAGTTGTACGTATACATTTGAAGCTAATGCTGAGTCCTTTCTAAATAAACCAGGTATTTTATATGATATAATTTCTAAATCTATTTCAGATATAACAGGAAAAAATAGTACTCCGGAACAAGCAACTGATGGAGGCACATCAGATGCACGGTATATTAAAAACTATTGTGAAGTGGTTGAATTAGGAATTAGGAATCATACTCTCCATAAAGTTGATGAATTTGTATATACTAAAGATATTATTAAATTAGAAAAAATATATTTTCAAATTTTAGAAAACTACTTTAAATAAAATTAATAACCTTTTGTTAGATCAACATTTGATTTAGTTTTTTTTGTTTTTTTGTAATTTAAGTAATTTTCAAACATTAAATCTATTGCTGAGTCTATCAAAGTAATACTTGCTACGTGAGGTGTAATATTTACATTTGGTAGTGACCAAAGAGCACTTTTTTTTGAGAGAGGTTCATTCTGAAAAACATCTAAAGAAGCGTAAAAAGATTTGTTTTTTTTTAAATGTCTAACTAAATCACTTTCATTTACTGTAGCGCCTCTCCCGATACTAATAAATAAAGATTTTTTTTTCATTAAAGATAAAATCTTAGAATTTATAAAATTAATTGTAACATCAGTATTTGGAAGTACATTAATTAATACGTCTACTGATTTAACAAACTTTTGTAACTGATTTCCATAGTACATTTTAAATTGTGTTTTTTTTGATTTAGTTTTTTTGTAACCAATGATTTTGTAATTATTTCTTTTAAGAGATTTTGCCACAATAGTGCCTAAAAAACCAAGACCAAGGATACCAACTGTTAAATTTTTATTAAACGAAGGTAATATTTCTTTTCTCCATATTTTTTTGTTTTGGGCAATTTTATATTCATTAATACCCACTTGGAAATTTAAGATTTGTGATTGAACATAATAGTACATCAACTCACCCATTAATGGATCTTTTATTCTCACTATTGGAGTATTTCTATAATCGTTCAATCTTAGTATATGATCTACCCCAGCACCTAATGCATAAATAATTTTTAAATTAGGTAATTGTTTTAATATATGATCTGGTAAATTCCATACAATAGCTATATCGACTTGATTAAATTTATTGGTCTCATTTATTGAAATAATTTTCTTATTCCTAAATCTTTGTTTGACTTTTCGTTTCCATTCTGCAGAATTTTGAAATTTACAATAAAATAATATGCTCATTTTATTTAGATAAATTAGATATTAAATTTAAATATTTTTTAACTTGGTTATTCCAATTAAGTTCATTTTGAGCTCTATTTTTTGCATTCTCACCAAGTAATTTTCTTTTTTCTTTATTTTCAATTAATTCACAAATGTTATTCTCTAGATCATTTAAATTATCTAAAATTAAACCAGTTTTATTATGCAATACAGCTTCTTTTGTGCCCCCTACATTTGAAGCTATTGATGGTATCCCAAACAAAGAAGCTTCAATATAAGTAATGCCAAATCCCTCTATAGATAACCTGTTAGTTTCATCTAATGTAGGCATAACCATTAAATCTGTTTTATTAAAAATATATTTTTTTTGTGCGTCAGTTACTGATCCAATAAAATTTACATTTTTATAAATATTAAGAGTATTTACTAAGGATTTAAGATAAGATTTTTCTTCGCCTTCACCAGCAATAATATAACGAATATTTGGATATCGATCCTTTAATTTACTTATTACTTGCAAAATATTTTCATGACCTTTTCTTTTTTCCAGTCTTGCAAGAGTTAGTAAAGTAGGTGAACCATCAATTAAATTTACCTCTTCTTCTATAATATCCTCAAAACTTGAAACACCTGGATATATAACTTCAATATTGTCAATTTGGGGGCTTACTTTTTTTAGTAAATTTTTTGTAAATTCTGAATTAGAAACAATTTTATTAACTTTTGTAAAAATATTGAATATTCTTTGTTGATGCCTATTATTTTTTATAATTACTTCATTACCATGTGCTAAGCAAATAAATGGTATTTTATTGTTATTAAATTTTGCTATTGGATATTCAATACTTTTCCAACTATCACTTATTATTGCTTTAATCTTTCTAAGATCATTAATTTTTTTTAATTCTCTAAATTTATTTCTTTTTCTAAAATATTTTAAACCACCAAATCTCTTTATGATTAAATCATTTTTAAAATTTTTATCAAAAAGTATTTCATCTATTATGTTATGTTGATCTGCTAGAACTAAAACTTTTTCATATTTGCTTAAGTGAAGCGATAAATTAAAAACCAGATTTTCAATTCCACCAATTCTTGGGGGATAGCATTGAGTTAGAACGATGATCATGAATGCTTTAATTATCTCTTATATTTATTATTGTATAGTTATTAAGAATATTTAACATTTATAAATATGTAAATTCTGCATAATTAAAATACATTTTTAATACTTTAAATGCATAGTATTATTATTATGTATAATAATATGAATATATTTAAAATTTTAAACAATTTTTATAGTGATTTCCAAGTAAATCCTTCAAAAAATGTTGATCCACAGCTAGTTAAATACTTCAAAACTGAGTTTGGTTCTAGTTGGGAATTAGAACTTGATAAATATATTATTAGAAATGAAGCAAATAATGATTAAAAAGCTGCTTAACTACGTTTTCTTATTTTCATCTATTAAACACTATACACGAGAGGAATATTTTTTAAGTAAATCTAATGACCACTATGATTTAGACTACAGAATTAAATATTTAGACATAAAAAATAATTCTAAAGAGGTTTGGTAGCTTCCTTTAACCATTCTTGCTCTTTGCTTGATAAACTTTCATACATACAAGTATAAACTTTTGAATGATAATTATTAACCCAATCAATTTCTTTTTGATCTAGTAGGTTTTTTTTAATTAAGTCTTTGTCAATTGGGCACCAAGAAAGGTTTTCAAAATATAAATTATTATTTGAATCTTCTTTAACTAAAATTAAATTTTCTATTCTAATTCCATATTCATTAAGTTTATAATAACCTGGTTCATTTGATAAAATCATTCCTGGAATAAGTTCAACACTTTCAAACATTGATTTTTTTGCTATTCTTTGAGGTGCTTCGTGCACACTTAAAAAACTACCAATACCATGGCCAGTTCCATGATCGTAATCACAATTAATTTCATTTAAACTCTTTCGTGCTAAATAGTCAATATCAGTTCCTTTAGTGCCTTTTTTAAAGACATAACTGGACAGTGCAATATGTCCTTTTAAAACACGAGTAAATCTATCCTTTTGTTCATCACTTGCAGTTCCTATAATTATTGTACGTGTAATATCAGTTGTTCCATCATAATATTGAGCACCGGAATCAACTAAATAAATATTATTCATTTCAAATTTAGTATTACTGTCTTTGTCTACTCTATAATGTGGTAATGCAGCGTTTTTCCCAAAAGCCGAAATAGTATCAAAAGATAATGAGTGAAAAAGTTTATTATTGACTCTTAAACTTTTTAAATAATTAGAGGCTAAAATTTCATTAGTTGTATTAATATCCATTTCATTTTTTAGCCAATAAATAAAGCGTGTTATACTAACACCATCTCTTAAATTGGCATTACAAGCTCCTGTCTGTTCGACTTGATTTTTGATTGCCTTAGTTAAAATACAGGAATTTGTTATATCTTTATATTTGATATTTTTTTTTTCTAGAAGACTTAAAAAATAATAAGTTGTAGCTGAAAAATCTAAACCTACAATATCATTATTAATTATATTTGAAAATATATTTTCAATATTATTAATTGAGCAGATATTAATATTTTTTTCTATTTCAGATTTAAGTTGAATATTAATTTTATCGTCATTGATATATAAAGATGGTTTTTCATTTTGGGAAATTAATAGATATGCATAAACAAGTGGAGTATATAAAATATCATCAGCTCTTATATTTAATAACCATGCAATATTATCTAAGCCTGTAACTAAATAATGATCAATATTCTTTTCTTTAAAAATTTTTTTAAAATTAATTAATTTTTCAACTCTATCAACTCCTGAATATTGAATGGGATGATCAAATATATTTGAGTATTTTATGCTAGGTTTATTTTTCCATATTGAGTCTATAATATTTGACTCTAAAAATATAATATTTGAAGAGGTGTTTAATATATACTCTTGAATTTTTTGAATTTCCCTTATTGAGTGCAGTTTGGGATCGACGGCAATAGTACAACTTTTTTTAGAAACATAAGTTTTTAGATCTTCCCAAAAAGATTTTAAATGTTTTGATTTAATTTCATTTTCATTAATTTGTTCTTTAGCTTGAAAAGTATAACGACCATCGACATATAAGTATGCTTCATTTTGAAGAACTATTGCTTTACCTGCGGAGCCTGAAAAATTGCTAATAAATTGTAATCTTTCAGCATATGGTGAAATATATTCATTTAAAAATTCATCACTTCTATTAACTATCAGAAGATCAATTTTTTTATCTTTCAACTTTGACTGTAAATTTAATAAATTAGATATTTCACTCATAAGGAACTAAATAGATCTAAATCAATATTACCACCAGATATCATGACTACAATTTTTTTATTTTTTACATTAATTTTTTTATTTAATAATGCTGCAACTGCTACGGCTCCACCGGGCTCAACAACTATTTTTAAATGTTCGGATAGAAAAATTATAGTTTTTTTCACTTCCTCATCAGATACACTAATACCTCCTTCAAGATTTTGTAAATTAATTGGAAATGTAATATCTCCTGGCATTGGTGCAAGTAATGCATCACAAATTGATTCTGTTTTTGAGGAATTTTTAATTATTTTTTTATTTTCTAAAGATATTTTCGTATCATCAAAACCTTCAGGCTCAATTGAATATGATTTCAAATTTGGAAATTCATGTTTAAGGTAAGTTGAGGTTCCTGCAATTAACCCACCACCTCCACAACAACAAAGATATATATCAGGTGTTATAGATAGTTTTTTCAAATCTTCTGCTATTTCAAAACCAGCTGTACCCTGGCCTGCAATAATATCAATATCATCATAAGGTTTAATTAACGATCTATTCTCTTTTTCTTTTATATCATTTCCTATTTGTTCTCTGCTTTCAAAAAATGCATCATACAAAATTACTTCAGCTCCATATTCTTTTGTATTTTCAATTTTTATTTTGGGAGCATTTTTTGGCATAATTATTTTAGCACTAATATTTTTTTTCATTGCAGCATAGGCAACTGCTTGTGCGTGATTTCCTGAAGAATATGCTACCACTCCATTGTCTATTATATCACTGGATAATGTTAATATTTTATGCGTAGCACCTCTTAATTTGAAAGATCCTGTATTTTGTAAATTTTCTAGTTTAAAATAAACTTCTGCATCTAATAAATTGTTAATATAATCATTACTTACGAGTGGTGTTTTTGTTATAAAGTCTTTAATTTTTTTATAGGCAATTTCTATATCTTTGAAACTTATTGTCATATTTTTTTTCTTATTTAATGGAATATATTAAAAAAGAATATATGTATAATGATATGGAACAGGAAAAAGTAACTTCTCCTTGTATAAGCATTTGTAAAACAGATCCGTTGTCGGGTTTTTGCTATGGATGTGGTAGAACAAATGAAGAAAAAAATACTTGGAAAAATGAAAATACATCAAATGAATGGAAAATCAAAAATCTGGAAGATCTAAAAAATAGACTTTCTGATTGGCAATTAAAAGCTTTTGAAGAGTCTTATAAATCAAAGGTTGAGACTGGTTTGTCATTAATTAAAAAAAAATTACTAGAAAAAAATAAAAATTGAAATTTTTTTCAACTATTATTTTATGTATATTTTTTTCTATAAATATTAATGCTAATGATTCAATGATTTTGGATGACCTGACTACTCCTGGAATTACAACACAAAAACAAAATTGGGCATTTTTCACAGATGGTGTTATGGGGGGCTTATCACAAGGTAAAGCAATTATTTCAAATTTAGACGGTGTAGATTGTTATCATATGACAGGTAATGTAACGACAGAAAATAATGGCGGTTTTATTCAGATACGTAATCAACTTAAACCAACAATATCTACTAAAGAATATGAGGGCATTTATTTAAAAGTTTTTGGTAATGATGAAGATTATTCAATACATCTAAGAACTTCGTTAACAATGGCTCCTTGGCAATATTATAAATTTAGTTTTAAATCTAATAGTCAGTGGAATGAAATTAGAGCTCCGTTTAAAGAGTTTACAAAATCAAATGCTTACCAACCTTCTAATTTAATAGGTCAAAAAATTAAATCTATTGGTTTAGTTGCAGGTTTTAAAAATTTTACAGCAGACATTTGTTTATCCGAAATAGGATTTTACTAATATTCGACTTTTGTAAGATATAATCCATGCGGAGGTGCTGTAACACCAGCATACTCTCTTTTCTTCAGTGAAATTATTTCTGAAATAGATTTTGAAATTTTACCAAGGCCTATATCTACTAATGTACCAACCATAATTCTAACTTGAGAATGGAGAAAAGATTTAGCTGAAATAATAAAGTTAATTTCTTGTTCATTTTTTTTAACATTAAATGAATTAATTGATTTAATTGCAGATTTTGACTGACAATTAATGGAGCGAAAAGATGATAAATCATGTTTACCTAAAAAAAATTGAGATTGTTCAATAACTTTGTTTATATTAATAGTTTTGTGAACACACCAAACTCTATTATTTTGAAGAGTTAATGGTGCCCTTCTATTAATAACTTTATATTCATACCATCTAAGTTTGGCTGAAAATCTTGCATTAAAATCAGCATCAATTTTTTCAGTTGATAAAATAGCAACAGGATGAGGACGTAAATGATGATTAAGTCCGTCACGTATTGTATCGGTATCAATAAAATTTTCCAATTCAAAACTGGCTACCTGACCTTTCGCATGAACTCCAGCATCTGTTCTTCCTGCTCCAATAATTGTAGTTGTTTTATTTGTAAGTTTTTGAATTGATTCTTCAATTAATTGCTGAATTGAAAGACCATTATCTTGTCTTTGCCATCCTACAAAATCTGAACCATCATACTCAATAGTAATTTTATAATTATGCATTAATAATTGTATCAACTTTTAATTTGAAACCTCTAAGAAATTCATCTTTTGTTACAATATTTTTTCCTTCTCTTTGTAAAATCAAAGGTTCAACACTTCCATCATTACTAGCAATTTCGAAGTTATTATTCAATATAGTCGAGATCTTTCCTTTTGCTAATCCAGGTTTTGCATCAATTATTTTAATTCTTTCGTTATTTAAATAAAACCATGCACCAGGTTTTGGAGCGTGTGCTTTTATAAGATTAATTATATTTTTAGTTGATGTATTAAAATTAATTTTTCTAATTTTTGAAGTTATTTTACTGGCATAAGTTATATTTTCTTTATCTTGGTCTTTCAATGTAATTTCGTTTTTTAGAATTCTAGGAATTGTATCAATTAATAATTTTTTTCCTATAGTGGTTAGATGGTCACTTAGTTCTAGTTTATTAAAGTTTGATGGAATAGCTAATTTTTCTTGCGCAATTATAGGTCCTGCATCTAATTCCTCAACAAGTTTAATTATTGAAATACCTGTTTCTTTATCTCCATTCATTAAGCAGTATTCTATTGGTGCTGCACCTCTCCATCTCGGCAATATTGATAAATGAATATTTATACATCCATTATTCGGTAACTCTAATACTGACTTAGGAAGTATATGCCCGTAAGCCATTACTATAATTAATTCTGGCTCTATTTTTTTTATTTGATTAATAATTTCAGTATCAAAAATTATAGGATGAAAAACGTTTATATTGTTTTTAATTGCTAATTCATGAACAGGTGATTTTGTTAATTTCATTCCTCTGGATTGTTTCTTTGGAGGTTGTGTAAAAACCGCCTCGACTTTAATGTTATTTTCAATAAGTGTATTTAAATATTCTTTAGCAATGAGTGGTGTTCCCATAAAGATTATTTTTTTACTATGCATTATTTTTTATTTTTAGATATTTTTGTACCTTTTTAATCATAATATTTCTTTTTAGGTGAGAAAGATAGTCTACAAATAATTTTCCTGAAAGATGGTCTATTTCATGCTGGAGAATTCTTGCCTCTACTCCATCAACTTCCCTTTCTATTAATTTATTGTGATCATCTAAATATTGAAGTTTAATTATTTTTGGCCGCTCTATTTCTGCAAATTGTTCAGGAATTGATAAACAGCCCTCCTCCATTATAATTGTTTCTTCGGAATATGAAATTATTTGAGGATTAAATAAATTGTATTCTATTTCTTTTTTTGTTTCTTTATCCACATAGAAAATTGTAACAATTTGCTTAAGAATGCCAATTTGATTTGCTGCTAAACCTACACCAGGCGCCTTTAACATAATTTCTTTCATTTTTTTTGCTATTTTTAACTCTTCATGGCCAACTATATTTATTTTTTCTGCTTTTTGACGTAATAATGGATTTGGTACGTATAATAATTTTGTCATAATTATTATGTAATTTTTTTTCTTGATTGAAATGCAGTGTTTAAAGTATTTTCGTCTAGATAATGAACTTCTCCACCCATAGGTATTCCTTGAGCTAATCTTGTAACATTTAACTTATCAAATTTTTCTAACTTATCTACAATTACAAAAGAGGTTGTTTGTCCTTCCATAGTTGTACTTAAAGCTAAAATAATTTCGTTAACTTTATTATTTTTTATTCTAGATAAAAGATTTTCAATTCTTAATTCATCTGTTCCAATTCCTTGAATAGCTGATAATGAACCACCTAAAACATGATACAAGCCTCTGTAAAAACCAACTTTTTCTAAAGTCCATAAATCTGAAACATCTTCTATTATGCAAATAGTTGATTTATCTCTTGAATCATTACTGCAAATATTACATGGATTTTGCATATCTATATTTCCACAATTACTGCATTCAATTATTTTAGCATAAGATTGATTTAAGCTTTCTATTAATGGTGATAAATTTTTATCTTTATTTTTTAACAAAAAAAGAGCTATTCTCTGCGCTGAACGTCTTCCTAAACCAGGAAGTTTAGATATATCATTAATAAGTTTATCAATAGGAGATTGCTCCATAAATTAAAATGGTAATTTCATTCCAGGAGGTAATGGTAAACCACCAGTTAGTGACTTCATTTCTTCCTGGGCGACTGTTTCTCCTTTTTGTTTAGCATCATTAATAGCTGCTATAATCAAATCTTCTAAAATTTCTTTTTCTTCTGTTTTCAACATACTATCATCAATAGAAATCCTTTTAAATGTTCCTTTCGCTGTTGAAGTAACTTTGACTAAACCTCCCCCAGATGTCCCTTCTACCTCTATTTCATTAAGCTTGTCTTGAGCCTCAGCCATTTTTTTCTGTAATTGCTGTGCTTGTTTCATCATATTTCCTAAATTTACCATTATTTCTCCTTTTTTATATTTGAATTTAGTACTTCTTCATCAGTGTTTACTTCAGCTAATTCAGTTATTGAGTGTATTTTACTTTCTGGGAATTCATTTAAGATTTTTTTTACTTCAATATTATTTTTCATGAGTTCAATTTCTTTTTGCTGGTTAAGTATATCTTCTTCGTAAAGGCTTTTTCCAAGATTACTAGATGATGATTGCACTTGCCAAATTCTTCCTGTCCATGTTGATATTAATTTAGCTACAGACCTGTTAAATGATTTATCATGTATTCTCTCTGTATTTAAAACAACTTCGCCTTGCTTAAAGGAAATTAATTTTACTTCATTATACAATTTAGTATGAAGAATTCCTTCTCTATTTTTAAAAAACAATTCTACAAATTGCCTAAAGTTAATAACTTCTAAATAATTATTATTTATCTTATTTTTATTTTCGTTTGATAAACCCTTTTTGAAATTCAATAACTTATTTTCATTATTATTTTCAATTGGTTTAGTGATATTTTTTGTATCTATGTTGATATTTTGATCTTTCTGTTCATATTTTCTTAACAAATCATCTGGATTTGATCCATCAAATAAGTAAATTACTCTTAAGATTAGCATTTCACCATGTTGATAAAGATGAAAACCAGTTTGAAGTTCCTGGTAACCTCTAAACAAAATTTGCCATATAATGTTTAAATTATTTAAACTTAATCTTGATGACATATCGATCCCTCTTGTACGTTCAATTTCAGGAATATAACTATCGTCTTTAAGGCTTGGTGCTATCTTGATCTGGGTTACAAAATGAAGAACATTTATTAATTCATCAAAAATCATTACTACATCAGCACCAAGGTCATATAAACTTTTATATATATTTAGAGAACCTTTAGAGTCACCCTCAAGAATTTTTTCAAGTAAATCAAATATTTTTTCTCTTTCTGCTAAGCCCAACATTTGTGAAACAGCATTTGAGTCAATTTTGGTATTTTGATTCGTAATTGCCTGATCAAGTAAACTTAAACCATCTCTTATAGAACCATCAGCAGCTCTAACAATTAATGATATTGCATTTAAATCAATATCTATTTTTTCTTTATGTGAAATATCTAATAAATGCTCAGTTAAAATTTTATTTTCAATTCTCAATAAATCAAACCTTTGGCATCTCGATAAAACGGTAATTGGTATTTTTTTGACTTCTGTTGTAGCAAATATAAATTTTACATGTTCAGGAGGTTCTTCTAAAGTTTTTAAAAGTGCGTTAAAAGCACTTTTTGAGAGCATATGAACTTCATCAATAATGAAAATTTTATATTTACTTATTAATGGTTTGTATTTTACATTGTCTATAATTTCCCTTACATCGTCTACACCTGTATTTGATGCTGCATCCATTTCTATTACATCTAAATTACTATCAAGCCCTGTAGATTTGCAAGTATCACAAACTCCACATGGTTCAGCGCTATTTTTATCTCTTTTTTGACAATTTATACTCATAGCAATTAATCTTGCTGTTGTTGTCTTTCCTACACCTCTCACTCCAGTAAGAACATATGCATGAGCCAATCTGTCATTGGTAATTGCACTTGATAGAATTTTAACAAGAATATTTTGACCTACTAAATCTTTGAATTTTTTTGGTCTATATTTTCTTGCTAAAACTTTATATTCACTAATTTTTTCCATAATTATAAGGAAGGTTTTAAGACCCAAATAACATTGTTACAGCTGCTTCTTTTCAGATCTGACTGGATTAGCAACTTATTTGCCCTCAAACCTTCCTCGCCTAATATAGCATTAATGTATCAAAAAACTAAACAGACTTTTAACTAATAACTATTTTTTTCGGAAGAGAGATTTTTCATAGACACCAAGGATTTTTATGTGTTTACAAAAAAATTTCATCTCTTCTAGTGCTAGTTTAACTGAAGGGTTGTCAGGATGGCCGTCAAAATCAATATAAAATTGAGCAACATCAAAGCCTTGTGGATGAACATAGCTTTCTAACTTTGTGATATTTACTCCATTACTGGCAAAACCTCCTAAACACTTATAAAGAGCTGCAGGAATACTTCTAACACTAAAAACTAAAGTTGTTAAAATTTGATTTGAGGATAAATCAATATCTTTAAGTTCTTTTTGCATTATTAAAAACCTTGTTACATTATTAATTGAGTCTTGAAAGTTCTTTTCTAGTATTTGAAGATCATATATGCGAGCCGCTAATTCTGAAGCAATCGCTGCATCCTCAGGATTATTTAATTCAGAAATCATTTTTGCTGAACCAGCTGTGTCAGCTTCAACAATCATTTCTTTTTTAAGTTTTATGATTTTATTTCTACATTGGGCAATGCCTTGTTCATGGCTATGAATTCTTTTAATATCTGAAATTTTTGTTCCTTTTATTGCCATTAAGTTATGATTTATTTCTAAAAAATATTCTGATGTTATTTTTAAATTTGACTCTGGGATAAGTCTTTGAGTATCAGCCACTCTTCCAGCTAATGAGTTTTCTATTGGCACCATTGCAGCATCAACATTCCCTATTCTAACTTGTTCAAACATTTCTTCAAAAGTAGCACATGGATAACTAATTGCATCTGGATAAAGTTTTTTTCCAGCGAGTTCACTATATGCCCCACTCACACCCTGGAAAGAAAAAGAATTAATTTTTTTCATGATTTGCTCTTATAATACTTTCCGCTGTAATCAAATCTTCTTTTGTATCTATGCTAGGAGGAATATTTTTTTCAAATGTTACACCTATGCTTATTCCAGCATCTATGGCTCTATATTGCTCAAGCTTAAGCAATATTTCATTTTTAGACTTAGGCAATTTCGCAAAATTAAATAAAGACTCTTTTGTATAACTATATATTCCAACATGATGAAAAGTATTATTATCAATTTTATCTCTTAATCTAAAAAATTCTTTTGCTTTACCAATTTTGTCATTTTTCCAATCTATTACAACTTTTGTAACATTTGGATTTAGACTTTCATTTTCTAAAAGATCTGTCGCTAATGTTCCTATTGAATAATTATTTTTAATGGGTTCTATGACTTTTTTAATTTGATCTGACTTAATAAGAGGCATATCTCCTTGTAAATTAATTACACAATCAAAATCTATATTATTTTTTTTCTCAGTTACCGCAGAGTATATTCTATCGGTACCAGATGGTAAATTAGGATCTGTAAGAATTGCTCTTCCTCCTAAGCTATCTATTAAATTAAATACTTCAATTTCCGAGCATGCCACAATTACATCTCCAATATCTGAATTAATAGCTTGTTGCCACACTCTCTGTATCATTGGAATTCCATTAATATTTACTAATGGCTTTCCAGGAAAACGAGCGGAATCCATTCTAGAGGGTATAATAATGATTGATTTCATAATTATGCGACAATTAAACTACAAGTATTAAATTTACTTATCATTACAAATGTATTCATTCATTAAAAAAATCTGTATATACATTTATACATGTCTGGTCTGGAAGTTAATAAAATATTAGCATCTATAATATTTGCCGTTTTAATCGTTACTTTAATTGGCCATTTTGGTGACTTAGTTATCAATATTGAACATCATGATGAAAAAGAAACCGCTTATAAAATTGATGTAGAAGAGACTGAATCAACTAAAGGTAGTATTGCAAAAAAAGAAGAAGTGATTGAACCAATTGCAGCACTTCTAGCTAGTGCGTCTATGGAAAATGGTGAAAAATTATTTAAGAAATGTGCAACTTGCCATAATTATGAAAAAGGGGGAGCTAACAAAGTAGGTCCTCAACTTTGGAATCTAATAAATAGACCAAAAGCAAATGTAGATGGTTTCGCTTATTCAAAAGCATTGGCAGAATTTGGTGGTGAATGGACTTATGAAGAATTGGCTGAATTTTTGTACAAACCAAAAAAATATATTAAAGGTACAAAAATGAATTTTGCTGGTATTAAAAAAGTAAAAGATCGAGCAAATATTGTTTATTTTTTAAGAGCTCAATCTGATAATCCTATACCACTCCCTTAAATTACAAAATGTCTCTAAATTTAAATGAGTTTGTTAAATTTGCAAACTTACTAGCAGACTCTGCGTCACAAACATCAATGAAATATTTTAGAACAAAACTAGAAGTAGATAATAAAGATGATGAAAGCCCTGTCACAATTGCAGATAAAGAAACTGAAAAAATTATACGAGATGAGATTAGAAAAAATTTTCCTAATCATGGTATTTTAGGTGAAGAGTATGAAAATGAAAATTTAGAATCAGAATTTATATGGGTAATTGACCCAATAGATGGAACACGAAGTTACATTGCTGGTCATAAAGATTTTGGTAATTTAATCTCACTGCTTCATAATAATCAACCTATAATTGGTATCATTAATTGTCCTGCTCACAATGAAAGATGGTTGGGTATTAAGGATGTTAAAACTACTTGTAATGGTAAGAATGTTTTAACTTCAGGTATAAAAAAAATTGAAAATGCCTATCTTTTTACTTCAGGAGTTTACTTTTATGAACCATTTTTTAGAAAAGGATTTGAAACGTTAAAAGGAAAAACAAAATATTTTAGACTTGGGGGGGACTGCTACATGTATGGTATGCTTTCAAGCGGCCTTATAGATATCGTAATTGAAGATACTCTTAAAGCTCACGATTACATGGCTCTTATTAATGTAGTTGAGGGTGCAGGTGGAAAAATATCAGATAAATACGGGAAACCTATTACTTTACAATCAGATGGAAGCCTTATAGCCTCTAGTTCCCCTCAGTTACATAATGAAATTATAAATATAATTAATAATTAAAAATTTCTTTTTTTTCAAAATAGAATTATATTAAAATTATATTATGATTAAGTTTATTGTTTTATTATTTGTATTATGCACTTCATTTAATAGTTATTCTAAAACTAATGTTTCTCATGCTATTGCTATGCATGGTGAGCCTAAATATAATGAAGATTTCTTAAATGTTGAATATATTGATATAAATTCTTTAAAAGGAGGATCAATTGTAAGAAGTGCAATTGGAACCTTTGACTCCTTTAATCCTTTTACTCTTAAAGGAACTGCCGCGATAGGTATTGGTGCTTTATATGAAACTTTAACTACAGGTTCTAGTGATGAGGCATTTACAGAATACGGATTACTAGCAGAAACAATTGAATGGCCAGATGATAGATCTTGGGTATCATATGATATAAGAAAGGAGGCCAAATGGCATGATGGAAAAAAAATAACGGCAGACGATGTTGTTTGGACTTTTAATACTCTAATGGAAAAGGGTCATCCTTTTTATAGTTATTACTATGGAGATGTAGCTGAAGTAATAAAAGAAAATGAACAAAAAGTTAGATTTAATTTTAAAACAAATACTAATAAAGAATTAGTTTTAATAATTGGACAATTGCCAGTGCTGCCAAAACATTATTGGGAAGATAGAAATTTTGAAGACACTACTCTAGAGATACCAATAGGAAGTGGCCCTTATAAAATTAAATCATTTGATAGTGGTAGATCCATTACTTATGAATTGAATAATGAGTATTGGGGTTTTAAAAATAAAATTCCTATAAAGGTAGGTAAAGATAACTTTGGTACAATAAGATATGATTATTATAAAGACAGAGGAATAGAGAGAGAAGCTTTTAAGTCAGGAGAAATTGATTTTTTTAGTGAAAATTCTTCAAAAGAATGGGCTACATCATATAATATTAACTCAATCAAAAACGGTTTAATAATTAAAGAATTAATTCAACACGAAAATCCACAAGGTATGCAAGGTTTTGCATTTAATATACGTAAAGATAAATTTAAAGATAGAAGAGTCAGAAAAGCTTTATCATATGCTTTTGATTTTGAATGGTCCAACAAAAATCTATTTTTTGATGCTTATATAAGAACAGATAGTTTTTTTGAAAATTCAGAACTGGCTTCAAGTGGATTGCCATCTAAAGAGGAGTTAAATTATTTAAATCCATATTTCGACGTACTACCAAAAGAAATTTTTTCGGAAGAATTTAAAAATCCCGTAACTGATGGCTCAGGTTACATGAGAAATCAATTGCAAGAAGCAAGTATTCTTTTAAAAGATGCTGGTTGGGATCTGATCAACGGTCAATTGAAACATTCTTCTACAAATGAAATTTTTGAGTTTGAAATTTTACTACGTTCACCTGCATTCGAAAGAATAGTTTTGCCATTTAGAGATAATCTAGAAAAATTAGGAATAAATGTAATAGTCAGAACAATTGATAGTGCGGAATATCAAAAAAAAATAGAAACCTTTGATTTTGATATGATTGTACAAACATTCTCTCAGTCACTCTCACCAGGAAATGAACAAAGGAGTTTTTGGGGTTCTGATGCAGCTGATACTAATGGATCAAGAAATGTAATTGGTATCAAAAATTATGCAGTTGACGGATTAGTAGAAAGTTTAATTAATGCAAAAGATAGAGATGAATTAATTACAATTACTAGAGCTTTAGATAGAGTTCTGCTTTGGAACTATTATGTTATTCCTCAATGGCATATTTCATCTTATAGGGTTCTTTACTGGGATTTTTTTGATCAGCCTGCCCGTAAACCCAAATACTCACTTGGTTTTGATACTTGGTGGATTAATCAAAATAAATACAACCAAATTCAATCAAATAGAACTTCAAACTAATTATTAAAGTTTGTCATAAATAATATACAATAATTAAATTATGGGAGCCTATCTAATAAAAAGACTCTTGCTAATTATTCCGACACTTCTTGGAATTATGTTGATAAATTTTGCAATTGTACAATTTGTTCCAGGAGGCCCAGTAGAGCAATTAATTGCGCAAATGACTGGAACTGCCGTAGAGTCTACGGCAAGATTTTCCGGAAGTAATGAAGGAGAAGCTCTAGAGTTTGATACTAGTAACTCATCATCAAGTAACACATACAGGGGCTCACAAGGTTTAGATCCAGAAATTATTAAAGAAATAGAAAAAATGTATGGCATGGACAAACCAGCTATTGAAAGATTTGCAAAGATGATGAAAGATTATTTAACGTTCAATTTTGGAGAGAGCTTCTTTAGAGATCAAAAAGTTACAGAATTAGTTCTAGATAAAATGCCGGTATCGATTTCACTAGGATTATGGACAACTTTACTGGTTTATTTAATCTCTATTCCTTTAGGAATAAGAAAAGCTATAAAAGATGGAACTAAATTTGATATTATATCTAGCTCTATAGTTACAATTGGATATGCAATACCAAATTTTTTATTTGCTGTAATTCTTATAGTTTTTTTTGCTGGAGGAAGATTTTATGATATTTTTCCACTTAGAGGTTTATTTTCTGCAAATTTTGAAGATTTATCATTGTTAGAAAAAATAATAGATTATTTTTGGCATCTAGCCCTACCACTTACTGCCATGATTGTAAGTGGTTTTGCTGGTTTAGTATTTTTAACTAAAAATTCATTTATTGATCAAATAAATCAACAATATGTAATGACTGCAAAAGCAAAAGGTTTAACTGATAGAAGTGTATTATATGGACATGTTTTTAGAAATGCTATGTTAATTGTTTTAGCAGGTTTTCCAGCTGCTTTTATTGGAATACTTTTCACGGGATCATTATTTATAGAGGTTATTTTTTCTTTAGATGGGCTTGGATTATTAGGATATGAAGCAGTTATTATGAGAGACTATCCTGTAATCTTCGCAACTCTCTATTTCTTTTCTTTACTTGGTTTGATCATGGGTATCATCAGTGACTTTATGTATTCAATAATTGATCCACGAATTGACTTTGAAGCAAGATGAATATGAAATTAACTAAACTCAATCAAAGAAGACTCGATAATTTTAAATCAAACAAAAGAGGGTATTACTCTTTTTTGATTTTTAGTTTTTTATTTATTGTTTCTTTGTTTGCAAATTTCATTGCTAATGAAAGACCTTTACTAATAAAATATAATAAGAATTTTTATTATCCAATATTTTCATATTATTCTGAAACAACATTCGGTGGAGATTTTGAAACAGAGGCTGATTACAAAGATCCATACGTAAGAAATCTAATTTATGAAAAAGGTTGGATGATTATGCCAATTATACCATATTCATATGATACTATTATAAGAGATCTATCTTCACCTGCACCATCTGCACCATCAAAATCTAATTGGCTAGGCACAGATGACCAAGCAAGGGATGTGCTTTCAAGAGTAATATACGGTTTTCGTATATCTGTTTTATTTGGTTTTACTTTAACTTTTTTTTCAATGATTATAGGAGTTTCAGCTGGTGCAATTCAAGGTTATTTTGGAGGTAAAATAGATTTATTTTTTCAAAGATTTATGGAAGTTTGGTCAGCTATTCCAACTCTCTATGTTTTAATAATTTTAGCAAGTATGATTCAGCCTAATTTTTGGTGGTTACTTCTTATCCTATTACTTTTTAGTTGGATGGGCTATGTTGGAGTTGTTCGTGCTGAATTTTTAAGAGCAAGAAATTTTGATTATATAAGAGCAGCAAGAGCATTAGGGGTATCAAACACGACCATTATGTTTAGGCATTTGTTACCAAATGCCACCATTGCTACAATTACATTCCTCCCTTTTAGTTTAAGTGCTTCAGTGACTGCTTTATCTGGATTAGATTTTTTAGGTTTTGGACTACCACCTGGTTCAGCATCTCTTGGAGAAATGGTAAATCAAGGTCGAAATAATTTACAAGCTCCATGGCTTGGAATAACCAGCTTTTTAACTTTGGGATTAATGCTTGGCTTATTGGTTTTTGTAGGTGAGGCAATTAGAGACTCATTGGATCCTAGGAAAACATTTAAATAAAATGGATAAGATAATATCAATTAAAAATCTTACTATTTCATTTAAAAATAATGAGGTTGTTAAAAACGTTAATTTAGAAATTACTAAAGGTAAAACTACAGCAATAGTTGGTGAGTCAGGCTCAGGTAAAACATTAACTGCATTAAGCGTTTTAAAACTACTTCCTAATAGTGCAAAAATAAAATCAGGAGAGATTTTCTTTAAAAATAAAAATATTTTATCTGAAACTGATAAAATTATTCAAAAAATAAGAGGAAATAAAATTGCAACTATTTTTCAGGAACCAATGACTAGTTTGAACCCACTTCATACAATAAATAAACAAATCGAAGAAATAATTTTTACTCACAACAATATAAATTCTAAAAAAGTAAAAAAAATAACTAGAGATTTATTAAATGAAGTTGGTCTTAAAGATTTATCTGAAAGACCTAAAGTATATCCATATGAGTTGTCAGGGGGGCAAAGACAAAGAGTAATGATAGCTATGAGCATAGCAAATAACCCTGATGTATTAATAGCTGATGAACCTACAACGGCACTTGATGTAACAATTCAAATACAAATATTAGATTTATTATCAAATCTTCAAAAAAAACTTGGAATGACAATGCTTTTTATTAGTCATGATTTATCTGTAGTAAAAAAAATATCAGATTTTGTATATGTTATGAAGGAGGGGAAAATTATTGAAAGTGGTAATAATGAAAAAATATTTAAAAATCCCGAACATGAATATACAAAAAAATTAATATCTTCTAATAGTAAGAAAAAAATTAATCTATTTTCACAACAAAAGGAAATTTTAAAGATAGATAATTTAAAGGTTTGGTATCCTATTAAAAAAGGCATATTCAAGAGAACAATTGATCACGTTAAAGCAATTAATAATTTAAGTTTTAGTCTCAAAAAGGGTGAAAGTATTGGAATCGTTGGTGAGTCTGGTTCTGGAAAAACGTCTCTAATATTAGCTATACTCAAACTAATTAAATCTGAAGGAAAGGTGCTTATTAATAATAGAGATATAAATCAATCTAGTCAAAATGAGCTTTTAAGGATGAGAAAAGAAATTCAAATAGTTTTCCAAGACCCTTTTTCATCTTTGAGTCCTAGAATGAATATTGAGGAAATAATATTAGAAGGTTTGAATATTCATTATTCTAATATGTCAAAAGAGGAAGAAATTTCAAAATTAAAAAATGTTTTAGATAATGTTGGTTTAAATTATTTTGAAACTATAGAAAAATATCCCCACGAATTTTCAGGTGGACAGAGACAAAGAATTGCAATTGCCAGAGCATTAATACTGGAACCAAAAATTTTGGTTTTAGATGAACCTACATCTGCTCTTGATATAACTGTTCAAAATCAAATAATAAAATTATTAAATGAATTGCAAAAAAAACTTTCTTTAAGCTATGTTTTTATTAGTCATGATATGAAAGTTATTAGATCTATCGCAGATAAAGTAATTGTTCTTAAAAACGGTATTGTTGTTGAAGAAAATAGTAGTGATGAAATTTTTAATAATCCAAAGTCAAAATATACAAAAAATTTAATTAGATCTGTATTATAAGATGAATTATGAGCCTAAAAAAGAAATAGCTGAAAAATTATTAGAAAGCTTTAATGAAAAACTTTATTTTGATGTAATAAAAAAAATATCAGAATTACGTACACAGTATCCAGATTCAATTTTTTTATTAAATGTTTTAGGAGTAACATACAATAAATTAAATAAATACGATGAAGCAATTAAATGCTTTAATGACTTATTAAAAATTAATAAAAATTTTGCAGATGCATATTTTAATTTAGGTATAATTTATAAAAAAATAAAAGAAGAAAAAAAATCAATTTTTAACTATAATCAATGCATAAAAATTAATCCAAAAAAATTTGAGGCATATAATAATCTAGGTAATATTTATAAAGAAAGACAGGAAATAAAAATTGCAATTAAAAAATATTTACAATGTCTTGAAATAAATCCAAATTATATAATTGCACTTCAAAATTTTGCTGTTTGTTTACAAAATTTTAAATTTAACAAAACATCTAGCATAGTTGATAGACACATAATTAATTTGTTAGAGCAAGAAAAAATAGTAAGACCTGTTGATATTATTTTCACAATAATTGATTATCTTTATTTAAATCCAAAACTTAAACTTATTTTAAAAAATATAGATGATTTAGAAAATAATTTACCTCTAAATGAATTAGTTATGGAAATTTCTAATATTAAAATTTTAATACTATTAATAGAAAATACTCCAATAACTGATTTAAAAATTGAGAAAATTTTAAGATATTTAAGGTCAGAAATTTTATTAAATTTATCAACTTTAGAAAGCAGAAAAGTTGCATTAAAATTAATGAAATCACTAGCCAAACAATGTTTCATAAACGAATACATATATCCTTTCGGTAAAAAAGAAGAGGGTATTCTGAATAATATTGAAAAAAAAATAATTAAAGATTTACAAAAAAATTCTTTTACACAAAACGACTTAGAAATTGCATGCTTGGCTGCTTATAGGCCATTACATATATTAAAATGGTCAAATAAGATTAAGCAAATACCAAATCTAAAAGATTTAGTAAAACAGCAAATTAATGAACCACAGGAAGAACTTAATCTAAGAAAAAAATTACTTTCATTAAATATTAAAAATAAGATTTCATTAAATGTCAAAAATCAATATGAGAATAATCCATATCCTAGATGGAATAAAGTTGCTTTATATAGAATTCCAAAAAAACCTTTGATGTTTTTCAAAAATCTTGAACTTAATATAAAAGAAGAAAATATTCAAAAATGGAAAAATATAAATGTATTAGTTGCTGGATGTGGAACTGGACAACACGCTATAACAACAGCAACAAAGTATGAAAATTCATTTGTAACAGCTATTGACTTAAGTGCTCAAAGTTTATGCTATGCAAAAAGAAAAGCAGATGAATTTGAAATTAAAAATATTGAATTTATTCAAATGGATTTATTGGACTTAAAAAAAATATCAAAAAAATTTGATATCATAGAAAGTGTTGGTGTGCTGCATCATATGGATAATCCATTTAAAGGTTGGCAAATATTGAATGAATTTTTAAATCCTAATGGACTCATGATGATAGGTCTTTATAGCAAAATTGCGAGAGAGCATATTTCAAAAATTCGTAATGAAATAAAAAAAGAAAAAATTAATATTAATGAAGAAAATATAATAAAATATAGAGAAGAAATAATATCTTCTAAAAATTATAATTTTCATTTAATAAAACAAAGTAGTGATTTCTTTTCGCTTAGCACTTTAAGAGATTTATTATTCCATGTCCAAGAACATACTTTTACAATTTCACAAATAATTAAAAATCTTAATCATTTAAAATTAACATTTTCTGGTTTTGAAAATAGAAACTTAATAAATTTATTTAAAAACAAAAACAATGACAAAAAAGATTTATATAATCTAAATCTTTGGAAAAAGTTTGAAATTGATAATCCAAGAATTTTTGCAGGTATGTATCAATTTTGGTGTCAAAAAAATTTATAATTTTTTCAAATTATTTAAATCTTCATCTACCATAATATTTACAAGTTGATTAAAGTTTACCTTTGGCTTCCAACCTAAAAGTTTTTTTATTTTAGTATAGTCTCCTTTTAGATATTCAACTTCATTTGGCCTAAAGTATATTTTATCAATTTTTACATGAATTTTATTTGTTTTTTTATCATAACCAACTTCTTTTATGCCTTTACCCTTCCAGGCAATTTTTATACCAACTCTTTTAAATGCTAACTCAATAAAATTTCTTACAGAATGAGTTTTATTTGTAGCTATCACAAAATCTTCTGGTTTTTTATATTGCATTATTTTCCACATTGCATCAACATAGTCTACAGCATAACCCCAATCCCTATATGAGTTAAGGTTTCCAACATAAAGTACATCTCTTAATCCTAATGAAATTTCTGCTACTGCTTTAGTAGTTTTTTTAGAAATAAAATTCTCTCCCCTAACAGGACTTTCATGGTTAAACATAATACCATTACATGCAAACAGACCATATGCTTGTCTGTAAATTTTTGTATTCCAATATGCTAATAGTTTTGCAGATGCGTAAGGACTCACCGGCATAAAATCTGAATTTTCATTTAATGTTTTTTTTTGATTACCATACATTTCAGAAGTTGAAGCTTGGAAAAATTTGACAGATTTTTTAAACTTTAGCTTTGATATTGCATCTAATAATCTTAAGTTACCAATACCATCAACATTTGTTGTATATTCTGGATTAATGAAACTTATAGCTACATGACTTTGAGCACCTAAATTATATATCTCATCAGGTTTAATTTTATTTAATAGATCATAAAGAGACAAAGAATCTGTTAGATCCCCATAATGAAGAATAAGTTTTTTTCCCTTCATTTGATGTTCTTGATAAATTGAGTCAATTCTCTTTGTATTAAAAGATGAGGCTCTTCTTTTAATTCCATGAACTTCATAGTTTTTATTAAGTAAAAATTTAGCTAACAAAGACCCATCTTGGCCAGTTATTCCAGTTATAAATGCTATTTTTCTTTTCATATATATTGCAATAAATTATCTCTTGTTTTTATACCAGTAATTTTTATTAATTTATAATTATTACAAATAATTTGACTGGGTTTTTTTGATTTTAATCTTTTATCAACTTCAATTTTTTTGTTAAATTTATTATAGGCGATTTTTAATGCTAAATCTTCAAGTGTTACACCATTACCAGATCCACAATTAATAATACCATTATTTTTTTTAGATATAATGGAGCATAATTGTTTAGTTATATACTCTATTGAAGAGATATCTCTAATATTATTATAATTTTTTAATTTAATTTTATTACCTTTTAATTTTTTAATCTTATCAATTATTGAGGGTATTAAAAAATCTTTTGATTGCGATGGGGAATAATAGCTAAACAATCTAATAATTAAATAATTTGTTAGATATTTCTGTATCTCTTTTTCTGATTTGAGTTTTAATTTTCCATAGTAAGTAAGTGGATTGATTCGAGATACTTCAGATATTTTTTTTTTAGAACTTGAATAAACATGTGATGAGGAAATAAAAATTAATTTTTTTCTAGACTTGTAACTTTTCAATTTTTTAGTAAGGAATTTTACACTATTATAATTAACTTTTTCGGCATATTTTTTATTTTTATTTACATCATTTATAGAAGTTACAGCGGCTAAATGGAGAATTATATCAACTTTTTCTATCCATTTTTCGAAATTTTCTAAATTTAAAACATCAGATTTGTATAATGAGATAGTATATCTATTTTTTTCATATTTTTTTATGTAATTTATGATAGATTTTCCTAAAATTCCTTTATGACCCGTAATTCCTAAAATCATTTTATACCATGAAAATACTTATAATAATTCCTGCATATAATGAAGACCAAAATATTGTTAATTTAATTAAAATTATTCAAAAAAATTATTTAAACTACGATATTTTAATAATTGATGACTCCAGTAATTCATTAACTAAAGAAATTATAGAAAAAAATAAATTCAAAAATTTAGAATACATTAAAAGGAATATAAAAATGGGTAGAGGAAATGCAGTCAGATTTGGTTTTGAGTACTCAATAAAAAAATTGTATGACTTTATAATTGAAATGGATGCTGATTGTTCTCATGATCCTCATGAAATTAAAAATCTATTGGAAAAAATTACTAAAAATAATTTTGATTTAATTATAGGAAGTAGATATTTAAACAAAAGCAAAATTATAGGATGGCCTTTAAAAAGAAGAATTTTTTCAAAATTGGCAAACTTCTTAGCTAGGTTTTTATTTGGTTTTGATATAACAGATTATACTAATGGATTTAGAATTTATAACAGAAAATCAATTATAGAGCTTATGAAATATGATATTAATAATCATGGTTTTATTTATCTAACTGAAACTTTAGTGATTTTAAAAAAGAAAAATTACCTTGTGGGAGAATGCTCTACAATATTTATAAATAGAAAGCATGGAAATAGTTCATTAAAAATAAATGAAATAATAAATTCACTTTTAGGGATTTTTAAAATTAAAATAAGAAAAATATGAATTATTTTCCTTTAACAACTAATACTTTAAGCAATGAAGATAAAAAACTAGCGATAGATGTTATAAAAAGTGGCAATATAACAAGAGGTAATTATAATAAATTAGTTGAACAATACTTTACTAAAAAATTTAAAAGATATGCATTATTAGTAAATTCTGGTTCTTCAGCTAATTTGTTGGCATTTTCATTATTGGTAAATAAAAAAAGAAAATATAATTTAAAAAAAGATGATGAAATAATAATTCCTGCACTATGCTGGTCTACATCATTATTTCCAATTATACAAATGGGTTTAAAACCTGTTTTTGTAGATGTTGATATTAAAACCTTAAATATTGATTTAAAAGAATTAGAAAAGAAAATAACCAAAAAAACAAAGGCTGTTATGTTAGTTCATGCACTAGCTAATTGTACAGATATAAGTTTACTGAAGAAGATTTTAAAGAGATATAAATTAATTCTGATTGAAGATGCTTGTGAGGCATTGGGCTCTAAATATAAAAATAATTATTTGGGTACGCATGGAGCACTTGCTTCCTTTTCATTTTATTTTTCTCATCATATTACTTCTGGTGAGGGTGGATTAATTTTATGTAAAAGTTATCAAGATTACAAAATTTTATTATCTTTAAGAGCACATGGGTGGTCAAGAGAAATTGATAATTTAAAAAGAAAAAAATCTAAAAGGTTTAATAAATTATTTAACTTCATAAATCTTGGATATAACTTAAGACTAACTGATATTCAGGCTGCATTACTTCTAAATCAGGTTAAAAAAATTGATAAATTTAAAGTTAATAGACTCTATAATTATAATCTAATTTGCAAAATATTTAAAAAAGATAAATTTTTAGAAAATCATTTAATATTTATAGCCAGTCAAAAAAATGCTGAAGTAAGTTGGTTTAATTTTCCGATTATTCTAAAAAAATTTAAGAATAGAAAAAGAGATATAGTATGTGAAAAACTTAATGAACTCGGAGTTGAGACAAGACCGATAATTAGTGGTGATTTTTCTAAACAAAAAGTGATTCAGGATGACTTTATGGATTTATCTAAATTACGATTTTCTAATGCTACTAAAATTAACAATTCTGGTTTTATGTTGGGTATTTCTTCTAATAAGTTAGAAAAAAAAATAGTAATAAGATTAGCAAATGATATCAAAAAAGTAATTAATGCAGTAAAATAAATATTTAATTATTTTAAATCATTAAGATGAGCTTATTCCTTAGTTTTTATTTTACTGTTCCGTTAATTCTACTTGGTTATGGTTATATATTTTCTAGAATCATATTAAAAAATAATAATCACAAAATAGATATTGGTTTAATTGGATTACTAGGATTTTTATTTCTTTATTTAATTTCAAATATAACACATTTTTTCATAAATTTTGATAACTCATTAATATTTATAATACAAATTTTAGGCATTATATTTTTTCTATATTTATTGACTAGTTCTAATATTAAAAAATTTGATTTGTTTAAATTATTATTTCTTAGTATAATTTTTTTACCCATTGCAATTATTACAGAACCTAATGAAGATTTTTATCATTATTATTTGCCTTATCTAAAATATTTAGAGTCATCAAAAATTATTTTTGGATTGGTAAATATTAATGACACTTTAGCTTACTCATCAAATAGCTTTTATGATATTTTAGTATTATTTAAATATCCTTTCAGTTTTAAAAATTCCTACTCTATTCCTATTTTTTTCTTTTATATTTTTTACTTATTTTTTATAATTAATAAAATTCTTAAATATAATGATTTTTTTTATATTTTTATATTTTTATTATCTCTTATTTCGTTCACAAGTTTAAGAGATTTTGGAACAAGTATACCTCCACAGTTGGCATTAATAATTTGTGCTTGTTTAATTTATGAATGTTTAATTTACGGTTATAATGAAAATAAGATAACATTTGTTATAGTATTAATCACACTAGCTATTATTTTAAGAATCAATAGTATATTGATACTACCATTATTTTTATTATTAATTTATTTTTTTTATAAAAAAATTCCAAATTATATTTATAATAATATTATTATAGTTTTTACTATATTGTTAATTGTAATATTTTTTTTAGGAAAAAATCTTATACAATCCTCCTGTTTAGTTTACCCTATTCATAATACATGTTTTTCAAATCTTGATTGGTCGACAGATTTAAAAATAGTAAATCAAAAATATAGCAAACTTCAAGCAGACTCTAAGGGATGGTCTTTTTATGCAAAAGAAAATTTCAATATTAAAGATAAATATGTATGGAAAAATTTGAACAAAGATAACTTTATTGAATATAAAGATTATGCAACAACAACACCTTTTTTTTGGACTAAATATTGGATAAAAGATCCTAATTATAAAAAAATATTAAATTTATTTTTATCAGTTATTATTATTTATTTTTTGTTATTAATTAATTCTAAAAAAAATTATAATTCACAATTCTTAGACAATAAGAATAATTTTATTTATCTTCTTTCGTTTTCATTTTTTTCATGTCTTGCTTGGTTTTATTTATCTCCTCAAATAAGATATGGAGGGGCATTTTGTTTTATTTTTTTTTTCAGTATTTCTATAAAATACATTAATGAAAATTTGAATAGAGATATAAAAATAACAAATTTAATTTTAATTATATTGATTGTCTTTTCATATGTTGAATATAAAAATTTTAATAGGATTTATAGTAGTTTTCAAAATGAATTATTTGATAATTTTCCTTGGCCGAATTTCCATGAATTACAAATAGATAATGATTTTATTATTGAAGAAAAGAATCGAATAAAATTTAATAAAAGGATTTACTCAAATAAGCTATTGTTTGATAATAATAACGACTATATTTTAATGTGTGGAAATATTGATTTTCCATGTATTCCTGAAGGTAAAGAAGTGTGTTTAAATAAAGAAAAATCTAAATACGGGTATTTATTTTATAGTCATAACAAAGAAAATGATAATTGTTATAATTTTATGAATAAAAATATTCTTTATTAATTTTTTTGGCGGAGTGAGAGGGATTCGAACCCTCGATAGTGTTGCCACTATACACGCTTTACAAGCGTGCTGATTAGGAAAGAATGAAAAGATTATAAAGAGAGTTTACAATTTAATATTAATTTTTGATGTAGATAGTGTGTCGTATATGTGTCTAACATTTTACATGGTATTTGGATGATATTTCTTATAAGTATTATATCTAATGAATATAATTATTAAAAACCTTATTCTTGTTTTTATGCTTTTCTTTTCTAATAACAATATAGCTTATGGAGAAAAATATTTAGAAGTTATAAAATTATATGACTTATATTCTGAAGAAATTTTAGATATTGACCAACTATATTCTGGTCTTGAAAAAATGAACATAAGTAATGAAAATATTAAAAATTTAATTTCTCTAAGAAAAAGTGATATTCTTTCAGAAGATGATTTTGTAAACGGTATAAAGAAAATTTTAGCAGAAGTTTCTAGTTTAGAAAATAAGTCAAAAGAAAATGAAAATGATATCAGTAAACAAAATATAATAAAGCATGAGTTTCAAACGGAAATTACAATTATTCACAGTTTTATTATTTCTGATTTTAAATATGGAGAGATTTGGAATCATATGGTTGCACTAGATGGTGAAAAAATTATTGAAATGTCATTTAAAGATTCAAAAAATAATGATTTAATTAAATTAAGAAAACCTAAATTTAAAAACTTGAAAAATAATAAATTTGCTATTCGATCAAGTGCAATTTATTTGCCAGAACCGTCAGTGGGTATTCGATATGATTTCAAAGGAGAATTTGTTAATAATAAAATTGTTGGTGAAGTTGAGATTACATACACTGAGAGTGACGAGGCCGGTCTTGTTTTATTAAGAGCTAAAACAAATTAATTAATTCAAAGTTTTTAAAGTAAAATGTGTGAGAAATTATAATTTTTAATATATGTAAGTGTGCCGTATGTGTGCCGAAACACAATTTTGTTGGAAAATCGTTAAAGAAAAATCTTAATTAATGGCGGAGAGAGAGGGATTCGAACCCTCGATAGTGTTGCCACTATACACGCTTTCCAAGCTATCGCCGTGAACTTTGCGGCTCTCTTCGTGTGCAAACAATCCTTGTTATATGGGATTATATTATACTAAATCACTGCAAGTGAATCGAAAAGTACTGAGTTAAGATATTCGCATATGGTTGGTCTGATAACTGGGGGTCTTTAGATTAACTTATTAAATATACTTGAAATATTTCGTATATATGTTGTAATAGATTAGGGAATTTTAGGAATTTTATCTATTTGAAAAAGAAATTATGGGTGAGGTAAGGCAAATAAAAAAAGAAAAGTCAATTTCCCAATTGGAAAGGCTAAAAGCGCAAGGTCCACCAAGAGAGGCAAACTTATTTTATTCATTGTGTGAAAATGGCCAAGACAAAATTAACAAAACTCAATTTAAACAAGCATTGTTTGATGCAGGATTAAGCTCTCTAGACTATCGTCTAAAAAGCCTCTTTGAGAAACTAGAAAAGCATGGTGAGCAAATAGATTTTGAAGAATTTATGTCTTTCACAAGAACAGGTGGATTACTCGCTGAAAAAGCTCTTCGCGGAGAACTTGCAGTTCCAGACTTCAGGGATTTTTCGAGAAACTTGGATAAAATCTATGACGAAGTTCTTCCAAATAGGTCGGGAGACTTAGCTCGTTATATACCACCGCTTGCAGAGGTTGATCCAGAACAATTCGGTATAGCGGTTGTTACTACTGATGGACAAATTTATCAGCGAGGTGATACGAATGTAGACTTCTCAATTCAATCAATGTGTAAACCTTTCAATTACTCTTTTGCAATTGAGAATCTTGGATTAGAAAAAGTTAATCGTCATGTAGGTGTGGAACCCTCAGGTCGACAGTTTGATGATTTAACACTTATGGTAAAAGGCATGGGAGGCAGTAGCTTGTCACCTAACAATAAAGTTCCGTTTAATCCAATGGTAAATGCAGGGGCAATTATGACCACTGGTTTAATCAATCCAAGGGATACAACAAATGATCGGCTTCAATATATAAGAGAACAGTTTGGTCGAATAATAGGTTGGAATAAAGAAGAAACTTCTGGTGTTAACTTGCCAAGATTTAATAAGACAATGGCTCGCCAAGAAAACTTTAAAGGCTACAATAACATAGCTACAGGTTTCTTACTAATGGCTACAGGTAACATTCCTTACTCAGAGTCTTTATTGCCCGATGATATTTACGAAGATAGTCAATATGAATATGATTTTTATGTAGAACCTGCAGTCACAAATGCTTTGAAAGTATACTTTAGTATTTGCTCATTAGAAATGACAGGAAAAGATGTTGCCATGGCTGCAGCAACACTAGCCAATGGTGGCGTCTGTCCAATTACTCAAGATCGAGTTATGAGCCAAAAAACTGTTCGAAACGTACTTCCCGTTGTCCAAACAGCAGGAATGTATAATAGCAGCGGTCAGTTCTTTCAGGAAATAGGCTTACCATCAAAAAGTGGTGTTGGTGGCGGTATATTACTTATAGTCCCCCAGCTAATGGGAATCTGTATTTTTTCTCCTCGACTAGATTTAGTTGGAAATAGTGTGCGCGGCATTGATGTTGCAAGAAGAGTTACACAAAAATATCTCGTTCATGCTTTTGATGGTACTATGACTGATACCGATAGAATTGATCCCAAGCTTCCAATTGCAAGATGGCGAGCTAATAGTTGCGGAGAAGCAATATGGGCTGCAAGTAATGGCGATGTTAGAACTCTTGAACGCCTTGTTAGCCAGCAAAGAGATTTAGAAGCTGGCGATTATGACATAAGAACACCTCTTCATTTAGCCTCTGCTGAGGGACAATTAGAAGTGGTTAAGTTTTTGTTAAGCCACGGAGTAAAACCAATACCCGATCGATGGGGAGGTTATCCAATTTCTGACGCAAGAAATAATAATCATCAAGAAATTATTGATGAATTTAACAAATTAGACATTGAGTATACAGAGCCTGTTCATTTGGTTGAGGAACCAGAGGGGTTAACTGACGAAATGGTAACCTTTGATAATGAATTAATGGTAATCGAGTTACTCTTTGCTGCAGCTGAGAACGATGTTAATGGTTTAAGACAACTAGTGGCCAAAGGAGTTCCTGTTCATGCTGGAGACTATGACTCTCGAACTTCATTACACCTTGCAGCAGCTGAGGGAAGTTTACAGGCGGTTAAATATTTGGTTTCTCATGGGCACCCTTTAAATGTTCGTGATCGATGGGGATCCACACCGTTAGATGAAGCCAAAAGAGAGAAGCGAGAAGAAGTTATTAAATATTTGAGTCAGTAAAAATTTCTATTTTATATTAAGTGGCGGAGAGAGAGGGATTCGAACCCTCGGTAGTATTGCTACTACACACGCTTTCCAAGCGTGCTGATTAAACCGCTCTCACATCTCTCCTTTTAAAGACAAAGAACATATTTATTTATACATAATAAAATATATAAGTAACATTACAAATTTTAATTATATTTAATGAATTCAAAACTTCAAAATCTCAGTATTGTTGTACCAGTTTACAACGAAGAAAAAACTTTACTAGAACTTTTAAAAAAAATTGAAGTATTAAAAAGTGGATGTAATCTTGAAGTTATAATTATTAATGATGGTTCATCAGATAATTCAAGACAAATTATAGATAATAATAAAGACTTATATAGCAAAGCTATACACTTAGAAAAAAATTCTGGTAAAGGAAGAGCTGTTATTGAGGGAATAAAAGAATGCAATTATGATTATATTCTAATTCAAGATGCTGATCTAGAATATGACCCTAATGATATTTTTATGTTTTTGAAAGAAAATGAAAAATTTAATTATGATTTAATTATGGGGAGTAGATTTATTGGTACTCGAAGATCTGTTCTTCATTTTTGGCATATGATTGGTAATAAATTCATAACACTATTATTTAACATATTAAATAATACTACTTTTACCGATATTTATTGTTGTTATTGTATGTTTAAAAGAGATTTAATTGATGTAAATAATCTCAAATGTAATAATTGGGGTCAACAAGCTGAAATTCTAACTTATATAATTAATAAAGACTCTAAAATATATGAAATAGGAGTAAGCTACCACGGTAGAAAATATAGTGAAGGTAAAAAAATAAGATATTATGACGTATTTTCAGTTGTATACTGGATAATTTCAACAAAAATTAAAAAGTTTTTTCCATGAAATGTAAAGTTTGTAACTCTACAAAAATAGTTGAAGTTGTTAATCTTGGAAAACAACCATTAGCAAATAAATATCCTAAAAATAATACTGAAATTTTAAATGAAAAAAAATTCATATTAAAAATTTTATTTTGTAAAAATTGCAGGGCAGGTCAAATTAAAAAAATAATTAATAGAAATATTTTATTTGAGGATTATTATTATCTTTCGTCTGTAAATAAAAAACTAAAAGAACACTTTGAAAGATTAGCCATTAAAATAAAAAAATATAATTTTGTAGTAGATATCGGTTCTAATGATGGTATTTTATTAAAACCTTTAAAAAAATTAAATGTAAAATCAATAGGAATAGACCCTTCGGTAAATGTAGGAAAAATAGCCAACGATAGAGGCTTAGAAACATATATAGGTTTTTTTGATAAAAATATTATTAAAAAAATACTGAAAAAAAATAATAAACCAGATTTAATCGTTGCATCTAGTGTTGTTACACATCTAGAAAATCCAATAAAGTTTGCTAAAGATATAAAGAGTTTTTTAGAAAAAGATGGAACATTAATTATAGAAATTGAATATCTTCAAAATTTTTTAAAAAATTTGGAATTTGAAAGATTTTATTTTGATAGACCATTCTATTATTCTGCAAATTCTATAAAAGAACTTTTCAGAAATGTTGGAATGAAATTATATGATATTGAAAAAATTGAACCTCATGGTGGATCGTTAAGATGTTTCATTAAAAATTCATTAAATACAAAAATTTCAAATAGATGTAAAAAAATACTAAATAATGAAAAACAAAATTTAAATTTAAATGCATTTAAAAAATTCAATAAACAAATTTACAAAAACTCTAAAATTTTAAAAGCCCAGTTAAATTATTTTAATAAAAAAGGTTATAATATTATTGGTTATGGTGCTCCAGCAAGAGTTTCAACAATTACTAATGTAGCAAAAATTGACTCAAGTTTAATTAAGTATATTATAGATGATAGTCCGCTTAAACAGAATAGATTTTCTCCAGGAATGAATATTAAAATTTTACCAAGAAAAAATAATATAAATAAGAACATTGATGTAGTAATTGTATTTGCTTATGAGTATTTTAAAGATATTAAAAAATTTTTTACCAAAATAAAAGTTCAGTTTTTTAAACCAATTCCATTCGGTAAATTATAATGAGTACTTTGTTGCAATCCGATGTTGATACCATAATTAAAAATACAAAAAAAATATCAAACTATTTTAATGGAAAAAAAATATTAATAACCGGGGGAAATGGATTTTTAGGAAAATATTTTGTAGAAGTGTTTAAGGAGTATAATAAATATTTAAAAAAACCAGTTCAAATATACATTTATGATAAAACTTTCAAAAAAAATAAATTATTAAAATCATCTAATTTAAGTTTTATAAAAAAAGATGTTTCAAAAAAATTTTCTAATAGAAAAAAATTTGATGTTGTGATTCACGCAGCAGGAATAGCGAGTCCATTTTACTATAGAAAACAACCAATCGAAACTCTAGACGTAGCTATAAATGGCACAAGAAACTGTTTAGAAATTGCGAAAAAAAATAATGCGAAATTTATTTTTTTTAGTTCTAGCGAAATATACGGTGATCCAGATAAGTATAACGTTCCAACAAAAGAGTCATATAGAGGTAATGTAAGCTCACTTGGACCTAGGGCTTGTTATGATGAAAGCAAACGATTAGGTGAAACATTGTGTTATATTTACAATAATTATTATAATCTACACACTAACATAATAAGACCTTTTAATATTTATGGTCCTGGAATGGGTCAAAAAGATTATCGTATATTTCCAAACTTTATTAGTAATATATTAAATAATAAAAAAATTAATATTTATGGATCTGGTAATCAAACGAGAACATATTGCTATATTTCAGATGCTGTTGAGGGTTTTATAAGAGTGATATGTTCTGGTAAATCTGGAGAAGCATATAACATTGGAAATGACAAGCCTGAAGTTTCAGTTAAAGATATTTATAAAATATTTAAAAAAATTCATAATAAAAAAATAGATGCCAAATTTATAAGTCATCCTAAATCATATCCAGATGATGAACCACAAAGGAGATGTCCAAATATTAGTAAAGCAAAAAAAGATTTAAATTATAAAACAAGAGTTAATTTAGAAAATGGTTTAAAAATTTTTTTAGAGTGGGCAAAGACTAATTACAAAGTTTTCTAATATGATTAATATTGGTATTGTTGGATGTGGTCATTGGGCCTTAAAAATAATCAATGAGATAAATAATAATAAAAAATTTAATCTAACTTCTATTGTTTGCCGAAATAAAAATAGTAATTTCAAAACATTAAAAGTTTTTGATACTGTTGAAAAAATGATTAATGCAAATATAATTGACTGTATATACGTTGCGGCCGAACCAAAATTAAATTTAGAAATTGTGAATCTTATAAAAAATAAAAAAATACCAATAATTTTAGAAAAGCCAGTTACAGACACATTAATAAATGCAAAAGAATTAAAAAATATAGCAATAAATAATAATTTAATGATTTATCCAAATTTAACAAATTATTTTTCTGAAACGTTTAATGAATTAAAAAATTTAGTGGATAATAATTTTTTAAAAATAAAAGAAATAATCATATATGAGGGAAATTTTGGTCCCTTTAGAAAAAATATTAACCCTATTTGGGATTGGGGCTACCATTCAATTTCTCTTTTATTTCTTTTATTTGATTATAAGAAATTTTCAGATGTCAAAAAAAAGGAAATTAAATCTAATAATATCTATGGAAAAGGTATTGTAACTAAATTTTACTTTAAAATAAATTCAAAAATTAATGTAAAAATAATAACTGGTAATTTATTTAAAAAAAAAATAAGAAAGATTAAAATTGTACTTAATAACAATGAAAATATTTTAAATGATATGATTGTTCATGAAATTAAATTTAATAATAAACAAATATTTAAAAATAAAAAATCACCAATTTCTTCACTATTAAATACTTTTGAAAAATCAATTAAAATAAATGATTTTGAAATTTCTAACAATTTAATTGACGTATCTTACCACACAACTAAGTTTTTAGATAAATTTTACAGATGTTAGTTATTATATGAGTATAGAATTTTTAAATCTTTTTCTTTATCCAATACTTACTCTAATAATTTTGATAAGTGTTCTGGGTTATGGAAATTTCTTCAATAATGTCTTCTCTTTAAATAAAATTGAATTAGAACTAAAAAATATAATATTCATCCAAGGATTAGTATTTGTTGGTTTTTTTTTTATTTTTATAAATTTTTTTATACCAATATCTAATTTTATAAGTTTATTAACAATACTATTAGGAGCATTATTATATTTTTTTTTTATTTATAAAAAAAAAATAAAGAGAAATGAAGTAATATTTATTTTATCCGTTCTAGTTTTTAGTATTATTTATTCATTTTATGCAGGATTTAATGATGACTTCAATTATCATTATGAAACTATTAAAAACTACAAAAATAAAGATTTATTTGAAATTCTTCACCATAGAAGAGTAAGCTATAATTCTCATTGGTTATTTTTAACATCTATTTTTTCAGTAAGTTTTTTTACAAGTACACTATTCATTCTTTCATCTTTATTTTTTTCAATATCAATTTACGATTTTTTTAATTTATCCAGAAGAGCAATTAGAAATAAGGAGTACTATTTATCAATTACATCTTTTTTGATTCTCATTTTCTTTTTAGGGGTATTAAATCAACTTAAAGATTTAGGTACTGACATACCTGGTGTAATAATTAGTATTTATATTATAATTATTATTTTTAATCATTTATTAGATAAAAAAACTGAGTCAATAAATGATATTTTTTTAATTATATTATTACTATCTTTGTTTGCTTTTATAATTAAAATATCAAATGTTCTTATTTTTCTTTTTTTATTTTTTTTATTATTCAAAATAAAATATAATAAAATTAATTATCGGTGGTTTTTTTTAATTTGTTTAATTCCAGTTCCATGGTTTTTTCAAAATTATGTAATTAGTAGTTGTATAATTTGGCCAATAACTATTACGTGTATTTCAAATACAGATTTAGCTATCAGTGAAATTTATTTAATTGAATCTTTTGCTAAAGGCGATCAAAATACATCTATTGATTTAAATAATCTTAGCTGGATTAAGTTGTGGCTTACTAATCACTCTTCTAAAATGTTAGAAACTTATTTTATATACTTTATTATACTAATAATACCCTTCATTTATGTTTTTTTTAAAAAAAGAAATAATAAAATATTTATAATAAAATATTTAAAAGATAAATACTTAGGCATTAATTATAAATTTTTTATTTTAATTATTTTATTTTGTAATTTAATATGGTTTTTCTTTGCACCAGCCTATAGGTTTGGTGTATTTTATAATTTATTTTTTATAATCATATTATTGCTTCCATTGTGGTTATTTATGGTAGAAAATAATTATCAATTCATTTTAAAATATTCTAAAACAGTTTTAATAGTTATTTTTATCTATTTTATATTTGAAAATATTACCAGATTAGATTGGTACATGAAACGTTATGATGTTTGGCCGCCAATAAGCAAAGGTGAATTATTAGAAAGAAAAAATATTTAACTATCTTTCATTTTTAGAGCATTTAAAAATGTATTTTGAGGAATATCAACCTTACCAAACTGCCTCATTCTTTTTTTGCCCTTTTTTTGTTTATCTAAGAGTTTATTCTTTCTAGTTACATCTCCACCATAAAGTTTTTGTGTGACATCTTTTCTAAACGAGGCTACTGTTTCTCTTGCTATGATTTTTCCGCCAATTGCGGCTTGAATAGCTACTTTAAACTGCTGTCTAGGTATTAAATCTTTAAGCCTTTCGCACAACGCTCTACCCCTTTGTTCAGATCTATCTTTATGTACTATTAAAGATAGTGCATCGACAGGATCTCCGTTAATTAATATTCCAACCCTAACTAAATTATTAATTTCATACCCAGTAATCTCATAATCAAAGCTTGCATAACCCTTTGTTATTGATTTAAGTCGATCATAAAAATCAAATACGACTTCATTTAATGGAAGCTTATATTCTACAAGAGGTCTATTTCCAGCATAACTCATATTTAATTGTATACCTCTTTTAGATGTACATAATTCCAAAACTGAACCCAGAAATTCTTCAGGCACGATAATTGTTGCTCTAATCCAAGGTTCAGAGATATTTTCAACTTTTACAGGATCTGGCATATCTGTTGGATTATGAAGATCAATTGAATTTCCATTTTTTAATAAAATTTTATAAACTACAGAAGGTGCAGTTGTTACAAGCTCTAAATTAAATTCTCTTTCAAAACGATCTCGGATTATTTCTAAATGAAGTAAACCTAAAAAACCACATCGAAAACCATAACCTAAAGCAGGACTAACTTCTGGCTCATAAGAAAAACTAGAATCATTTAATGCTAACTTAGCCATACTATCTCGCATATGTTCATAATCATCTGAGTCAACTGGAAACATTCCACAAAAAACAACTGGCTGAGAAGGTTTAAATCCTGGTAATACCTCATCAGTTGGAATTTTATCATCAGTTATTGTATCTCCAACTTTACAATCAGAAACACTTTTAATACCCGAATTAATAAAGCCAATTTCCCCTGGTCCTAACGATTCTACTTCAGTTGCTTTAGGAGAAAATATTCCAACCCTATCTATTGTATATGTTGCACCTGTAGCCATAAATCTAATTTTTTGTCCTTTTTTTAGTTCTCCGTTTACAACTCTCACAAGAACGACAACACCGAGATAACTGTCATACCAACTATCAACTAACATACATTTTAATTCCTTATCAATTTGACCAGAAGGTGCTGGTAGTAGTTTTATAATTTTATTTAATAAGTCATCTATTCCTTCGCCTGTTTTTGCAGAAACAAGAGACGCATTATCAGTTTCAATTCCCAACACTTCTTCAATTTGAGAATTTATTTTTTCTGGTTCGGAGGATGGTAAATCAATTTTATTTAAGACAGGTAGTATCTCATGGTTGTTGTTTATTGCTTGATAAGCATTAGCTAATGTTTGTGCCTCCACACCCTGTGTTGAGTCTACTATTAAAAGTGATCCCTCACAAGCTGCAAGAGATCTGGAGACTTCGTAAGAAAAATCAACGTGACCAGGAGTATCCATGATATTTAAAATATATTTTTTCCCATCTTTAGATTTATAAGAAAGTCTTACTGTTTGAGCTTTAATAGTAATACCTCTTTCCCTCTCTAGATCCATAGAGTCTAGGACTTGTTCTTTCATTTCTCTATCAGTCAGACCACCGCAAAATTGTATAAGTCTATCAGCTAAAGTAGATTTTCCATGATCTATATGTGCAACAATAGAAAAATTTCTTATAGAACTAAGTTCTGTCATTAGTTTCTTATAGAAGCTTCAAATGATTTTGATATTACATCGATAATTTGTTTAGATAAGTTTTCAATTTCTTGATCACTAAATGTTTTATCTTGAGGCTGCATTAAAACTCTGAAAGCAATACTTTTTTTATTATCAGGTAATTTATCTCCATCATATACATCAAATATTGTAACTTTTTGTATTAAGTTCTTATCAACCTTCTTTACTTTTTTTATTATTTCATTTGCTTCAATTTCTCTAGAAAAAAGAAAGGCAAAGTCTCTTTCAACCATTTGATATGGATTATTGATAAAAGCACCTCTTGATGAAGATTTATTTTCTTGAAATCGAGAAATATTTTCAATGAAAATTTCAAAACCAAATACTTTAAAATTAATATCCATATTTTTTAATAAAATTGGATGAATTTCTCCAAAATTGGCAATTATATTTTTTCCCAATCTTAATGAAGAAGACTTGCCAGGATGATAGATTTGGCCATTTATTTTTTCATATAATAAATTTTCAGTAGGTACATTAAGGCTGATCAAAACTGAAAAGAGATCTGCTTTAATTGAATACACATCACTATTTTTTTTATTTGATAACCAGTTTGACTCATCAATTAAACCATAAGATATTGATGTAGCAACATTTTCCTGCAAATCAGAGAGGGATTTAGAGAAATTAGGACCTACCTCAAATATTTTTGCACTGGAATACATGCGAGCTTTATTTTGATTAACTGCTTCTAATAAATTTGGAATGGTAGATGGCCTCATTGTATTTAAATCACTACTAATTGGATTTTTTAAACCTATTGTTTCATTAGAAATAATTTTAGCCTTATTTTCATCCATAAATGACCAGGTAACAACTTCTGAATATCCTTTTGATGCAATAATTTTTTTTATTTTATGAAAAGTTTTAATAGAAGTATTTAATATTTCTTTTTTCACTTCTTCATAATTTATATTTTTTACAGGTATTTTATCAAAACCGTATATTCTTATAATTTCTTCAACTATATCAGCTTCACCAACAATATCAGGTCGAAAGGTGGGGATTTCAATTTCAAGATTGGATTTTAATTCTTTAACAATAAAACCTAAAGACTTAAGAATTTTTATCTGGTCTTTAATTTCAACTTCAATACCTCCAAAAGTTTTTACCATATTTGTATCAAAAGAAATTATTTTTCTTTTGTCTGTGTCTAAATTTGAAGATACATATTCACTTGCCTCTCCCCCGCATAACTCACTTATCATTTGACTTGCGGCGTCCACACCCCAATGAATAGACTCTGCATCTATACCTCTTTCAAATCTGTATCTTGCATCACTTTGTAGATTTAATTTCCTTCCAGTTTTTGTAACAGAAATTGGATCAAATAAAGCAACCTCTAAAAATACATTCTTTGTGTCCATGCTACATCCACTTTTTAATCCACCCATAACACCACCAATGCCATGAAGATTTTTATTATCATCTGAGATAACAATCATCTCTTCATCGCATTTATAATTTAATTCATTTAAAGCCATACATTCTTCTTTATTTTCAGCTAATCGCATTGTTAAATTTCCTGATACTTTGTCAGCATCATAAACATGAAGAGGGCGGCCAAGATCAAATGTCACATAATTAGTTATGTCTACTAGTGCTGAAATTGGTCTTAACCCTATAGCTTTAAGTCTTTTTTGAAGCCACTGAGGACTTTCAACATTTTCAACATTTTTAAAATACCTACCAGCTACTCCAGGGCATAATTTTTTATCTTTAAAATCTTTTTTCCATTTCATTGGACTTTTAAAAGTATCTTTAATTTTTTTAAATTTAAGTTCTTTTAACTTACCAGCACCTGCTGCAGCTAAATCTCTTGCAATACCTCTAACCGATAAGCAATCTGATCTATTAGGTGTTAAGTTTATTTCTATAATCGGTTCTTCTAATTTAAATATCTTACTAAATTGATCACCAACTTTATAATCGCCTTTTACTTCTATAATGCCATCATGTTCATCTGAAATGCCCATTTCTCTCTCTGATACAAGCATACCACATGACTCAACACCTCTAATTTTAGTTTTTTTTAAATGTAAATCAGTACCTGGAATATAACTATTTTCTGGTGCAAATATTCCTAACATTCCCTCTGTGGCATTAGGTGCTCCACATACTACTTGAAACTCACCATTAATTGTCATAACTTTACACACCTTGAGTTTATCAGCATCAGGATGTTTCTCAGCTTTTATTACTTTAGCAACAGTAAAGTATTTAAAATCTTCAGACTTATCCTCTACACTTTCTATTTCTAATCCAATGTTAGTAAGTGTTTCTGTTATAGTTTTAAGATCCTTTGATGTTTCCAAATGATCTTTTAGCCAGTCTAGCGTAAACTTCATTTATAAGCCTGATCTTGTTTGACTATCTAAAACACTAAAACCATAGTGCTCTAACCACCTATAATTTGGATCAAAAAAACTTCTTAGATCACTAATGCCATATTTAAGCATAGACAATCTTTCAATACCCATGCCAAAAGCAAAACCTTGATATTTTTTTGAGTCAATATTACAATTTTCAAGTACGATAGGGTTTACCATACCACAACCTAAAATTTCTAACCAATCATCACCTTCACCTATTTTAATTTTATTATTTATTTTTGTATATGCTACATCCATTTCTGCGCTTGGTTCAGTAAAAGGAAAGTAACTTGGACGAAAACGGTATTGTAAGTTTTTAACCTCAAAGAATTCTTCTAAAAAAGTGACTAATGTTGATTTTAAGTCTACCATAGTAGAACTTTCGTCTACAACTAAGCCTTCTACCTGATGAAACATAGGAGCATGAGTAGCATCAGAGTCACTTCTATATGTTCTACCTGGAACAATAATTTTAATTGGAGGTTTTGTATTTAACATTGTTCTAACTTGAACAGGACTAGTATGTGTTCTCAAAACATTATTACTCTCATCTCCATTAATATAAAATGTATCTTGCATCTCTCTTGCTGGATGATGCTCAGGAATGTTTAATGCGGTGAAATTATTAAAATCAGTTTCTATATCAGGTCCTGTTTCAACTACATAATTAAGATTACCAAAAATCTCTATTATGCTGAAAATTGTTTGACTAATAGGGTGTATCTTACCCTGTTCACTTATATTAGGAGGTAATGTAACATCAATAGTCTCAGAATTAAGTTTTTTTTCTATTTCTTTGTTTTCAATATTTATTTTTTGATCTTTAATCGTCTCTTCAATTAGTTTTTTTATTATATTTAATTCTTGCCCTTTAGATTTTTTTTCTTCAATAGATAAAGATCCCAGTCCTTTTAATGCTTCAGGTATAAGACCTTTTTTTCCTAAATAATAAAGTCTAATTTTTTCTAAATCATCAAGAGAGACGGCGCTCTTAATTTTATTTAGTATATTGTTTTTGTCTTCAGCCAAAGCCATTACAGTCTATTATATTTTAATAATTTAAATTATCTAGAAGATTGAGCTTTATCAACTAATGCTTTGAATGCATCAGGCTGATTCACTGCAAGATCCGCTAAAATCTTTCTATCAATTTCAATAGAAGATTTTTTTAAACCAGAAATAAATTGAGAATATGTTAGGCCATGCATTCTAACTCCAGCATTGATTCGCTGTATCCAAAGACCCCTAAAATCGCTTTTTCTTTTTTTACGATCTCTGTATGCATACTGCATACCTCTCTCCACAGCTTGTACTGCTACTCTGAATACATTTTTTCTTCTACCATAATAACCTTTAGCTCTTTTAATAACTTTTTTGTGTCTCGCTCTTGCTGTAACACCTCTTGATACTCTTGCCATAATTAATCTCCCCTACTTGTTGTATGGTAACATGTGATCAATCAAAGCAGAGTCACCAGGTGACATAATTGCTGATCTTTTTGTGTTACGGATAAATTTGTTAGAACGTTTACTCATCCCGTGTCTTTTTCCAGCAGGTTTAAATTTAATTTTTCCTGTTCCTGTTCTAGAAAATCTTTTTTTTAAACTACTTTTAGTTTTAAGCTTGGGCATTGCAATCTCCTTTATTTAAGTTTACCGTTAGGCTGCCCCGCAGGCCATAACAAGTTTTTAAGGCTTATACTTATAAATAGATCTTTTGCAATATTTAGAATTATTTAGCGACTTGAGGGACTAAAATCATCATTATTTGTTTTCCCTCAAATTTTGGAGCCACCTCTACCTTAGCATATTCCTCAACCTCTGTTGTTAGTTTTTTTAAGAGGTCAAATCCTAAATTTTGATGCTCCATCTCCCTGCCCTTAAAACGCATTGATACCTTAACCTTGTTTCCTCCTCCAATAAATTTTGAAAGAGCTTTAACTTTCACATTATAATCGTGTGTATCTATTCCAGGTCTCATTTTAATTTCTTTTACTTCTATTGTTTTTTGCTTCTTTTTTGCCTCTTTTTTACTTTTTTGTTCTCTATATTTTAATTTTCCATAATCAATAATCTTACAAACTGGTGGATTTGCCTCTGGAGAAACTTCAACCAGATCAAATCCTTCATCTTCAGCTTGTATAAGAGCTTCACGAATACTCAATATTCCTAACTGTTTTCCATTACTAGATATCAGCCTTACTTCACTTGCAGTGATTTGCTCATTGATTCTTGGACCAATATCTTTTTTTGTTTTGAAGTTAATGGCCAAAATTATATAGGGATTATGTTAAAGCTATTATTTAATAGCATATTAAGAAATTAAGTGTTTTGTCATATTTTGTTAGGATATAATCTCAAATGAAATTAAATTCAAGAGCTGATTTTATAAAAAAATTAAATTGTTTTTAAGTTATTAAATAGAAAATATGAGAATTTGTTTAGTGAGAATTGATAAAATGGGTGATATGATACTTACCCTTCCAATTATACAAGCATTAAATAGAGATAAGAATGAAATTGATGTTATATGCTCACAAAGCAATTTTAAAATTTGTAATAAATTAAATATAATTAACAAAATTTATTTACTTCAGAAAAATTTTTCTAAAATTTTAAATACTATTATAAAAATAAGAAAAGAAAATTATGATTATTTTTTTACATTTAGTCCTGGAATATTAAGTATACTGATTTCTATTTTCTCTGGAAGTAAAACAAAATCATTATTAATTCTTAAATCTCGTTATAAAAATAGCTTTTCAAGTAAGATGTTGGAAAAAATACTTGGAAATTTCTTTTATGATTATTACTTAATAGTAGATAGACGACTAAGGTTTTCAAAAAAAAATTCGATTCACCAAACTGAATTAATGAAAGAATTAGTTATTAAAAGTGGGCTAAAAATAAATGATACTGATGAAATCAAAGAACTATTCCATTTAAAAAGATTAGATTATAATCTAAAAAAATTGTGTCTAATTCATCTATCATCAAAATGGATTAATAAATATTTTACAGAAAACAAATTTATAGGCTTATTAGAAAAGCTAAAAAACTCAAAAATTAATATAGTGATGACAACTGATGAAACATCAGAAAATGTATTCAAAGAAATATTTAAGAAATATGAAATTATTAATAATAATCAGTTTAAAAATTTAAAAGACATTAATAAAATTATAATATTAGATAAATTGAACTTCGATAATTGGGTCTCAATAATTAATTCCTCAACATTGGTAATTACACCTGAAAGCGGGTGTACCCATATAGCTTCACTATCTGATAACAAGCTTTGTGTTATTTATGATGCAGATAACTTACCAGAAATGATTTCCAGTGAATATACACCTTGGAAAAAATCATATACAAAACTTTTTTCAAATGATCTTAATTTAATTGAGAAAATAGTGTCATTTACTGATTAATTTTTTTTCATTCAAAAAATCTATAACGGTCTTAATTGATAATTTATCCATTGAGTCAGTAAGTATTTTATATGCATTTTTATACTCTGATAAATTTGATTTTGAGACAACATTATCTTTTCCTAAAAAAAGAATTGGTGAATGACTTAAAGCTGCTATGTGACCTGGACCAGTATCATTACTAATAATTAAATCACTAATTTTTGAAAGTGAGTAAATTATTTCAGGTGGTGATTTACCAGTTAGATTAATAATTTTTTCACAGGATTTAACTATTGGATCTAAAGTTTCTTTATCTGACTCTTGTCCAACAATGCAAATTTGATAACCTTTTTTTTCTAGAGTTTTTGCGAGCTCGCCAAATTTATTTGGTGACCATTGTTTGTGCTTTCCTGATTTAGAAACACAAGGTATCATTAATATTATTTTATCACCTTTAATTTCTAAAGTATCAATTGATAACCAATTTATATCTTGCACAAAATTATTAATCCCAATTAATTTTAGCTGGTTATATAATCCTCTTTGTGGTGACTCTTTACCTTGCAGAGGAATAGTATATTTTATATCAGAGTTAGATCTAGAACCATTAATAGTCACTTTTGAAATTAATTTTAATAAAAACCAATAATTGTTTGTACGTTTTGAATTTTGTAAATCTATAATAAGATCATATTTTTTTCGATTTAATTTATAAATAATTTTTAAAGAACTTAATACTCCCCCTCTGTTATCTTGTATGATATTTGTAAAATGATCTGATTTACTAAGAAAATTCTCATATTTTGCTTCTGTAAGTAAATCAATTTTTGCATTATAAAACTTTTTCTTAATTGAGGCCATGGCAAGTAGGGAAAAGGCTATATCGCCAAGTGAGCCATGTTTTACAACAAGAATTTTATTATATTGATTCTTGTTCATACAAGTTAAAATAATTTTTTACCATTTGAGATTTAGAAAATGATTTTATTATATAATCTCTACTAAAAGATGATACATTTGAAAATTGCTCTTTGTCTAATTGTATAATATTTTTTAATTTTAAGACAATGTTTTCATATTGATGTTTATTTACTTTATAAATATCATCTAAATTTTCTAACTGATCTTTTACTCCACCATAGTTAAAAGCTATAATTTTTTTTTTCATAATTAAAGCTTCACTAATAGTTCTTCCAAATCCTTCGGCTTGTAGAGGAAATGATGCAACAACTGCAGATAGGTGATAAAAGATTTTTAATTCATCTCTATTTAAATTACCAAAAATTTTGCAATTGTTATTAAGATTTAAATTATGAATTTTATTCTGCAACTTTGCAGTATATGATTCATTTTTTGTATCGCCCACAAAATATAGTAAAAGTTCACTATTTTGCATCTTATTAAATGTATCAAGAAACTCAAGCTGCCCTTTCCACTTTGTTAATCTTGCTGGATAAAGAATTATTTTTTTTGATAAATCAATTTTATATTTATTGATTAAAATTTCTTTATCATTATCTGATATTTTTTTATCAAAGTATTCAACATCAACACCTCTATTAATAACAGTAATTTTATTTGAGTCTAACTTATACTTTTCAATAATTTCATTTTTCACATAATTAGAAATTGCTACAATTTTATTAACTTTTGATAACTTTTTATTGTAAATTTTTTTTAAATATGAGTTTCCACTATAAACATTATGAAATGTTGAAATTGTTTTAAAATTTTTATTTTTTATAAAGCTTAAAATCCAAGCTGGTGCTCTGGAACGCACATGAACCAAGTTAATATTATTTCGATCTATTAATTTTTTAAGTTTATTTGCAATTAATGGATAATGAAAAAAATTTTTGGAGCCAACTGATAATTTAAAATGTGTTGTATAATTCTTATCTAATTCAGATTCTAAACGCCCACCATGAGAAATTATATTATTGCTAATTTTTAATTCAGATAAATAGTTAGAAACTTCAATAGTTCCTCTTTCAACACCACCAGAATCTAAAGATGGCAGGATTTGAGCGACATTAAATGATGACATTTTATTAAAATATAAGTATTTTATCAAAGATGCCTTACTTTATTAATAAGAAAAAAGAAAGAATTCGCTATAAATCTATAAAAGGTAAGGTTCCTGGTATTATATTTATTCACGGTCTTAACTCAGATATGAGTGGGCAAAAAGCTTTATCTATTGAGAGATTTGCAAGAAAAAATAAGCTAAGTTTCATTCGTTTTGAATGTCGCGGTCATGGGAAATCAGATGGAAAATTTGAAGATTTTACCATTTCAGATTGGAAAAAAGACTTATTAGACATCATAGATAATATTGCTAAAGGGCCCCAAATACTAGTTGGTAGTAGTATGGGTGGGTGGTTAATGTTTTTAGCTGCTAAAGCAAGACCATCGAGAGTCACTGGAATGGTTGGACTTGCAGCAGCACCAGACTATATAGATGATTTTTACAATAATCTTCCAGTTAAGAAAAGGAAGGAGTTAAATAATAAAGGATTTATAAAATATTCGTCTTATGGTTTTAGTTATCTTGTTAAAAAGAAATACATTCTTAATGGAAGGGAAAATAAAATTTTAAATAAAGAATTTAAATGGAACAAACCTTTAATATTAATCCAAGGGCTTAAAGATAATGTGGTAAAACCAAATTTACCAGAAAAAATTATAAAAAAAATAAAAGGAAATCAAATACAAATTAAACTTTTAAAGAATAGTGATCATCGATTATCAAAACCATTTGATTTGAAGGTAATAAATGAAGCTGTTGACTCTATTTTAAAAAATTAAGCTGATTTTTCTTCTTTAATTAAAACTGGTTGATCAAACTTATTAATCATTTCTTTTGGAACGATTTGCCAAAATAATAATTTTTCATTTTTCCAATTATATAAAATATTTTTAGCATATTGTGAATTCGTTGCTTTAGTATGTTCTTCTATTTTTTGATATAAAATATTTTCCCAATAACTTGTCATTTGTTGTTGATAGAAAATATCTTCAAGATTAATACGCAACGGCAATGTGCCATCTTTGTCGTATACAAATGCCATCCCTCCAGTCATTCCTGCTCCAAAATTATTTCCAACTTCACCTAAAATTACAACACTTCCACCTGTCATATATTCACAACCATTATCACCACAACCTTCAATAACTGAATGCGCTCCAGAATTTCTTACAGCAAATCTATCTCCTGCAGTTCCTGCTGCAAAAAGTTTTCCCCTGGTAGCGCCATATAAAACTGTATTACCTATAATTACATTTTTATTTGTTTGAAGTTGTGAGGAAGAACTTGGTTGTATTATAATCTTAGCACCTGATAACCCTTTTGCTACATAGTCATTGGCATCACCAAACACTTTGAGAGTTGTTCCTTGAACACTCCATGCTCCGAATGATTGTCCTGCAGACCCATGGAAATTAACAGTAAAGAAATCCTCAGGAAGTGAACTCATTCCTTTTGTTGTTGTAATTTCTGATGCAAGTCGCGTACCAATTGCTCTATCTGTATTTTTGATATTATAATTAAGTTCAATTTTTTGATCAGTTTCAAAAAATGATTTAGCATCATCTATTATTGTAAGATCTAGACTATCGCTGACTTTATTAATTGTATTTTTCTTTTTATCAAACTTGCCAACTGATGAGTCAATAGTTTGTATAATTGGATTTAAATCTAAATCATCAAGATCAGAACTTCCTCTACTTACTTGGTATAAAAGATCTGATCTTCCAACAACCTCATCAAGAGAAGAAAATCCAAGAGATCCTAGAATTTCTCTTACCTCATCTGCAATAAAACTAAATAGATTAATAACTTTTTCAGGAGTGCCAGTAAATTTTTCTCTAAGTTTTTCATCTTGTGAACAAACACCAACGGGACAAGTATTAGAATGGCATTGTCTAACCATAATACATCCCATTGCTACTAAACTTGCTGTGCCAATTCCATACTCTTCTGCACCTAGCATTGCTGCAATTACGATATCTTTTCCTGTTTTTAAACCACCATCTGTTCTGAGAATAACTTTATCTCTAAGATTGTTTAAAGATAAAACTTGATGAACTTCACTTAAACCAAGTTCCCAAGGAAGACCTGCGTACTTAATACTTGTTTGGGGACTTGCTCCTGTTCCACCATTATGTCCAGATATAAGAATCGTATCAGCTTTTGCTTTAGCAACTCCTGCAGCAACTGTACCAATACCAGATTGAGCGACAAGTTTTACACATACTTTAGCTTTAGGATTTATTTGTTTTAAATCATAAATTAATTGTGCCAAATCTTCGATGGAATAAATATCATGATGAGGAGGTGGACTAATAAGTGTAACTCCAACTGTTGAATGTCTTAATTTAGCAATTAATTCCGTAACTTTTCCTCCAGGAAGCTGACCACCTTCACCAGGCTTAGCTCCTTGTGCAACTTTTATTTCAATTTCTTCACAGTTATTTAAATATTCCGCAGTGACTCCAAATCTTCCACTAGCAATTTGTTTTATTTTAGATGAAGCGTTATCTCCATTTGGCTTTGGTTTAAATCGTATTGGATCTTCTCCACCTTCACCTGAGTCCGATTTAGCACCGATTCTGTTCATAGCTACAGATAGAGTTTCATGTGCTTCTGGACTTAAAGCACCAAGAGATATTCCTGGAGCTATGAGTCTTTTTCTAATTTCTTGAGATGGTTCTACATTGCTTGATTGATTTTTAATATCTTTACTCTTTTTAAAATTTAAAAGATCACGAATATTAATTGGATCCATTTCATCAATCATTGATGAATATTTTTTAAACAAAGAGTAATTATTTGAAGAAACAGCAGTTTGCAACATATGGATTGATCGAGCTTCAAAAGCATGTTTTTCTCCGCCAAATCTAAAGCGGTAATTTCCACCTATAGGCAGAGTAATTACATTTTCTTCATAAGCTTCTTTGTGCGCAATCCTTGATCTCCTCTCAATACCACTAATTCCAATTCCTGAAATTTTAGAGCTCATTGATGGAAAATACTTACTCATTAGGTTTCTACTCAAACCAATAGCTTCAAAGTTGCAACCACCTCTGTATGAATTAATAACTGAAATTCCCATTTTACTCATTGTTTTAAGTAAACCATTGTTAATAGAGTTAATAAATCTTTCTACACATTCCTCATATGAAAGGTTTTTAAATAATCCTTTTTTATGTCTTTCTGCAATAGCTTGCTGCGCCATATAAGCATTTACACTTGTTGCACCAACACCAATTAAAACTGCAAAATACTGAACATCTAAACATTCTGCTGATTGTATGTTCAGAGAAATAAATGTTCTTAAATTTTTTTTAATTAAATGATGATGAACAGAACTCGTAACCAATATCATCGGTAGCGCTATTCTTGATTTAGACATTTCTTTATCACTTAATATAATATGAACGTATCCTTCTCTTACCGCTTGCTCAGCTTCGTTATTAATTCTAAATATTTCTTTTTCAAAATTATTTACAGTATTAGTTATATTCATAGTGGTATCAATAATTTTTACTGTATCTTTCATATACTTACGCATTGATTTAAATTGCTCTATAGAAAGTACTGGCGAGTTTAATTGTAAATGATCACATTGTGTCTCATTTTCATCAAGAATATTACTAAGGTTTCCAATTCTTGTTCTTAGACTCATTACAACTCTCTCTCTTAAAGAGTCGATAGGTGGGTTAGTAACTTGACTAAAATTTTGTCTAAAAAAATGATGAAGGCCTCTGTATTTATTTGAAAGTACAGCAAGTGGTGTATCATCTCCCATTGATCCAGTAGCTTCTTTTTTGTCTGCAATCATTGGGTGAAGAATTATTTCAATATCTTCAATTGACCAAGCAAAACAAGCCATTCTTTTTCTTAAATCACCTGAGTCTAAATCTCTAAACTCTTCATCAGTTGATTTTACTAATTTATCAATATAAGTAATTTTTTTAGTCCAATCACCAAATGGTTTAGTGTCAGCCAAATATTTTTTTATTTGATCATCTTTATAGAATTTTTTATCTTTAAAATTTATTGCTATTAATTGCCCTGGACCAACTCTTCCTCTTTCAACAATATTACTTTCATCAATAGTGACCATGCCAGTTTCTGATCCAGCTATTAAAAGATTTTTAGTAAGAGTATAGCGCATTGGTCTTAATCCATTTCTATCCATCCCTGCTATAGCCCAATCTGCATAAGCACCACAGATTGCAGCTGGACCATCCCAAGGCTCCATAACAGCACCGCCGTAGGCATAAAGATCTTTAAGTTTTTTTGGAAAGTCCCTTCTATGTGCCCATGCTTCTGGAATTGTAATAATTTTTGCCATTGGAAGTGAACGATTTGCTTTAACAAGCAATTCAATTGTAGAGTCTAAAGCAGCTGAGTCTGATGCCTTGGAATCTATTATTGGTTTTAGATCATTTACATTAGTCCCAAAATTTTCATGTTGCATTCTAGGCTCATGTGCACTCATCCAATTTTTATTTCCTTTTAGTGTATTAATTTCTCCATTATGAGCAATAACTCTAAAAGGTTGTGCTAATGACCAAGTTGGGAAAGTATTAGTTGAGTATCTTTGGTGGTAAACTGCAAACTTAGATATAAAATTTTCTTTTTGGATATCAGGATAAAAATTAGATAATTGCTCAGCTAAAAACATTCCTTTGTAGACAATAGACTGACACGAAAGAGAGCAAATATAAAAATCAGCAATATTTTGTTTTCTAATTTCTTTTTCAATTCTTTTTCTTATTAAATAAAGTTTATTTTCAAATTCTTTTTCTTCTGTGTAGTGTTCATTACAAATTAAAATTTGTTCAATTTCTGGACGCGTTGCTCTAGCTTTTTCACCTATAATTGATGAATTTATTGGTACATGTCTCCATCCATATATTTTAAGATCTTCTTTTATAATTTCAGATTCAACAATAGTCCTAGCATTTTCTTGTGCGGAAAAATCAGTTCTAGGTAAAAAAATCATTCCAACAGCAAATGGAAACTCATTTGGTTGATGGCCTGTTCTTTCTATTTTTTCTCTAAAGAATTTCTTAGGTATTGATAGTTGGATACCCGCACCATCGCCAGTTTTACCATCTGCATCTACAGCACCTCTATGATATAAAACTTTTAGTGCTTGTACACCAAGTTCGACAATTTCTCTTGTTTCAGAACCATCTAGAGATGCAATTAGACCTACACCACAAGATGAGTGTTCATCTAGTTCATTATAAATGTTATTCTCTTCAAGGAATTTTTTATTTTTTTTATATTTTTCAACAAAAGAATTATTCATTGATTACTCTTTGCTCAAGATTATTTGCTAATTCAAATTTGTCTTTAATGAATTTATCAATATTGTTTGCTGCGTCTCTTCCATCTTTAATACCCCACACCACCAAGCTTGCACCACGAACGATATCACCAGCAGCAAAAACACCATTTAATGAAGTCATCATATTTTTATAATTAATTTTTAGTGTTCCCCAACGAGTTACAGTTAGATTTTCGTCATTAAAAAGTTTTGGAAGGTCTTCAGGTTCAAAACCTAGTGCTTCAATAACTAGATCAACTTCTAAGTTTTGTTCTGTTCCTTCTTTTGGCTCAGGTCTTCTTCTTCCTGTTTCATCAGGTTCACCAAGTTGCATTAGAACTGTTTCTACATTTTTAAGGATGCCATTACCTGAATATTTAGTTGGTAAAGTTAACCATTTAAAATCAACTCCTTCTTCAATTGCATTATGAACCTCTCTTTGTGAACCTGGCATATTTGCTTTATCTCTTCTGTATAGGCATTTTACAGACTTTGCTCCTTGTCTAACGGCTGTTCTTACGCAATCCATAGCGGTATCACCACCTCCAATCACAACTATATTTTTTCCATTTGCATTAAGCCTGCCATTAATAAAATCATCAACTTTATCTTTAAGTCCTGTTTTATTGCTGGCTATTAAAAAATCTAGTGCTGGAACAACATTATTAAAATTAGAATTATTTAGATTAATGTCTCTAAATTTATAAACACCAGTAGCAATTAATACTGCTTCATGTTTATTTTTAATTTTTTCAAAAGTAATATCGGTTCCAATATTACAATTTAATTCAAAATTAATACCACTATCTTCAAGCCGTTTTGTTCGTCTGATAACAATATCTTTTTCTAATTTAAAATTTGGTATTCCATATATTAGTAATCCACCGGGCCTATCATAACGATCATAAATTGTAATCTGATAACCTTTTTTTCTCAGTTCTTCAGCTGCAGCTAAACCAGCAGGACCTGATCCAATGATTCCAACGCTGTAGTTTTTTTCTTCAGATGGGTTAATATTTTTTACCCAACCTTCTTTCCAAGCTGTATCAGTTATATACTTCTCAATTGAGCCAATTGTAACTGTGCCATGACCAGATTGTTCTATAACACAATTACCCTCACATAATCGATCTTGAGGACATATACGACCACAAATTTCGGGCATATTATTTGTTGCACTTGAAATTTCATAGGCTTCTTGCATTCTCTCTTCAGCAGTTAATTTTAGCCAATCAGGAATGTTATTATGCAAAGGGCAATGGACTTGACAAAATGGGACGCCACATTGTGAACACCTTGATGCTTGCTCTTCAGCTTTTTGCGCTGCGTAGTTTGCATATATTTCGTCAAAAGACTTCACTCTTTTTTTGGCTGAAATTTTATCTGGATTTTCCTGATTAATTTGTGTAAATTTTAACATTTAGGTCAATATTGTTTACTTATTTAATAAGATAAACCCAATTACAGATTATAAAAGAAAAAATATAGTTAAAAATGACTATTTTAGTCTCATATTTTTACTAAAAAATAAAAAATCCTTAATTTTCAATAATATTTCTTGTTATTTGCAGTGTATCTTGTGGATTAATACCAAGATTTTTGAAAGATTTATCAATATTTTCAGAGATGTTGTCTTTTTCAAATAAAAGCAATTGTTCTGAAGTAAGGGGTGAAAAGGGTGTTTTTTCAGCAATACCTATAAGTGGTTTTATAAAACTTAAAGGGACTGGAGTCAGAACTCTCGTTTTATTTAAACAATTAGAAATATGATTATAAAAATCTTTGTAAGATATAATTATGGGACCAGCCAACTCATAGATGTTATTTCCCTCAATACTCTCCTCAATAATCCTCTCAACTGCTAAAGATACATCATCAATAAATACTGGTTGAAATCTAATTTTACCGTTTCCAAAAAGAGGAATAAAGAAAGATAACTTAAATATTGGAAGCAATCGTTGAAGAAATACATCTCCTCCTCCTATAATTACTCCAGGTCGAATAATAATAGAATTTTTAATATTATTAAAAGCTTCTTTTTCTGATTTAAATACAGCATTACTTCGTGAAGAGTTATTTTCATTATTAACTCCAAGCCCAGAAAAGAAAATATATTGTTCTAGTAATGTGTTTGAATTTAAAATATTGATTAATTTTTGGTTAAATTTAAAAATTGTATCCTCAAAACTTCCATTTTTTTGATCATACGTTGTCTTTAAATTAATGCATATTTGAGATTTTTGTAAAACTGATTTTAATCTTAAGTCATCAATTGATGAAAATCGAAAAGGTGTTATTTGCCCTGTAACTCCCAAAAGCCTAATTTTAGCCTCTTGTATTGATTTTTGGTAAGGAACAATAATTTTATGACCTTTTTTTGCTAATCTTCTTATAAGATGTCTTCCAACAAACCCCGCTCCTCCAAAAATTACTATTGATTTCATGACCTTTAATTAAATAAGTGATATAGTTATAAATATACATATTATAAGCGACAATATCAAAATGAAAATTAATCTTTATAACGGTGATCTTCCAGAGAATATAAAAATTAAAAATAGTATTGCTATAGATAGTGAAACTATGGGATTAAACCCAAAAAGGGACAAATTATGCTTAGTACAAATATCAAATGGTGATGAAATTTGCCATTTAATAAAAATTGATATTTCTAAAAAGCCAAAAAATTTGATAAAAATTTTAAAAAATAACAAAATTCAAAAAATATTTCATTTTGCTAGATTTGATGTTGCTGTTTTCAAATTTAATTTCAAAATTAATATAAAAAATATCTATTGTACTAAAATTGCCTCAAAATTAGTTAGAACCTATACAGATAAACATGGTTACAAGGATCTGTGTAGTGAACTATTAAATAAAAATATTTCTAAAGCTGAACAGTCATCAGACTGGGGTGGGGAATTAACAAAAGAACAACAAAAGTATGCAGCTACTGATGTTCTTTATTTACATAAAATAAAAGCAAAACTTGATAAAATGCTTTTAAGAGAGAAAAGGGTTAAGCTTGCTAAGGCGTGTTTTGATTTCATTGAACATAGAACTGAGCTTGACATACATGGTTGGCAAGAACAAGATATATTTAAACATTGAAATGAATAAAAAAAATAAAATTTTAAAAAGTGCTAAAAAAGCTTTTTCAAAAGAATTAGCAAGCATCAAAACGTTATCTTCAACATTTAATAATAATTTTTATAAAGCTATTGATACAATTAACAATTTGAAGGGAAGAGTTATTGTTACAGGTGTGGGTAAAAGTGCTCATATTGGAAATAAGATATCTGCAACTTTAACATCTACTGGAACTCCTTCCTTTTTTATCCATGCAACAGAAGCAAGCCATGGAGATCTTGGAAATATTCAGAAAAATGATTGTGTAATTGCTATATCAAATTCAGGTGAAACTTCCGAACTAAATGATATTATTCAATATTCAAAAAGATTTAATATAACTTTAATAAGTATAACTAGTAATGTAAAAAGTAGTTTACACAGAAATTCATCTATTGGTATTGTTTATAAAAAACCTAAAGAAGCTTGTCCTTTAAATTTAGCGCCAACTACATCTACCTCTATGGCAATGATAATTGGTGATTGTATGGCTATTGCATTACTGGAATTAAAAGGGTTTGAAAGTATGCACTTCAAAAGCATACATCCTGGAGGTAATTTAGGTAAAGATTTAAAATATGTTAGTGAAATAATGCATATTAAAAATGCTTTGCCCATCTCTAAAGAAAACGAAAAGATGTCAAAAGCTCTAATAAAAATGACAAAAAAAAGTTTCGGTTGTCTTGGAGTAATTAATAAAAATAATAAAATTGTGGGTATTATTACTGATGGCGATTTAAGAAGAAAAATTAACTCGAAATTTTTTGATAAAAAAGCTCATGAGATAATGACTAAAAATCCAACTATAGCTCATAAAAAAATGCTTGTAGGAGAAGCAATTAACATAATGAATGATAAAAAAATCACAAGTTTATTTATTTGTGAAGATAAAAAACCAATAGGTATTGTACACATTCATGATTTATTAAGGCTGACTAGTTAAGTTGAATTTTTTATTTTCATTAGATAGAAAATATATTTTATTAGTTATAATAATATTTTTTTTATTATGTTTTATATTTATCTTTTATAAATTTTTTTTTTCAATTGAAAAAAAATTAATATTGGATAAAGCAATTTCGAAAGTTGATATTACAGATCCAAGATTTTCAATTAATAATTTTGACAGAAAAATACTTATAACAGCTAAAGAAGGAGATTTTATTAATAAAGATAAAATTTTGTTAAAAAAAAATGTACTATTTAAATCAAATAAATTTAGTATTGAGAGTGATAATGTTATTTTTAATAGAAAAGATCAAACAGCAGAAAGTTATGAAAATTCCATATTTAGATCTAATAATACAAAAATTTCTTCCGAAGGATTTAATATTTATGATAATGGTAACAAAATTAAATTTCATGGTAATTCAATAATTATTTTAAAATGAAGATTTTTTTAGTTATTTTAAGTTTCATCATTTTGTCAAACTCTTTATTTGCTCGTGAGATTGGTGAAACTGAAATTACTGCTGAAGAAGGAATTGAAGTTTTTCAGGATGAAAAATATTACCTTCTTAAAAAAAATGTAAAAATAGAGTCAGATAATTTTACATTAATTGGAGATACTGTAAAAATATTTTTTGACAAAGATTTATATGATGTGACAATAATTGATGCTAGAGGGAACGTTAATTTGGAGTCGAGTCAGTATAATATAAAAGCTGATGGTGAAAATTTGTATTTTATTTTAAAAAATGAAGAAATTCGTATTGAGGGTAAAAATTCATTATTAATAACTAGTGATACTAAAATGTATTCAGACGGTAAAATTAAAGTGGAGAATTTAGATGGAAAATTTGACTTAAATGGTCCTAATTCAATTCTTGAGTCTCAAAATATACTTATAGAGGGGGAAAATATAGATGGAATTTTTTCAACAAATGCAGATGTTAAGGAAATTAGTTTATTAAATGTATATGATAAAAATATTGCTTATATAAATAACGGAACAACAGAAATGTTTGGGAAAAAAATAAAATACAATGAAGAAACTTCTCTGATTGAATTAGAGGATGATGTTAAAATTATTAGAGATGGTGAAATAATCACTGGAGATTACGGTACACTTGATACAAATACTAATTCTTATAAAATTAAGTCTAAAGATGCAAAAAAAGTTATTGCAATTATAAAAAATAAAGATGAATAAATTTAAAATATTAGATGATGGACTAGTCATTGATAAAATTTCAAAATCATACGGTAATAAGGAAGTTGTAAGAAATATCAGTCTATCAATAAAAAGAGGTGAGATTGTTGGTCTACTTGGTCCCAATGGAGCAGGTAAGACAACAAGCTTTTATATTATAGTTGGTTTGGTAAAACAGGATCGCGGTTCTATTTTTCTAGATAAATTAGAAATTTCTAATATCCCAATCTACAAAAGAGGAGTTATGGGTATAAGTTATTTACCTCAAGAAGCATCAATATTTAGAGGAATGAATGTTGAAGATAATTTACTTTCTATTATTGAAATTACTGAAAAAGATAAAAGTAAACAAGAAATTATTTTAAATAATCTTCTAAATGAATTTGATATTAATCATGTTCGAAAATCAAAATCTATTGTTTTGTCTGGAGGTGAGAGAAGAAGGTTAGAAATTGCTCGAACATTGGCTTCAAATCCAAAATATTTATTACTTGATGAGCCTCTAACTGGGATAGACCCAGTTTCAATTGAAGAAATCAAAATAATTATCAAAAAACTTAAAAAGAAAAATATTGGTATTTTAATTACAGATCACAATGTTAGAGAAACTCTTAAAATTGTAGATAAAGTATGCATTGTAAATGAGGGTGCTATTTTTTTTGAAGGTAATCCTGAGGATGCAGTAAAAGATGAAAAAATCAAAAAATTTTACCTCGGTTCAGAATTCAAACTTTAAATGATTAGTTTTAAAATTGATAATGGATTAAAAGGAAATCCAAAAATTCCGGGTGACAAATCGATTTCTCATAGATCTATTATAATCCCTTCAATCTCAAATGGTATTTGTGAGGTTAAAAATTATTTAGAATCTGAAGATGTAATTAATACTTTAGAAACTTTTATTTCTATGGGAGTAAAAATTATTAAAAATGATAAAAAATTAATAATAGAAGGAAAGGGTCTTAATTCTTTAAAAAAACCAAATAAAGATATTTACTTGGGAAATTCTGGAACTAGTGCTCGATTATTAACTGGTTTATTGTGTTCACAAAAATTTGACTCAATTTTAACAGGTGATTCATCATTGTCTTCAAGGCCTATGAGCAGAATAGCAGAGCCTTTAAAAAAGATGGAAGCTAATATTGTTACTAACAATGGTAAAATGCCCTTAATTATTAAAGGTTGCAATCTTGTAAATGCAGAAATTGATATCAAAATACCCTCAGCTCAAATTAAATCTGGTGTCATTCTTGCTGCTTTGAATACAGAAGGAATAACAAAAATTATTGAACATAATATCTCAAGAGACCATACTGAAATAATGCTTGAAGCATTTCAGGCTGATATCAAAATTACTAGAGAAGATAAAAAAAAGATCATTGCTATTAATGGCAAAAAAGAGCTTCAGTCTAAAAATATTGATGTACCTAGCGATCTTTCAAGTAGTGCTTTTTTTATAGTAGCGTCCTTAATAAATAAAAATTCACATTTAAAATTAAAAAATATAAACATTAATCCCACTAGAAATGGAATTTTAATAGCTCTTGAAAAAATGGGTGCAAACATTTTATATTCAAATCAAAGAACTATTAATAATGAAAAAATTTGTGACATTGAAGTTTATACTTCTGATCTTAAAGGATGTGATCTACACGCAGATGTTGCAAATTTAATGATAGACGAATACCCAATTCTTTCAATTGCAGCATCATTTGCAAACTCACCAAGTGTTTTTAGAGGATTGGGTGAATTGAAGGTTAAAGAAAGTGATAGATTAAAACTTATAAATATTAATTTACTTAATTGTGGAGTTGATTGTAAAATAATTGATGACGATTTACATATTTTTCCAAGTAAAAAATTTGAAATTAAAAATAATACTATTAAAACAGATTTTGATCATAGAATTGCTATGGCTTTTGCTGTAATGGGTTCAAAAATAGGTCCATTAAATATTAAAGAATCTAATTCAATTAATACTAGCTTTCCTTCTTTTGTTAATGAGTTCAATACCATTGGCGGTAAAATTTCTTGAAAAAAATAATAATTACTGTTGACGGTCCAGCTGCCTCAGGAAAAGGCAAGATTTCAAAATACATAAGTAGAAAATGGAATTATAAGCATCTTGACTCAGGAATTTTGTATAGGAATTTAGCCTATATATTCTTACAAAATGGTATTAATTTGAATTCTACAAAGGAAATCAAAAAAATAATTAATAAGAAAAATACAATCTCTTATAGAAAGTCAAAAAAACTAAGAACTGAAAAAATTAGTAAAATAGCTTCAAAAATAGCTGTTCATCAATTTGTTAGGAATTTTATCAATAAATTCCAGAGAAAATTCATTAAATCCAATTTAAAAAATAGACATTTCGTGATTGACGGAAGAGATATAGGATCAGTTGTTTTTAAAAATGCTAATCTTAAACTATATATTGATGTTTCAGAAAAAAATAGAGCAAAAAGGAGATATAAACAGTTGATTGATAATGGTGAAAAGTCTATATACCCTCAAATTTTGAAAGATATTAAATTGAGAGATAAAAAAGATAAAGCAAGAAAAAACTCGCCTTTAGTTATTCCTAAAGGTGCATTTATAATAGATAACAATAGTTCATTTCGAAATACATCATTACAGATCAATAAACTAATAAAGAAAATTTAATATGGTTAGTAACACAAACAAAATTTCGAATTCTGAATATGATGATTTATTATCAAATGCCTTCAAAGATACAAATATTAAGGAAAAAAGTATTATTTCAGGAACTATAGTTTCAATTGAAAATGATATTGTGACCATTGATGTTGGTTTAAAAAGTGAAGGACGTATTCCAATAAATGAATTTTCTAGACCAGGGCACAAAGCTGAAATTAATGTTGGAGATAAAACTGAAGTTTACATAGAAAATCTTGATAATTCAAATGGAGAGACAAGTTTATCAAGAGAAAAAGCAGTTAAACAAAAAGCATGGCACGAATTACAAGAAAGCTTTACAAATAATGCTGTTGTAACCGGTACACCTTTTAACAGAGTAAAAGGAGGTATGAGTGTAGATTTAAATGGCGTAACTGCATTTCTTCCGGGAAGCCAGATTGACTCGAGACAAGTTGTTAAAGATACAAAAGAGTTACTTAATAAGCCTATTGAGTTAATTATTTTGAAAATGGATAAATTTAGAGGCAATATTGTAGTATCAAGAAAAGCAATTACTGAAAATGAGTTAAAAGAGCAAAGAAAAGAATTATTAGATAAAATTGAAGAAGGATCAATAATTGAAGGTAAAGTTAAAAATCTAACAGATTATGGAGCTTTTATTGACCTTGGTGGTATAGATGGTTTAGTTCATGTAACAGACATATCCTGGACTAAAATTAATAATCCAAGTGAAATATTGGAGTTAAATCAAAACATTAAAGTAAAGGTTCTAAAATTTGATGAAGAACTATCTAGGTTAAGTTTAGGTATTAAACAGCTAACAACAAATCCTTGGGATTCTGTAAATGAAGATATAAAAGTAAACGAGGTAATACAGGCAAAAATTTCAAATATCAGCGATAATCAAGTTAATGTTATTATTAAAGAGTCTTATGATGGTACAATTTCGCTTAACGAACTAACTTGGCTTAAAAAGCCTCCTCATCCATCAAAGATAATAAATTTAAATGATTTAATTGAAGTCAAAGTTTTAGAAATAGATGATGATAGAAAAAAAATTATATGTAGTTTGAGACAAATGAGAGATAATCCTTGGATAAAGCTTAATGATACCTATAAAATTAATGATTCTTTTGAAACTGAAATAGTCAACATAGTTGATTTTGGTATATTTGTAAAAGTTCAAGATGAAATTGACGGAATGGTACATGTATCTGATTTAAGTTGGGATGAAAAAGAGTGCTCGACTATGCTTAAAAATTTCAAAAAAAATGACAAAATAAAAGTTAAAATATTAGATATTAATGTTGATAAAGAAAGAATAAGCTTGGGTATTAAACATTTAAACAGTGATCCCGTACAAGACTTTCTTGATAAAAACCCTATAAAATCAAAAGTTACAGGTAAAATTTCAGAAGTTGATGAAAAAGGAATAAAAGTCGAAATAGATAAATCAAAAAAAATATATGGATACATCAAGAAAATTAATCTTTCTAAGGATAAAAACGAACAAAAAACAGATAGGTTTGCAATAGATGAAAATGTTGACTCAGTTATTGTTTCTATAGATTTAAAAAACAAGAATTTTAAATCTATCTATAAAAGAACTTGAAATTCAAGATGAAAAAGAAGCTTTATCAAAATATGGCTCAAGTGCCTCAGGAGCGTCTTTGGGAGACATACTGGGTTCGGTTCTAAAAAAATAGAACTAATGTTAAAATCTCAAATATTAGAAAAACTTCATAGTAAGTACAATAATTTTAAATATGAAGATATTGAAAATCTATTTGAAATTTTTATAAAAAAAATAACTCATTCATTAAAAGAGGGAAATAATATTGAAATTAGAGGTTTTGGAACTTTAAGTCGAAAACTTAATAAAGAAAAATTCGTTAGAAACCCAAAAACTAATGAAAGGTTATATAAAAATAAATCATATAAAGTTCATTTTAAGATTGGAAAAATACTACATAGTAGAATAAATTCTAAAACTGTTAATGAAAGCGAATAAAGTTATAGTTGCTTTAGATACAAGTAATATCAAAAAAGTAAAAGAAATTGTTCAGAAGTTAAAATCAGAAGTTTATGCTTTTAAAATAGGATATGAGTTTTTTCTAAACCATGGAATTAAAGGTTATAATACTGTAAGAAAAATTTGTCCTAGAATTTTTTTAGACTTAAAATTACACGACATTCCTAATACTACAAAAAAAAGGTATTGAAGCTATAAATAAATTAAAACCTTTACTTACCACAATACATATTTCAGGTGGTGATGAAATGATGAAAGCCAGTTTGATTAATAGAAAGCATACAAAAATTCTCGGTGTATCAATTTTAACAAGTCTTGATAATACACAAACCAAGAAATATTATAATGAAAAAAAAATTGAAAATTTAGTAAAAAAATTTGTCAAGCAAGCAAAAAAAAATAAATTAGACGGAGTGATTTGCAGTCCAAAAGAAATAAAATATATTCGTAAAGAAGTAGGTAAAAATTTTCTTATAATAACACCTGGTATAAGAATAAATAATTCAAACAAAATTAAGGATGATCAAAAAAGGGTTCTTACTCCAGCAGAAGCAATAAGTTTAGGAGCAAATTTTTTAGTGATAGGAAGGCCAATATTACAATCAAAAAATCCTCTAAATACAATAAGAGAAATTAATAAAACTATAAATTAAAATGATTATAAAAATTTGTGGAATTAAAAATCAAGACACACTTAGTTTTTGTGAAAAAAATAATGTAAATTATTTTGGAATGATATTTTATAAAAATAGTCCAAGAAATATTTCGTTTGAGTCTGCAAAAGAACTACAAAACATGTCAAAAAAATTTAAAATTAACGGTGTAGGTGTCTTTGTTAATGAAAGTGTTAATAATCTAAAACAATATATTAATTATCTCGGATTAAAGTTTATACAACTTCATGGTGAGGAAGATAATAATTACATTAAAGAAATTAAAAAATTAAATCTTAAAGTTATAAAGAAAATTTCAATCAATGATGAAAAAGATATTGATAATATAGATAATTTTAATGATGCTGATTTTTTTTTATTTGATTATAAACCCAAAAAAGGTGAATTGCCTGGAGGAAATGCAAAAAGCTTTAACTGGAATATTATTAAAAATATCAAGATAAATAAACCCTGGTTTGTCTCAGGAGGAATTAATTTAGATAATATTCATTTTTTAAAAACAAATATTAAACCATTTGGTATTGATTTATCATCAGGAGTTGAAAAAGAGCTTGGCATTAAAGATAATCAGATTATAAATAATTTTATTGATAAAGTAAAAAATGCTTAAAAATTCATATAAAAACTATCCTAATGAAAAAGGATATTTTGGCCAATTTGGTGGTAGATATGTTTCTGAAACATTAATGCCTTTAATTCTAGAGGTTGAAAAAGAGTATGAAAAAATAAAGAATGATAGAAACTTCATTAAAGAATTTAACTATTATTTAGAAACATATATTGGAAGGCCTAGTCCACTTTTTTTTGCAGAAAGAATAACCAAAGATTTAAATGGTCCAAAAATTTATTTTAAGAGAGATGAATTAAATCATACTGGTGCTCACAAAATAAATAATTGCATGGGTCAAATTTTACTTGCAAAAAAAATGGGAAAAACAAGAATTATAGCTGAAACAGGAGCCGGTCAACATGGGGTTGCAACAGCTACGGTATGTGCTTTATTTGGTCTTCCCTGTATTGTTTACATGGGTGAAAAAGATATAGAAAGACAATCTCCTAATGTATTTAGAATGAAACTCCTTGGAGCTGAAATTAGAAGTGTTTCTACAGGTTCAAAATCACTAAAAGATGCTATGAATGAAGCACTAAGAGATTGGGTTACTAATGTAAAGGATACTTTTTATATTATTGGCACAGCAGCTGGACCACATCCATATCCTGCTATGGTTAGAGATTTTCAATCAGTAATTGGAAAAGAAGTAAGACAGCAACTAAAGGATATTGAGGGCAAATCACCAGATTTATTGATGGCGTGTATAGGTGGAGGTTCAAATGCTTTAGGGTTATTTTATGAATTCCTTGATGACAGCAATGTTGAAATGATTGCAGTAGAAGCTGCAGGGCATGGAATAAACACAGACAAACATGCTGCAAGTTTAACGGGGGGTAAACCTGGTGTTTTACATGGAAATAAAACTTATCTTTTACAATCAAATACTGGACAAATTCAAGAAGCACACTCAATATCAGCTGGATTAGATTATCCTGGCATTGGTCCTGAACATTCATTTTTATTTGAAGAAAAGAGAGTAAAGTATATGTCTGCTACTGATAAAGAAGCCTTAGATGCATTTAAATATTGTTGCAAACTTGAAGGTATTATTCCAGCATTAGAACCTGCGCATGCTTTGTCTGTTTTAAGAAAAATAGCAAAAAATTATAATAAAGATAAAATAATTGTAATGAATATGTGTGGCAGAGGAGACAAAGATATATTTACAATTGCTGAAGAACTTAAAATAAAAATTTGATGACTGATTTAATTAGTCACTGCTTCAAAGATAAAAATAAAAAATTAGTAACTTTTGTAACAGGTGGGGATCCTGATTTTGAAACAAGTAAAAAAATCATTGAAACTATTATAAATAATAATATCGATATTATTGAAATTGGTATGCCTTTTTCAGATCCAATGGCAGATGGTCCAACTATTCAACTATCTAGCAACAGAGCAATAAGTAAAAAAATTAATTTAAATCATATTTTTAAATTAACTGCACATGCTAAAAAAATTAATAGTAAAGTACCAATAATTTTAATGGGTTACTACAATTTGATATTACACTTCGGTATTAAGGAATTTGTTAATAATTGCGTTGATTTTGGAGTTGATGGTTTAATAATAGTAGATCTTCAACCTGAAGAAGATAACGAACTAATAAAAGAATTAAATAAAAAAAATATTAATTTAATTAGATTAATCACTCCAACGACTGATGAAAGCAGATTGAAGTTAATCTTAAAAAATGCAAGTGGATTTTTATACTACGTGAGTGTAATGGGAACTACAGGTCAAAAATCTGCAAACATTAGTGAACTTAAGCAGTCAATTATGAAGATAAGAAATGTTACTGATTTGCCAATAATACCAGGATTTGGAATAAAAGATTCAACAGATGTAAAAAATATTTGTAAAATTTCTGATGGAGCAGTAGTGGGCTCTAGTATTATCAAAATAATTGAAGAAAATTTAAATAATGAAGACATGATGTTAAGAAAAATTAGTCAATTTACAAAAGATCTTAAAACTGGAACAGAAATATGAACTGGTTAACTAATTTTGTAAAACCAAGATTATCATCTTTAGTAAAAAGGAGAGATGTTCCAGAAAAATTATGGAATAACTGTGTTTCTTGTGGAAACATGATACACCATAAAGATCTTAAAGAAAATTTAAGAGTTTGCATGAATTGCAATTATCATTTTAGAATGTCAGCTGAGGATAGAATAAAATTATTTTTTAAAGATAATGAATATACAGAAATTGATTTGGATAAAATTTCAGATGACCCACTAAAATTTTCTGATAAGAAAAAATATAAAGATAGACTTAAGGAATATAGAAATAAAACAAATAGAGAAGATGCATTCATTCTAGTTCATGGAAAAATAAAAGATAAAGAAATAATTTCAGGAATGATGAATTTTGAATTTATGGGTGGTTCAATGGGACGCGCTGTGGGAGGCGCTATAGTAAAGGGAGCTAAAATAGCATTAGAAAAAAAACTCCCCTATGTTATTGTTACTTCTTCAGGAGGTGCAAGAATGCAAGAGGGTATAATAAGTTTAATGCAAATGCCAAGAACTATTGCAGCTGTTGATCTTTTAAATGAAAATAAAATTCCATATATTGTGATTTTAACTGAGCCAACAACTGGGGGTGTTACAGCATCTTTTGCAATGTTAGGAGATATAACTATTGCAGAACAAGGAGCTACTATAGGTTTTGCTGGAAAAAGAGTAATTCAAGATACAATTAGAGAAGAACTTCCAATTGATTTTCAAAAAGCAGAGTATCTTAAAGATCATGGTATGGTCGATATTGTTTCTCATAGAAAAGATTTAAAAGAGACACTGTACAAAGTATTAAAACATATAAATTAACAAGTGAAATCTAAAACTGATCAGTTATTAGATGAACTAATTAAACTTCATCCTAAATATATAGATTTATCACTAGAAAGAGTAAAAAAACTACTCTATAAATTGGGAGATCCTCATCTGGACCTCCCTAATACTATTCATATTGCTGGAACAAATGGGAAAGGTTCGGTTCATAGTTTTATAAGAAATATTTTAGTATCAAATGGATATTCATGTGATGCATATATATCTCCACATTTAACGAAATTTAATGAGCGAATTATCTTAAACAATAAAGAGGTCAGCACTAATAAGTTATATAAAACATTAAAATTTGTCAAAAAAATAAATAATGATAATCCCATTACATTTTTTGAAATAACTACTGTTGCTGCATTTGTATTGTTTCAAAGAACAAAATCTGATTTTTTAATTCTTGAAACTGGGCTCGGAGGAAGATTAGATGCAACTAATATAATTCCTAAAAAAAAATTCAGTATCATAACTCCAATTAGTTATGATCATGAAGAATTTTTAGGTAATACAATTCATAAAATCACCAGGGAAAAATTAGGTATCATAAAAAATACTAAATTTGTTTTAATAAGTAAACAAAAAAAAGAGGTAGAAAAATTTATTAAAAAAAAATTATTAAAAAGAAAAAATGTTTATTTTTATGGAAAAAATTTCAAAATTAATAAAATAAGTAAAATGAAATTTGAATTTCAATTTAATAAAAAGAAAATGGTATTAAATAAACCTAAATTAAATGGTCATCATCAATTAGAAAATGCTTCAGTTGCTTTAGCTTTCTCAAAAATTATGCATGAAGAAAATTTAAACATAGATTTTAAAAAAATAAATCATGCAATAAAGAAAACTTCATGGCCAGGTAGATTAGAAATATTAAATTATAATAGCAAAAAAATAATTTTAGATGGTTCTCATAATATTGATGGAGCTAAAAAATTAAAAGATTTCTTAAAAATAGAAAAGATGAAACCTGTTGTTTTGTTTGGGATGCTTAATAATAAAAAAATAGACATTTTTTTAAACTTAATTAAAAAACAAATTAAAACTATTCTAGCAATTAAAATTCCAGATGAAAAAAATGCATTTACGGCAAATAAAATAAGTGAAATTTGTTCATTACTTTCAATAAATTGTTTAAAAGTTAAAAATGTTAATGAAGTTTTAAAATATATAAAAAAATCAGATCAAAAAGTTTTTTTAATAACTGGATCTTTATATTTGGTTGGAAAAGTTAGATCTAAATTTTTATAAGCTAGTTTTAATCCAAGTTTCAATAGCAGATTTAGGAAGGCTTCCAACCTTAGTATCAATTAATTTTCCTGCATTAAAAAGCATTATTGTTGGTATTCCCCTAACTCCAAATTTTTGAGGTGTCATTGGATTTTCATCTATATTAAGTTTGAATATTTTTAATTTATCAATATTTTCAGAGGCTATTTCTTCCAATATGGGATCAAGTTGTTTGCAAGGACCACACCATTCTGCGCCGAAATCAACTATAACTGGAACATTTTGTGAAGAAATATCTTTATCAAAATTTTGATCATTTGTTACTAAAGTAGACATACTTCAATATTTAAGAACTTTAATATGTTATTTCAAGGCAAAAAGAGACTTAAAACTGATCATATGCGTTTTTATCCCCAATATGCATGATATTCGATTGCATTAAACTACCACTTAAATTTTTATCAATAATCAGTTTATTCCATATTTCATTCATAGGAAATATTTTAGGTGTTTTGTCAAATATAGTTTTTGATACAATTTGCAAACCTGAATAAAAAATAACATCATTTTCTTCAACCCAATTAGATACATTTTCATTTTTAAGATTGAAATCACCATCTTTTTTTTTTAAACCAAAAAAATTATTTTGTTTTGATAAAAGAATTTTACAGTGTTTTACATCATTATAATCTTTTAAGAATCTTATAATTTCTAACTTGTTATTTGTTTGCCAAAATATATCAGAATTAACAACACATATATTTTTACTTTTAGTATAATTAAAAATATTTTTAACAGCTCCTCCTGTTCCAAGAATTGATGGTTCATAAATTATATTCAAAGGATAATTTTCAAAGTTATTATTAACATAAGTTTTAATTTTATTATGAAGATAATGGGTATTAATAAAAAACTCATTACATCCAATATCACTAAAGAAATTAATGGTATTACTTAATAAAGTTTTATTATTAACTTTTAATAGAGGTTTAGGTATATTTCTGGTTAACTCCAACATGCGTCTACCAAAACCAGCACACAAAATTAGTAGAGAGAATTTATTCATTAATTATTACAACTTTCTCATAAATTGATTTTAGTTTTTTACTTTGTATATTTTTTAAACATACAATAATTCTTTTTTGAGTATTATTAATATAATCTATATATTTGTTGTTATTTTCATAGTTGTATAATTTTGCCCATCTACCAAGGAGCCTAGTCTGCCTTCCTAGATTTAATAAATAATATTGGTTTCGAAAAGAATTAAATTCTACATTAATAGTAACATTTTTGTAAAAATATTTTATTAAATCTTCATTATATTTTCTTGTGAAATATATTCTTGGATTTTCAAGAATGGAAAATAAATCCCAGCCTATAAATCCTGTGAAGGCACTTTGAAAATCTATGATTCCACATTTATGATGTTGATTGTTTTTACTTAAATAGATTAAATTAATAAATTCAAAATCTTTGTGGGCAAAACTTGAAAATTCAAAATTTTGACTTTTATAAATGTTTTCCCAACACCCATAAAATTCATCTTCAGGAAAATTAGAAATTTTTTTGTAAGGGAGATAATAATCAACAAATTCACTAATTTCTTTTTTTAGAATACTATAAGAATATTTTTCTAATGTTTTTAAATCATTAGCAATTAAAGAATTTTGTATTATAATTAAGCTATCTACTGCAATTTTTAATAAATAATATGGTTCTTTTTCATTAAATAATTTGTCAAAAGTATCATCACCAAAATCTTCCATTACAATTAATTTATTTTTCATATGAACTTCATATATTTGAGGGATAGAAATATTTATCTTTTTTAAAATCTCATAAATATCTAAAAAATTATAAAAGTCTTTTTTGTTTTCGGAAAAATCTATAATTATTTTATTTAAGTTTTTATCAAATTTTCTGAAGATTTTTTTTTTCGAAAACCCTCCTTGAATTTCCATTAGATTTTGTAATGAAATGTTCATAATTAATTATTCAAAATATTTAATATTTATAACTCGTTTATTTTCTGAATGTAGATCGAAATTTATTAGATAATATTTGTTTTTAAACGGTAAATTTATGAGTAATTCTGGCCACTCTATTAAAGTTATAGAATTTTTGATATTTTCAAAAAAATCTAATTCTTCCAATTCCTTTATATTTTTGATCCTATACAAATCATAATGGTTAATCTCAAAAGAATTTAAATCATATGTTAACAAGATTGGATAGGTTGGACTATTTATAGAAATCGGCTTTGTTAGTTTATTTAGTAAGTGAAGATTGTTTATTAAAAAACGTGAAAAGGTAGTTTTTCCAACACCTAATTCACCCTTTAACATTAATACATCACCTACTTTTAGATCCTTGCATAGTCTAAAAGCAAGCAATTCTGTTTCTGAGATATCTAAAATTTGATTCTCTAAAGTTAGCAAATCTAATTAAGCAATTCCTTTAAGCGCATCAACTAAATCAGTTTTCTCCCAAGTAAAATGACCTTTATCACTTGGTTCTCTTCCAAAATGACCATAGGCTGAGGTTGGAACATAAATAGCATTAGTAAGCTTTAAATGTTCTCTTATTCCTCTAGGACTCAAATCAAATAAATCTTGAACGGATTTTTCAATTTTTTGCTCATCCACTTTATTGGTGCCATTAGTGTTAACATATACTGATAAAGGTTTTGAAACACCTATTGCATATGACAATTGTATAGTACATTGATCAGCAAGATCAGCAGCAACAACATTTTTTGCTAAATATCTGGCTGCATAAGCAGCAGATCTGTCAACCTTAGATGGGTCTTTACCTGAGAAAGCTCCTCCTCCATGAGGTGCAGCACCGCCATAAGTATCAACAATAATCTTTCTACCTGTTAAACCTGAGTCTCCATCAGGTCCACCGATTACAAAGTTACCTGTTGGATTTACATAAAACTCCTCATCTTTAAGTCCTTCTAGTAATTCATTAGGTATACATTCATAAACATATGGCTTAACAATTTCTTTAACATCAGCTGGAGATAATCCTTCCTTGTGTTGAGAAGAAATAACTAAAGAAGTTACTTTAGTGGGTTTACCATTTTCATAAAGCATTGTTACTTGGCTTTTAGAGTCTGGTTCTAAACCACTTGCTGATCCATCTTTTCTCGCTAGAGCCATTTTATACAAAATTTGATGAGAATAATGAATTGGAGCGGGCATTAAAGTTTCTGTATCTTTGCATGCAAAACCAAACATAATTCCTTGGTCACCTGCACCCTCGTCTTTATTGCTTCCCGAGTCAACACCCATAGCAATATCTGATGATTGTTCATGCAGATGATAATCAATATCACAATTTTGCCAATGAAAACCATCTTGTTCGTAACCAATATCTTTTATAGTATCTCTTACTTGAGATATAATTTGATCTTTTGAGATTGAAGGTCCTCTAACTTCACCTGCTAAAACTACTTTATTGGTTGTTGTTAGAGTCTCACAGGCTACTCGTGTTTGTGGGTCTCCTGATGATAAATATGTATCTACAACCATATCTGAAATTCTATCACAAACTTTATCTGGATGACCTTCTGAAACTGACTCACTAGTAAATAAATAAGATCTGCTCATTTTAACTCCTAATATCTATATGTGTTATCTTTGTAAGGGCCTTCTTTACTTACACCAATATATTCAGCTTGCTTATCTGTTAACTCTGTAAGTTTTGCCCCAACTTTTTTCAAATGTAATGAAGCTACTTTTTCATCTAAATGTTTTGGTAAAACATAAACTTTATTTTCATAATTTTTTGAATTATTCCATAATTCTATTTGAGCCAAAACTTGATTAGTAAAAGATGCACTCATTACAAAACTCGGGTGTCCCGTAGCATTACCTAAATTTACAAGCCTACCTTCAGACAATAAAAGTATCTTTTTGCCATCTGGAAACTCAACTTCTCTTACCTGAGGTTTAATTTCATCAGATTTATAATTTTGAAGTGCCTCAGTTTGTATTTCATTATCAAAGTGACCAATATTACAAACAATTGCACGGTCTCTCATTTGT
>CACEMR010000002.1 GCA_902560725.1 uncultured Alphaproteobacteria bacterium
TGAAAATAATATATTTGCGACAACAAAAGATTTAAAGAAAAAAAATATTATGTTTTAGAAATGTTTCCTTATCCGTCTGGAAAAATTCATATGGGACATGTTAGAAATTACACTTTAGGAGATGTAATAGCTAGATATAAAAGAATGAAGGGTTTTAATGTTCTTCACCCAATGGGTTGGGATGCTTTTGGTCTACCTGCTGAAAATGCAGCTATAACTGAAAAAAAGCACCCTAAGGAGTGGACTTACAAAAATATAGAAACAATGAAAAAACAACTATTGCAAATGGGGTTGTCTTTAGATTGGAAAAGAGAAATAGCAACATGTCATCCAGATTACTACAAACATGAACAAAAGTTTTTTATAGATTTATTCAATGCGGGTTTAGCTTATAAAAAAGAGGCTGAAGTTAATTGGGATCCAGTTGATAAAACTGTATTAGCAAACGAACAGGTTATTGATGGAAAGGGTTGGAGATCTGGTGCTGTTGTTGAAAAAAAGAAGTTATCTCAGTGGTTTTTAAAGACCTCTAAATATTCTGAAGAACTTCTTAATGATCTTGAAAAACTAGATAAGTGGCCAAATAAAGTTAAAATAATGCAATCTAATTGGATAGGTCGTTCTGTAGGTGCTGAAATCGACTTCCAAGTATCTAATAGTGTTGATAAAATAAAAATTTTTACAACAAGGCCTGATACAATATATGGTGCTACTTTTTTAGCTTTATCAACTGACCACAAGATATCAAAGGGATTATCTAAAAAACACCCTACTATTAAAAAGTTTATAGAGGAGTGCAAAGTTATAAACCCTGATAAGGTCAAAAAAGGTTATAATACAGGCCTTACTGTTGATCACCCTTTTATCAAAGAAAAGAAAATTCCAGTTTTTATCGCTAACTTTGTTCTAATGGAATATGGTTTGGGAGCAATTTTTGGATGTCCGGCTCACGATCAACGAGATTTAGATTTTGCCAATGAATACAATTTAGAGGTTGTAAGTGTTGTTAAGCCGGTTAGTTTAAAAGAGGAAGAATTTATAGTCGAAAAAATCGCTTTTACTGAAAATGGAAAAGTTATCAATTCAGACTTTTTAAATGGACTAACAACTGAAAAAGCAAAAAATAAAATTATTGATGTTTTAGAAGAAAAAAAAATTGGGTGCAAAAAAATAAACTACAAACTTAGAGATTGGGGAATTTCACGACAGAGATTTTGGGGGTGCCCAATACCAATAATCTACAGAGAAGACGGTGAGTTAAAACCAGTTGATATAGATAGTTTGCCAGTAAAGTTACCAGAGGTTGATAATTTTAATGAGTCAGAAAGTACTTTAAAAAATATTAGTGAATGGAAAGAAACAAAGTGTCAAGAAACAGGGATGAAAGCAATAAGAGAAACAGATACTTTTGATACTTTTTTTGAGTCTTCCTGGTATTATTTTAGGTATTGTAATGCTAGATCTGAAAAACCTTTTGAAAAAGAAGATATTGATTATTGGCTGCCTGTTGATCAATACATTGGGGGTATAGAACATGCTATCTTACACTTACTTTATTCAAGATTTTTTACAAAAGCTTTAAGGGATTTAGGTTATTTTAAACTAAACGAACCATTTGACGGTTTGTTTACTCAGGGGATGGTTACCCATCAAACATATAGAAACAAAAACAATGAATGGTTAGAACCTGGAGAGATTAAAAAGGTTGGTAATAGTTTTTTTGATAAAGAAAATATTGAGGTAAAAATCGGTAAAATTGAAAAAATGAGTAAATCAAAAAAAAACGTTATTGACCCTAGTGAAATTATAAATCTTTATGGCGCAGATACTGCAAGGTGGTTTATGTTATCAGATAGCCCCCCTGATAGAGATTTGCAGTGGACTGAAACCGGTATTGCATCATCATATAAGTTTATTAATAAGATTTGGGACTTGTTAAGTAAGTATAAAAACTATTCTTTAAAAACCAAAACCGATGAAAATGTTTTAGACAGTTTCAGATTATTGACAAATGAAGTATCTCAAAATATTGAAGATTTTCAATTTAACAAATCAATTGCTAAAATATACGAGTATGTGAACTTGTTGAGTGATAGTTTGATAAAAAACATTTTAAATAAAGATGATTTTAACTGGTCTTTAAAAAGACTTGCAATATTATTACAACCATTCATACCACATATTAGTGAAGAAATATGGTTAAATTTAAGAAATGATGATCTTTGTATTAATCAAACATGGCCTGTGGAGAAAGTGTTTCAAAAAAATACAAAAATTAATATTGCTGTTCAAATTAATGGTAAAACAAGAGCTGTTATTGAGGTTAAAAGCGATACAAAAAAAGATGAGATAATTGAAATGACGAAAAAAGACATAAAGATAAAAAAATATTTAGAAAGTAAAGAAATTATTAAAGAAATTTACGTTCCAAATAAAATAATCAACTTTGTTTTATAGTATAAATGAAAAACCTTTTATTTTTTTTTATTTTTTTTATTGTTTCTTGTGGTGGTGTTAATTTTGTTTACAAAGACAATATCAATTTAAACAACCCAATATACAACAAAACACTGGTTAGCTTTTCTGGAAAAACTTTTCCAGAGTTTTATAGATATGCTTCATTGTATTTTGGTAACACTAAGGAAAATGTTTATGGTCTAAATATAAATATAGAAGAAAAAAAAATTAAAAGGTCTGTTCAAACCAATCAAGCAATTTCCAAAGTAGATTATGAGCTTAGATTTGATTATGAGTTATTTAGTGAAACAGAAAGATGTATTATTTATAAAAAAAATATTTTATCAAGATTCTCTTTTGAACCAAAGTCTTCTGGTTATAATTTTGGATCTGATCAATCTCTTGAAAAGTTGTACGAACTTGCAACAAAGGAAAATTTTAAAAGATTTGTTGATTTTTATGCAAACGACAGAAACACAAGTTGTTCAAATGAAGGGTGAAGCAATAAGTTTTGTTTTAAATAAAAATTTTCAACTAAATAAGAGTTTTTATTTTATTTCTGGAAATGAAAACACCCTTATGCAAAAAATAAAAGATTTGATTGTTGAAAAATCCAGAGACACTTCACCTATAGAGGTAAATCATTTAAAAACCTTGAGCGAAACAAATAATGATGTGGGTCTTTTTAGTAAAAATAAATTATATATAATATCTGATGCAAGGGGGATAAGTGAAAATGAACTAAACAAGATAGACAAAAGCGAAGATATTTTTATATTTTTTCTAGAGAACTCGCCTAAGATTAAAACAATTAAAAATATTTTTTTAAAAAGGTCAGACAGCTTGGTTTTTGATTGTTATGAGCTTTCAAAAGAACTTAAAACAAAAATTGTAAAAAATTATTTAACAGATATTGGAAGAAAATTGAACCAGGACTTGTTTTGGTTACTTGTTGAAAAACTCGATAATAGATATGGTTTTTTAGAAAAGGAACTAGATAAGTTTAAAGAGTTAAATAATGACGATTTAAACGAGAAAGAAATAAAATCAGTAATTTCTAAGAACAGTTTTGATGTTGAGAGGGTTTTTTTTCAGGTGTTAAATAAAAATGAAGCAATTATAAATAAATTCAATGAAAAAATTAAAAATAATGCTGAGGTTAATCAGCTTTATTATGTAATAAAACAATTCTCTTACTTGATAATAAGTAATAACAGCCAAGACGAATTTGAAAAAAATATTCCAAAGTATTTATTTCGTGAAAAAGGTTTTTTAATCGATTTATTCAAAAAATTTAACAAAAGTAAAAAAAAGTCTTTGTTAAACTTGCTTTTAAAAACTGAGGGGGAGATTAGAAAGACAAGTGACCTTTCTTTGGTATTGGTTCTTCGTTTTCTTTTAAATTTTAAAAAATTGACTACTTTTTAAGCCTTTTCATAATATCATCAAGTTGGTTAAGATCACTATAATATAAAGTTAAAGAACCTGAGGATCCACTTTCGTTAAATTGAATAGATGTTTTTAATCCTATTTTGCTTGAGAGTTCTTTTTCAAGATCTAAAATATTTGGGTCTTTAGAGTTGTTTGTTTTTTTGGTTTTTTTAAATTTAGAGGTAATTTTTTCGACATCTCTTACGCTTAAGTTTTTATTTACAATTTCTTTTGCTTTTTCAAGAGCGTTTGGAACACCTATCAGAGCCCTTGCGTGACCCATTGAAAGTTCCCCGCTTATTACCATTTGTTGTATTTTGCTATCTAGCTCTAAAAGCCTGAGAAGGTTTGATACATGACTTGGGCTTTTGCCAATAATTTTTGCTAATTGATCATTAGAAATGTTTTTAATTTGAATCAAGCCTTTATAGGCATTAGCCTCTTCAATTACGTTTAGGTCTTCTCTTTGAATGTTTTCAATTAAAGCGGACTCTAAAACATCGGAGTTTTCTAATTCTTTAACAACACAATCTACTTCATGCAAGCCTGCTAACTGTGAAGCTCTCCACCGTCTTTCCCCTGCTATTATTTGATATTGATTATCTTCCTCCAACCTAACTACAATTGGTTGAATTAATCCTTGGTTTTTTATTGATGTTGCAAGTTCATTTAGATCTGCTTCTTTAAAGTTTTTTCTTGGTTGTGTGGGGTTTGGTTTTATTTGAGAAATGTTTATTTTCTGGACTCCATAATTATCTTTGTTATTTGATGGCGATAACAAGGCCCCCAATCCCATACCAAGTTTGTTTTCTCTGTTCATGATTTTACATTTTGGTTCAAAATTACTTCTTTTGCAAGCTCAATATAAGCTAAAGAGCCTGCACAATGTGTATCATATATAAGTGCTGGCTTTCCATGGCTTGGTGCTTCTGATATTTTTATATTTCTTGGTATTGTTGTTTTGTAAACTTTTTTTTCAAAGTGTTGTCTTACATCTTTTTCAACTAATGAGCTTAGAGAGTTTCTTTTATCTACCATTGTTAATAATATTCCTTCTATTTCCAACTTTTTATTATAACTTTGTTGAATTAGTTCAATTGTTTTCATTAGTGCAGACAACCCCTCTAAGGCAAAAAATTCTGATTGAAGTGGGATAAGGGCTGAGTCTGATGCTACTAGTGAGTTGATTGTTAATAGCCCAAGCGCCGGTGGGCAATCTATAAAAACATAATCAAAATTATCTATTTCTTTAAAAATATTGGTGAAAGTATATTCTCTTTTATCAAAACTTGTTAATTCTACCTCTGCAGCGGCTAAATCGGTGTTGGCCCCTATTATGCTTAGTCCTGGGATTATTGTTTCTTTGATACCTTCCTTTAAAAGTTTTTTTTCATGTATCATTTCATAAATCGAGGGGTCTCTTGATTTATAAGGAATACCCAATCCCGTGCTTGCATTACCTTGGGGGTCTGCATCAATGATTAAAACATTTTTTTTTACTGCTGCTAGTGATGTTGCAAGATTTATGGTTGTTGTTGTTTTTCCAACTCCTCCTTTTTGATTAGTAACAGATATTATTTTAATCATAGTTTGCTGAATTTTTTAATATTTAAAACATATCCCCCGCCAACACTTTTGCTTTCATAAAGCTTGTGTTGAAACTTAAAATATTTCTTTGCGTCATTAATTTCATCTTTAACACTTCTTCCTTTAAGAAAAAGAAGTGATGTGTTTTTTTTTGTAAAAATAAGTGAATAATGTAAGATTTTTTTAAGTGGGGCAAAAGCTCTGCAAATAACAAAGTCAAATTTCTTGTTTTTAATATTTTCTACCCTGGAGCAAATAGCTTTAACTGAGATTTTGCTTTCTTTTGAAAATTCCTTAATAAAGTTAATTTTTTTTAACTTTGAGTCGGCCAATAGAAGGTTTGTGTAACCATAAACAGTTAATACCAAGCCAGGAAGCCCGGCGCCTGTTCCTAAATCAATAATTGAAGATTTTTTATCAGGAATAAATTTGGATAGTTGTAGTGAGTCATTTATGTGTCTGTCCCAAGGGTTTTTCAATGTTGATGATCCAACAAGGTTAAGATGTTGGTTCGTTTTTTTTAAACTTTCAAGATACAATTCAATTAAGCTAATTTGTTTTTTTGATAGGTTGTATTGTTTTATTAGAGTTTCTTTTTTCAATACTATGCTGCTTTTTTGTTTTTATTTTTTTTAATATATCTTAATATTGCTATAATTGCTGCTGGGGTAACTCCCGAAACTCTTGATGCCGCCCCTAAAGTAGGGGGTGTTATTTTAGACAGCTTCTCAATTATTTCATTTGATAGGCTTCCAACATAATTATAATTAATATTTTTAGGGATTTTTAAACCCTCCTCTTTTTTGAAATCCGAAATGTCTGCTCTTTGCCTATCAAGGTATCCTAAGTACTTTGCTTCTATTTCTATCTGTTCTATTGCGTCTTTGTTAAGTTTTTTAAGCTCTGGGAGTATTTTTTTTAATTTGGCTGTTGTTATGTTTGTAAACGAAAGAAGCTCTATGATGTTTCTCTTTTTGCCATCTTTATTTATTTTGATACCCTTTTTTAACAACTTGTTGGGGGTTATTTGAAAACTTCTTGCAAGTTTAAAACCATCTTTAATCATCTTTAATTTTTTATCAAAAAAATTTTTCCTTTCATCCCCTACACAACCTATCTCAATACCAAGCGGTGTCAGTCTCTGGTCTGCATTGTCTGAGCGAAGCAAAAGTCTGTATTCTGATCTTGATGTGAACATTCTATAAGGTTCATTTGTTCCTTTAGTAACTAGGTCGTCAATTAGCACACCGATATAACCATCCGACCTTGAAATAATAAATTTTTTATTACTTTTTGTAGTAATAGAGGCGTTTATTCCAGCAATTACCCCTTGTGCTGCAGCCTCTTCATAGCCAGTGGTTCCGTTTATCTGTCCTGCAAAAAAAAGATTTTTTATTTTTTTTGTTTCAAGAGTGTGTGTAAGCTCTTGTGGGTTTATAAAATCATATTCAATAGCGTAAGCTGGTTGTGTAATAACAACATTTTCTAAACCTTTAATCGTTTTAACAAAGCTCTCTTGTATTTCGGTTGGAAGCGATGAAGAAATGCCATTTGGATATATTAAGTCGCTTTCTAAGCCCTCGGGCTCAAGAAAAATTTGGTGAGATTTTCTGTTTTTAAACTTATTAACCTTGTCTTCTATTGATGGGCAATATCTAGCACCCATTGATTGAATCTCTCCGGAATACATTGGTGATAGTTTTAGATTTTTAGATATAATTTTGTGTGTTTTTTCATTTGTGTGGGTGATAAAACAGGATATTTGTGGGATGTGGATATCTCTGTTAATAAAAGAAAAGGGTATTTTGTTTTTATCCGCTGTTTGTTCTGATAAGTTGTTGAAATTTATAGATTTTTTTAACAATCTAGGGGGTGTTCCTGTCTTTAATCTGCCTATTGAAAACTTTAGTTCATTTAACTTGTCGGCAAGCCTAATTGATGGTTTGTCTCCAACTCTGCCTGCATCTTGTTTTTTAGAGCCTATCCTTATTAACCCTTTTAAAAACGTTCCTGTAGTTAACACAACTGAATCAGCTCCTATAGTTTGATTATTCTCTAATATAACACCGCTTACTGTTTTTTGAGAAATTAACAAATCTTCAACAGAGCCCTCAATAACAAAGAGGTTTTTTTGTTCTTTAACAAGTTTTTTAACAGCTTTTTTGTATAATTCTCTATCATTTTGAGCCCTTGGACCACGAACTGCTGCTCCTCGGCTTGAGTTAAGCATTCTAAATTGAATACAAGACAGATCTGTTGCTTTTGCCATTATTCCATCAAGAGCATCTATTTCTTTAACCAGATGCCCTTTTCCTAGACCGCCTATTGCAGGGTTGCATGACATTTCTCCAATTTTATCAACTTTGTGGGTAACTAAAGCCGTTTTACTTCCTGTTCTTGCTGAAGCACAAGCAGCTTCAACACCAGCATGACCGCCCCCTATAACAACAACATCATATTTTAAATCAAAATTTTTCACGTGAAATTACTTTCCTATACAAAAATCAGAAAATATTATATCTAAAATTTCCTCAATATCAAACTTTTGATTAATTCCTCTAATTGAGGTTAGAGAGTTTCTTATGTTTTCTGCTGATATATCAATTTCTTTAAAATTGGTTTTTTTTAAACTAATTAGTGCTTTTTTTAAACTATTAACATGTCTTTCACGTGAAAAGATCGTGTCTTCAATAACATTGTTTTCAAGTTTTTTAGATATCTTGTTTAAAAGGTTTTTTACTCCATAGCCAGATTTGCTTGAAATGTTGTGAATTCCTTTAATTTTAATCTTGTTTATATCAAATTTAGATTTTACAAATATTTTATTTTTAATGCTTTTATAGCTGTTTTTTTCCTTATTTTTTAAAAAAATAATGTTTAGGTCTGATTTTTTTGCGCTTTTTAGCGATTTCTCTATTCCTATTTTCTCTATAAGGTTTCTATATTTTCTTATTCCAGCTGTATCAATAAATGTATATTTGTTACCATTTATATCTAGTATTGAAGTTACCAAGTCTGTTGTTGTACCTGGAATGTTGGTGACTATAGATATTTCTTTGTTGTTTATATAGTTTATAAATGAAGATTTACCTGTGTTTGGTTTACCTATTAGTGTTATAGTATATCCACTAAAAATTTCTTTTGATAAAAGAGATTGTTCAATAGTTTTTTCTAACAAATTAACAATGTTCTTTTTTTGTTCTTTTATCTTTTTATATAAGTCCTTTGGAAGCTCCTCGTCTACAAAGTCTATTATGGCCTCAACATCAGCTAGAAGTTTCATAGTTTTTGTAGATATATTTTCAACAAACTCTTCAAGACCTCCTGTAAAGTTTTTAATTGCAATTCTTCTTTGGTTTTCGGTTTCTGCGTTTACTATGTCGTTTATTGACTCTGCCTCTAAAACCGTAAGCTTGTCGTTAAGCAACGCCCTTTTGGTAAACTCTCCAGGTTCGGCTGTTCTAAAGTTGTTTGCTATAAGTGTTTCGTTAATTTTGTTAATAATAGCAACACTTCCATGACATGATATTTCAACCATCTCTTCACCTGTGTAGCTTTTTGGTTTTTTAAATACTGTTATGATAACCTGATCAATTATTTCTTTGTTTTTGTTTAGAATATAACAAACCGTGGGTGTTTTTTCTTTAATGGTTTTTTTGTTTATAATTTTTGTTATTGATTTAATAGACGTGCTGCCTGAAAGTCTAAAAAGAGCTATTGCTGACTTTGATTTTTTAGTTGCTAAGGCAAATATCTTATCTGAGTTTTTTCGCATTACAGTTGCGCAAATAAACTCTAAGTAATTACAAGTCTATATTTTTAAATTGCTAAATTATTTAGTGCCCATGCTTTGGAAAAAATCGTTGTTAGTTTTGCTATTTTTCATTTTATCTAACAAAAATTCCATTGCTTCTGTGGTGCCCATTGGTGACAGGATTTTTCTTAAAATATAAATTTTCCCTAATTCGTCTTTGTCTAAAAGTAGTTCTTCTTTCCTTGTGCCAGATTTTCCAATATCGAAAGCTGGGTAGGTTCTTTTTTGACTGAGCTTTCTATCTAAAACCATTTCACTATTACCGGTTCCTTTGAACTCTTCAAAAATAACTTCATCCATTCTGCTTCCAGTGTCTATCAAAGCTGTTGCTATAATGGTTAAAGATCCTCCCTTTTCTACATTTCTAGCTGCACCAAAAAACCTTTTTGGTCTTTGAAGAGCGTTAGCATCAACGCCCCCTGTAAGCACTTTTCCACTTGAAGGAACAACTGTATTATATGCTCTTCCAAGCCTTGTTATAGAGTCTAAAAGAATAACAACATCGTGTTTATATTCAACTAACCTTTTTGCTTTTTCAATAACCATCTCTGCTACTTGAACATGGCGTGAAGCTGGTTCATCAAATGTTGAGCTTATTACCTCTCCTTTAACTAAAGATCTTTGCATATCCGTTACTTCTTCTGGTCTTTCATCAATTAGAAGAACTATTAGTTTTGTATCTGGGCTATTAGCAGTTATGGCATTTGCTATTTTCTGCATTATGATAGTTTTTCCAGTAAAGGGCTGTGCAACTATTAATTGCCTCTGTCCCTTTCCAAGAGGAGCAATAATATCTATTATTCTTTCTGTAAGATCTGGCATAGGTTTTTCTTGCTCTAGTTTAAATCTAGAATCAGGATAAAGCGGGGTTAAGTCTTCAAAATTAACTCTGTTTTTAACTTGATCCACGTTCTCACCATTAATTTCATTAATTTTAATAATTGCAAAATACCTCTCTCCTTGTTTTGGAGATCTAATCTCTCCTTCAACACTATCGCCTGTCCTTAGGCTAAATTTTTTAATTTGAGATGGTGATACGTAAATATCATCCGGTCCAGGTAAATAGTTTGATTCTGACGAACGTAAAAAACCAAAGCCATCTTGCATGATTTCTATCACACCAATTCCAGTTATCGCCGTCCCTTCCTCAGCAATTGTTTTTAAAATTGAAAACATCAGATCTTGTTTTCTCAAAGAAGACGGATTTTCTATACCAAGTTTATCAGCCTGCTTTAAAAGCTCTTCTGGATTTTTACTTTTTAATTCTTGTAAATTCATATTGTGGGGGTTGAAATTAGAAATGAATTTTCTTAATACAAAAAATAAATATTAATGTCAAAATAAATTATATTTATTTATTTATATAAATTGTTGTATTATTTGGGGCTGTAAATTGCATTAATATAATAACTTCAATATTTTTTCCAAAACATACCAACATCTTAACAGGTTGTTAGTTTATAATGTTAATAAATTTATAAGACTCAATTATGATTATTTTACAGCAATTTAAAATTTGATAAAAACATTAATATGATGTTAAAGAATTTGAATATAATTAATAATAACATCCTATGGATATTTATAGTCTAGTTTATTAAGTTGTTAGTAATCGATTTATTAAAAAGAACCAACTATTCCTTAATTCAAATCATTCTTAATTGTGTTAATAAATAAAACAATTATTAACATGATTACACACAGAACCTATATTTTAGCAAGCTCAAGCTCATCAAGATATAACATACTAAAGAGCGCAGGCTTAAAGTTTAAGAAAACAAAACCACTTTGCAACGAAGAAGAAATTAAAAACAAAATTTCCAAAAAAAACAAACCAAGTTTTGTTGCAAAAAAACTATCATTTGAAAAAGCAAAAAGCGTAAGTGAAACAAAAAAATATAACAATGATTATGTAATTGGTTGCGATACATTAATATACCTAAACAAAACAATTTTTAACAAAGCAAAATCAATAAAGGAAGCGCGAACAAAAATCAAAAAACTGTCTGGAAAAAAACACAAAATTATTTCAGGCGTTACCATTTGTAGAAAAGGAAAAAAGGTTTGGCAATGCTCATCAACTACCGATGTAGTAATCAGAAAAATAAATGAGCATCAAATTAACAAGTATTTAAAACAAACAGGACCACAAGTACTAAACTCAGTTGGGTGTTATCAAATAGAGTCTTTGGGTCCAATTATTATTGAGGATATAAAAGGGGATTTTTTTAACGTTATGGGTCTTCCATTGTTTAAGTTATTAAAATATGTATCTAAAAACAAATGAAAAAGTTTTACGTAATTGGTTCTAACTCATCCAAGAGTCTTTCTCCAACAATTTTTAACTATTGGTTCAGCAAATACAAAATAAAAGCCTCATACAAACACCTTCAACTTAATAACAAAAATTTTGATATAAAAATTAAAGAAATATTACAAGACAAAAACCTTGTTGGTCTAAACATTACAATACCTTTTAAACAAAAAATAATGAAGCATATTGATAGCTTAAACAAACACTCAAGAGAAATAAATGCAGTAAACTGTTTGACGGTAAGGTCAAAAATTATAGGGACTAATACTGATTGGGTGGGCTATTTTAAAACCCTCCCAAAAAACAAAAACCTTAAGAAGAAAAAAATACTTATTATGGGTTATGGCGGTGCAGCTCTTGCTATACACTACGTCTTAAGAAAAAAAGGGTTTAAAAACATAACAATCGTTAATAGAACCAAAAAAAAACTTAAATTTGAAAATGAAACGAAATATACAAAAAGCATATCTGACCTAGGAAAACACCTTAACACCGCGCAAATAATAATAAACACCACCCCAAAAAACCTAATTAGTAGCAAAAACAAAAAGCTAGTAAACCCTAAAGCTTTGTTAAGTGACATAGTTTACAAACCAAAAGAAACCAATTTTTTAAAAATGTTCCCCAAAAACAAAAAAATCTATGGAATATCAATGCTTTTAGAACAAGCTATTCCATGTTTTAAAATATGGTTTGGTTTTAACCCGTCTGTTGATCAAAAACTAATTAAGGTTCTAAATAACAAAATCAAATGACAATAATTGTAGCAATAACAGGGGGTATTGGGTCTGGTAAATCAACATTTTCAAAAGAAATAAAAAAAAGAAGGCTCAAACTGTTAGATTCAGATAAGGAGGTAAGCTTAATATACAAGAACCCAAATAAAGATTTTTTAAACTATTTAAAAAAAATAGGTTTAGGCAAAAGCATCAAAAATAAAACAATTAACAAAAAATATATTAGTGACATAATATTTTCAAACAAACAAATTAAACAAAAATTAGAAAAACACATATTTAAAATTGTAAGAAAAAAAAGATTTGATTTTATAAAAAAGGAAAAAAAAAGAAAAACAAATACAATTTTTCTTGATATCCCCCTTTTGTTTGAAAATAAATTAGAAAAACAATTTGATATTATTGTTTCAATTATATCAAAAAAAGAAACAAGGCTTAAAAGAATTAAGAATAAAAAAAAACTATCAAGAAAAAAATTCAATAATATAATAAACACACAAACATCTGATATAGTCAGAAAAAAAAATTCTGATATATTGATTTACAATAACAATACTATGAAAGAGTACTTAATTAAAATTAACAAGGTTTTAGATAAATTGATTTTATGAGAGAGGTTGTAATTGATACAGAAACAACTGGTTTAAGTTTCAAATCTGGTGACAGGATTATAGAGGTTGGATGTGTAGAGTTAAAAAATTATATTCCAACAGGTAAAAGTCTTCAATTTTATTGTAGACCTGATAAAAACATTTCAGACGGAGCAAAGAACATAGTTGGTTTGTCCGACGAGTTTCTTAAAAAACAAAAAAGCTTTGAAGAAAATCATAAACAAATGTTGGATTTTATAGGAGATGCCACTCTTATAATTCATAATGCTGAGTTTGATTTAGGGTTTATAAATAACGAGCTTTTACTAATAGGCAAGTCGCCACTTGATAATAAAATTATAGACACCGTTCCATTGGCAAGAAAGGTTTTAAATACCAGGATTGCAAACCTAGATTATTTATGTAGGCGGTTTAATATTGATTTGTCTGATAGAGAATTCCACGGCGCGCTTTTAGACTCACAGCTTTTGGCAGCTGTTTATTTAGAACTAAGAGGGGGTAAGCAATTCTTTATGGAGTTGGGAGAGGGGCCAAATGCGGATAAAAACAATGCTACAAACAACATAAATATAGAAAAAACCAAAGAAATTAAACTTTCCAAACAAGATATTTCAGCACACAAAGACATGTTAAAAAAGATAAAAAACCCAATTTGGAATAAATTTAACTATTAATATTAAAAAAAGTAATTATATAATTTATCAATGGTATACGGTGATCTTCAATTCTTTGATATTATAATTTTTGCAGCCATAGCTGCCTTCATCATTTATCGCTTAAGAAGCGTCTTAGGGAAAAGAACAGGTTTTCAAAAAAAAACAACCGATCACAAACCACTATACGAAGAACAAGATAAAAAAGAAGAAATTGCGAAAATACCATCTCTTCTTGATAATGAATTAAAATTAGAAAATGTTTATAAGAAAATAAATAATTTTGATCATAAACAGTTCTTAGACGGAGCTAAAAAGGCTTTTGAAATTATAATAACTTCTTTTAATAACGGGGACAAAAAAACACTTAAAGATCTTGTTTCAAAAAATGTGTACCTTGCATTTGAAAAAGCTATTGATAACAAAACAAACAACCCATCATCTCAGTTTTATTCATTAATAATAGACAGTGTTGAAGATGCAAAGGTTGAAAACAATATAATTTCAATATCAATTAATTTTGTTAGCGAACAAATGATAAATGATGATGAGGGCAAAATAATAAAAAACAAAGACACTTGGACTTTTGAAAAACCTACAAATTCTTCAAGCCCAAAATGGGTTTTAACACAAACTTAATAATTGAATTTTAGAAACCTAAAATCACGCATTAAAAAAAATGAAGGTTATTCCAACAAACCTTATAAAGATCAACTAGGTTTTTATACTATTGGTTACGGGCACTTAATTAAAAAAAAAGAGGACAGATACTTTCATAAAACCTTCTCTAAAGAGTATTTTGAAAATATTTTTGAATTAGATTTTAAAAAATCAGTAGAAGATTATTATAAAAGATTTAATAAGAAAAAACACAAACAAAACGAAAAAGAATTACTAATTGAAATGATATACCAACTAGGTATTAAAAATGTCGTTAAGTTTAAAAGACTTCATTTAAATTTAGAAAAAAAACAAAAATATATGGTTTGTTTAGAAATGATCGATAGTCTATGGTATAAACAAACACCCAAGCGCGTTGAAAATCTAATAAAAAACTTCATTAAAACATAATGGAAGACGATATTTTTATAAAAAAAATGAAAGGCGTAAAGCTTTTAAAAAACAAAAATAATTATATTAAATCAACTAATATAAAAAAAAACAAGAAAATTTTAAAAACCCCAACAAAGACGAATCAAAAAGATGAAACAATAGAAACAAAAAAAACAAAACAATCAATATACAAAATCACCTTTGGAGAAATTAACAAAGACCTAAAAAAAGGTAAGATTAAAATAGATAAAAAATTAGATCTACACGGCTACAACTTGTTAGACGCAGAGTTAAAATTTAAAACAGAGGTAATTAGTGCATATAATAAATACAAAAGATGCTTACTTGTTATTACAGGTAAAGGAGTTCACATTAATAATGAAAACGACGAAGACAAGGATTTAAAAAAAAAACCAAAACTTTTTTATGGTAAAATAAAAAACTCTATAACTTCTTGGGTAAATGAAGATGAAATTAAAAACTATATATTAACATACCAAAACGCAGGAATAGAATACGGAGGTGATGGAGCTATATTTATTTACTTAAGAAGAAAAAAAAATTAATTTTGTTTTAATTTAAAAACCCTATTCTTAAAGTAGATATTAATATTTTTGGGTAAAAACCCGCTGCTTTCCAATACAAATTCAATTTTTTTCAAATCATTTCTCTTATGGTCCGCCCAAATATTTTTGTAATTATGTATTTCTATAGTTATGTTTTCTTTATTATCTATACCAACCTTTTTCATAGTGTATATCCTTCTTCCATCTATTGTTTTAACTTGATCATCACCATTTAAAATATTTAAGAAGGAAGTTATCGGATCAGAATATTGGAATATTCCATCTAAATTTAATCTAGGTAACTCTTTTTCTTCTGGTTTTTGATAGAGTTTTTTAAGATAACCATCAAATGACATTTCAACTATTTTTATTTTTTTTTTAGTTCTCCAATATTGTTTGTACTCTTGAGCTTTATATTCACCATTTTCAACAATGCCTTGAGAGATGTAATTACCCTCAAAACTATATAGTGGCGAAAACACGCCTGCATTTTTTAGAAAAATTTCTGTTTTATATTTTTTATTATTTATTTCCAACGACCAACTAAATTTACCAATTTTAATGCCAGACGAACTTACAACATATTCGGTATTAAAGTTCTTAGCACCAGCAGAACTATATGATAAAAATATAATTGTTAAAAAAATATTAATTAAAAACAACTTCATAAACAAATATTTCGTTATCAGTAAAGTTGTGTGTCGGAGACTCAACCCCCCTTGTTGTAAAGCTATTATCTAAATAATTTATATCACTTAAGTGTCCAATAAGAATAAAATTTCTATTTATTTCTTTTTTAAGCGGAGATGAAATCATAAAATGATTTGTTATTTTTGAGCCCTTTTTATAAGGCATATGAATAATTATTTCTTTATTTCTTAATTCGTATTTCATACTAGAAAACAATAAGCGGTCAGAAACAACATAATCGACTATGTTTTTCTTTAAACCTTGAGAATAAACAATGTTTGAAAATTCATTTAAACCAATAATTCTTTTAAACAACGGTGCATGATAATTAGTGCCAATTAAAAAGAAAAAAACCACACAAAAACAAAAATTAAACAATAAGTTTATTCTTTTAAAAATAACATTATCATTCTCAATACTAATATACAAAAATAAAAAAAAGGATACTAAAGCAGGAGCGGCCCAATTAGCATTAGCCCTAACAAAAACAGCCTCAATAAAAACAATCAAAAAAATTGGTAAAGAAAAAATCAATAAAAATTTTTGATTTTCACTAAATGTTAATTTTTTATAATTAAAAACACTAGCTAAAAACAAAACAGGCCCAAGCATTAGTATTTGTATAACTAAAAACTCAAATCCTCTAAAAATGTCAATTTTCATATTAACAAGGTTAGCATTGTCAGAAGTGTGCTGAAGCGTTACCCACCCGTTGTTGAAATTCCATATAATATTTGGAAGAAGAATTAAAAAACAACAAAAAAAACTTAACGAAAAACCTAAATAGTTTTTTAAGAAAAAATTCCTAAAATTTTTATCTAGTAAAATATAACAAAAAAAAGACACCAAAAAATAAACTGCAGCATACTTAGATAAAAACGAACAGCCCAGAAAAATACCTAAAAAAAAGAAACTTTTTAAGCTAGTATTTTTTTTAACTTTTATTAATTCATTTAAAGAAAGTGTCCAAAAAAGTATTAAAAAAATATCAGTGCTTAAAATAAATGAAGAGAAAGAAACTGCTGGTATAAACAAAAATAATAATGCGCAGGAAAAAGCTGTATTTTTTTTTAAATTAAGATTCCTACATAATTCATAAACAGCCCATGCAGTTAGGAAATAAATAATTGATGGTAATAATTTTAAAGAAAAAAAATTTTCTCCAAAGATAAAACTATATGCCGCAATAAACCAAGATAACAAAGGGGGTTTTGAAAAATAACCAAAATCTAAATTCTTTGACCAAAGCCAATATTGAGCCTCATCACCAAATAAATTAAAATTAGTAAACCATATTGCAGTAATTTTTATTAAAAATAAAATGAATACAGTTAATGTTAATAATCTTCTACTCATAATATTTTTGATAAAGCTTAAAAATAACAAAATTTAAAACAATTATAAAAAATCCTGCAAATAAAATATCACTTAAGAAGTGCCCACCAGCTATAATGCGAATAAATCCTAATATAAAACCAAAAACAATACCCAAATAAACAAAATAAATATTTTTAGTTATAAAATATAAAATTATTATTGAGAAACCAACTGAAGCATCACCCGACACAAAAGAACAATTACTATCACAATTATTACTTAACTCATACCAAGGAGTAAAGGTTTCTTTTCCACCAAATTCAAATATATCACCAGGCCTAGATCTGCCCCACATGTTTTTCAAAATCATATTTACAAATATTACAATTGTTAATATTTGAGTTGACCAAATCAAAATTATCTCTTTTATTGAAAACTTATAACCAAAAAAGATCTTTTCTATTTTAAAATAAAGGCCAACTATTGGTAATATTAAAATATAGATTAATATAAGTGGCAAAAAACCCTCACGAAAAATTTTTGATACAATATAGTGACTTTGTAAAAGAAACTCACAATCAAAAAACACAGAGTTCAAACACTCAGGGTTTCTATAAAAAAACAATTCAGAAACATAAAGGTCAAGCGCTGGACCCGCAGTTAAAAACAAACAACAACAAAAAAGAAAAATTATATAATAATAAACTATAGAGTGTTTTATAAAAACAAATTCATCTATAGAATATTTTTTAAAATTCTTATCTACAACAGTGTTTAGAACCTTAAACACTATTAATGCTAACAACGCACCTGCAAGGATATCTGTAAAAAAATGTGCACCAACTATAACCCTGCTAAAAGCAACTATAGATGCTAGAAAATAAAAAAAATATTTAAGCTTAGGAAGGGCTGTACACAAAACAAAACAAACCATAAAAATAGTTGATGAATGTCCAGATGGAAATGAGTGAAAATTTGAGTCAAAAGTAAAAAAATTAAAACTAAAACTATCTTCAAAATTTGTGTAATTTGGTCTTGGTCTTCCAACAAGGTGTTTAATTATTTGCGTAACAATACCTATAGTTAATAAATATATAATAAATGAAATAAAAAAATTGATTAATTTTTTGTTATTTTTAATAAATACAATCTTAAACTTTTTGTTAATATAAAGAAAAATAATACCAACAAATGAAACTATAAAATACAATGAAGAGCTTCCAAGTTCAGTAACCTTAGTAAAAAATTCTTTTAAATAAAAATAATTTAAAGATTCACCTAAATCATTAAAATAATTGTAAAAACCAAAATCTACTCGAAAAGATAAAAACACATTTAAAACAACTATAATCAATATAGCCAGCTCAATTTTTATGTTTTTAAAAACACTCATTTTTTTAATTAAGAATTAAATGAGTTTTATAGTATAAACTTTGATAAGTCCTGACTTTTAATAAGCTCACCAAGACTATTCTCAACATATTCCTTGTTAATAACAATTTTTGTTGGTCCAATATCTGATGCAGTAAAGCTGACTTCCTCAAGAAGTTTTTCCATAACAGTATGAAGTCTTCTAGCCCCAATGTTTTCTACGTTTTGATTAATTTCAGTGCTTAATGTAGCAATAGTATCAATACCACTTTCTTCAAACTCTAAATCAACCTTTTCAGTTCCTAATAAGCCTACATATTGTTTTATTAAACTGTTCTCAGTTTCAGTAAGAATTAGTTTAAAATCTTTTTTACTTAAACTATCTAATTCTACTCTAATAGGTAGTCTTCCTTGAAGTTCCGGAAGCATATCAGACGGTTTTGATAAATGAAAAGCACCTGATGCGATAAAAAGAATGTAATCAGTTTTTACAACACCGTGTTTAGTTGTCACAGCGGTTCCTTCTATAAGAGGTAGAAGGTCCCTTTGAACTCCTTCTCGGGAAACATCAGCCCCGCTTCGATCGCTTCTTGATGTGATTTTGTCTATTTCATCAATAAAAACAATACCATTTTGTTCAACATTATCTAAAGCTCTTGAGTTTATCTTATCTTGGTCTAATAGTTTTTCAGTTTCTTCGTTTAAAAGATAAGCATGTGAATCTTTAACAGTCATCTTTTTCATTTTTTTTTGACCACCAAAACCTTTTCCAAAAACATCACCTAAATTAATCATTCCCATTTGAGAACCAGGCATTCCAGGAATATCCATAGTGGGTAGGTTAAGGTTAGCCATAGCTGATACAGGTATCTCAACTTCTTTCTCACTTAATTCACCAGCGCGCAATTTTGTTCTAAAACTATCCCTTGTTGCTGGAGTTGAGCTTTTTGAAACCAAAACATCTAGTATTCTCTCTTCAGCATTTTTTTCAGCTCTTGCTTTTACTTCTTTTCCCATTTCTAATTTCGTTTTGGTAATACTAATTTCAACTAAGTCTCTAATAATTTGCTCAACATCTCTTCCAACATATCCAACCTCTGTAAATTTTGTAGCTTCTACTTTTATGAAAGGCGCATTTGCAAGCTTTGCAAGCCTCCTTGAAATTTCTGTTTTACCACAACCAGTAGGACCAACCATTAAAATATTTTTTGGAACAATTTCTTCTTTTAACGATTCATCTAGTTGTTTTCTTCTCCAGCGGTTTCTTAAAGCAACAGCAACAGCACGTTTAGCTTTGTTTTGACCTATAATAAATTTATCTAACTCTGAAACAATTTCTCTTGGGCTAAAACTCGATTCCATTTTTATAATTCTATTGTTTCAGAAATGATATTATGATTTGTATAAATACAAATATCTGCAGCAATATTAAGTGATTCTTCAGCGATTTGTTTTGCATCCATTTTAGTATTTTTCATTAAAGCTTTAGCAGCGCTGTTAGCATATGGTCCACCAGACCCAATAGCTAAAATTCCATCGTCTGATTCAATCACATCCCCAGTTCCTGATAGTAACAAACTCACATCTTTATCAGCAACAATCATCATTGCTTCTAATCTTCTTAAATATCTGTCTGTTCTCCAATCTTTAGCAAGTTCCACACAAGCTCTTTTTAATTGGTTTTTATATTGATCTAGCTTTCCCTCTAATCTTTCAAATAAAGCAAAAGCATCGGCCGTAGAACCAGCAAAACCTGATATAACTTTTTCATCAACTCCCAGTCTTCTTATTTTTTTAACATTAGATTTCATAACTGTATTACCCAAACTAGCTTGCCCATCACCAGCAATTACAACCAAATTATCCTTTCTAATGCCAATAATAGTGGTAGATTTTATTTTGTTTTTGTCCATATTTGTCATGTGTAATTAAAATGGCTATTTAATTATTTTAATCAAGTGATTTACCTAGAATTTATTTAAATTCGCTGATAATAGGCAAAAATGCGAAAAGGAAAAATAGAAAGAAACACAAAAGAGACAAAAATTTCATGTTCATTAAACCTAGATGGATCTGGAAAAGCAGATATTTCAACAGGAATTGGTTTTTTTGACCACATGCTTGAGCTATTTGTTCATCATAGTTTAATAGATATGGAACTAAAAACTGAGGGTGACACCAATGTTGATTTGCACCACAGCGTTGAAGATACGGCCTATGCTATCGCACTAGCAACAATTAAAGCCCTTGGAGAAAAAAAAGGTATTAAGCGATATGGGTTTTTTTATATCCCAATGGACGAATGCCTTTCTCGATGTGTAATTGACTTTAGTGGCAGACCAGAGCTTGTCTGGAAAGTTAACTTAGGCCTGGAGAAAATTGGTGAGATGGATACCGAATTGTTTTTAGAGTTTTTTAAAGCTTTTACAAATGAAGCTAAATGTAACCTTCATATTGAAAACATATACGGTCAAAATAATCACCATATAATCGAGTCTTGTTTTAAAGCCTTTGCTAAAAGTTATAGAATTGCTATTGAAATAGATCAAAAAAGAAACAATCAAATACCATCTTCCAAAGGCACTTTGTAGATTTAATGAAACATATTACCATAATTGATTATGGGTCAGGGAATGTTTTATCCGCTCAAAAATCTTTTATTAAAGTTCTTAATGAAAACAACATTGAAGCAAAGGTTTTAATATCCAAAAAATTAAACGATATTAAAAATTCTACACACATTGTTTTGCCCGGACAAGGAGCTTTCGCAACCTGCATGAATGGAATTAAAAATACACCAGGCTTAATTGAAGAGCTTTATGATTTTGCAATTATTAAAAAAAAACCTTTTTTAGGAATTTGTGTTGGTATGCAAATGTTGGCCACTGATAGTGAGGAAAATGGAATACATGAAGGTTTAAATTGGATAGAGGGTCATATTAAGGCTTTGCCATCAAATAATTTAAAATTACCCCATATGGGTTGGAATAATGTAAAACCAACAAAAAAAAATAATTTAATTGAAAATTCTGAAGATTTTTATTTTGTACATTCATACTATTTTAAATGCAAGAATGAGCAAAATATATTGGCAGAAACACAGTATGGAATAAATTTTTCTTCAATTGTGGTTAAAGAAAATATATATGGCGTTCAATTTCATCCTGAGAAAAGTTCCTCCCAAGGGTTGAGATTGATTAAAAATTTTGTGAGCAAATAAAATGTCTATACAATTAAATGAAAAAATAAATATTTCAGTTGATAGTCTAAAAAATCTATCAGAGGTAGATCTTGCTGATTTATGCAATATTACTGAACAAGCAATTAATGCTGGCGGAGGTTTTGGTTGGTTAAGAGTCCCAACTAGGGAAGTTTTAAATGAATATTGGAGAAAAATAACTGAAGACAAATTATCTTATTTAATAGTCGGTAGATTAAAAGGTGTTATAGCAGGCACACTTCAATTATCATACGAAGCCCCAAACATTGAGTCAAGAAAAAATATTGCACAAATCAAAAGGCATTTCGTTGCGCCTTGGGCTAGAGGTTATGGATTAGCAAAATCAATGATAGATTTTTCAGAACAAAAAGCAAAAGAGGATAATATAAAGTCAATTCAATTAGCCGTTAGGGAAACACAAGACGCTGCTGTACAATTATTTTCAAGTAAAAATTATAAAATATGGGGAGAAAACCCTTACTATGCTTTTATTAATGGAAGTTTTGTAAAAGGGATATATTTTTTTAAAAACCTATAGTGCAAATTATACCAGCTATTGATCTTAAAGATAATAAATGTGTCAGACTTACTGAAGGAAAAGATGATACAAGTATTGTGTTTAATGAAAACCCAGAACAACAAGCAATTTTTTTTGAACAATCTGGATGTAGAAAATTACACATAGTTGATTTAGATGCTGCATTTGGAAGGCCAGAGCTAAATATAAAATCAATAAAAAAAATTAGAAAATCCATTTCCATCCCTATTCAACTAGGAGGCGGAATAAGAAGTGAGCTTGATGCCAAAAGGTATTTTGATTTAGGCATAGATAATTTAATCATTGGCTCATTATCTGTAAACCAACCTGAAAAAGTTAAATTTTTAGTAAATACCTACAGAGATAGAATTTATATATCTTTAGATATTAAAAACGACAATGTGATGGTTAAAGGTTGGAAAGAAAAATCTAAATTAAAAACAGAAGATATAATTAATATTTATAATAAATTAGCAATAAAAGGATACGTTATAACAGACATAGAAAACGATGGAATGTTAAGAGGTTTAAATACTGATTTTATTAAAGATGTGGTTAATAAAGTTAACAAAGAGGCAAATATGAAAAAATCAGTAATTATCGCAGGCGGATTAACAAACTACAATGATTTAGAAAATTTAAAACAATTAAAATTAAGTAATCTTGAAGGCATTATATCAGGTAAATCTTTTTATGTCGGGAATATTGATTTAAACAAGGCACAAATGATATTAAACTCAGATGGTTAAAGTAAGAATAATTCCTTGTTTAGATGTAAAAAATGGCAGGGTTGTAAAAGGTATAAATTTTGTTGATTTAATTGATGCCGGAGACCCTGTCGAGCAAGCAAAGCACTATTCAGAAAATGGAGCAGATGAAATTTGTTTTTTAGATATTAGTGCATCAATAGAAAACAGAGATACAATTATCAATGTTGTAAAAAAAACAGCAAATGAAGTTTTTATTCCACTTACTGTTGGAGGTGGAATTTCATCCATTAATAATATTCATTCATTATTGAAAGCTGGAGCTGACAAGGTTTCAATTAATTCTGCTGCAATAAAAAACCCAAACATCATTAAGGAGTCTTCAGAGTATTTTGGCAATCAATGTATAGTTGTTGCTGTAGATGCAAAAAAAGTTAAGAACGATTGGTATGTATTTTCACATGGTGGAACAAAAAACACAGGTTTATTTGCTTTAGATTGGATTGAAAAAGTTCAAAAACTTGGAGCTGGTGAAATTTTACTAACATCTATGGATAAAGATGGAACAAAATCAGGTTTTGATACAAATCTTCTAAGAAAAGTTTCAGAATTTCTCAATATACCTTTAATAGCAAGTGGAGGTGTGGGAACACTGGAGCACTTCTATGAGGGTGTCAAAATAGGTAAGGCAAATGCACTATTGGCAGCATCAGTCTTTCATTTTAATGAAATCAGCATTAAAGAGGTTAAGGAATATTTATTTAAAAAAAATATTGAAATAAGATTATAAAATGCAAATAGAAGAACTATACCGCCTCATAGAGACCAGAGTTAAAAATAAAACAAAAAACTCATATACGAATAAGCTATTAAAATTAGGATCAAAAAAAATTGCGCAAAAATTTGGTGAAGAAGCAAACGAGCTTATTATAGATTATTTAAATGGATCAAAAAAAAGAACAATAGAAGAAGCAGCAGATGTTATTTACCATTTTTTGGTTTTATTAAAGTCAAAAAAAATTACACTTAATGAAATAAACAAAGAATTATCAAAGAGAAAATAAAATGTATGACGACAATAATATTTTTGCTAAAATTTTAAGAAATGAAATTCCATGTAAAAAATTTTATGAGGATGAATTTTCTTTATTTATTTATGATATAGCCCCTCAGGCTAAAATTCATATTCTAGGAATTCCCAAGATTAAGTGCATTGATTTAACTGACTTTGTTACCAAGGCTGATGATAATTTAATATCATCTTTTTTCAAAAGTCTTAATTTAGTAATTGAGAAACTTAATATAAAAGCGGATGGATATAGGGTTATATCGAACTCAGGAAATGATGGCGGACAAGAAGTTCCACATTTTCATATACATATTCTTGCTGGAGAAAAAATTGGATCATTAAGATAGTTATTATTTTACAATAACATAATTAACTATTTCTTTTACACCTTTAATTGTTTTTAGAGCATCTATTAAGTTTTCAAGCTGATCAGGTTTTGAAGTTATTCCAGCTACGTAGATTTTGCCATTTATTGTTTCAAAATTATAACCAATACCCCTCAATCCGATAGTTTTTGCTGCAACTCCCCTAGCTTGTGTGTTGATCCATAGATCATTTGCATAATCCTTTATTGAACTCCTGTTTCCAATTTCAATTTCATTAATAACTTCTCGTATGCCTTCAACTTCCCATACCAATCTAACCGCATCAATTCTTACCTCTTGAGTATCCACCAAACCAGTTAATAAAACCCTGCCCTCTAATACCGTAGTGTCTATATCTACAAATAAATTATTTCCAGCGTTTAAAAATTTTGCTGCTATATTAACTTTAATTGTCGCATCATCTACTACAGTTCCAAATGAGCGGTCACCTTCAGCTACAACCATTGCTGTACCTCCCCCGCTTGCCAGCATACTAGTAGGGGAGCAACTGTAAATAAAGCAAAACAATAAAAATATATTAAATGTAAGAAAAATATTTAAGAATTTTTTAAATTTAAAACCCATTTATACACTTTATTTTTAGTAATTCCTGTTAATTTATGCACTATTTCTACGACGTCGGTCAAAGAAAATTTTGAGAGCAATTTATAAATTTCCTCATCTAAGTAATTTAAGTCATTAGACAGTGTTTCTTTTAAGCTATTTCCTTCAACAACAACAACAAACTCACCTTTAAAATTATCCTTATTCTCAAAAAGTTTTTCTTTTATTTTAGCAGCTAACCCTCTAAACGTTTTCTCATTTATCTTTGTTAACTCCTTTGATAAGCTTATTAATCTATCATTAATTTCTGTTTCTAATAATTCTAAACAACGTTCTAATTTGTGATTTGACACAAAAAAAACTGAAGTTTTGTCATTGTTTTTGATTTTTTTTATAAAATTTAAAGTTTCTTTTTTTGATTTTGGAAAAAAACCAGCAAAAAAAAATTCATTAACTGGAATACCTGACAATTGAAGTGCTGAAATTATTGATGTCGGGCCTGGCACAGTAGTAATTTTTATATTATTTTTAATACAATGTTTGATAAATTTAAAACCAGGGTCTGATATAAGTGGAGATCCAGCGTCAGATATCAAAACAATTTTTTTATTAAATAAGTCTTTGGATAATCTATCTATAATTATTTGTTCATTGTGATCATGAATTGAAATTAATTTCTTTTTAATGCCTAATTTATTTAGTAGTTTAAGAGAATGTTTTGGATTTTCACAAATTATTATATCTCCACTCTCAATGGTCTCAATGGCTCTCTTAGAAATGTCATTTAAATTTCCAATAGGAGTGGCGACTATGTTTATTTCAAAAGAACTTTGTTTCATCGTTGGTATATTTATATTTATTTTTTCTTGTACTCCAGTAAACTTATCAAAACAATCTCAACAATCAACAAATGATCAAACTCAATCAGAAGAAAAAGTAACAAGTATAAAAAAAGAGCAAAAAAATGAAACAAATAAGCAAATTTTTAAAACTACCCAAAAAAATATTGAAAAATTCAAAATAAAAAAAAATATAACACTTTTATTTTCTACTCAAAATAGAGAGAACTTTACTAAACAATTTATTAATATTTTAGAACTAGGCATTTACAACAAAAATTTAGAAAATGTTGTATTTGAAATTGAGTTTTTTGAAAATAATAAGGATTTAGAAAATATAATAATAGAAAAGAGTCAAAAAGGTAAAATTTTTATTGGCCCTATTCAAACACAGTATACAAAATCGGCAAAGAAATTTTGTGATAATGAAATAATTTTTTTTTCATTTTCATCTGACACAAGTTTAGCAAGTGACTGCATTTATCTTATAAATTTTTTTCCTAAAAATGAATTAGAGCAATTATTTTTATCTTTAGACAAAGATTCAAAAGTTGCATTCTTATATCCAGAAAATGACTATGGGTATAAAATTAATTATTTAATAGACGATGTAATAAATAACAGTGATTCAATTTTAGTTAATAGAGCATCATATAAAAATGATTTATCAAATGTAAGAGATGCAATTAAAGAATTAGGCAAATATGAACTTAGAAAATACGAGCTAGAAAGACAAAAAATAATTCTTTCTTCAAAGAGTGATGAACAATCAAAAAACAAATTAAAAAAATTAAAAAAATTTAAAACAACCAGTGATTATGAATTTACACATATTTTATTAGCTGATTATGGATTAAACCTACTTCAGGTTGCCCCTCTTTTGCCTTACTATGATATTGATCCTAATGTGGTACAGTTTCTTAGTACTGGAGTAATAGATGACGACAATTTCTTTATAGAACCTTCTTTGCAAGGTGCTATTTTTCCTGGTGTTGAAAAAACTAAAAGACAAAATTTAATTAATCAATATAGACAAATATATGATGAAAAATTACTAAGAATTTCAACCCTTCCTTACGATTTGGTTGGCTTATTAAACTATGTTTTTTCAAGAAATTTAAGTTATCAAAGAATGATAGAGCTTCTTAATAACTCGCAAATTAAATTTGAAGGAGTAGATGGAGAATTTTATTTTAAAAATAATTTAATTGAGAGAGATCTGGATATGCTTCGAATATCAAATGGTATAGCAAAAAAAATTAATTAAATAAAAAATTTATTAACTTATTTATTGCAATACCTCTATGACTATGAAAATTTTTTTCCCTCTCAGTCATTTCACCAAAGGTTTTTAGAGATCCATTAGGTAAAAAAATAGGATCATAACCAAACCCATTTTTTCCCTTAATTTTTTCTGAAATTATCCCTTCTATCTTGCCCTCAAACAATACATGATAATTTTTTTCAAAAGTATAACAAATTGATGTTTTAAAATATGCTTTAATTTTTCCACTTTCTTTTGTTTTTTTTATTATATAATTAAAACACTCGGTGCTATTTTTAAAACTATCGATAAATCTTTTAGACATAATATTTGGTTTCCACCCTAGCGCTTCTATAGAAATACCAGAATCATCTGCAAAACACGGTATATGAGTTTTCTCATATCCAAACAGAGATTTAATTTTTGCATTGTTAGCAAATGAATTTCCCACCTCTTTTGGTTCATAAGTAATTTTAAAATCTTCTGGAAAAAAAATATTTATTCTAAAATTTTTAAAAAGGGTTTTTATTTCTTCTTGTTTGCCAGCATTGTTTGAAAAAAAAAAAATTTTATTCAATTTAATCTAATGCCTTTTTTTGAATTTCAATTATTTCTTTAATTCCTTTTTTTGCTAATTCAAATATTTCACTAAATTCATTATTGCTAAAAAAATACTCTTCACCTGTTACTTGTATCTCTGATATTTCTCCTGTGTCACAAATAACAAAGTTTGCGTCAACTTGTGCTTTAGAGTCTTCTTCATAGTTTAAATCCAACATTGCTTTTTGGTCTATAATTCCAGCTGAGACAGCTCCGATATAATTTTTTATTATTGGTTTTTGAATGTTGTAATTATTTTTAAGTTTTTCTATTGCTATGTACAATGAAACAAAACCACCACTTATAGCAGCTGTTCTAGTTCCTCCATCAGCTTGTATTACATCACAGTCAATTTTAATTTGTCTTTCACCCAAATTTGATAAATCTACTATTGATCTCAAACTTCTTCCAATTAAGCGCTGAATTTCTTGAGTTCTACCCGACTGTTTACCTTTCGCGGCTTCCCTATCCATTCTAGTGTTAGTTGATCTAGGCAACATTCCATATTCTGCAGTTACCCAGCCTTTACCCGTATTTTTTAACCATCGTGGAACTTTATCATCTATTGTTGCTAGACATAAAACATGCGTATTACCAAATTTAACAAGGCATGATCCATCAGCATGAATATTAACATTTTTTTCAAACGAAATTTCCCTCATTTGATTGAACGACCTATCTTTTCTCATATAAATTTAATAATAGTAGATAAAAATATATTTTAAACAACTAATTATAATGGCAGAAAACTTATATGCAGAACTAAATGATAGATCTATACTAATTTTTAAAAAATTAGTTGAGTCATATCTTAAAACAGGGTCACCTGCTGGATCTGAAACATTGGTAAAAACAGGTGGCTTTAACCTATCTTCTGCTTCTATTAGATCAATTTTGTCTAATCTTGAAAAGGAAGGTCTTCTTTTTGCACCACATAGATCAGCAGGAAGAATGCCAACAGAAAAAGGAATGAGATTTTTTGTCGAGGGTCTTTTAGAATTTGGAAGAATATCAAAGACAGAAATGGAAAGTATAAAACAACAATGCTCATCTAAAGGAAAGTCTTATGAAGAGGTTTTAGACTTAGCTTCTAAAGCTATATCAGGTTTGTCAAATTATGCGGGTATTGTAATTGCTCCAAAATTTCAAAAAAATATAAAACATTTAGAATTTATAAGACTTAATGATGCTCAACTAATGTTAATTTTGGCTTACGAAAATGGCGAGGTTGAAAATAGAATTATTGAAGATAAAGGCAAATACAGTAATTCACTTTTAGTGCAGGCTTCTAATTATCTTACATCTAGATTTGGTAACAAAAATATCTCACAAATTAAAAAGACAATACAACTAGAAATAAAAAAATCTCAAAATGACCTTGAAACAATTTCTTCTAAATTAATAAAAAAAGGCATTATTGAAACATCACCCAATGTTAAAAACCCATATATTTTTTTACACGGACAATCAAATTTACTTAAAGATGAAATAATATCAAAAGATTTGGATCAAATCCGAAATCTTTTTGACGAAATAGAAAAAAAATCAAGCTTTGTAGATATTTTAGAAACTGCTGGAAAAGCAAAAGGAGTACAAATTTTTATTGGATCTAAAAATTTTTTGTTTAAACACTCTGGTCTTTCTATGGTAATGGCTCCATATAAAAACAATGATCAAGAAATAATAGGTGCTATAGGAGTGGTCGGTCCAACAAGATTAAATTATTCAAAGATTGTACCTTTGGTTGATTATACATCTAAAATTATTGGAAAGGTGATTGATTAATGGTTGAAAAAAAAGAAGAAGATAAAAAAGAAGATATTTTAGAAAACCCCTCTGAAAATATAGAAAATGACAAAGAAAATGAAGAATCAGCTTACAAAAATCAAGAAGATAACCACTCAGATGAAACTAATGAGAAGGAAAGCGCAGAAGAAAATATTTTAGAAAAGGAAATAGAGACGCTTAAAGAAGAAAAAATAAGATTACTTGCTGAAATGGAAAATCTTAGAAAAAGATTCGAACGAGAAAAAGTTGAAACTATAAAGTTTGGAAGTATTAATTTAGCAAGAGATATTTTATCACCTGGAGATAATTTAGAAAGAGCACTAGAGGCCTTACCAGATGACGAAAATTATTCAGAAAGTATAAAAAATCTTATCGATGGCTTAAAGATGGTTCTAAAAGAATACAAAAACACCCTTGAAAAACATGGCGTTAAAAAAATTGAGTCATTAAATAAAAAATTTGACCATAATTTTCATCAGGCAATGATGGAAATAGAAAATAAAGATGTTGAAGAAGGAACAGTAGTGCAAGAAGTTCAATCAGGTTATACAATGCACGATCGTTTATTAAGGGCTGCGATGGTAGGTGTTGCTAAAAAACCAACTACTAAAACAGAAGAGTCAAAAGAAGAAAAAGATGAAGATGGTGCTGAAAATGATAATGAGAAAACTTCATAAAAGGCATAAAAATCAAGTAAATACCTAATTTTTTGAATATAAATCCCATACATCCTTGTATTTTAAAACTTTTTTCCCATATCTAAAGTAGCCAATGTTGATTGGTACAAATTAGTTAAAGAGGATAATAAATATGGCAAAAGTTATTGGTATTGATTTAGGTACTACAAACTCCTGCGTTGCAGTAATGGACGGCAAGGAAGCAAAAGTAATAGAAAACTCAGAGGGTGGAAGAACAACTCCATCAATGGTAGCATTCAGTGATACAAATGAAAAACTTGTTGGTCAGTCAGCTAAAAGACAAGCAGTAACAAATTCTGAAAATACTTTATTTGCCATAAAAAGATTAATTGGAAGAACATTTGAAGACAAAGACGTTAAATCTGATAGCGGGTTAGTACCTTATAAAATTGTAAAAGGTGATAACGGGGATGCGTGGGTTGAAGCGCGTGGTGACAAGTATAGTCCAAGTCAAATAAGCGCATTCATTTTACAAAAAATGAAAGAGACAGCAGAGTCCTACCTAGGAGAAACTGTTACACAAGCAGTAATAACTGTTCCTGCTTATTTTAATGACGCTCAAAGGCAGGCAACAAAGGATGCTGGTAAAATAGCTGGACTAGAAGTTTTAAGAATTATTAACGAACCTACAGCAGCAGCCCTAGCATATGGATTAGATAAAAAGAAAACTGGTACAGTGGCTGTTTATGATCTTGGAGGCGGTACATTTGATATTTCTATTTTAGAGATAGGGGACGGTGTCTTTGAGGTTAAATCTACAAATGGTGACACTCACCTAGGCGGAGAAGATTTTGATCTTAAAATTATTGACTATCTTGCAGATGAATTCAAAAAAGATAACGGTATTGATCTACGTTCAGATAAACTAGCTTTACAACGTCTTAAAGAAGCTGCAGAGAAAGCAAAGATTGAATTATCAAGCTCAACAGAAACAGAAGTTAATTTGCCATTTATAACTGCTGATCAATCTGGTCCAAAACATTTGACAATTAAGTTATCAAGAGCAAAATTAGAAGCCATTGTAGGTGAGCTTTTAAATCAAAGTTTAAAACCTTGCGAAATGGCACTTAAAGATGCTGGATTACAAGCTGCAGAAATTGATGATGTTATTTTAGTTGGTGGTATGACTAGAATGCCTAAGGTAACAGAGATTGTAAAAAACTTTTTTGGCAAAGAGCCCAATAAAGGCGTTAACCCAGATGAAGTTGTTGCATCCGGCGCTGCTATTCAAGCTGGAGTATTACAAGGCGATGTCAAAGATGTTCTACTACTTGACGTTACTCCATTATCACTTGGTATTGAAACTCTTGGCGGCGTATTCACAAAACTTATTGATAAAAACACAACCATTCCAACAAAGAAGAGCCAAGTATTTTCTACAGCTGAAGATAATCAAAATGCAGTAACTATTAGAGTTTTTCAAGGTGAAAGAGAGATGGCAGCTGATAACAAATTACTAGGTCAGTTTGATCTAGTTGGCATACCACCTGCTGCAAGAGGCATGCCCCAAATTGAAGTTACTTTCGATATTGATGCAAATGGTATTGTAAACGTATCGGCTAAAGATAAATCAACTGGTAAAGAACAACAAATAAAAATTCAGGCTTCCGGCGGTTTATCAGATGAAGAGATTGAAAAAATGGTTAAAGATGCAGAAGAAAATGCTGAGTCTGATAAAAAGAAAAGAGAAGCTGTTGATACAAGAAATCATGCTGACAGTTTAATTAATGAGACCGAAAAGAACCTGAAAGAGCATGGTGATAAAATTCCTGAAGCTGACAAAAACAAAATCACAACTGATATTGAAGAGCTGAAAAAAGTTAAAGACGGCGAAGATTTAGAAGCTATCAAATCTAAAACTGAAGCATTAGTTCAATCATCTCTTAAAATGGGGGAAGCTATTTACAAACAAAATCCTCAAGGGGCCGGACCACAAGCAGACCCATCTGGAGCAGAACCATCGGCAGATAATACAAAAGATGAAAAAGTTGTAGATGCTGAATTTGAAGAAGTAGACGAAGATAAAAAAGATTAACGCTCCATAATTTTTATAAGGAGGAGATGTGGCTGATAAGGATTTCTATGAGATACTAGGCGTTCAAAAGAATGCTAGTGATGATGAGATTAAAAAAGCTTATAGAAAAAAAGCCATGAAATATCATCCAGACCGTAACAAGGATGATAAAAAAGCTGAAAGAAAATTTAAGGAAGCTGCAGCAGCTTACGAAGTTCTAAAAGACTCAGAAAAAAGATCCGCATATGATCAATACGGACATGATGCTTTTAGACAAGGCGGCATGGGTGGAGCTCAAGGCTTTGGAGACTTTGCTGGAGGTTTTTCAGATATTTTTGAAGAATTTTTTGGTGGAGGTTTTGGTGGACAATCATCAAGAAGAAGAGGCCCACAAAGGGGAAGTGACCTTCGTTACAACATGTCAGTCTCCCTACATGAAGCTTTCACTGGAAAGAAACCACAAATAAGGATACCAACATACGTTGGTTGTGATGCGTGCGCATCTACTGGAAGTGCAGATAAGTCTGGACCAAGTACTTGTTCTACTTGTGGCGGTGCTGGTAAGGTTCGATCACAACAAGGTTTTTTTTCTATTGAGAGACCATGTCCTACATGTGGTGGAGAAGGATCAACTATTAAAAATCCATGCCTCAAATGTTCTGGAACAGGAAATATAAAAAAACAAAAAACTATTTCTGTTACTATTCCAGCTGGTGTTGACACAGGCACAAGAATTAGAATAGCTGGAGAAGGGGAACCAGGTGAAAGAGGTGCTGGAAATGGAGATCTTTATATTTTTGTTGAAGTACAAAAAGATAAATTATTTGAAAGAGAAGAAGAAAATTTATTTTGTGAGATTCCAATTTCTATTACAACCGCAATTTTAGGCGGCGAGATAGATGTGCCAACAATAGAAGGAAAAAAAGCAAGATTGAATATTCCTTCTGGAACTCAATCTGAAACTCAATTCAGACTTCGAGGTAAAGGAATGAGTATACTTAGACAAAGCAGAAGAGGTGATATGTATGTGCAAGCAAATGTTGAAATTCCTGTAAATCTAAATAGCAAACAGAAAGAAATCTTAAGAGAATTTGAGAATGAAGGAGGCACATCAAAAAAACACAGTCCAAAATCGCAAGGATTTTTCTCAAAATTAAAAGAAGTCTGGGAAGATTTAACTTAATTTCTTTTCAACTTACAATCACCAAAGTATAAGAAGTTTTTATGACAAAAATTAAAATAGTAGTTGCAGGTTGTCTTGGCCGAATGGGCCAGGAAATATCTAAACAAATTCTAAAAAATAAAAATTTAGAATTTGTAGGCGGTTTTGAACATAAAAAACATAAAGATTTAAACAAGCAACTAAACAAAGTGTCCGATATAAAGTCTTCAAAATTGGTTACTGCTAATTCAGCTCAACTAATTAAAGAAGCAAATGTCATAATTGATTTTACAACACCTGAGTCTACTTTAGATAATCTTAAAATTGCCTCCGCAAACAAAACATCCGTTGTTATTGGCACAACTGGAATGACTGATGCTCAAAAAAAGAAAGTAAAAAGTTACTCAAAAAAAATACCGATACTCATGTCTTCTAATATGAGTCTTGGAGTTAATTTATTATTTAATTTAGTTCAACAAACAGCATCAGCTTTAAAAAACACTGATTATGATATTGAAATTGCTGAAACGCATCATAAACACAAAAAAGATGCTCCTTCTGGAACAGCACTTTCTCTTGGTGAATATGCTGCTCAAGGAAGAAAAATTACATTAAATAAATCAAAAGTTTTAGACCGCACAAAAAAATCAACTTCGAGAAAAAAAGGCGACATTGGTTTTTCTGTAACTCGAGGTGGAGAAATTGCAGGTGAACACACTGTTAGTTTTATCGGTACTAACGATAGGGTTGATCTAGTCCATAAAGCAAATAATAGATCAATTTTTGTAAGCGGAGCTATTGAAGCAGCAATCTTTATTTCAAAAAAAAGAACAGGTTTATTTAATATGAATGATCTTTTGTTTTAATAAAAGTTTAATTGTCTTTTAATTTTTAAATACAAACCTTCTTTTAAGTCAGCGTGCAAAAAAGATGCAACCTCTGTCTCTCTGTTTGACTCTCTAATTGATAGTTTGGATGTGTTGTTAAATTTGGTAAAAAATACTTTAGACCAATAAGTGTTAAATTTATATGTATGTAAAAGTTTATCACCTTTAAATTTTTTTATAGAAATTTCTTTTTGATCAATATTAATTTTATCTTTAAGATTTTTTTCCTTAAAATATAAACGTATCAAATAAAATATTACTAAATATTCAACTCCAAGAAATATAGAAACAGGCCATGCCCCCTGTATTATTAGAAAAATAGAAAATAAAGAACACCAGCTCATTAAAATAATTCCTAAAATAATAAAGACTGATTTTGAGCAGCTTTGATAAGGAGTTATATTTTCACTCAATGAATTCATAGAACCAATTTAATACAAAATTTATATTTAAATAAGGGACAAAACCTCTCACTCTCTTAATAATTTCTAAATAGCAAATTATTAGTAATTTATAATTGCTTTCAAAGCCTAAAAAATGGCTAATTTCCGTTGGTCTCTTGCTAATTAAGTAAGGAAGATATAGATGCATCCCCGATTAAATATTAAGAAAAAACTATAATTAAAATGATTATTATATGAAAAAGATTAGCAAAATTCTAGCCGCGAATAGAAGTGAGATTGCTATTCGAATTTTCAGAGCTGCTGAAGAGTCTGGAATAAGAACAGCTGCTATTTATTCAAAAGAAGATCGCTTTGCCATTCATCGCTTTAAAACTGATGAAAGTTATTTGGTCGGAGAAGGCAAAGGACCCATACAGGCATATTTAGATATAGACTCAATTATCAAAATTGCAAAAGGTGCTAACGTTGATGCCATTCACCCTGGTTATGGTTTTTTATCTGAAAGTCCTGAGCTAGCTGCGCAGTGTGAAAAAAATGGAATAACATTTATTGGTCCAAGCAAAGAAATATTACAAAGATTTGGAAATAAAACAGAAGCAAAAAAAGTTGCAGAAGAAGCAAAGGTTGACATCGTTCCTTCCGCTCTTGTAACAAAAGAAAATTTAAATAGTGTTGAGAAAGAAGTTGAAAAAATAGGTTACCCTGTAATTGTTAAAGCTAGTTGGGGAGGAGGAGGTCGAGGAATGCGTGTTGTAAGATCAAGCAAAGACTTGTTGGATCAAATTACAACAGCGCAGAGTGAGTCACTAAAAGCTTTTGGAAAAGATGAAGTATTTATAGAAAAATTTCTTGAAGACGCTGCCCACATAGAAGTACAAATTTTAGGAGATAGTCACGGAAATATCATACACCTCTTTGAAAGAGATTGCTCTCTTCAAAGAAGACATCAAAAGATTATTGAAAGAGCTCCAGCACATTTTCTTGAAAATAAAACCCGAGAAGCAATATGTAATGCGGCTATCAAAATTGCTAAACAGGTAAATTATTTTGGCGCAGGAACAGTTGAATTTTTATTTGATAAAAAGTCTGGCAAATTTTATTTCATTGAGGTTAATCCAAGAATTCAAGTTGAACATACGGTAACTGAAGAAGTAACTGGTATTGATATAGTAAAAGCTCAAATTAAAATTGCAGAAGGAGAAAAAATTGGAAGTCATCCTGCTCTTCCAAAACAAGAAGACATACATCTTAACGGATATGCTATTCAATGTAGAGTTACAACAGAAGATCCACTTAATAATTTTATGCCAGATTATGGGAAGATCATGACTTACCGATCTGCAGCCGGTTTTGGAGTAAGATTAGATGCAGCGAATGCATCATCCGGTTCAATTATTACACCATATTATGACTCTTTACTTGTAAAAGTAACCACTTGGGCAAAGCATCAAGATGATTGCATAAAAAGAATGGATAGAGCGTTAAGAGAATTTAGAATTAGAGGTGTTAAAACAAATTTAGTATTTCTAGAATCTCTTATAAATAACAATGATTTTCTTAAAGGAAATTATAATACGAATTTTGTTGATACAAAAAAAGAATTATACACCTATAAACCTCAAAAGGATCGAGCATCAAAAATTGTATCTTATCTGGGTAATATAATAGTAAACGGACACAGCGATATTTCTGGAAGGCCTAATAATAGTTCAGCTGTAGAAGTTCAAATTCCTATCTCAAATAACAAAAATGGAAAAAATAATTTTGTCGAAGATTTAAAAAAACTAGGTTCTGCAAAATTTGCAAAAAAAATAAAAGAAATACCCTACACTTTAATTACAGATACAACGATGCGTGATGCACACCAATCACTTTTAGCCACAAGGATGCGCACAGATGATATTGTTAACATTGCTGAATATTATAGTAAAAGTCTAAGCAACTTATTTTCATTGGAATGTTGGGGAGGCGCAACTTTCGATACTTCAATGAGATTTTTAAAAGAAGATCCGTGGGATAGATTAGAAAGGTTAAATAATAGAGCTCCTAATCTTCTTAAACAAATGCTCTTTAGAGGCTCTAATGCTGTTGGTTATAAAAATTATCCGGACAATGTTGTTAAACATTTTATTAAACAGTCTGCAGAAGCAGGAATTGATGTATTTCGTGTTTTTGATTCATTAAACTTAATTGATAATATGCGAGTTGCAATTGATGAAGTACGTAATCAAAATAAAATTTGTGAAGGGACTATTTGTTATACAAACGATGTGACTGATCCAAATGAAAAAAAATATACATTAAAATATTATATTGACCTTGTTAAAGATTTAGAAAAAGTAGGAGCAAATATTATTGCTATAAAAGATATGGCGGGATTGGCAAAACCTAATGCTATAAAAAAATTAGTAAACGAAATAAAACAAACAACTGATCTTCCAATTCACTTCCACACACACGATACATCTGGCACCTCATCAGCATCTGTTCTTGCTGCAATAGAAGAAAAAGTAGATATTGTTGATCTTGCAATTGACTCTATGAGCGGTTTGACATCCCAGCCTGCATTTGGTTCAATCGTATCAATAATGAAACAAAATCATCAAGATCCAAAACTAGATGAAGAGGCTATTAGAACACTATCTTTATATTGGGAGCAGGTTCGACAAAATTATCATGCTTTTGAAACAGACTTCAAAGGCGGAAGTTCTGATGTGTATCTTCACCAAATGCCTGGTGGACAGTTCACCAACCTAAAAGAACAAGCTAGATCTTTAGGAATTACAACTGATAAATGGGGAATGGTTGCAAATAAATATGCAGAAGTAAATCAACTTTTTGGCGATATTGTTAAGGTAACGCCTTCTTCTAAAATTGTAGGCGATATGGCACTTTATATGATTGCTAATGATTTAAGCAAAGAAGATATATTAGATCCAAAAAAAGAAATTTCTTTTCCCGCTTCTGTTATTGAGTTTTTTAAAGGTGAAATTGGCATACCACATGGGGGCTTTCCAAAAGAGTTACAAAAAAAGGTTCTTGGAGATGTAAAACCTCTAACAAAAAGACCAGGAGAAGTTTTAGAATCAGTTGATCTAGATAAAGAAGTTAAAAACTTAGAAAATGAAATAGGAATGAAAGTTGAACAAACGCATCTTGCTTCTTACTTAATGTATCCAAAAGTTTTTAAAGACTATGTAGATCATTTTAAGGAGTTTAGTGACACATCAATTCTTTCTACAGAATTATTTTTTTATGGTCCTCAGCAAGATAAAGAATACACAATAGAAATTGATAAAGGTAAAAACTTAATTTTAAGATATTTAGCAAAAAGTGAAGTTAACAATAATGGAAAATGCTCTGTCTTTTTTGAAATCAATGGTCAACCACGTACTATTGATATTGAAAATAGAGAATTTTCAAAAAATATTATACAAAGAGCGAAAGCAGATGATAGTAACAATAATCATGTAGGATCCCCATTACCAGGTCAAGTTGCCAAAATATTTGTCAAACCGGGAAATAAGGTAATTAAAGGTGATAAACTTTTAGTTATAGAAGCAATGAAAATGGAAACTACTATTAATGCAGAAAAAAGTGGAACAGTAAAATCTCTAAATGTTTCTTCTGGTGATAATGTTGAAACAAAAGATTTATTAGTTGAGATTAGCTAATTAATTTGTATTCCCTATAACAAGACTCCAAAGATTGCTTGCTATTTAAAAGCTCGCCTATACCATCCCTGAATTCAAAGTGCTCAACTCTTTTTATATTTGAATTAAGATTAAAAAAAAGAAAAAGTCTACATGAAGAGCTATCATAACGAAGCATCTTTATAGAGCCATCTGATCTTGCTAATTGTGGCTCCCCCATCTGTTCTTGGATTTCATCAATTTTTTTTCCTATAAAATTTATTTGCGCTAATTTTTGCTGTGTTTTAACAATTGTTTTTTCTTCTTTTTTTTCTTGAGTTATAATTTTTTTTTCTTCCACTATTGTTTTATCCTCAAAAATTTTTACTTTCTTTTCTTCAAACTGTTTTTCAACCTTTTCTTTTACTACGGATCCAACTTTAACAACTTCTTTTGTTACTTCAATTGTTGTACAGTTTGATAAAAATATAATTAATAGTAAATAGGTTAATAACCGCATTGCTCTTTAGAACGTTTGTATATATGTTATCTTAAATGATTACAGTAATTAAATCTCAATTTGTTCAGCATAAACTAACAATATTAAGAAATAAAAAAACTTCAAATACTGTTTTTAGACAAACAATGAATGAAACAAGTTATTTAATTGCAGCAGAGGTGTTAAAGCATCTTCCTTATAAAAAAACCAAAGTTGAAACTCCTTTAAAGAGTACTAGTGGAACGATCCTTGCTAAACAAATCATACTAGTTCCAATATTAAGAGCCGGCTTAGGACTGCTTGAGGGTTTTGCTAAATTTCTTCCTGATGCTGAAAAGGGTCACATTGGTTTATATCGAGATGAGCAAACATACGAGCCCGTAGAGTATTTATTTAAATTACCAAAGATAAGAAACAAAAAAATTCTGATTTTAGACCCCATGCTTGCAACTGGAAATTCATCAATTGCTGCAATTGATCTTATTAGAAACAAGGGCGCTAATATAAAAGATATTTCCCTAATATCTCTTTTAGCTGCTCCAGAGGGGCTAAAAAACATCCAAAAGAAACAAAAAGGAATCCATATTTTTACCTGCAGTATTGACAAAAAATTGAATAAAAATAAGTTTATTGTCCCTGGCCTTGGTGATGCAGGTGATAGGTATATGGGAACTTGATTTTATCCATAAAAAAAACAATTATTTTACAACTATCTCTTTTTTAATAATTTTATTTTGCAATAAAAATGTTATCAATAAGATATCTATAATTCATATTTAAGGGGGATTTTTGGTATGAAAAAAATTTTTAGTATTTTTGCAGTTTCTTTCGCTCTCGTCTTCTCTTCAAGTGCGTTTGCAAACACAATAGGGGTTGTTTATGACTCTGGTGGAAAATTCGATAAATCTTTTAACGAATTAGCATTCAATACAGCTGAGAGAGTTGTAAATGAACTTGGTTGGAGCATGATTGAATTTGAATCAGCTAATGACAATCAAATTGAACAAGGTATGCGTAAAATTGCTGATAGAGGGGCAACAATGATTGTTGGAATGGGATTTGCACAAGCAGATGCTGTTGCAGCAGTTTCTGCTGACTACCCTGATATTAAATTTGTTGCAGTTGATGTTTGTTGGTTAGACGATCCAAACAACAATATTTATCAAGCTTGTTATAAAGAACATGAAGGATCATTCTTAGTTGGGATGATGGCTGCTATGGCGTCTAAAAGTGGAACCATTGGATTTGTTGGTGGAATGGACATTCCATTAATTAGAAAATTTCAAGGTGGTTACGAACAAGGTGCTCAATATGTAAATCCAAACATAGAGGTATTAGCTAATATGACTGGAACAACTAATGAAGCATGGAACAATCCAACAAAAGGTGCTGAATTAACAAAAGCACAAATTGATGGTGGTGCAGACGTTGTTTATCAAGCAGCAGGCGGCACAGGAATTGGTGTTCTTCAAGCTGCAGCAGATGCAGGCATAATGGGTATTGGAGTTGATTCGAACCAAAACTGGATGCATCCAGGTAATATGTTAACATCAATGTTAAAAAGATTAGATTTAACAATTTTTGAGCAAGCTGAAAAGGTGGGCAAAGGTTCTTTTGAATCAGGAATAAATATTTTAGGCCTTGCAGAAGGTATGGTAGGTTATGCAACTGAAGATGGCATGGTTTCATCTGAAATGGCTGCTGCTGCTGATGCTGCTGCTGCAGAAATAGCTAGTGGTTCACTAGTTGTTGCTGACTGGTCGCAAGAATAATTAAAACTAATTAAATATCTGGTGAGACCTAAGACTTATTAATAATCTTATGGTCTCACCTATCTTAGAATTAACAGACATTAACAAATCTTTTGGCCATGTTCAGGCTAACAAAAATATTAATCTTAAAATAAAAAAAGGAACAATTCACGGTATAATCGGAGAAAACGGAGCAGGTAAATCTACTTTAATGAGCATCGTTTTTGGTCTTTACCAGGCAAACTCAGGTTCAATCAAAATTAATGGTAAAGAAATAAATTTAAGATCCCCAAGGGATTCAATAATTAATGGAATTGGAATGGTTCACCAACATTTTATGTTGGTAGAAAATTTTACCGTACTTGAAAACATTATATTGGGTTTTGAAGGTGAAACAGTTTTTGGAGAAAAATTGCAAAAGGCAAAGGAAGATTTACAGAAATTATGTAACACATATAATTTTAATATAGATCTTGATGCAACCATTTCTGATTTATCTGTAGGCTTTCGACAAAGAGTTGAAATATTAAAGTCTTTATATAGAGGAGCAGAAATTCTAATTCTGGATGAACCAACTGGAGTTCTTACACCCCAAGAAGTTGACGAATTGTTTAAAATTCTTCGCTCACTAAAGGAAGAAGGTAAAACTATAGTCCTAATTACACATAAATTGATTGAGATAATGGATTTAACAAGTGAAGTATCAGTCATGCGCCAGGGAGAAATGGTAGGGCACACAAAAACTGAAGATACTAATAAAGAAAAATTAGCTGAAATGATGGTTGGCAGAAGTGTTTTACTTAGGGTCGATAAAAAAGAAATAAAAAAAGGTGAAATTATTTTTAAAGTTAATAATCTTTCAGTTAAAGATGATTTAGATGTAACTCGTGTTAAAGATATAAATTTAGAAATATGCTCTGGAGAAATTTTAGGTATCGCTGGCGTAACTGGAAATGGGCAAACCGAATTATTAGAAGCTCTTTCAGGAATTAGGAGAGTTGAGTCTGGAAATATTGAGTTATTTGGTGAAAAAATATCTGATCATAATAATTTTTTAAATCCAAGCTTGCTTAAAGAAAAGGGTCTAGCACACGTTCCAGAAGATAGGCAAAGAATGGGTTTAATTAGTGATTTTAAAGCTTATGAAAATTTAATCTTTGGCTATCATGATCAGGAACCTTTTTCAAAATCATCTATTTTAAATAACAAAGAAATAACAGAATATTCCAAAAAGGTTATGCAAGAATATGATGTAAGGCCTAATTCTCCTAATTTAATAACATCTAATTTTTCTGGAGGTAATCAGCAGAAAATTATTTTAAGTAGAGAGCTTAATGAAAACCCAAAAGTTCTTTTGGTAGGTCAACCAACACGAGGTGTAGATATTGGTGCAATTGAATTTATTCATCAAAGACTTATTGATATGAGAGATAGAGGTGCTGCAATATTATTAGCATCAGTCGAGTTAGATGAAATTTTATCTTTATCTGATAGAATTATTGTAATGTTTGATGGAAAAATTGTTGGGGAAAAAGATAATAAAAATGTTACTGATCGTGAATTGGGATTACTAATGGCTGGTGTCGCAGAATGAGTAACACAGTAGTTGATAAATCGAAAGTTCCATGGTGGGTGTCTAACGTAATTGTTCCCTTGGTAAACTTAACATTAGCATTATTAGTATCTGGTGTTTTTGTTTTTATTGCTGGTGAAAACCCAATAGAAGCAGTTAAATTAATTATCTATGGTTCATTTGGTTATATCCAAGGTTTTGCATATACACTTTATTATACAACAAATTTTATTTTTACTGGACTAGCATTTGCGGTTGCGTTTCATTGTAGACTTTTTAATATAGGAGGAGAAGGCCAAGCTTATATAGGTGGTCTAGGTGTTTTTTTAGTAGCAATAAATTTAAGTTTTCTTCCTGTACCAATTGTTTGGCTCTTGGCAATTTTTGGTGCTTTCTTATTTGGAGCAGCGTGGGCATACATACCTGCCTATCTTCAATCAAAAAGAGGTAGTCATGTTGTTATCACAACAATAATGTTTAATTTTATTGCTTCATCATTAATGATTTTTTTACTTGTTGACGTAATAAGAGACACCAATCAGATGGCACCGCACACTGTTAAGCTACCTGAAGCTATTTGGTTACCAAGTTTTGAAGCATTTTCTGGAATTCTTGGTATAAAGATAAGATATTCACCTCTTAACCTTACTTTTTTATTAGCTATAGCATCCTTATTCTTTGTTTGGTTTTTAGTATGGAAAACTAAATGGGGTTATGAGATGCGAGCTGTTGGTCATAATACTCAGGCAGCAATTTACGCAGGTATATCTCCTCATAAAAATATTATTATTGCAATGTGTATCTCTGGAGGTTTAGCAGGACTGCTTGGTGTTAATGAAATTCTTGGAGTAAGTCATAAAATTCAAGCGGGCTTCCCAGCAGGATATGGTTTTACAGGAATTGCAGTTGCTTTAATGGGCAGAAACCATCCAATTGGTATTTTGCCAGCAGCATTTTTATTTGGTATTTTATATCAAGGAGGTTCAGAAGTAACATTTGAAATGCCAAATATTACTAGATACATGTTTGTTGCTGTTCAAGGTTTAATAATATTATTTAGTGGCGCTCTAGAGAATTTATTTAGACCGCAAATAGAAAGTTTTTTTGTAAAAAGACTTAATAGAGAGGTAAGTGCATAATGGAATTTTTATCCGATATTGCTTCTTTAATCAATTCTACACTAAGAATATCTACACCATTAGTCTTTGCAGCAATGGCTGGTATTTTTGCTGAAAGATCTGGAGTAATTGATTTTAGTTTGGAAGGTAAAATGCTTATGGCTGCTTTTGTAGCAGCTGTTGGTTCTTATTATTTGGGTAATCCATGGTTGGGATTATTGTTAGCAATCTTAGCATGCGTATGCCTATCTATGTTGCATGGTTTTGCATCTGTAACTCATAAAGGTGATCAGGTTGTATCATGTGTAGCTATAAATATTTTAATAATTGGTTTGACCACTGCTTTGGCTGCGGCGTGGTTTGGACAAGCAGGGCTAACACCTACACTTAATGAAGATCAGCGTTTTCTCGAAATTCATCTTCCTTTTGCAGATGCTTTAAGGGATATACCAATTATTGGAACTATTTATAGCGATATATTAAGCGGTCATTATGTATTTGTTTATTTGGCTTACTTATCAGTTCCTCTTGTTTTTTGGATTGTATTTAAAACTAGTTTTGGCTTACGATTAAGAGCTGTTGGTGAAAATCCAAGTGCCGTAGATACTGCGGGAATAAATGTTTTTTCTATGAGATATAAAGCTTTGGCAGTCAACGGAGTACTAATTGCATTTGCTGGAGCACACTTATCAACAGCTGTTAATGCAAATTTTTTTAGAGAGATGTCTGCTGGAAGAGGTTATCTAGCTTTGGCCGCTATGATATTTGGGAAGTGGCATCCTAAAACAGCATTAATTGCTTGTTTACTTTTTGGATTTACAGATGCTCTTCAAATTAGGTTACAAGGAGTTGAACTTCCTGCAATTGGAGAAATACCTGTACAATTAATTCAAGCAATTCCCTATATACTAACTGTTGTCTTATTGGCTGGCTTTGTAGGTAAGGCAATTGCCCCTAATGCAATTGGACAACCATATATTAAAGAAAGATAATTATTATTTTTTTTTAATAATTTTAAAACTTTTCAACTATATATAATTAATTAGAAATAGGAGTAACAATGTTAGTTAAATTAACACAAGATTTAAAAAATGGTTTTGGGCCTTGGAAAGAAATGCTTCTTGCAAATGGTCATAAACTTCAAGAACATGGAATGACTTGTATATTTGCAGCAACAGAAAAGGACAATGATAATAAATTAACAGTTATTATTGACTTCGCTACACCAGAGGGCATGATGGGTTTCAAAAATGATGAAGAATTAACACAAAGAAGAATTGAGGCTGGTGCTATGGTGGAAACTACAGTAATGACACCAATGACTGCTGAAGCAGTTACTAATTTTTCAGGTTAATTAAGAAAGGAAAAAATATGAGTTTAATGGAAAGATATCAAAAAGCTATGAAAGATAAAAACGAAGCAGAGATGAATGATATATTGCATGATGATTTTAAGTTTACAATGCATTCATCTGGAAATGTTTTATCAAAATCTGATGTAGTTAGTTGGGCTATGACTGACGACATTAATTCAGACAAAGACAGAACTATATATGAGAACGATGAAATAGCTGTTCATCACTCCTTCGTTACTTTTAACGATGGCAATACTCAAGCAGTAATGTCTGTTTTCAAAATAGAAGCTGGTAAAATTGTTTCTTTAGAAACTGGTGCCACTAATATGCCAAAATAAAAATGAGATTTTTACTATTTGTCTTTTTATTTTTGATAGCTGCAACTCAACTTTTTGCAAAAACTGTTGAAGTTGAGATGTGGACTAACTTTAATGGTGAAAAAAAAAACCAACGATATGAACCATTAATTGTATCGATTGATGAGGGGGATACTGTAATTTGGAAATCTGTTGAAAAAAGTCATAATGTAGAATTTATGACTGGTGGCGTCCCAGAAGGCGTTGGAGAATTTAAATCTAAAATTAGTCAAGATGCCGAATATACATTTACTATTCCAGGAATATATGCATATATTTGTTCACCCCATAAGACAGGGAAAATGTTAGGTTTTGTAATTGTTGGTAACGATAAAAGTAATTTAGATGATATTAAAGCTTTGAAATATAGAGGCATGTCCAAAAAATTTGCAAAGCAGCTTATTGAAGATATTGAGAATAATTATTAGAGTAGAGCGGGCTAAACCCGCTCTTAAAATTTAATCTATTTTTCTAAATCAAATCGGTCAGCATTCATCACTTTATTCCAAGCTTTAATGAAGTCTTTTTTCATTTTTTCTTCACTGTCATCACTTGCATAAAGCTCTGCTATTGCTCTTAATTGAGAATTAGATCCAAAGACAAGATCTACTCTAGATGCAGTTCTTACTTTTTCACCTGAAATTTTATCAGTTGCTTCATAAGAGTTACTTCCAGTTGGTTTCCAAGTAACACCCATATCTAAAAGTTTATCAAAAAAATCATTTGTTAATTTTCCTTTTGTATCAACAAACAACCCTCTTTGATCTGAACTAATGCCCATTGACCTCATTCCACCAACAAGTACAGTCATTTCTGGCGCTGTAAGCCCTAATAGTTGTGCTTTATCCAACATAAGTTCTTCAGCAGTTACATCATAATTCATTTTTAAATAATTACGAAAAGCATCTGCTTCTGGCTCTAGAACTGCAAATGAATCAATATCGGTTTTCTCTTGAGTAGTATCACCTCTACCGGGCGTAAAAGGAACTTCCATTCCAGAAGCTTGTTCAACTCCAATATTTCCTGCAAGAACAATCACGTCAGCTATTGAAGCACCTGTATCTTTCGCAATAGGCTCAAGAGCATCAAGTACTTTTTTCAGCTGCTTAGGTTTATTAACTTCCCAATCTTTTTGAGGAGCAAGTCTAATTCTTGCGCCATTTGCTCCCCCTCTCATATCTGAACCTCTGAATGTTGAGGCACTTGCCCAAGCAGTTTCAACCATTTCTTGATTTGTTAATCCACTTTCTAAAATCTTAGCTTTAACAGCTTCAACATCATAGTTAGAGTGACCTTGTGGTACAGGATCTTGCCAAATTAATTCTTCTTCAGGAACTTCAGGTCCCATATATCTTGTTTTAGGCCCCATATCTCTATGAAGAAGTTTAAACCAAGCTCTTGCAAATTGATCAGCAAAGTATTCTGGATCTTTATGAAATTTTTCAGAAACTTTTCTGTATTCTGGATCTTCACGCATTGCCATATCAGCAGTAGTCATCATAGTTGGAACTTTTATTGATGGATCATCTACTTGTGGCGCCATGTCAGATTCTTTCTGATCGATTGCGTGCCAGATCTGTGCACCAGCTGGACTTTTCACCAATTTCCATTCATAACCAAGTAGTAGATCAAAATATCCATTATCCCATTTAGTCGGATTAGTTGTCCAAGGACCTTCAATACCGCTTGTAGTTGTATCCCTACCAACTCCAGATCCATGTAAATTATTCCATCCCAGTCCCATTTGTTCTAAAGGAGCACCTTCTGGTTCTGCACCAACTAAAGCTGGATCACCTGCACCATGTGCTTTTCCAAAAGTATGACCACCAGCAGTTAATGCGACAGTCTCAGTATCGTTCATTGCCATTCTTCCAAAAGTTTCTCTAATATCTCTTGCACTTGCAAGTGGATCTGCTTTTCCATCTGGCCCTTCAGGATTAACGTATATTAATCCCATTTGTACAGCTGCAAGAGGATTGTCTAAAACTCTATCACCAGTGTATCTTTTATTTTGAAGCCATTCTTCTTCTACACCCCAATATATATCCTCCTCTGGAGCCCAAATATCAGGTCTTCCACCACTGAATCCAAAAGTTTTTCCGCCCATAGATTCAATAGCAACATTACCTGTTAATATAAATAAATCAGCCCAGCTAATTTTGTTTCCATATTTTTTCTTAATAGGCCAAAGAAGCCTTCTTGCTTTGTCTAAGTTACCATTATCTGGCCAACTATTTAATGGAGCAAAACGTTGAGCGCCCGTTCCACCACCACCTCGTCCATCACCAGTTCTATATGTTCCTGCAGCGTGCCAAGTCATACGAATAAAGAAACCTCCATAGTGACCATAGTCTGCAGGCCACCAATCTTGAGAATCTGTCATTAGATTATTGAGGTCTTTTTTTAATGCAGTGTAATCTAGTTTCTTGAATTCTTCTCTATAATTAAAATTGGGTCCCATCGGATCAGATTTACGATCATGTTGATGAAGTATATTTAAATTTAATTGATTAGGCCACCACTCACGGTTTGATGTTCCCTCTCCCATATTCTTTGTAATTGCACCATGCATTACAGGGCATTTACTCTCTGCATCCATTAAAAACCTCCGTTATTTATAATTAATATATAAAGAAATTAAATTAAAGCAAAGTGAAATTATAACTCAATTTTAAATTTTTCTGGTTTCCACGTCGCAGGTGCAAGCTCAAAATCTTCAAAATCAAAAGCTGGCGCCACAGTGCATCCAATTAAACTAAAAGAACCTGAAGATTTCATCGCAAACCATGTGTTAGATTTAACAGTATAAATATAGTTATTATTAGACCCTAAAGAAAAAACCTCATATCCAATTCCGTCATTTGATGTAAAAACATCTAGAGGATCCCCTAAATAAAAATGTAAAATTTCATTTTTTGATAATCTATGCCAATGTGATTTTTCATTATTTTTTAATAAATAATATATTTGACTAACATTTTTATCTTTAAAGATTTCCACATAATGACCACCCTCTGGGTGATTAATCATTTTTAATTTTTTAATTAAAGTATCTGCGTCTTGCACTTAAAGTAAATGACCAAGTTTGGTAATTTTTGTAGAAATATATTTTTCATTATACTTATTTGTATCAGTTGAAAGAGGAATTCGCTGATTAACTTCTACTCCCATATCTTTTAAAGCTTTAATTTTTTTTGGATTATTTGTCATTAAATCTAATTTTTTTATTGCTAGGAACTTTATCATTCCAGAAACGGTTTCATAAGTTCGTTCATCTTCTTTAAAACCAAGTTGATGATTTGCTTCAACAGTATCCAGTCCTTTGTCTTGTAAGCTATAAGCCTTAATTTTATTTGATAGACCAATTCCTCTTCCTTCTTGTTGAAGATAAAACACAACACCTCTTCCAATATTTGCAATTTGCTGAAGAGATTCGGTTAATTGATATCTACAATCACAGCGCATACTAAAAAAAGACTCACCAGTTATACATTGGGAATGTATTCTCGATAAAACTGGTTCGTTTGTTAATAAATCGCCCATACATATAGCTAAATGATCCTTTGATTCTTTTTGATCTGTAAATGCATGAACAGTAAATTCACCGATGTCAGTTGGAAGTTTACTTGTTTCAATAAATTTTAACTCATTATTCATTAAAGTAGACCTTTATTCTTTTATTATTTTTTGTAAATAATTATAATTTTGTTGGATTTGGCGTATCTCCATAAACTTTATCTGGATCAAAAACCTTTTCTTTTTCTTCAAATTTTAGAATGATTTTAGAATTATTATTATCCAATGGAATACTTCTATAAAAGCAAGATCTATAACCAACATGGCAGCTAGCACCACCTTGTACATCAACTCTTAGCCAAACACAGTCTTGATCATCATCAATTCTTATTTCTTTTATTTTTTGAATAAGGCCACTAGTTTTACCTTTATGCCAGAGTGATTTTCTACTTCGAGAAAAGTAAACAGCCTCTCCTAAACTAATTGTTTTTTTAAAAGCTTCTTCATTCATATATCCTTGCATTAATACTTCACCTGAAGAAAAGTCAGTTGTTACGACAGGAATAAGACCATTTGCATCAAACTTTGGTGCGAGCTCATCTGACTCTTCAACTTGTTCAATTGACTTCCTTTTTTCAAATTCTATATTACTCATTTTTCAGTTTTTCGGCTATTTCTAATGCAAAGTAAGTAAGTATACCATTTGCACCTGCTCTTTTAAAAGATAAAAGAGACTCCTTAATTACTTTTTCGTTTAACCAACCTTTATTAATTGACTCTTTGATCATAGAGTACTCCCCAGACACTTGATAAGCAAAAGTTGGAACTTTAAACTCTGATTTTATTTTAGAAATTATATCCAGATAAGGCATACCGGGTTTTACCATAACCATGTCAGCTCCCTCATTAATATCAAAAGCTACTTCTCTCAGTGCTTCATCACTATTTGAAGGATCCATTTGATAAGTTAATTTACCATCTTTACCCAAATTTGAACCTGAGCCTATAGCATCTCTAAATGGTCCATAAAAACCAGAAGCGTATTTAGCAGCATATGACAAAATAAGTGTATCTTGAAAATTATTATTATCTAAGCATTTTCTAATTCTTCCTACGCGTCCATCCATCATATCAGAAGGTGCAATTACATCACAACCAGCATTTACTTGAACTAAAGCCTGCTTTTCTAATATTTCTAGAGTCTTATCATTATCAATTTTATTATCTATTAATAACCCATCGTGTCCATGATCAGTAAATGGATCAAGAGCAACATCACAAATAATTCCAATTTCAGAAAATTCTTTTTTTATACTTTTGATAGATCTGCAAACTAAATTATTTTCATCAATTGCTAAGCTTCCTTGTGCATTTTTTAACCCAGTATCTATTTGTGGAAATATAGCGATCGCAGGAATTGATAGTCTAACCGCATCTTCAACTCTATGTAAAAGTTTATCAATAGAATATCTATTAACACCTGGCATTGATTGAATAGGATCTTCAACATTATCACCCTCACACACAAACAAAGGTAGTATTAAATCACTAGAACCAAGATTATTTTCAGCAACTAGCCTACGTGAAAACTCTCTCATTCTATTACGTCTAAGTCTTGTGCTTGGAAACTTGCCTTGAATGTTAGTCATAATTTATTCTATAGGTGATTTTGTTTCTTTGGATAAGGTAGTAACAATTTCATCTAATTTAAAGGTTTTTGTTTCTGATGATCCAATTCTTCTAACTGAAGTTGTTTTTTCTTGAGACTCTTTTTTTCCAACAGCGATTATTATAGGGACCTTGCTATTGCTATGTTCTCGAATTTTATAGCCTATTTTTTCATTTCTTAAATCTACATCAGCCCTAATACCATTTTTGATCAATTCATTTTTAACGTTAATGGCATAATCATCAGTATCAGAAGTAATTGTCGCCACCATTACTTGTAATGGTGAAAGCCAAAGAGGCAGATGACCAGCGTAATGTTCAATAAGTATCCCTGTGAATCTTTCTAGAGAACCAAAGAGTGCTCTATGAAGCATAACTGGTGTTTTTTTATTCCCATCTTCTCCAACATAAGTTGCGCCTAGTCTCCCTGGTAAGTTTAAATCTACTTGTAATGTTCCACATTGCCAATCTCTTCCAATTGCATCCCTTAAAACAAACTCTAATTTTGGACCGTAAAACGCTCCTTCCCCTGGGTTAAGCGTGTACTCGAGACCTGTTGCTTCCATGGCCTGCATTAATGCAGCCTCAGCCTTATCCCAAACAGCATCATCCCCTACTCGTTTTTCTGGTCTGTCAGAAAACTTAATTCTGACATTATCAAAACCAAAATCTTTATAAATACTTAGTATCAAGTCACATACAGTTTTACTCTCTTGAGTTATTTGATCTTCTGTGCAAAATATATGCGCATCATCTTGTGTGAATGCTCTTACTCGCATTAATCCGTGAAGGGCTCCTGAAGGTTCATAACGATGTACTTTTCCAAATTCAGATAATAAAAATGGAAGGTCTCTATAACTTTTTAGACCTTGTTTAAAAATTTCTACAGCACCAGGGCAGTTCATTGGTTTGATTGCATAAATTTTGTCATCCTTTGCTTCAGTCCTAAACATCATGTCACTAAACTTATCCCAGTGACCAGAGGTTTCCCATAGAGACTTATCCATCATGTCTGGTGTATTAGTTTCTACATAACCTGCCTTATCTTGTCTGTTTCGCATATAATTTATTAAAGATTGGAACAACGTCCAACCTTTAGGGTGCCAAAAAACAGCTCCTGGAGCCTCCTCTTGAAAATGAAATAGATCCATTTCTTTTCCAAGTTTACGGTGATCTCTTTTTTCTGCTTCTTCAATTTGTAATAGATGTTGTTCAAGATCTTTCTCAGTCGCCCATGCCGTACCATAAATTCTTGTAAGCATTGCATTAGACGAGTCTCCTCTCCAATATGCACCAGCAACTTTCATTAATTTAAATGCCTTACCAATCTGCTTCGTTGAAACCATATGTGGACCTCGGCATAAGTCCAACCAACCACCTTGTTTGTAAATACTAATTTCCTCATTATCAGATAAATCATTTATTAATTCAACCTTGTAGTTTTCACCCTTATCTTTAAAATATTTTATCGCTTCATCTTTAGACCATACTTCCCTGACAAAACTTTCATTACGCTGAATAATTTCATGCATTTTTTTTTCAATTTTTGGAAGATCAGATAAAGTAAATGGTTCGTTTCTTGCAAAATCGTAATAGAAACCATTTTCTATAGCTGGGCCAATCGTAACTTGTGTACCAGGAAACAATTCTTGAACTGCTTCAGCCATCACATGCGCACAATCATGTCGAATTAGTTCAAGAGCTTCTTCACTATCTTTTTTTAAAATTGCAACTGATACGTCAGTATTAATAGGTAAGCTAATGTCCTTTATTTCATCGTTTATTTTTACAGCAACTGACTCTTTAGCAAGTGATTTAGAAATCTGTGAAGCTAGGTCTAATCCACTAATTCCCTTATCTACTTCTTTTTTGTTTCCATCAGGAAATGTAATTGTAATTTTTTCACTCATCTAGATTTTCGCCAAATTGTTCCCTTATCAGTATCCTCTATTTCTATACCTTTTTCTCTCAATGTATCTCTTATAGTATCTGCCAAACTAAAATTTTTACTGCGTCTAGCTTCATTACGCTCATTTATCAACCTTTCAATTTCTTCACTATTATCACCACTATTTTGATTATATCCAAGCCAATTTTCTGGCTCATTTTCTAATATCCCTAAAATTTTTCCAGTTGATAAAAGATTTTTTTTAATATCAACCCTTTTACTATCAGAAGCTGATGAGACACTATTAGCTTCTTCATTAAGTTTAGCAATTACTTTTGGAGTATTTAAGTCGTCTAAAAAGGTCTCCATTATAGAATTAGAAGGCAAATCAGGATCTATATTTATGTCAGATAATTCCAAAAGAACTCTATATAAACGATCAAGCATTTTACTATTCTGTTCAATGATTTCTTCCGTCCAGTTTAGTGGTTGTTTATAATGTGCAGATAGTAATGTTAAACGTAAAACTTCACCTTTATATTTTTTATTAAGTTCATGAACTAATCGAATGTTGCCAATGGATTTTGACATTTTTTCACCCTCAACATTAACAAAACCATTGTGAAACCAGTAAGCAGCAAAATCTTTAGGATCTTTATTTCTTGATATAGAACAAGTTTGTGCAATTTCATTTTCATGATGAGGAAATACTAAATCAATACCTCCACTGTGAATATCAAATGGCAAACCTAGTGATTTTTCTGACATCACAGAACACTCTAGATGCCAACCCGGTCTACCAAACCCCCAAGGTGATTTCCAACCAGGAAGTGGCGATGGTGATGGTTTCCATAATACAAAATCAGCCGGATCTTTTTTAAAAGGAGCAACTTCAACCCGGCTCCCAGCTATTTGTTCGTCTCTATTTCTTTTAGATAAAACTCCATATTGTTCAAAACTTGGCACATGAAACAATACATGACCATCTTTTTCATAGGCTTTATTTTCATTAATTAATTTTTGGATTAACTCAATCATTTCTTTTATATGATCAGTTGCCCTTGGTTGAATATCTGGAAGATTGACTCCTAAGGCTCCCATGTCGTTATTATAAATCTCAGTATATTTGGAAGTAATGACATTAATGTCTTCGCCTGTTTCTTTCGAAGCTTCTATAATTTTATCATCAATATCAGTTATGTTTGAAACATAAGTAACTTTTTTAAATTGTGTTTTTAAAACACGAACTAATAAATCATTAACAACTGCCATTCGAGCATTGCCAATATGAGCAAAATTATAAACAGTTGGACCACATGCATAAATTCTTACATGTGAAGGATCAACAGGTTTAAAAATTTCTTTTTTTCCACTTAATGTGTTTTGTATTTGTAATGCCATTTATCTAATATTTTATTTAATAATTTAGTTCTATTATCACGGGTTCGCCATGAACTAAATCTATTGCAGCTTTTTTAAACGAAGGAGGGCCTTTTGGTTCATAATTATTACTAAAAGCAAAGCCCTCTTTTGGTCTCCAGAATAAGCCAGTTTTAAGTTTTCCATCTGAGTCTTCATCATGGTAGGCAACAATTGCTATTTTTCCCTCATGAATTTTACTTAAAGGAACTACAACTTCGCCTTTTTGAGCCCTTTTTCTTACACTTTCTATTGCCAAATCTTCATTTAAAAAACTATCCTTAGAGTCATATATTTTAACATCTATAAAACCATCTCCATGCTCAACATTTGGGAAAATTATAGTCCCGTGAGCGTAAAGGCAAGATGACCATGTGACGGATAAGCAAAAAAAGATTATTTTAGTAAAAATGCTTTTCATATAAGTATCATAATTATAATAGAATCAAGTGCTGAACAACAACGAATATTTAAATAGATTATATCAATCTGATAAACCTCTCATTATTTACAAAAATGATAAAGGTTTTGACGTATATACGGATTTTTCTAAAAAATTTTTAATTAATAAAAAAAATATAAAAAACTTTCTTAACTCGCAAACTAAGAAAAAACAGTCAAATTCAAAAAATTTAAATTGCTATATAGGTTTCTTTGGATACAAACTGTTATGTGAAAATATAGGTATAAAATTACCTAAACAAAAAACTAATAATTTTTACACTGGTCTTTTTTATCAACCATTAACTAAAATTAGTATTAGAAAAAAAATTTCAATACAAAGTATAAAACCAAATTTCAGAAATATAAAAATAAACAAAAAAAATTATGAATTATTAGATAAGAAATTTAACCTTAATTTAACGTTACAACAGTATTCTAAATTATTTAAAAATTTTTCTAAAAATATAAAACAAGGAAAAACCTATCAAATAAAAATTGCTCAAAATTATTCAAAAAAAGGGACAATAAACGCTATAGATCTATTTTGGAAATTAATGAGAATGAATGAGTCACCAGAAAGTTTTTTAATAAGAGATAAAAATTTTAATATAATTAGTTGTTCACCTGAAACACTTATCTTGAAAAAAAATAATTTAATAAAAACTAAACCTATTGCGGGTACTCTTCGGAAAACAAAAAATACAAATCAAAAAAAAGCCCTAACTTTTTTTAGAAAAAATGAAAAAGAAACAAAAGAACATAATATGATTGTTGATATGGAAAGAAATGATCTTGCTAAAATATGTAAAACTGGTTCAGTAAAAATAGAAAAATTAAAAAAAGTAGAAGAATATAGAGATCTATTTCATTATGTTACAACCATTAAGGGTCTATTAAAAAATAAAATAACTAATCATGAAATAATTTCTTCATTGATGCCTGGAGGTTCTGTTATTGGTTGTCCTAAAATTAGTACAATTCAACTTTTAAATAAAAAAGAAAAATATGATCGCAATATTTATACTGGAAGTTTTGGCATAATACATGCCAATGGTGATATGCGTTTTAATATCATGATACGAACACTCCTTAACTTTAAAAATAAAATTGATTTATCTGTAGCCAGTGGAGTTATTTTAGGTAGTACCGCAAAAAAAGAATACAATGAAAATTATATAAAAGCCAAATCTCTTTTGGAGCTATTTAACTAATGATTTATCTCATCGATCACGAAGATTCATTTACATATAATCTTGCGCATTTATTAGATGATATTGAGCCAACTTTTGTATCCAATTACTATGAAATTAATAAGGAAAAATTAGAAAAATCTTCAACTATTGTTCTCTCTCCAGGTCCTGGAGAGCCTAAGAACTATCCTCAAACAACAAAGATTTATAAACAATATAAAGCCAAGAAAAAAATACTTGGTATATGTTTAGGTTTCCAACAAATAGTTTTTTCAGAGGGAGCAAAAATAGTTCAACAAAAGAATATACTACATGGATATCAAAGTCTTATTAAAATAGTAAATAACAAATCAATTTTTAAAAAAAATTCAGAATTTCTGGGTGGAAGATATCACTCATTAAAAATGGCAGAACCGTTTCTTTCCAAATCTATGTCTATTACCATGCGCTGTAAAAAAACAAATGTAGCAATGGCTGTTGAAGATGATATTAACAAAGTCTATGGATTTCAATTTCACCCAGACTCTTTTTTAACCCCAAATGGAAAATACCTTATTAAAAAAGTCATTTCGCGTTAAAGATTTAAGGACAATTACTTTTAATTCTCTTTGGGGATACAAAGGTATATTTACAACTATAAGATTAATAGGAAATAAACCAAATTTAATTTTAGTTGAAGAACACTTAAAAAAACTTAACAAAGATATACGATATTTTGGTATAAACTTTAAAATATCAAAACAATTTCTAATTAAATTTATTAAAAATAATTCTAAAATTAAAAGTTATGACCATCTATTACGTGTAGCAATTACAAAAAAAATTTTATCTTTATCTTTACGTAAAAGAATTAAAGAAGATAAATTTTTTACAGCCCAAATTTATCGTTATCAAAGAGTCTTGCCTGCTTTTAAAAACTTACAATATAAAAAAATAATTTCTTTACAAAAAAGTATTAATTTAAAAAAAGAAGAAATTATTTTTTATAAAAGAAATAGAATTCTTGAAGGATCAACAACAAATATAATCTGTATTCGAAATAATAAACTATTTATTCCCAAGAATTCATATTACTTTGGAGTTACAATTTCCTATTTGCTAAAAAAATTACCTTATAAAATTCAAAAAACAGATATTATTATTTCTAATCTAAGTAAATTTGATGAAATACTTTTAGTTGGTTCAGGTAAAGGTGTCGTTAGTATTTCTTCCATTAAAAAATTAAATTGGTATAGGTCTTCTATGAAGATCTATAATTATTTATCTCGAAAATACTCTAAACTTTTAATAAAATGAAATTAGGAAAGTATAATTTCAAACTTAATAGTCCTGTAGTGATGGGAATATGCAACGTGACACCTGACTCCTTTAGTGATGGTGGTCAAAGCTTTAAGAAAAAAGATGCTTTAAATAACATTAATACAATGTTTAAAAATGGAGCCCAAATAATAGATATTGGTGCTGAAAGTGCTAGACCAGGATCTGATCCATTAAGCTATAAAGAAGAAATTAAAAGATTAGATCCAATATTAAAAAAATTACCAAAAAATAAATTTGCGATCTCCGTCGACTCATACAAAATTGAAACTCAAGAATATGCGCTAAATAATGGTGCACATATAATCAATGATATATTTGGAGGCTCGCAAGACCTATTTTATTTAACAAAAAAATTCAAAACAGGATTAATTTTAATGCATACACCAGCGCCGCCTAAGACAATGCAAACAATGGTAGATTCTTATAGTAATGTTGTTTCTGACATAAAAATAATTTTTAAAAAAACAATTAAGAAATTAGAGAAAGCTAAAATACCAGCTTCAAAAGTATGGTTTGATCCAGGAATTGGTTTTGGTAAAAACCTCGAACAAAATATTGAAATTATGCAGAAAATAAATCAGTTTAAGTTTAAGAGTTATGGACTTTTGTTGGGTTCTTCAAGAAAAAGCTGGATTGATAAAATTGATAAAAGCGATGCAAATGAGAGAATAGGCGGTTCTATAACTTCAGCATTATATTGTTATCAAAAAGGAGTTGATATATTTAGAGTGCATGACGTAAAGGAAACTTACCAGTCCTTAAAAGTATTTGAGAAATTATGTTTAAAGTAGAAATTAAAAATTTATCTATAAATGCTAACATAGGAATTACCGCTAAAGAGAGAGCAAAAAAACAAGTTTTAAAAGTTACATTATCATTTTATTATTCTTTGAAGCACTCTATTAATTTAAATGATATTGAAAATGTTAAAGATTATTCTTCTATAACCAAATATTTAAAGGAATTAGTACAAAATTCTAATTCACATACTTTAGAGCATTTAATAATAAACGTATCAAAAGCTCTAGAAAAAAAATTTAAAATTAAAGATGTAAAAGTCAGTATAAATAAAACAGCTGTAGCAAAAAGATATGGAGCTGAGTCAGTAAGTGTATCAAACTGATAGTGTTATTGCTTTAGGCTCAAACTTAGGTAATTCTATTTATAATCTAGGCTGTGCTATAAAAGAATTAAGAAAATTTGGTTATATATCAAAAATAGCTGATGTTTATATTTCCGAACCATATGGGTATAAATATCAAGATAATTTTTATAACACAGCTGTTCTTTTAAAAACTAACAAACAACCATTAGAGTTAATTAATATAATTTCTCAAATAGAAAAAAAGTTAAAAAAAAATAAAAGAATAATTAATGGTCCACGAAATATTGATATTGATATAATTTTTTATGGAAAAAATAAATATTTTTTCAGTAATTTGATTATTCCTCACCCAAGAGCAAAAGACAGAGATTTTGTTTTATTACCAATATTAGATATTAATCCATTTATTCAACATCCCACTGAAAAAAAATCTATTAAAACTCTATCAGCAAAATTACAAAAAAAATATATTATTAAAAAATTATCCTACAGAAATTTGATTTAAGAAATTTTTTAATTTTGTTTTTGATATAAAGTTTTTATTATTTTTTAAGCTTCTAGAAATATCTAATCCATAAGGTCTTATTTGTTTGATAATAGTTGAAACGTTTGTCCTATTTATTCCGCCACCAATATAAATAGGAATATTTTTATCTTTAATAAATTGAATTTGTTTTAAGCTTTTGTTAAGTGAATATTTCTTTATGCTTTTTTTCTTGTATACATTCATATCAAAATAAATCACATCAATAATACTTTTAATTGATTCAATATATTTTTTATTAAAATTTTCAGGATTAATTGAAATACCTATTCTTAATCTTTTAAATATTTTTTTAATTTTAATAAGAGCATCTTTTGAAAAGTGGAAAGAACAGGAAATCGTTTTTGGTTTTGTAAAATCAATTTGCTTTATTATTTCATCTAAAGAGTAAAATTTTGTCAAAAGAACTGACTCAATATTATAATAATTACATTCCTTAATTAATTTTTTAATATTTGTATCATTTGTTGTATTAGGTCCATTAAGATTATTGCTAGCAAATCCAAGACTTTTAACTTTATTTTCATAGGCCCTTAAAACAGATGCTTTGTTTGTTATTCCGCAAATTTTCAAATTGATTTTACTCATAGTATTAATTAGATTAAATAATATTAATCTAAATAAAAGTAAATATTCATTATGATATCTGAAAATTTTGATAATTTATTTAAAGCAGCTTCTTCAGTGAGAGAACAAGCTCATGTTCCATATTCTAATTTTAAAGTAGGTGCGGCTTTTCTTACAGAAGATAATACAATTATTACTGGTTGTAATGTTGAAAACGCTGCTTATCCTCAATCTCAATGTGCAGAAGCAACCGCAATTGGAAATATGATTTCTAATGGAAATAAAAAAATATTGGAAATAGTTGTCATTGGGTCAGGAGATTTACTATGTTCCCCTTGTGGTGGATGTAGACAAAGAATAAGAGAGTTTGCATCATTAGATACGAAAATTCATATGTGTAATGAAAATGGTCATATGAAAACATCAACACTTGAAGAGTTATTGCCAGACTCTTTTGGTCCTGAAAATCTATAATGCTCTCTTCATCAAAAAAATTTTTAGAGTTAACAAATGATAATTCGCCTGATGTAGCTGTCATACTTGGAAGCGGTTTAACAAATTTCTTTAATGAACAAGATATTATTAAATCAATTTCATACGAAGAACTTGAAGATTTTCCTCAACCAACTGTTAAAGGACATGCAGGTAAATTAGTTTTAGGGAAAATTGATAATTTGAAAGTAGTTTGCATGTATGGAAGATCACATATTTATGAAGGTCATAATCCGCAAAGTCTTGCTGCACCTATTCGAGTTTTAAAAGATATTGGCAGTAAGCTTCTTATTGTTACTAATGCTGCTGGAAGTCTTGATGAAAAAATGCCTGCTGGAAGTCTAATGGCAATTAAGGATCACATAAATTGGAGTGGCTTCAACCCCCTTATTGGAGATAATGCTGAAGAATATGGCCCTCGTTTTCATGATATGAGTGATGGCTATCATAAATTTTACCGTGATCAATTAATTGATGTGGCCAAAAAAAATAATCAAAAAATATATGAAGGTATTTATTGCATGTATTCAGGGCCAAACTTTGAAACACCAGCTGAAATTAATGCTTTAAAAGTTATTGGAGGTAATGCTGTTGGAATGTCAACTGTGCCAGAAGTTTTAGTAGCAAATCATTGCAGCCTTCCTGTTATTGGTATTAGTGTCATCACTAATTTAGCTGCTGGGATGAATAAAACAAAATTAAGTCATCAAGAAACTTTAGAAAATGCAAGCTTAGCAGAGAACAATGTACTAAATTTAATTAAACAGTTTATACGCGAAGTTCAATTAGATGATACCTCAAGAAATAATTAGAAAAAAAAGAGATAGCGAAGTTCTTTCAAAAGAAGAAATTATTGAATTTGTAAAAGGTTTAACCAATGGATCTTTTTCAGACGCTCAGATTGCTGCGATGAGTATGGCAATATTTTCTAACGGCATGATACCTGAAGAGACTGTTCACTTAACTGAAGCAATGACAAAATCTGGGGATACAATAAATTGGTCAGACATTGTAGATAGTGAATTTGTGTGTGATAAACATTCAACAGGTGGCGTTGGTGATAAAACCAGTATTGTATTGGCACCAATATTAGCAGCATGTGGATTACATGTGCCGATGATTTCTGGAAGAGGTCTAGGTCATACCGGTGGAACACTTGACAAATTTGATTCAATACCAGGATACAATACCCAACCTGATATAGATACTTTTAAAAAAGTAGTAAAAGAAGTTGGATGTGCAATTATTGGTCAAACGTCAAATCTAGCGCCAGCTGATAAAAAACTATATTCAATAAGAGATGTAGTGGGAACAGTTGAGTCTTTACCTTTAATTACCTCTTCTATTTTATCAAAAAAAATCGCCTCTGGTCTTAAATCTTTAGTTCTAGATGTAAAAGTTGGTAACGGTTCCTTTAATAGTAACATTGATATATCAAGAGCACTCTCTAATTCTTTAGTAAGTGTAGCAAAGGGAGCAGGGCTTAAATGTGAAGCTATAATAACTGATATGAATCAAGTATTAGGTAAAAGCGCCGGTCATACTTTAGAAATGTTAGAATGTATAAATTATATAAAAAATGAATCAAAAGACTCTCGACTTGAAAATATTACAAATGAATTAATCTCTTCACTTCTTATGATGATCTATAAAATTTCAAAAGAAGAAGCTCACAAAAAAATTCATGAAGTAATAACAAATGGTTTCGCCGCCGAAAAATTTGAAATGATGGTTGCAGCTCTCGGAGGACCAAAAAATATTCTCTCATCTTATGAAAAAGATTTAAGCAACAATTCATCTCCAAAAGATATATTTGGACAAAACTCAGGTTGGGTTAAAAAAATTCATACAAGAGAATTAGGACTGACTTTGATAGAACTTGGTGGCGGAAGAAAACAAGTTACTGATAAAATTAATTATGGGGTAGGTTATGATAATGTCTGTTCTGTTGGCGATAAAATTGATTCATCAAGACCTTTACTAACTCTTTACTCTAACAATATGGAAGATAATAAAAAATTAGAGGATCGAATTAAAGATTGTTTTGTCATATCAGATAAAGAAATAACAAAATTACCTGAAATATATGAACACATTAATTAATGAGTACTCAAACTGAAATTAATAAAAACTTAGTTCAATACCTCCAAAAAGTTGGATACCGAGATGATAAAATAATTAACGATTTGGCTCATGAAACATCAAAATTAGGCAGTGTTTCACAAATGCAAATTGCAAAAGAACAAGGGCAGTTTCTTGAAATTATTACAAAAATATCTAACGCAAATTCTTGTTTAGAAATTGGTAGATTTACAGGAATGAGTACACTTTTTATAGCAAGGGGTCTTTCTGAAAAAGGTAAAATTATCACAATTGATAATTCTGATGAGTTTCTATCTTTAGCAAAAAAATATTGGGATCTCGATAATGTAAGTGCAAAAATAGAGTCAATTATTGGTGACGGTGTTGAAGTAATGCAGAGCATGATAGACCGCCAACATTCTTTTGATTTAATTTTTATTGATGCTGATAAAAACAATTACCCTAATTACTATGAACTATCTCTTAATTTAATACCATCAAATGGAATTATCATTATTGATAATATGCTTTGGCATGGTGATGTCGCTAATGAAAATAAAAATGATTCTCAAACAAATACCATACGTGATTTAAATTTGAAAATTCAAAAAGATAATAGGGTTGAGTTCTCTCTTTTGCCCCTTTCAGATGGTTTATCTTTTATAAGAAAAAAATAATTAAAGACTTGAATTAACAATAATCATCACCACATTTAAGTTATCGGTATGCCATTGTGGGTGCTGATAAACAAACTTGCTTATTAAAGGAGTTATTATGACTAGAAACCTATCCGTTTGGAATTCTCTAAGACCCTTTTCTGTTGGATTTGACTCGATTTTCGATGAATTTGATAGAATGTTAGAGTCCACTGAACGATACAATACAAACTACCCACCTTACAATATTCATAGAGTTGATGAAAATAACTACAAAATTGAAGTAGCTCTTGCTGGATATAGTAAAGAGGATATTGAGATTGAATTAAAAGAAAGTAACTTAACCGTTCGAAATAAACCAAAAGAAAAAGTGGTTAATGAAAATGGTAATGGTGTTATTCATAAAGGTATCTCAACTCGACAGTTTGAAAGATCATTCACAATTTCAGAAGACATCAAAGTGAAAGATGCGGAACTGCAAAATGGACTATTAACAATAGATTTGGAGAGAATCATTCCAGAAGAAAAAAAAGCTAGACTAATATCAATTAAATAGTCGTGGATAGGGGCCCAAAGTGGCCCCAAACTTTACAAATATTGAAAAATCTAAATTTAATTTTTATAAGTCATTATGAAAATTATTATTTTTCTTTTAGTATTTTATCCCTTAACAATCTTTGCCCATCAACCTAAATTAATAAATTATTCACCATCTTTCGATAATCCACATGAGGTAGTTTACCCAGAAATTTCAAAAGCATATTATTCTAAGTTAGAAGGAGAGCCGCATTATTATAAAATAAATAGTGATAGTGATTTTTTATTTTATACAGGTATCTTAAGTCCAAAAGTAAATGATAATTACAAATGGTTATCCCTTGAAGTTTTAGATGAAAATAAAAAAGTCATTTATAAAGCAGAGGGTAAAGACTTTGAGTGGAATGCTTGGTATGAACCTTATGCTAGAGATTGGTATTGGAAAGGCCCTGAAATAGGAACTGAAAGAAATGAAGAATTTAAAACAAGTTTTACAATTGATGCTGGCACCTATTATATAAAAGTATTTAACGACGATAACACAGGACATTATTCACTCGCAGTTGGTGAAGCAGAATTTTTTGGATCCAATCTATGGGAACAAATATTAACTTGGACGCCTATCATTCTTTATATTGGCCCATTCATGGATATTATACATTGGCAAAAATTTGATATTCGCGCCTACATTCCTCATATTGCTCTTTTAGTTTTAATAACAATTATTTATTTCTTAATAAAAAAAATATTTTTTAGAAGAAGGGTATAGGGTTAAAAATGATGCTAAGATATTTCTTATTCATAAGCATACTTTTAATTATTAAACCTCTTTACGCTCATACCTTTACTGGAATGAATGGTTTTTATGATGGTCTTTCACATCCTGTTTTAGGATTAGATCATTTTTTAGCAATGGTTTGTGTTGGAGTGGTTAGTTCACAAATTGGCGGTAGAGCCATTTGGACAGTTCCCTCTTTATTTGTCCTATTTATGATTGTAGGGGGAGCAGCAGGCTTATTTATAGAGATACTTGCCATTACACTCTCTGATATGATTGAATGGGGCATAATTTTTTCAGTAATTTTTTTAGGTCTATCCGTTGCAATAGAAAAAAAATTACCAACAAATATTATAATGATAGCTGTTGCATTTTTTGGCTCTTTCCATGGACTAGCTCATGGCATTGAAATGCCTTGGGCTGCAAACCCATTATTATTTGCTTTGGGGTTTTCATCAGGTACAGCAGCTCTCCACCTTTTTGGTGTAGGCATAGGCTTAGCACTAATTAAAAATAATTTTTTGAATATAATATTGAGAGCACTCGGCCTTGGATGTGCAATATTTGGATTCTATTTAATAATATAAATTTCTTTTAATTAGAATAGTTCTAAATTAAGTTTATTCTTAATGTTTTATATAATTTTTTTTTTATATAATTTAAATTTTTTTTATAATGTAAATAAAAGTTTACTTCCGTTCCATGGTGGTTAATATGTTTATCATTATACTCACATTTAATCTTAAATTATTAACCACCAAATCTATAATTTTTTTAAATTAGAATAACTCTAAATATCCTTATTAATTAGCTTAAATGCTTATAATAAATTTAGAAATTTAATCAGCTCTAAACAAGTATAATAAGTTTTTAGATCCTTAGTAATAGGACGTGGAGATAAGTGTTGAATTATATGGTAAATGCGTATCTTGACTTAAAGGTTTTCATTTATCTCCACATCTAAAAACTAAGAAATTTTTAAAATTAAGGAATAAAAATGAAAAAAATAATACTAATTGCTTTTTCATTAGTTTTTTCTTTTTCTGTAACAAAAGCTAATGCAGAAGTTTACGGTCCATATCCTATTACATTAAAAGGATACGATGGTGATAAAACTAATTCAGTTAAATATACTGGTCAGATGGCAAGACAAGTTCTTCATGATAGTTTGAAAAAACTTGTTAAAACTGGCGATCTAGATAAAATGATGGCTTACTACAATGGAGAAGATGGTTTAGAGATCATTGCTCCAAAGTCTAAAGATGGTTTTCCTGTTATGCAAACCTTGGTTTCAGAAATAGGTAGTGGTAACTTATCTGGTAAAATGTACAAGGGTGCAATTCCTGGTTGGGGTGGACTTACTGGTCCTGAAACAATTGAACACATGATGCAAAAAGCTAGTGAAGTTGAAGGAGGTTTCGATCCAAATACGGGTTTTGATTATACTCAATTAATTTCTAAATTTGCTATGGGTGCAGTTTTCTACAACCAAGCTGCAAATAACTATCTTGGAAAAAAAATGAAAATTGGTGAAAAACCAAATAATGAACCCTATAAAGAAGGCTCTTACTATACTGGTAAAGAACACAGTTGGGATGAAGCTTTTGGATATTGGGGTGCGCCAGCACATTCTTTAACATTATCAGCTGAAGAAAACTATAACGTTGCTAAGATGAAAAACTTAGCTGCAGCAGATTATAATGGAGATGGTGTTGTAGATTTGTATTCTGAGATGTTATATGCACATGCTTACTACGCATCAAGTTATGATAAAGGTGGCAAGACTAATTACCTAGCTACAGTTAATCAAGCGTTTATTGATGGAAGAAAAGTTATCAGAGATGCTGACGGTCGTAATCTTAATTTTGAAGAAAGAACAGATATGTTAGCTGCAAGAGATACAATCAGAGATAACTGGCAAAAAGTTATTGCTGAGTCTGTATTCAAATATGCTGGTTCTACTTACAAAGACATTGTTGCCCTTGAAATAATAATGGATGCAAATGGAGATACAACTGAAGCCTTTAGAAAGTATGCTAAACATTGGGGAGAACTTAAAGGTTTTGCTTTAGCACTTCAGTGTGGACCTGAAAATCTAGGTGAAACTGCTGTAAAAATGAATCGTATGATGGGTTTTGGACCTGTTCTATTGAATGCATCTCAAGTTGTTGGAGTGCAATCAAACGGCAACTTTATTAAAGATCAAGCTCAAGATTGGGGTGAGTTTAAATTGCATATGCTTAAAATTCAGAAACTTATGGTTGATGAATTTGGTGTAACTGCAAGAAATAATGATCAACTATCTGCAATGGAAGACCTTGCTAGTTCAATGGGAAGTTCTGACTCAGCAGAAAACGATTAATTGAATAATAAAGTGTGGCTTTGTATAAAGCCACACTATTAAATTGGAATGGAAATATTTACAGATTATATATCAAATATTGGTAATCAATTTATTGACCCAAAAAAAAGAGTATTTGTTGCATATATTGCAATTTCAATATTAATTGCATTTGCATGGTTTATTTTTCTCAGAAAATATTCTTTGTGTGGAGCATTTAAAAAAATTTTTGATAAAAAAATATTTTTTTCTAAATCAGCAAAGTCTGATTACAAAGTTTTTCTAATTAATCAATTAATTATGATGACTGTATCGCCATTTTTGATTACTCAATTAACGATTGCTACAGCTCTTTATTTTTATTTTCATACAATTGATTGGTTAAGTGTAGGAATGTTTAAAAGCACTGTCCCAATAATTGTTATAATTACATTTACAACATTTCAGTTTATAATTGACGATTTTAGTAAATATATAGTTCACCGATTTATGCATAAATGGCCAATATTATGGTCTCTTCATAAAGTTCACCACTCAGCAACTGTTCTAACACCAATGACAGTTTTTAGAACACATCCTTTAGAAGGAATTATATTTTCCCTTAGAAGTTCCATTACTCAAGCCATAAGTATTTCTTCATTTATTTTTTTATTTGGCAATTCTGTTAGTTTATATACAGTTTTAGGAGTTAATATCTTTGTATTTGTATTTAATATTTTAGGCTCAAATTTACGGCACTCACATATAGGTATCAGGTATTGGAGATGGATAGAATATATATTTATTTCTCCTGCACAACACCAATTACATCATTCAATTGCTAGAGAACATCACGATAAAAATTTTGGTGCAGCACTTGCAATATGGGATTATTTATTTGGATCTCTTCATCACTCAGTTGAATTTGAAACACTTGAACTAGGTATCGAAAAAAACCAAAAAAATGAAAGTCATAATCTTAAAGATTTATATATTAACCCTTTTATAGAAATTAAAAATTATTTTTTAAAAAAGTTTTATAAGATTAAAAATAAAATTAACTTAATTAACTTAAAAAGGAGATCCTTAAATGAAAACTAACCTATTAAGATTCATTTTCGTATTTGTTGTATTTGTTTTTACCCCATATTTAAATGCCAAGGAAATTAACATATACTCTCATAGACAACCTTTTTTAATTAATCCCTTTTTAGAATTATTCACAGAAGAGACAGGTATTAAAACAAATGTAGTTTATTCAAAAAAAGGCCTTGCACAAAGATTGAAAGCTGAAGGTGAAAACAGTCCTGCAGATGTTATACTTACAGTTGATATTGGAAGATTGTATGTATACGATGATCTTGATTTACTTGCATCATTAGACTCAAAAAAATTAATTAATAATATTCCTGATTATCTTAGAAGTCCTGATAATACTTGGTTTGGCCTTTCTAAAAGAGCTCGGATTATTGTTGTTCATGATAAAAAAGTTGCTGAAGGTGAAATAACAAGAATTGAAGATTTGGCAGACCCGAAGTGGAAAGGTAAAATCTGTTCAAGGCCAGGAAGCCACGTTTATAATCGCGGGATAATGGCGTCGGTAATTGCCGCAATTGGAGAACAAGAAGCTGAAAATTGGGCAAAGGGAATGGTAGCAAATTTTGCTAAAAGACCCCAAGGTAATGATAGAGCTCAAGTTAAAGCAATTCATGAAGGTGAATGTGAAGTGGCCTTGATAAATAATTATTATTTTGGAAAATTAAAATTTTCAGAAGATCCTGAACAAAGAAAATGGGCAGAAAGTGTGCGTTTAGTTTTTCCTAATCAAAATGAAGGAGATAGAGGAGCTCATGTAAATATTTCTGGAGGCGGTGTTGCTAAATTTTCAAAAAATAAGAATGAGGCTCAAAAATTACTTGAGTTTTTAACAAGTGAAAAAGCTCAAAAACTCTATGGAGAAATAAATTTTGAGTATCCAGCTAACCTTAAAATTGAGCCTGGAGACGAACTACGAAGTTGGGGTAGTTTTCGTGAAGATACACTTCCAATAATTAAAATCGCTGAACTTGCTCCTGAAGCACAAAAGATAATTGATCGTGTTGGTTGGTAGTTTATAAATAAGTGAATTTGTACAATTGGCATAGTTCTTCTGCTTTAGCAACCTTACTAGCTTTATTTATAATTAGCCCAATTGTTGCAATTTTTTACTCTGCATTTTTAGGAGATACAAGTCTTTGGCCACATCTATTCTCAACTGTATTACCAAGATATGTTTCTAATACTATTGTCCTGATGATTGGTGTTGGGATACTTAGTATTATTTTTGGTGTATCCTCAGCATGGGTCGTGACTAGATACAATTTTTTTGGTAAAAAATTTTTTGAGTGGTCTCTGTTATTACCTGCTGCAGTTCCAGCTTATATCATTGCTTATACTTATACAGACTTTTTAGAATATGCAGGACCATTTCAAAAGTTTTTAAGAGAGACGTTTAATTGGAATAGTGCCAATGATTATTGGTTTCCAGAAATTAGATCAATGGGAGGAGCTATTTTAGTTATGTCATGTGTTCTTTATCCTTACATATATATGATGACTAGAGCATCTTTTTTAACAGTGCCTTTATCCTTTTATCAAACAAGTTTGATTTATGGACGAAGCAGTTTTTTTTCTGTTGCTCTTCCTCTTGCTAGACCTGGTATATTTGCTGGATTAGCTCTTGTATTAATGGAGACAATTTCTGATTTTGGTACGGTCGATTATTTTGCCTTAGAGACCCTAACTCTTGGTGTATTTAACGTGTGGTTAGGCATGAATAGTCTCTCAGGAGCTGCACAAATTTCTTCAGTATTATTTATTTTTGTTGTGTTCCTTTTAACAATTGAATATTTAGCAAGACGTAGACAAAGATATTTTGAAAAGAGTAGTGGTCAAAATATGTTGGAGTCAGAAGCAATTTCATTTTCAGGAAAGCTCCTTTGTTTTTTTATTTGTTTGCTACCTATAACTCTTGGTTTTTTCATACCAGTTATTATTCTTCTTAATTTTGTATTAAATGGTTTTTCTATAATTAATTTTAGTGATGTTTTTTTTGCTGCTTCAACAAGCATTTCTCTTGCCTTAGGAGGAGCTATAACAGTTATGTTAGTTTCCGTTATTTTAATAATTGTATCAAATTATAAATCAAACTCATTTCAAAAAGGATTAATATTTATAGCTTCATGTGGTTATGCTTTACCAGGCACAATACTTGCAGTGGGAATTGTTATTTTCTTTGGATGGTTAAATAAAATGATTAATTTTGAAGTTAGCTATGTCGCTGGTGGATTTTTGGTTTTAATATTTGCTTACACAACAAGATTTTTAGCAGTAGGCAATGCAGCACTTCGATCTGGTATTTTAAAAGTACACCCAAATGCTGTTGATGCATCCCAAACAATGGGTAAAGGGTTTTTTAACACAATTCGTGTAATTGTTTTGCCATTAATTTATACAAATATATTAATTGGAGGAATACTTGTATTTGTTGATATACTTAAAGAACTTCCAATAACACTTTTACTTAGACCGTTTAATTTTGAGACTTTGGCAACATATGTCTATCAATATGCTTCAGATGAACTCCTTCAAGAGTCATCATTTGCTGCTTTAATAATTATTCTTGTTGGTCTTGGACCCGTAATATTTTTAAATTCTACTCTACAAAAAGTTTCTCAAAAAAAAGAGAGTAATTAATTTTTAAAAATAAAAGTTTGAGATTGATCAATCTCAATTTCTACTGCTGATGATTGTTGAGGATTAAATTCTGGAGGCATATGACTATGCACATGAACAACCTCATTATCATCGTTGAGAACAGAAAGATGAATAAAGCTAAATGACCCCATTAATTTTGAAGCCATAACAGTTCCTTTAATTCCATTAACAGGAGTTGGTTGTTGTTTTAATTTTATACCTTGAGGTCTAACATGTACCTCAACATTTTTATTTTCTAGCTCATTTGGAGCTTTAATTTTTCCAACAGGTGTTTCAACATAAGAGTTACTAACCACACCTCGAAATCTATTTGTTTCACCAAAAAATTCAGTAACATATGAGTTTTTAGGATTTTTATAAAGTTCTGCAGGACTACCAGATTGAATAATATAACCTGAAGTATCCATTATGTTTATTTGATTAGAAATAAACATAGCTTCAAAAGGATCGTGTGTAACAATAATAACCGAAATATTTGACTTTTGTAATAAATGTAATGTTTCATCTCTAATTTCTTCTCGTAAATTCAAATCGAGACTAGAAAAAGGTTCATCTAACAAAAGTAAATCTGGTTGAGAAATAATTGATCTGGCCAACGCTACTCTTTGTTGTTCTCCACCACTTAATTCATGAGGAAATTTATTTAATGAATTTGGTAGTTTTATTAAATCTATAATATCTTCAATTTTATAATCTGAATTTTTATAGTTAATTGGATACTCTAAATTTTGTTTAACAGTTAAATGAGGAAACAAAGCATAGTCCTGAAACAAAAAACCAATTTTTCTTTTTTCAGTTGGCAAATGTTTTTTTGTGCTGCTGACCGTTTCATCATTGATTATAATTTTTCCAGACTGTACTTTTTCTAATCCTGCAATAAGTTTTAATAAAGTAGTTTTACCACTTCCAGAGGGTCCTAGGATGCATGAGATAGTATCTTTTTTTAAATTAAAATTAATACTGTTTAAAATTTTTTTATTATTTATAGAATAACTCAAATCTTGAACTTCAACAGCTAACATATAATCCCTAATATACTAAATATTATACACGGGGAAATTTATCTTTGATTTCATTTTCCCATTCTAAGAATTTATTTGACCTGTTCTCTGGATTTGGATGTGAGCTCATAAACTCCGGGACACTTTTTTTTTGTTCAAGCATCATTCTACCCCAAAGTTTTGAAGGTTCATTAATATCAAAACCACTTAAATTCATAAAGGCCATTCCAAGATAGTCCGCCTCACTTTCCATATTCCTACTAAATGGAAGAAAGATTCCATATTTTACAACTGAGTTATAAACATTACCTCCAACATTACCAATACGAAAAGATTTATTAAGTAATTGTGAATAACGACTATTTGATATTCCTATTGTAGCCATTTGTATCATTGATGATTGTGTAAGTTTCTCAACTGTATGTCTTGCAAATGCGTGTGCTATTTCATGACCCATAACAGCAGCTATTCCGTCATCATTTTTACAAATAGGAAGTATTCCAGTGTAAAAAGCAATTTTGCCACCAGGCATACACCATGCATTTTTTTGTTCAGATTCTATTAGGGCAAATTGCCATTTAAAATCTTCAATTGGATTTTTTTGATTATTATTTTGGTAATATTTATTAATTGAGGAATATATTTCTGTTCCTATTTCTTTTATTTTTTTAGACTCAGCAGTATTATCAACTAAAATCTTGTCATTTTTTGCTTGAGAAATAAATTTATTATAAACTTTATCAATTTCTTGATTAAGAGACTTTTCATTTGCGTAAACTTTTGGAATTGGAATTCCAGCAACACTTCCTTGAAAAATAACTATAGGTAAATTACTATCATATAAATTTAGTTGATTTCTATTTGTTAATGGAACTTGCGCGCAAGAAGGTAAAATTACAGAGCCACATATTGAGCAAGTGGCTGATACAATAAACTTTCTTCTGTTTACTCTTGTTTGCATATAATTATTATATAGTAATTTAAAATTATATGAATATTTTTAACAATGTAAAAAAAGCAGAAATTCATGTTCATCTTGAAGCAACAATAACACCATCAATTTGTAAAAAATTTGCCGATAGAAATAATCATGAAATACCCGATGAATTTTATGGTTCCAAGTATGCCTATGAATGGGACGACTTTTACGATTTTCTAAAAAAATATGACATTGTAACTTCGGTGATTCATACACCTGAAGATTATTATGAATTAACTTATGAATACTTAAAAGAATGCGCTTCTAATAATGTTATTTATATGGAAGCAATGATTTCCTCAACACATGCTAAGAACAAAGGCATGACTTATCATTCATTTATTGAAGGTGTTTATGAAGCTTCAAAGAAAGCCGAAGAAGATTTTGGGATAGTAGCTCGTTACATTATGAATGGTATTAGACATTTAGGACCAGAGTCAGTACAAAATACTGCAGAGGAAGTTCTAAAAAATCCACATCCTTGTTTAGTCGGTTTTGGTTTGGCTGGTGACGAACTTCATTTTCCTCCAAATTTATTTGTTAAAACATTTGATATGTTAAAAGAGGCAAACTTTCCCATTACTGTTCATGCTGGTGAATGGGATGGGCCAGAAAATATTCGTAATGCAATTAATTTACTTCATCCAACCAGATTAGGTCATGGTGTTCGATCAATTGAAGATCCTGAATTAGTAAAAGAAATTATTGATAAAGATATTATTTTAGAAACATGTCCAACAAGTAACATTGCAACAAAAATCTATGAGGATTATGAAAGTCACCCTGTTAAAACTTTATTCAATCAGGGTGTAAAGGTGACAGTCAATTCTGATGACCCACCTTTTTTTAATGCAACTATTCAAGGAGAATATAAAGTTATGGAAGATCTTGGTCTTAATGAAAAAGAACTTACCTCACTTACTCATAATGCAATTAAATATTCTTTTTGTGATGAAGAAAATAAGAGTAAATTATTATCTAAATTAGACTAGATAATTTTACTAAAGGTCTAGCACCATAATGAGATATAATTTCAGCAGCAGCGATTGATGCATAATTACCACATTCTTCCATACTTTTATTTTTTGAATATCCATATAGAAAACCAGCTGCAAATAAATCACCTGCACCAGTAGTATCAACAACTTTTTCAACTTTTTGCGCGCTAATTTCTGTAATAACACCATTTGATACAACTACAGATCCACTACTTCCTTTAGTTATAGCTGCTGTAATATTTAATGACTTTGCATATTCTAAACCCTCTTCAAAACTTGAAGTTTGAGCCATAGATTTAATTTCATCTTCGTTGGCAAAAAGAATATCAACATCATTATTTATTAATTCTTGAAAAGAATCGCGATGACGATCGACACAAAATAAATCTGAGAGTGTGAAAGCAATTTTTTGATTATCTGCTTTACAAATATCAACCATTTTTTTCATAGCTTTTTTTGCATTTTCGTTGTCCCATAAATATCCTTCTAAATATGCAATCTTATGATTTTTAATATCATCCTCTTTAATATCTTCTGGTCCAATCAATGTTCCAGCACCTAAAAAAGTACACATTGTTCGAGTTCCATCTTCTTCTACAAAGATAGTGCAACAACCTGTAGAGATATCAGGAGATGTGAAACCTAAAGGAAATTTCAATCCTTCTCTCATCATATCTTTTTGAAGATAAACGCCTATTTCATCATTTTTAATTTTACCAATAAAACTTCCATTTCCACCAAAAGAAGTAATACCAAACATAGAATTTCCTAAGGATCCACCACCTGCCATTTCTTTTATCGAATAACTTTCATGCAGATTATTTTTTAAACTTTCATCAATAAGATTCATAGAATCTCTATTAATGTCATGCTTTTCGATTTCACTTTGATTAGATGGAATGATGGCGTCAACCATCGCATTTCCTATTCCTACAACATCTAATTTTTCACTCATTTTTGTTTAATTATTATTGGTACTAATTGCACTATAATGACTCCAACAAATATTGCAAGACATCCAAGTATCTTTTGTGTGTCTAAAACCTGATTCAATAATATCCATCCAGCAATGGCAGCAAAAACTGACTCCATTGATAAAATAATAGCAGCTGGCGCAGGATTGGCTTTATGCTGAGCAATAATTTGCAGCGTATATCCAATTCCTGCTGAAAAGATTCCTGTATATAAAATTTCAAACCATTCGATTTGCATATTTGACAATTTTGGATCTTCCCAAGTAAAAGCTAATATCGTTGATAAAAGAAAAACTATAAAATATTGAATACTTCCAAAAAGGAACGGACTGTTCAATTCCTTTATAAAAATATCAATACAAATAATGTGTAATGCAAAAAATAAAGCTGCAATAAATAAAAGTGAATCTGATTGTTGAATTTCAATCGATTGATTAGATGATAATAAATAGGATCCGTATAAGCAAAGCAATATAGCAACCCAAATTATCCAGTGAACTTGTTTCTTAATTATAAACCTTGAAATAATTCCAACAAAAGGAACATAAAGTGTGCTCAAGAAAGCAGCATTAGATATTAGTGATTTTTGTAAAGCATATTGTTGTAATCCCATACCACCAAATAGAAAAAACCCTGTAGCAATACATAAATAAATTTTTTTTCTATCGTTTAATATTTTAGAAACATTTCCCCTTTCTAAATAAAGCGCAAAGGGAATGACTGTAAGAAAAGCAAAAAAGAATCTTCCAAAGCTAAAGGTAAAAGGTCCAATAGCACCCATGCCTGTTGTTTGACTAACAAATGCTGTTCCCCAAATTAAGGATGCAATTAGCATGAGAATATTTGCTCTAGTATGGCTCATTATGAATAAGTAAATTTTTTATTTTTTGTCTTTATTAATCCACCAAGATTCAATTACAATTCCATAAAGTGGTATTTTATCTGGGTATTCAAAAAAATCCCAATACGCAATTCTATCTTTATTGCTATGATATAATGGAATTACATAATGACCCCATAACAGAACTCTATCAAGAGCATGAATGGCTGTTAATAATTCAATTCGATCATTAGCACTGATAAGTTTTTCGATTAAAGCATCAATAACTGGACTATTAATTCCAGAATAATTTCTACTACCGTCTTTTTTTCCAACTTCAGATCCCCAATAAAATTGTTGCTCATTACCAGGGCTAAGACTTACTCCCCAATAGCGCTTTATCATATCAAAATCGTAATTAAGTAAGCGTGCTTGATATTGTGATGAATCAACAGTTCTAACATCCATAGTTATGCCAAGTTTTTTCAAGTTACTCTGAAATGCTAATGCTATTTTTTCATCTGATGGACTAACAATTAAAAATTCAAACTTAAATTCTTCCCCATTTTTTATTAGTTTACCGTTTTCAATAAACCATCCTTCTTTTTCTAAAATTTCTTTTGCCATCAAAAGATTTTTTCTATCATTTCCACTTCCATCTGTTTTAGGTGGTGAAAATGTTTCTGAAAATACTTCAGCTGGCAATTGATTTTTCCAAGGGTTTAATAATTCTAATTCTTTATCAGAAGGCAAGCCAGATGAAGCTAAAGGTGAGTTATCAAAATAGCTATCAGTTCTAACGTAAGCATTCTGATATATTGTTTTATTTATCCATTCATGATCATAAGCATAACTGAGAGCAAGACGAACATTTCTATTTTTAAATAAGTCACGTCGTGTATTTAAAACCAGACCATTCATTCCTACAGGTCTATCGTTGTTCATTTCTTTTAATACTACCTCGCCAGTATCAACAGCATTGAAACCATATTCTGTAAGCCAACGTTTTACATTATATTCTCTTCTAAAGTCGTATTCACCAACTTTAAAAGCTTCCACTAAAACATTAGAGTCCTTATAATAATCATAAATAATTGTATCAAAATTATAAAGCCCTTTATTAACAGGCAAATCTTTAGCCCAATAATCTTCAACTCGTTTGTATTTAATTTGACGTCCTGGATCGAGGCTATCAATAGTATAAGGCCCACTGCCAAGGGGGATATCCAAGAACGTTTTGGTAACATCTAAGTTTTCATAAAATTTTTTTGGAATGATTGGTAAAAATCCAGCTACTATTAATGGGAGTTCTTTATCTTCATTATTAATAAAATTCATTTTAATACCATTGTTACCAATTAATTCTGTTGTAATTACTTTTCCGTAAGTTTTTTTCTGATTAGGTGTTCCTTTGGTTTGAAATGTTTCAAGGCTAAATAAAACGTCTTCCCGAGTAATTTGTGAACCATCGTGAAAAGTTGCATTTGGATTTAAATAAAATGTAATTGAGGATCTATCATCTGGCATTTCAACGAATTCAGCTATTAAACCGTACAAGGAAAAAGCTTCATCCCAGACACGTCTCATTAATGTATCATTGATATAACCTAAACCAGCTGCCTTAGACCCTTTGAAGGCTACTCTATTTAAATTATCAAATGAACCATAAGATCCAAATTTAACTTCACCACCTTTTGGCGCATTAGGATTGACATAATCTAAATGTCTAAAACTGCTTTCATATTTTGGCTCACCATGCATGGCAATACCATGTACTTTATTAGCGTGACTATAATTTTGAAAAGATAATAAAACAAATAAAGCCGCTATATTGAAAAGCATTCTTTTCATTTTTATATCCTAACAATTTATTTGGATTTGATAAAGCTGTTCTTCATCAATCTTCAAATTTATAAATATTACTATATATTAGAATTATGAAAATATTAGGATCAGAGATTACCCCATACTCAACCTATTTAAATAGACGCAAATTTATTAAAGGTACATTTGCAACCGCACTAGCAACGACTATCTCCTCAAATGTATTTGCTAACCATCAGGCTAGTCCTGATATTTATAATAAATTTTTAGGAGAAAATGATACAATAAACTCCTATGAAGAAATAACGACCTATAATAATTTTTATGAATTTGGGACTCATAAAAAACATCCATCTTTAAATTCTGGAAATTTTAATCCAAATCCATGGTCAATAAAGTTAGAGGGATTAATTAACAATCCTCAAACTATCGATCTAGAAAAATTATTATCTAAAGTTACTGTAGAGGATAGAGTTTATAGGCTTAGATGTGTGGAAGCATGGTCTATGGTTATTCCTTGGCAAGGTTTTCAATTATCTGAATTAATTAAAATTGCCGATCCTATAAGTTCAGCAAAGTACATCCAATTCGTTACAGTTTTAAGACCAGAAGAAATGCCTGGCCAACAAAAGAGAACAATTATTTGGCCTTACAGAGAAGGTTTAAGAATGGATGAAGCTATGAACTCCTTAACTATTCTTGCAACAGGATTATATGGACACAAAATGCCAAATCAAAATGGAGCACCTATCAGACTTGTTGTTCCTTGGAAATATGGTTTTAAATCAATTAAATCAATTGTAGCGATACGATTCTTAAATGAACAACCAGAAACTTCTTGGGAAACTCTTGCTCCTTGGGAGTATGGTTTTTATGCAAATGTTAACCCAAGCGTTGATCATCCTCGTTGGAGTCAATCAACTGAAAGACGAATAGGTGAATTTAAAAGAAGAGAGACTCTTATGTTTAACGGCTATGAAGAAGAAGTTGCACATCTTTACAAAGATTTAGATATGACAAAATTTTACTAGTTGATGTTTTCAACAAAAAATTTTAATCGAAGCAAACCTTATATTTTCCTTTTACTTTTATTTCCCAGTCTTCTCTGGATAATACAGTTTATAACAGGAAATTTAGGTGTTAATCCCATTGAAAGAATAATGGACGAGTTTGGTTTGATGGCTCTACGATTAATTATATTAACTTTAGCGATTACTACATTAGCAAATATTAAAAAATTAAAATCTATTGTTTTATTTAGACGGATGATAGGATTATTTGCGTTTTATTATGTTACTCTTCATTTTTCAACTTACATATTTTTAGATCATTTTCTTGATATAAATTTTATAATTAAAGATATAGTTAAGCGACCATTTATTACATTTGGTTTTATTAGTTTCCTTTGTCTTATCCCATTGGCATTAACTTCAACAAATCAAATGATAAAAAGATTAGGCTTTAAAGTATGGAAAAAAATTCATTATCTAATTTACCCAGCAGTTATATTATCAAGTTTTCATTTTTATATGTTGGTTCGTGCGGATAAAACCGAGCCAATGATATACATGGGTATAATTGTGTTATTGCTCTTACAAAGAATAGCAAAAAAACTTAATCTTCTTCAGCTGAATCAATAACAGGATTCATTTCCATACCAGCAGCACTTATATTACGTGGTAAAGGTATATATTGAGATTCTAAATCACGCGGCTTAACTCTTCTTGTCATACGATACAATCCAAATAAACCCAAAGTTCCATGGACTAAAAATAAATATATAAAAAAGCCATTAGGGCCAACTAATGTCATTGAGCTTGATACTAAAATAGGTCCAAGAATTGAGCCAATACCTATTAAAATATTAAAAGTTGATGATGCTGAAATAATTTCATTAGATTCCAAAAAATCATTTACGTGAGCTACGGCTACAGAAAACATTGGAAGAGACATGGCAGAAAATATTCCAGAGAGAATTATAAATAAAATAAAAGATAGATAGGAAGATATTACAATAAAAATACTTAATCCAGCTGCTATAAAAGTAATTGCTATTAATATAATTCTTCTATCTATTTTGTCTGAAACATATCCTATTGGCCATTGAGCTAAAGCACCAAAGGAAGAAATACTTACCATAAAAACCGAAATTTCAAAAAGAGTAAATCCTTTTGAAGAAACATAGACTGCTCCAAACCCAAATAACGCACTATGTGCAAGACCTATCATTAACGCACTTACAAAGCCCAAAGGAGATAAAATATAAAATTCTTTTAAAGTAAAATATTTTGTATCACTTATAGTTGGTTGCTCAGTATTTGATAATAATATTGGTAGTAGTGAAAATGAAAGCAAAATTGAAACTAAAATAAATAAATCAACTTTTGCAGGATCACTTAAATTTAATAAAAATTGACCTAAACCTACAAAAACAAAAGTGATAATCATATATATAGACAGTAATTTTCCTCTAGTTTCATTAGTTGCTTTGTTGTTTAACCAACTTTCCATAATCACATATATTCCTGACAAACTTATTCCAGTTATAATCCTAATAAAAAACCATGAGTAGGGATGTAAAAAAACTGAATGTAACAAAATAGCAATTGATGCTAAAGAAGCTAAAGCAGCAAAAACTCGAATATGACCAACTCTTTGCAAAAAGATTGGTATTGTTAATGCCCCGCTTAGATAACCTATATAATAACCTGCAATAATTAAACCTGCTGATATAAATGTAAACTCTTCTATGACAGAACGAACACCTATTAATGTTCCCTGTAGTCCATGACCAAGACTAATTAATGCAAAGCCAAAGAAAAGCGCCCAAGTCTTTTGTAGTATCGTAAACATTTATTATTTTTTGATTAATTATTAATATTCTTCTTCGCCGTCTTCTTTTGGTTTAATACCAGCATCAACAGCAGGATCAATATCTGATTCGTCTTCTAATAATACAGTATCATCCTCTAAATTATCTTCATTGTTATCTAAATCTGAGTCTAAGCTCTCAATATCAAGTTCATCATCTTTTTCTTTTGGCTTGGGTGGGATAGGATTTGTGAGAGGAGCAGCGTTAGTACTACCTGGCTTTCTTCCACGTCTTGGTCTTGTCATCGTAGTAACTTCAATTAATTTACCACACTCAGGACACTCGAGCTCCGTTCTTCCTAAGTCGTAGTATTGTTTACTACACATCGGACAAATTCTTTTTTGACCCCAAGACTCCTTATACATATTACTCTTCTTTTCTTATAAAAATTTTCCCACAATAACCACAAATAATTTTGTCCTCATTATTGAAGGTATAATAAACTGCGGGATGTCCTAAACCATCTTCACCCCCATCGCAACAAATAGTTTCAATATTTGCCTCTACATGTTCAATATCAGACATATTAATGGACCTATAGAAAATTTAAGATTTGATGTCCAATAATATTTTAGGTCTATCTTTATAATTGAAAATATAACAGTGATATTCCAACAACAACAAATACTGAAGGTACCAATCTTTTTGAGGCTGTATGCTCTTTAAGAATTATCATACCAATTAAGGTTGCAAATATTATACTGCTCTCACGTAAAGATGAAACATACGCTATTGGTAAATATTGCATACACCAAACTACTATTCCATATGCTAACGGAGCTAATATTCCGAATAAAACGCCTGTAAAAATAAGATTTTTATTAATCACTCTTATTCCATTGTTTCTAAATAAAAATGAAACAACTAATGCTGGAGTTCCATTTAATAAAAGCATCCAATATAAAAAGGTATATGGGTTCGGAGAATTTCTAACACCAATGCCATCTACTAGAGTATATGTTGTTATCATAATAGCTGTTAAAAAACCCAATCCAAAAGCAGTATAATTAAACTTCAATTTATCTGAATATGATATTAAAAACAGTCCGAAGCAAACAATTAGTATTGCAATAAAACCAATTAAAGAAATTTTATCTGATAAATAAATTACACTTATTAATGCTAGCAATAAAGATGAGGATCCTCTCGCTATTGGATATATGAATGATAAATCACCATATTGATATGAGTAAACAACAAGCAATCTATACAAACCATGTAGGAAAGCAGAAAGAATAATTAAAATCCAAATATAAGTTGTTGGAAAAGGAACACTTAATACAAGTGGAGTAAAAATTATTATTTCAAAAATAGATGTTACTCCTAATATTCCCAGAGGGTTTTTATTGTTCTTTAGAATGCTATGACAGACTGCGTGTGAAAGAGCAGCAATTAATATAAGCAAAAATAAAAGATAGTCAGGCATCAGAAAAAACTAATTATAGTTTTATTTCATCCCTGTCAGAGTAATTCCTTCAATAAATCTTTTTTGTGCAATTATGAAAGCTACAATTAAAGGAACTGTAACAGTTACAATTGATGCCATCATTGGTCCAAATTCATCACTATCTATACCCCCCCTAAATTCTCTAATACCAAGTGGCGGAGTAAATAGATCTCTATTCCCAGTGATAACCATTCGCGGCCAGAAGTAATCATTCCAGTGTGCAACAACTGAAAATATTGCAAATGCCAATAATGCGGGTATTGCTGTCGGGAGCATCACTTTCCATACTATAGAATATTCTCCCATACCATCCATCCTGGCGGCGTCAATTAATTCATCTGGAACTGTCATAAAGAATTGCCGCATGAGAAAAATTCCAAATACAGATATTGTCCAGGGAAGTATCAAGGCGGAATAGGTATCAACCAGTCCGGCCTGGGCCAGCATTATATAAAGAGGCAGCGCAATCCCGTGCACAGGTATTAGTAAACAAAATAATACCATTGAAAATACAAATTCCCGTCCATAAAACCGAAGTTTGGCAAGAGCATAGGCACAAGGTAGAGCAACAAGAACTTGAATAATAAAAATAGAAAAAGTTACTATTACTCCATTCATTAAGTATCTTGGAATAGGAGCTTTTTCAAAAGCAAACCAGTAATTATAAATGTAAGGCTTTGTTGTGCATGTTTCTTCAGAATAACCAGTTTTTACACAAACTGGAAATGTTTGAACTTCCTGTGCACCAATTAAACCGCCAGAAATTGATTGAATTTCTTGTTGAGATTTAAGTGACATTGAAACCATCATATAAAATGGAAGTAACACAAGAATTGCACCAACGATTAAAATGCCATGTTTCCAGCTTTCACCAATATATTCTTTAGTTTGCATTAATAATGTACCCTCCTTTCAATCACATATCTCTGGAAGAAGGTTAATATTAATATGAAAGCAATAAACACTACAGTAATAGCCGCTCCAATACTTGTTAAGTTTTGTTGAATAGCTTTTTCAAATATTGCATACATCATAACATACGTGGTTTTAGATGGACCACCTTTAGTAAGTATTTCAATTGTATCAAAAACTTGAAATGTTCTAATTGTTGTAATTGTTACAACAAATAAAGTTGTAGGACCAAGCATTGGCCATGTTACAAGTTTAAATTGTTCCCATGTAGATTTAGCACCATCCATTTCTGCTGCATGATATAATTCTCTAGGGATACCTGTTAGCCCTGCTAAATATAAAACCATATTAAAACCAAATGCTTGCCAAATTCCTATAAAACAAATTGTCCAAATCGCTGTATTTTTTTGCTTTAGCCAATATGGAAAATCCATATTATTTGCACAAGCCACATGATACCAACTTTGCTGTGAGTCCACCCATGGCAACCAATGTAAACCTAAAATAAATTCTCTTACACCACCACAACCATTAGCTAAAAAACTATTAACGATACCTAGTGTTGGATGGAGAGTGAATTCCCACGCAATTGCCATAGCAAGAAGAGTCGCCATAACAGGCAGAAAGAAAATTGTTTTATAAATATCAGCTCCAAATCTAAGAGAATTTAGGAGCATTGCAGCACATAAACCAAGTACAACTGAAATAGGAACCACAACGATTACATAGGTTGCTGTAGCCCAAATCATTTTTACATAAGTTTTTCTATTGAACATTTTGTCATAGTTTTCTAATCCGACCCATCCAATAGATTTATTCCCTAAATTATAATCGGTAAAAGAAATTCCACCTGCGAGAAACAATGGAAAAATTAATATAATAATCATCAGTATTATTGCAGGTGCAATAAACCAAATATGTGCTTTAGAATTATGCATTATTAAATTGAACTCTCTTACCTTCTTTATTAAATAACAAAGCTTTATCAGAAGCTCTTTTAATATTTACTTTTGAGCCATTAGAAATTTCGTTTGTAAATTGTGGTATACCTCTTACAATAATTCTATTCATTCCATCTTCAGTATTTACATGAAAGAAAATATCTGATCCTAAATTTTCTCTATACGCAACTGTTGCACTAAAAGTATTTTCATCACTTTGATTGGTAATTTCTAAATGTTCAGGTCTAATACCAATACTTAATTCTAAATTTGTTTCTGAGGATTTTCTTTTTAAGTTTAGATTTAGTATACTTACTGTTCCACTTGAATCTGATGAACCATTAAAAATATTAATTTTAGGACTACCAACGAATTGAGCTACACTTAAAGAGGCAGGATTATCGTATACTTCTTGAGGGGTATCTAATTGTAATAAATTTCCATCAATCATAACAGCCATTCGAGATGACATAGTTAACGCCTCTGCTTGATCATGAGTAACGTATACAAAAGTAGTTTTAAGAGAATTATGAAGCTCTGATAATTCGGAGCGCATATGTACTCTTAATGCTGCATCCAAATTTGATAATGGTTCATCCATCAAAAAAGCAACAGGCTCTCTAACCATTGCACGACCAAGAGCTACTCTTTGTCTTTGACCTCCAGATAACTGACCTGGTTTTCTATCTAGTAGTTCAGAGATTTTAAGTGTTTCTGATGTTTTGTTTACTAATTGATTTATAGATTCAGTTTTATTTTTTTTATTTGGAGAAAAATTTCCAATCAAAGGAAGTCTTTCAAATGAATTATAATCTCGAAGTCTTAATGGCGTTTCTAAGTTTCTTCTTACTGTCAGATGAGGATAGAGAGCATAAGATTGGAAAACCATTGCTAAGTCTCGTTCACTTGCCCTAATTTTATTTACAACTTTATCATCAATTAAAACATCACCAGAAGTTTGTTGCTCAAGACCAGCTATGATCCGAAGTAAAGTAGATTTACCACAACCAGAAGGTCCAACTAAAGTCAAAAATTCTCCATCTTTTATATCTACATTAAGATTTTTTAATACCTGAGTTGATCCAAAAGATTTTGAAATATTTTTAAGTGATATGGTGCCCACTCAATTCCTCCCCATTATGTTTATTCTTTTTATAAAATATTATAATATTTGAGAATATTTTAAATCTAAATATTGCACTTTTATTTCAATTTTATGAACATATTTTCAAATTATTATTGAGTTTAGAGAACATATAACTATAAATTTGTTTATTTATTTATATATTAATTAAGAATTGTGACCGAAAACCTAGAAATTAACAAAAGAGAGTACCCAAGTAAATTTGCAAAGACTGCCATAGTCATTTGTCTTGATGGCAGTCAAAAAGAGTATCTCGAAGAGGCATCAAAACTAAATCTTACACCTAATATTGATGCATTAATTTCTAATGGAGAGAGTTTACTTGTTCATAGTGCTATACCAAGTTTTACAAATCCAAATAATATATCAATTGTAACAGGGCAACCTAGTTCTGTTCATGGAATATGTGGTAATTTCTTTTACACTCCTGAAACAGGGGAAGAAGTAATGATGAATGATCCAAAATATATGCGTGCACCAACAATATTTGAAAAATTTTATAATTCTGGATCAAAGATTGCTCTTGTTACGGCGAAAGATAAACTCAGAACTCTTTTGGGCAACGGTTTAGGATTTGATGATAATCGAGCAATATGTTTTTCAGCCGAAAAATCTGATCAGGCAACAAAAGAACATAATGGCATTGATAATGTTAATGACTGGTTAGGAATGCCCGTACCGGAAGTATACTCTCAGGGCCTTTCTGAATTTGTTATGGCAGCTGGAGTGAAACTACTTGAGGAATTTAAACCAAATATAATGTACTTATCTACAACAGATTATATTCAACATAAGTATGCACCAGGAAATGAAGTGGCTAATAAGTTTTATTCTATGTTTGATAAATATATCGGTCTTTTAAACAAGGGCGATGTATCAATAATTATTACAGCTGATCACGGTATGAAACCAAAATCAAAAGATGATGGTTCACCTAATGCAATTTTTTTACAAGATTATCTTGATAAAAAATTTGAACCAAATGTAGCAAAAGTTATTTTACCAATAACAGATCCTTACGTTGTTCATCACGGATCATTAGGTTCATTTGCAACAATTTATCTTGAAGATAAAACCAAAGTTAATGACGTTATAGAATCAATTAAAGAAATTAAAGATATAGAGGTAGTGTTAACCAAAGACGAAGGTTGCAATACATACAATCTACCACCTGATCGCATGGGCGATATAATATGTATGTCCTCAGAATTTATGACCATTGGATCATCGGAAGATAAACATAATCTTTCTGGATTAAATGAACCTTTACGTTCTCATGGTGGTTTGCATGAGAGAGAAGTGCCTTTTATATCAAATCTAAAAATACAAAATTACAATAATGAAAAACAGTTATATAATTATGATGCATTCTACTATGCAATTAATGGAGCCCTGTAATGGAAAAGAAAATGATTAATGAAGCTATGCGAATTGCTGGCAAAAAAGTAACTTTTGAAAAAACAATTGATGTTGAGTATCCTTTTACAGGCGAAGTCATTGGTACGGTTCCTGCAGGAAATGCTGAACATGCAAGACAAGCTCTTGAAATAGCTGCAAACTATCAACCAAAGCTTACACGATACGAAAGACAAAAAATTCTTCAAACAGCTGCTGAGGTACTTGTAAAAAGAAAAGAAGAAATTTCTGATATCATTACTTTAGAGCTTGGGATTTCAAAACAAGACTCATTATATGAAGTAGGTAGAGCATTTGATGTTTTTTCTTTAACCGCCCAACTTTGTATTCATGATGACGGAGAAATTTTTTCTTGTGATTTAACTCCTCATGGAAAAGCGAGAAAAATATTTACAATAAGAGAACCATTAACAGCAATTTCTGCAATTACTCCTTTTAATCATCCTTTAAACATGGTGGCGCATAAAATTGCTCCTTCCATTGCAACGAATAATTGTACTGTTTGTAAACAGACAGAATTAACTCCATTAACAGCAATGGTTCTTGCTGATGTTTTATATGAAGCTGGTTTACCTCCTGAAATGTTTTCTGTTGTTACAGGATGGCCACAAGATATTGGTTCAGAAATGATAAAGAATTCAAATATTGACCTTATTACTTTTACGGGAAGTGTCGGTGTTGGAAAACTAATTGCTGAACAAGCAGGATACAAAAGAACTGTTCTTGAACTTGGCGGAAATGACCCTCTAATTGTTTTAAATGATTTAGATTCAGATGATTTAAAGAAAGCTGTTGAATTAGCCGTAACTGGTGCAACAAAAAATTCAGGACAACGCTGTACTGCAGTTAAAAGAATACTTGTACAAGAAAAAATTGCTGATCAGTTTGTTGAAATGGCTTTGGAAAGAGCTAAAAAAATTAAATTTGGAGATCCGATGAGCATGGAAACTGATTTAGGTACCGTTGTTAATGCTCAAGCAGCTGAACTATTTGATAAAAGAGTTTCTATGGCAGAAGCAGATGGTGCGAAAATTTTATATCATCCTGGAAGAAAAGGTGCGTTATTGCCTCCAATAGTAATTGATAATGTTGATCCTAAAAGTGAATTAGTATTGGAAGAGACTTTTGGGCCTGTCATTCCAATTATACGCGTTCCCAATGATGATGAATCTGTCATCAAGATCTCAAATTCAACTGCTTTTGGATTATCTTCAGGTGTGTGCACTAATAATTTTATGAGAGCAAAAAAATATATTCAAAACTTAAATGTTGGAACTGTCAATATTTGGGAAGTACCTGGTTACAGAATTGAAATGTCTCCTTTTGGGGGAATTAAAGACTCGGGACTGGGATACAAAGAGGGTGTTATTGAAGCGATGAAGAGTTTTACTAATGTTAAAACCTTTTCTTTACCTTGGTAAAAACCTAGATTTTCTCTACACTATTAAAATTGCTGTGGAAAAGAATTACTAATTATTAGTGATATTTGTGTAATAAATTTGTAACGATTTTATTTTTACATGTTAGATTAAACTATAATTTATATTCATAATCGGGAGGATTAAATGAGAAAATTAATTACAGGATTAGCAGCCGTATTAGCGTTTGGTTTCTATGGTTCTGTTAATTCAGCGAAGTCTATTGAAATAGAAGTAGCTTATCCTTACTCAGGTTTATTTGATGTAACTTATCAAGCTATTATGCCAGAGTTTGAGAAAGCACATCCAGATATTCAAGTTAAATTTAGAGCAACTTATGAAAACTATGAAGATGCAACTGCTACAGTTTTAAGAGAAGCAACTTCTGGGAATCTACCAGATGTTACAATGCAAGGTCTTAACAGACAAGCTCCTCTAGTAGATAAAGGTATTGCAAAATCTTTAGAACCATTCATTGCAAAAGAAGCTGATTTTGAAAAAGATGGTTATCATTCTGCAATGTTAAGTCTTTCAACATTTGGAGGAGAAGTTTATGGTTTACCATTCTCTGTATCAACTCCTGTTGGATACTATAACATGGATTTATTAGCTGCAGCGGGTATAGACAGCATTCCAACTAACTGGGATGAAGTTATTGATGCTTGTGGAAAATTAGAAGCAGCTGGAAGTGGCACTTTATATTTTGGTTGGAATATTACAGGTAACTGGTTCCACCAAGCTTTAATGCACACACAAAATGTTAAAATTGTTGAAGATGGAAAAGTTAACTTAGGCGGAGACGCTGGTTTAAAAACTTTACAACAAATGCATGACATTATGAGTGGTTGTAATATGCCTAACTATTCAATTGCTGATGGTCAAGCTGCATTTAATGCAGGTACTATTGGTATGATGTTCTGGTCAACTTCAAGCTTAGGTTCAGTAAATGCTGCAAAAGCAGATTTCGTACTTAAGACAGCTCCATTCCCTGGAATGGCAGGTGTAAATAATGGAACTCCAGCAAGATTACCAGCAGGTGGAAATGCAGCAATGTTAACTTCTACTTCTGATGATCCAGCAAGAGTTGATGCGGCTTGGACATTCTTGAAGTTTATTACTTCTGGTATTGGCGCAGCATTAGTTGCGGAGACAACTGGTTATGTTCCACCAAACAAAGCAGCTAACGATTTATTAGGTGATTTCTATAGTGCAAATCCAAATAAACTTACTGCGGTTGAACAGCTTCCACTCTTAGCAGATTGGTTCGCATATCCTGGTGAAAACGGACTAGCAATCACTCAAGTAATTTATGATTACACTGAGGAAATTGCTACAGGTAGTGCTGATGATATGGGCGATCTTCAAGAAGAGATGATGGAAGAAATAAACGATCTTCTGTAAATTAAGATCATTTTATTATTAACTTTTCATGACAGCGGCTTTATAAAAGCCGCTGTTTTTGTTTAAAAATATTAACGGAGGAACAATGCCACTTATAACAACCACAATAGGTGCTTATCCAAAACCTAAAAATACACCAATTAATGATTGGTTTTTAGGTACAAAATCAGAAGAAGAAAGAAAAGCATCTAAAGGACTATTAGCAAATTGGTCACCAGGTGCTTACGAAAAAGCATTAAAGGATGCTGGTGATAATGTAGAAAATTTATTTTTAGAAGCAATTAAAGAAGTTATACTTGATCAAGTAAGTGCTGGTATTGATGTTCCAACGGATGGTGAAGTAAGAAGAGAAAGTTATGTTTTCCACCAATGTCGTTTTTTAAATAATATAAGTTTTGAAGAAGTAACTCACAAATCAGTGAGACAAGGAGCTTTTGAAGCGAATGTTCCAACAATAATCGGTCCAGTATCAAGTAAAGAAATACGCATGCCATTTGATTGGAAAAGCGCTCAACAATTCACCAAAAATCCAGTTAAGATTACATTACCCGGTCCGATGACAATAACTGACTCTATTGCAAATAACTACTATGACGATCTTAAAAAACTTGGTTTTGATTTAGCGTTAGCTCTAAATAAAGAAATAAAAGCATTAGTTGATGCTGGATGTAAATATATTCAAATTGATGAACCAGTTTTTGCAAGAAAACCAGAAGAAGCAAATATATACGGCATGGAAAACTTAGAAAGAATGATGCATGGAATTCCTAAAGATGTCCAAAGGGAATGTCATATTTGTTGTGGTTATCCGAACTCTCTTGACTCAACAGGATATAAAAAAGCAGACTTAGACGCATACGATAGAATTGCTACATTAGTTGATGACTCTACTATTGACGCTGTATCTCTGGAAGATTCTCACAGACATAATGATTTAAATCTTTTAGAAAAATTTAAAAAAACAAAAGTTATTTTTGGATTTATTGATATTGCTAAAAGTAGAATGGAATCTGTAGAAGAAGTTAGAACTAGAATGAAAGATTCTTTAGAACATATTGATGAGCATCGTTTGATTGCTGCTCCAGATTGTGGTTTAGGTTTTTTTACAAGAGAACAGGCAATTGAAAAAATGAAAATTTTATCAAAAGCAGCAAAATCAATTTAAAATAATGTGGAATTACTATAATCCCGTAGAAATCATCTTTGGTAAAAATAGATTTCAGGAAGTACATAATGCACTTAAAGATAAAAGTTATATAATCATCACGCATCCAGAAGAAATTTTTAAAAAATATAGTGATGAATTAAGCTTATCTTCTCATCCACCTTTATCCATAATGACGGATGTTCAGCCTAATCCGGATTATAAAGATATATTAGAACTTCAAAAAAAATTTTCTTCTATTAAAAAAAATGTTGATTATATATTAGCAATTGGTGGAGGCTCTGTTACTGATACAGCAAAAGCTATTGCTGCATTTAAAGAAAATCAAGAATATCTAACAGATTTTGTAAGAAATAAAAAAAGTCCAAAGGTTGAAAATCCTATAAAAATTATTGCCATACCAACAACTTCTGGAACATCAAGTGAGCTTACTTGTTGGGCTACAATTTGGGATAAAGAAAAAAATAATAAACTCTCTTTGGCTCATAAAACACTTTATGCAGAAAAAGCAATTATTGACCCATCAATTATGGTTGATAAACCGCTTGGTCTTACAATATCTACCGGTCTAGATGCATTATCTCATTCTATGGAGAGTATATGGAATATTAATGCTAATCCAGTGTCAGCTTCTCATGCAATTCAAGCTTCAAAATTGGTTTTAGAGAATTTACCACTTTTATCAAAAGATCTTACTAATGTTGAATTACGTTCGAACATTGCTCGCGCCTGTGTTCATGCAGGTCTGGCATTTTCAAACACGAAAACAGCTATTGCGCACAACCTATCTTATCCTATTACACTTAATTACGGCATCCAACATGGTATTGCATGTTCTTTTACTCTTCCTATTGTTACAAGAAGCATGATTGGTATTAATCAAGTTGCTGAGGAAAGATTACAATTAATTTTTAATGATAATTTAGAAAATGCATCAATAAAATTAAGCGAATTCATGCGTTCTCTAGAGGTTCCTTTAAACTTAAATGAAATAAAAGTTCCTGTTCAAGAATGGAATAATATAGTAGATGATGCTTTTTTAGGAGAGCGAGGTAAAAACTTTATTGGTAATAAAGAGTCTTTTACTAAATCAGCTCAACTTATGGGTTTATATTAAATATGAAAAAAAATTTTAGATTTTACGATAATAGACAAAAATATTTATTATTTGTAACGACAACAAATGAAAAAAATCAAATTGCTGATGCTATTCGTCCTCATATTAATAAAATTAAACCTCAAAAACCTGGAATAAAAATATTTGATGCTGGTATGGGTGATGGATCATTATTGATGAATGTCATGCGCCAATGTCATTCTAAAAATCCTACTATTCCTTTGTTAGTTGCAACAAAAGAGATTAGTATTGAAGATGTAAGATTAGGTTTAGAAAAACTACCTGATAGATTTGTGGAACATAAAAATACCGTTTTTGTAATTTCAAATTTACATTATGCGGAAGCTGCTAATTTAAAATCAAAAAATGAAAAGAAACAAAAAAAAATTAATTGGAATGTTATAAAACTAAAAGGGAATACTTCGATTGAATTTGCCCAACAATTAAGAAAACAAAATGAATTTTTAGAAAAAAAATGGAACATAGAAATTAATAAAAAATCAGGTAATCATACTTATAAAGAACCATCGGTAATTGTGATTTATCGAGAGGATCAAGAGTTTAATGTAAACGAGCTAATTCCAACAAAAAATAATTCTGCAAACAGATTTGATCTTATAATTGCATCGCAACCGTACAGATCAAGAATTTCAGCTGAAAAAAAAGCAAAATATGTAATTGAGCCCATGATTAAAGCTCTGAAGTCAAAAGGAAAATTACTAACAATTCATGCATCAGGAAAAGATCCAGCAAATGAAATTATTCGAAAAATTTGGCCAAAAGAAAACCCTTTTCCTTCACTCGGCAATAGTATCATTTCATATCTAAAGAAAAACTTAGATAAAGAATTGTTAGATAATTTATCTTTTGGAGAAAAAAGAAATATTAAATGTAAACTTCGTGCACTTCCAACAGAAATAAGTGGTGGGATAGCTACTTCTTTAATATTTTCTGCTTGGAATGCATCTATATATGTAAATCAAATGGATGATGATAAAGTAATGAAAGTCGAAAAAACAAAAAATTATGAAAAGACTGTTCAAAAAGTAGTTGCAAAAAACAAAGGTCTTTATTTTAATAATGAAATTTTTGTTATAGAAAAGAAATAATTTTATTTTTTATTCAATCCAATTTACTTCAGTTTTTAAAAAATCTTCAGTATGAATAATTGTTGTATCTGATCGGATAATTGCAACATTATAATTTGTATCTGTATTTGCTGTTCCCAGTCTGTATTGATTTGAAAAATTTGATATCAATGGAAACCACGTACTTCTTGGAGATGAAAAAGTTATATTACAATACGAACCGGAGCTTGTTATATGCTGATGTCCAAAAAAAATATGTTTAATATTTTTTTTACTACTTAATAAAATTTTTTTAAATTCTTCTTTTTGTTGAAGACCAATCTCATCAGTTTCTTCTTTCACCAAAGCTAGAGGATTGTGATGCATAAAAATATAAATATCCTTATCATAAGATGTTTGATTTAAAGTTTTGTTGAGCCAAGCCTGTCTATCCTCACAATAATAACCTTTATCTTCATCATCTAAATTTGTATCTATAAAAATAAAACGTTTATTTTCTAAATCTTTAAAATATTGAACAAAACCATTTTCATCTTCTTGTATTGAAGGAAAGTTTTTTTTAAATTCTTCACGGTTATCATGATTTCCAATTATAAGTTTTGGATCTAATTGTTCAGGTAAATTTGCGTCTTGAATTATTTTTATAAATAATTGATATGACTCTTTATCTCCTAGATCTGTGATATCACCTGTTATGACAAATAGATCAGCATCACTATGATTTTTTAAAATGTGATCTAATGCTTTTTTAAACCTACTTACTGGATCAATACCATGAATTTTATCTGTATAAATATGTGGATCAGATAAATGAATAATTTTCATAATTTAAATTAAGTTAATTTTAATTAAATTTCTGTTTTAAAATAAATATATTTATTAAACTCTTCTTTTAAATCAATACTAACTCGGGCATGAACTTTTCCCTGTTTTCCTTGAAAAGATTGCTTTTCAGATACAGGGAAGACGCCCTCATGCCATATATTGGGATGAATATAGAGACCTTTAGAGCCATCACAATAAAACGCTTTAAAGTGTTCTGGTTCTATATCATCTGTTGGTAATGCTAACGGACAAATGAAAGGTTTTTTTTCTTCAGGATAAAAAAGCTGTCCACCATCTGGGTGATAATTAGCATGCCATAAATAAATTTTATCTGGAGTTTGATAATTTTCTTTTTGTAAATCATTATCAGGATTAGTTGAATATCCAAGAATATATTTTCCATCAACTTCGTAATCACTCTTATGTTGAACAGCATTATTTTGTCCATAAAGAGTATCACCTTGCCACCAAGTATCAAAGGAGCCTTCTGTTGTTCCTCCTTCATTTCCTGTTCCTTCTTCTATATCTCTCCAACCTTGTTTTGGCCAAGTAACAATTTCAATTTCACTTTTTTCATACGTATCAATTAAGTAACCGTATCCCTTAAGATTTTCATCAGTAGCTTGAATTAGTGGAATTTCAATTTCTTGTGTCATTTACAATTAATTAATTTTTAAACCTAGTTCTTGAATTACTTCTTGAACAGCTTTTATTGTATCGTGCATATCATTTTCATTTAAATTACCAATACAACCTATACGAAATGTTTCAGCAACAGTTAGTTTGCCAGGATAAATTAAGAAATCTTTTTCACTAAGTGCATTATAGAATTTTTCAAAATTAAAACTTGAATCACCCGGTTGCTTAAAAGTTATAATAATTGGTGCTTGTAAATTATCAGGAAGTAATTGTTCAAAACCTAATTCTTTCATACCGGTACATATTATTTCACAATTACTTTTATATCTTTGATGTCTTCCCTGAACCCCGCCTTCATTTTCATGTTCTTTAATAGCTTGATTGAAAGCTGCTAATACATGCGTTGGAGGTGTAAAGCGCCATTGTTTATTTTTTTCCATTGCTTGCCATTGATCATACAAATCCAAACTGAGTGAATGACTATTTCCTTTTGCATTTTGAATAACATTATTTTTTACTAAAATAAAACCAACACCTGGAACACCTTCTAAGCATTTATTAGATGACGCAGCTACCGCATCAAAACTAATTTTTTTTGCACTAAGAGGTAGCGCCCCAAAGGCACTCATAGCATCGATAAATAAAGATAGTTTTTTTGATTCAACTAATTTTGCAATTTCTTCAATAGGATTTAAAATACCAGATGTTGTTTCACAATAGACAGTGAAAACATGTGTTAATTCATTATTATCAATTAGCTCTTCAATTTTAGTTAAATCATGTACTTCATGTTCTGCAACTTCATACTCTATAAAATCTCTATTTAAGTACGTGCACATTTTTTTCATACGTTGTCCGTATGCACCATTTATTAAAATCAGTATCTTTGAGTCTTTTGATGTAAGTGAACTAACCATAGATTCAACAGCAAAAGTTCCACTTCCTTGCATTGGAACACATTGATAATTATCTTCACCCTCAATTAATTTAACTAGTGACTCTCTTATAGATGAATTGAGATCAATAAATTTCTTATCTCTTGATCCCCAATCATGTAACATAGCTTCTTTTGTGGACATTGAGGTCGTAAGAGGACCTGGAGTTAATAATTTTTTATCCATTAAACTTATTATCCTCTTAAATATTATTATAAAATTGATCAATCGTATAAAACTTAGAATTGAAATTATTTTCTAATAAGTTAATTATTATCTAAGAATGGAAGAAAATATTGTAGATTATTTGCTGGATCTTTTGAAGACTAAAGGAGCGGATATTCAATATGGCAATGAAGATGTCACTCAATTAGAACACGCTCTTCAATGTGCTGAATTAGCTGAACAACATAAATTGCCTGGTCCAACAATTGCAGCGGCCTTACTTCACGATGTGGGACATCTTGTATATGAAGACGGCGATCCTATTCATGAAGGGAAGGATGGTCATCATGAAAACTTAGGTGCTGATTTTTTAAAAAAATATTTTGGAGAAGAAGTTATCTTACCTATCAGAGCGCACGTTGCTTCAAAAAGATACCTATCCAGTGTTGAAGATGGGTATTATAACAGTTTATCAGAGGCATCTAAAATATCACTCAAAGTTCAAGGCGGACCATTTACCAAAGAAGAAGCAGAAGAATTTATAAACAAACCATTTATGGATGAAGCCGTGGAACTGAGAAGATTTGATGATATGGCTAAAATTCTTGATAAAAAAACACCAGATGTTGAACATTTTCGACCTTATTTAGAAGATGCAAGAAAATCCTTTCTCGCTAACAAGTCCTAAATGCAATTTAGTGAATACGATTTCATAGACTCGAAATCTTTTGCTGGAAAAATAATCTTAACTTCATTTCCAGGATTAAATGAAAATGGAATATTTGATGTAAGTCATTTTAATAATGAACTTAATCTTTTTAAAAATAATAACTGCAGCTCCATCACATCGTTTGTTGAAGATAATGAATTTGAAAAATTATGTGATAAAACTTTATTTGTAAAAAATATTTATGACCACAAGTTGCATTGGTATCATCTACCAATTTACGACATGGGAGCACCTGATAAAGATTTTAAATACAAATGGGAAACAACAAAGGTACTCCTTAAAAATGAATTAATAGATGGAAAAAATATTGTTTTACATTGTCGTGGTGGTAAAGGACGAGCAGGAACAATAGCTGCAATTTTACTTCTAGAATTTAATTATCCTAAACAAGAAGCAATTGATTTAGTTCGATCAAGGCGAAAAGGAGCTATTGAATCAAAGATACAAGAAGACTTTATTTTTGCTTACCGGGCAGTAAATTAAAACGAAACAGTTAAATTAAAAATATTTTCTAAAACAAATAAAATAATCAATGATATTAGAGCTGCAATTATAGGCAGCGTAACCCATCCCATTGATATTCTTCCCGCAATAGACCATTGCACTTCTTTTCCTCCTTTTAGGAGCCCAATTCCAATAACACCTCCAACAACAGCTTGCGAACTGGAAACAGGAACAAGAGGAATAGAGGGAAGATTAATAGATTGAAGAAAAGCACTAATACCCTGAGAGGCAAATAAAAATAAAACGATCGAATGAGAAATAACAACAATAAAAGCTGCTACAGGAGACATCTTTAATAAATCATTTCCAACAGTATACATGACTCTCTTAGAGTAAGTGAATACACCTACTGCTATGGCTAAACCTCCAAGTAAAAACAATTGTTCTTTCGAGGAAAAAATAAATACGTTGGATATATTAATATCAGTAAATGGGGAAATAGGAACAAAGACACCCATAACATTGGCAATGTTATTTGCACCCAAACTATATGCTCCAAATGCACCAGCAAGTAGCAAGGCTGTTCTTGTATATGCATCAAGTCGTAAAATATGTAATTTTCTATTTAGAATAACTCTTTTTGTAAAAGTAAATAAACCCATTGCGATTATACCTGCAATGATTGGGCAAATTATCCATGTTGCTAAAATTGTCATTAGAACCTGGATGTTTGTTGACGATCCTGTATATAAATTCCAACCAACTATAGCTCCAACAATAGCTTGCGTTGTAGAAACTGGCAGTCCAACTTTGGTCATTAAGTAAACAGAAACCCCTGCTGCAACGCAGGCAGCAAAAGCACCAGGTAATGCATTTATTGCTCCAAGCTTCCCAAGTGTTTCTGTTGTTCCAGCACCACTTATGATTGCTCCAAGTATTACAAATATACTACACACTATGGCAGCACTTGTGAAACTTACCATTCGTGTTCCAACCGCAGTACCAAACACATTAGCAGCATCATTTGCTCCAAGAGACCAGCCTAAAAATAAACCACCAAATAAAAAAATTAATATTGTAATTTCCATTTAAAAATTAAACTGAACGTTTAATAGCGTAGATTTGTACCTCATCAGCAATATCTTCTGCTTGATCACAAATACGATCAATTTTTTCAACAAAATATCGAAGATGCATTTTTTGATCTAAATTTAGCTCTGAGTCAAATATTTTTCTAGCAAGAGAGCTAAATTTAATATCTGATTCTTTTTCATAAAAAGTAACTTTGTGTGCATTATCTCTTACTGATTTAATATCACGAAAAAATGAACGAACAGTTAAACATAATGACTCAACACAATTCACAACAGTTTCAGTTAAATCAACCAAGTCCTCGTGAAACTCTTTTGGAAAATTAGGTTTTTGAATAGAGAAGTGATAACAATTACCCTGATACATTCCAATTAATTCATCCAGATGTTCTAAAACGCGCAATACATCACTTCTAGCATCAGGAATTAATGTTTCCTCATATAATGTGTGCTCAACATCTTTGGTAATTTTATCTGCCTTACTTTCCATTTCTTTTACTTTCTCAACCATCTCTTCAAATTTTCCATTTGCCGAATGATTAAGATAAGTGGGAACGATAGACTTAAATACCAAACCAACTTCAGAGACAATATCAACAAATTCGTCTATTTCTCTCTCTAGTTTTTTGGTTTCTCCAAACAATGATGTGCTCTTTAATCCAAACATTGGGCGCTTATAGAACTTTTATAAAAAAAATAAAGAAATGTTAAATTTTTGTTAAAATTTGATTAATATCTTTATGCTTAAGAAAGGTATATTAGACATAATTTAGAGAAATTAGGAGTATTTATGACAGATACGTCAATTAATAGAATAAAGTGGTTTAGCACGGTTTTAATCTTGTCAGGAATTTTACTGACTAACTTAAATGCATATCCTTATAATATAGTTATTCATGGAACAGGTGCAATTGGTTGGTCAGTAGTTGGATATATGACAAGAGATAAAGCTTTATTAACAAACTTTGGATTACAATTACCGCTTTTTCTATTTGGCTATGTTTATTTATTTGTTTAATTTTTTTAAATTAATCAAGTAATTAAGCTTCCACTATGCGCATCGATTTGTGATTCTAGAAATTCAGAAGCACAATCTTCCCATGTTAACTTTAAGGCAAAATTCCGACAATCTTCTCTTCTAACTTTTAACGCTTTTTCAACTGACTTATTTAAATTTTCGTCAAGAGTATTTAATTTTGGATCTATCAAAATATCTTTTGGGCCAGTAACTGGAAATGCTGCAATTGGCGTACCACATGCCAGAGATTCAAGTATAACATTTCCTAAGGTGTCGGTTTTAGAAGGAAATACAAATACATCTGCATCTGCATAGTATTGAGCTAGTTCTTCTCCTTTTTTTAATCCAACAAAATTTACTCGAGGATATTTGTTACTATATTTTTCTAGCTCAGGACCGTCACCGACAACAGTTTTTTTAAAGCTTCCCTCAAGTTTTAAAAAAGCTTCAATATTTTTTTCAATTGCGACTCTACCAATATATGTAAGCTGTATTTCTTTATTTGATCTATTTCTTTTATTTGAATTAAATAATTTTGTATCAACACCCCTCTTCCACACTTTTAAATTTTTAAAATTATATTTCTCCAATTCTTTAATCATAGAATTTGATGGAACTAGTACATTGACAGACTTATCATGTAATCTTCTTAATAATGAGTACGTGAAGGTTTTTGGGATATAGGCTCTTTGTTTAACATAATCAGGAAAACGAGTGTGAAAGGAAGAAGTGTATTTTAAGTTATTTTTAATACAATATTTCCTTCCAGCAAAACCAACAGGACCTTCGGTAATTATATGAACAATATCAGGTTTATAATCTTTAAAAAACTTATCAGTAATTTTTTTAGTGTTATAGGATATTTTGATTTCTTTATACCAAGGATAACTAAAGTTACTGAACATTTCTGGATGAAGGATTTTTATTTGAAATCCTTTTTTTTCTAAAATAGGTATAATGCTTTGGAATGTGGTAACAACACCATTAACTTGTGGAACCCAGGCATCACTTATTAAAGCGATTTTTTTACGCTGCATCCTCTTTTAATTTTTTCTTCTCTTCAAAAGAAATTAATTTTAATTTTTCTCTTTCTTCAGGCCAATTTAAAATTGATAGATTCCCAACATCATCTTCAACTAATGCTGTACAACTTTCAATCCAATCACCATCATTACAATATAGAACACCATTTAACTCTTTTATTTCTGGTCGGTGAATGTGACCACAAATAACAACATCAGCATTTTCTCTTCTTGCCCGGTCAGATACAGCAAATTCAAAGTTACTAATAAAATTAGTTGCATGTTTGGTTTTCTTTTTCAAATATTGAGAGAGAGACCAGTAAGACAAACCCATCTTTCTTCGAACAAAATTAAATACATTATTTAATTTTAATAAATATTCATAAAGGGCCGACCCAACTTTAGCTAACCATCTCGCATTTATAATCACAGCATCAAACTCATCTCCGTGCGTAATAAGAACTTTTCTTCCATCAGCTAATTGATGCCTATCTTCATTTTTTATTGAAATTTCTCCAAAAGAAAAATTTGTAAAATCTTTTAATACTTCATCATGATTTCCTGGGATAAGCACTACCTTAGTTCCATTTTTAGCTTTCTTTAAAACTTTTTGAACCACGTCATTATGTTCTTGAGGCCAATACATTTTCTTACGCATGCGCCATCCATCAACAATGTCGCCAACTAAGAATAAATATTCTGAATCTGTTTCTTCTAAGAATTCTAAAAGCATGGAGCTTTTACATCCACTTGTCCCAAGATGTGTGTCTGATATCCAGATTGTACGATAATATTTTTTGTTAGTTACAAACTTCATTTAAATTTACAAGAGCGTCTATATACACAAAACAGACATTTTATAATATAATTTATTTGCATATCTGCGTAATGTAATAGATTAACAATATATATATGGCACAAAAACTTTGGTTCAAAAAAAAATCTCCCCTTCACGGTTCCGGTTTATTTGCCAAAAATGACATCAAAAAAGGCTCAAAAGTTATTCAATATATAGGGGATAAAGTCACAAAAAAAGAGGGCGACAAAAGAGCTGACAGACAAATTCGAAAAGCCAAAAAAGATAAAAATAACGGAATGGTCTATGTTTTTGAACTAAACAAGCGATACGACATTGACGGTGATGTTGATTATAATTTTGCAAAATTTATTAATCACTCATGTAATCCTAATTGTGAAGTAGACATCATAGATAATGAAATTTGGATTTCTTCTATTAAACGAATAAAAAAAGGAGACGAACTTTTCTATAACTACGGTTATCCTTTTGATACTGATTTTGTGGATCACATTTGTAAGTGTGGTTCTAGAAATTGTGTCGGTTATATTCTAAGTGATAATGATTGGCCTAAATTAAAAAAAGAACTCAAAAAGAAAAAAGGTAAACTTTAAAAACCGTTTGGTATCAAAACATAATGAATTGATAAAACAATTCCAACAGATACTGTTAATCCAAAAATCATTTTTAGAAAATCTTTTCCAATTAAAGGAAAGACATAACGAAGTTTGTAATCTTTGTTCATTGTAGAAATCGCAAGTTCTCTTCCACATAATAAACCAACAAAGACCCATGTAGTTGACATTGGAATATCATTGTATTGCTTAAAGTAGAGTAGAATGATTGCATAAACAAAATCTATTATAGTGGCTGAACGAGTATAACGTGTTCCAGTTTTTGAATAGACAACTCTTTGAATACGTCCACCTCTGTCCCAAAAGATATAAAATAATAGAACACTTAATAAAGCAATTATTGCTATTAATAGATTGAATGGAAGTTCACGAGGAAGAAAAACAGCTATGTTCGCAATATCATGACTTAACCAAGTGTACCAAAGAAAACCAGTTGTACACCATTGAGCTATTACCCATGGTCTTTTGTGTTTATCTTGAACTTTGTCAAATTTTTCGTTTATAAAATAGCTTACACCAATCCAAACCATATACGCTATCATTGCTGCTAATCCGTATCCAATTACAGATTTCATCAGAACTTTTTCTAATACGACTGTTGATGCAAAAGCAGACAAAACTAAAAAAGTAGTAGATACTGGAATTCCACCTCTTGTAAGAAGTACTAAAATTAATGGAGCACCAGCGTGGTACCACTGAATAGTTTGATATGGAATTTTATTTAAACGTCCAAAAGTAATATCACCATCGTTAATGGTCCATCCATATATAAGAGTAAATGCTAGTACAGCAGAGCCAGCAGTAGCTAACCAGTACCATTTAAAACGTTGGTTTGAAGCTATAAATGTTCCAAGAGTTTGAACAGAGTCATTGGCAATAACAGAATATGCCGCAAGCCCAAAACCTATAACTGTATAAATTAAGGTTAATTCCATTTTTGAACCTTATAGTTTTTAGAATTAGATTCGAAAGATAATTGTTTTGATATGAAAATAAAATAATACTTCTGTAACAAATCTTTAAAATAAGAACCGTAAGATCTGCAGTTTATAGCTTTGGGCATAATTAAGCCCTAAAATTCACTTATACAAATCACTTACCAAACTATAAAACTATCTTATGAAGAGTCTTTTTAGATCATTCTTTACTGTAAGCTTCTATACATTTTTAAGTCGGGTATTAGGTTTTATCCGCGATATATTAATAGCAAGATATCTTGGATCGACAGTAATTGCTGACGCATTCTTCGTAGCATTTCGTATTCCTAATTTTTTTCGGCGTGTCCTCGCAGAAGGAGCATACAGTGCTGCATTAATCCCTGTTTTCTCTGGTGTTGTTCTCAATCCAAAAGATGACCGCGAAGCATCAGACTTTGTCGAGAACACTACCTCAATGCTACTATTTGCTACGGTAGTTTTAACGATCCTTTTTTTCTTTGGCATGCCGTATATCATTCAAGTATTAGCCCCTGGTTTTACCGATAATAAAGAAGCGTATGAATTAGCCGTCCATTTTGGAAAAATTATATTCCCCTATCTTATCTTTATTTCTCTTGCTGCTCACTTTGCTTCTATTAATAATGTGCATGAACGATTTGCAGCCGGTGCTTTTGCTCCAGCAATACTTAACATTAGCTTTATACTTTCCTTATTTATCTTAACTCCATTATTACCAAGTGCAGGACACGCATTATCGTACGGAGTGCTTATTGGAGGTGTTTTACAATTTTTATATTTATATCGATCTGTTCTAAAATTTTATCGACCTCGTCTTCGTCTTCCTGTTTTAAATGAAAAGCTGAAAAAATTTTTTACATTATTTTTACCAGGTCTTGTTGGTTCGGGAGTTATACAATTAAATATTGTTGTTGGAACTATCATTGCATCTTTCCTACCAGTGGGTGCTATCAGTCATATATATTATGCTGATCGTCTTAATCAGTTGCCACTTGCTATTTTTGGTATCGCATTAGGTATTGTTCTATTACCGAGTTTATCAAAAGCTATTAAAAGTTCTAATCAAGAAACAATTCATAATATTCAAAACAGATCTATAGAATTTTCTTTATTAATTTCTTTACCATCAGCAATTGGATTATTTATTTTAGCCGAACCGATAATTTATATTTTATTTGAGCGCGGTGCATTTTTACAAGAGGATACTTTTTATACCGCTAGAGTTCTTGGATACTTTGCTTTAGGTTTACCAGCGTATATAATTATTAAAGTTCTTGTTTCTTGTTTTTTTGCAAGAGAAGATACAAAAACACCACTTTATATTTCCATTGTAAGTGTCATTAGTAATATTGTGCTCTCCTTATTATTGATTGAGTCAATGCGTGAAATGGGTATAGCTTTAGCCACCGCTATAAGCGCTTGGGTCAATGCTTTATTACTTTATGTTATGTTGTCTCTAAGAAATAACATCAAATTTGACAGTCAATTAATAAGTAATTCTATAAAGATTCTAATAAGCTCCATAGTGCTCGTTTTAGGGATATACGGCTTAAAAGTAATCATCTTTGAGGATTTTATTAGTAATTCAATTCTTCTAAATTCTTTATTTTTACTTCTAACAATCTTTTTGACTATAATTATTTATCTTGGCTTAGTAATTATGTTAAAAGTTGTGACCATTAATGAACTAAGACAATATTTAAAAAAATAAAATGGAAAAACCAACTAAAAGAATTCTATCAGGTGTTCAGCCCTCTGGCGATTTACATTTAGGAAATTATCTTGGAGCTATAAAAAATTTTGTATCACTCCAAAAAGAATATGAATGTTTCTTTTGTGTAGTTGACCTACACGCCATAACAGTATGGCAAGATCCAAAAGTGTTAGCAGATAAAACACGAGAAGTTACAGCTGCATTTATAGCCTCAGGTATTGATCCCAAAAAAAATAATATTTTTGTTCAATCTCAAGTTCCTCAACACGCACAACTTGCTTGGTTATTTAACTGTGTTGCACGAATGGGCTGGTTAAACCGTATGACACAATTTAAAGATAAAGCAGGTAAAAATAGCGAGAATGTTTCTGTTGGTTTATTTTCTTACCCAACACTAATGGCTGCAGATATTTTAATATATTTAGCAACACATGTACCTGTTGGTGATGATCAAAAACAACATTTGGAATTAACAAGAGACATTGCTCAAAAATTTAATAATGATTTTGAAACAGATCTATTTCCAATTCCAGAACCCTTAATTTTTGGTGAAGCAACAAGAGTAATGAGTTTAAGAGATGGTTCAAAAAAAATGAGTAAATCAGATCCATCAGATTATTCTCGAATTATGCTAACTGATACAGCTGATAATATTATCCAAAAAATTAAAAAAGCAAAAACTGATCCTCAGCCACTGCCTGACAATACAAAAGATTTAAACTCCCGACCTGAGGCAGAAAATCTAATATCTATATTTGCTTCTTTGAATGATAATTCGATTGAAGCAGTAATTTCTGAATATGCAGGAAAAGAATTTTCACTGTTTAAAAAAGATTTAGCTGATTTAGCAGTGTCGAAATTAGAGCCTATAACCTCTGAAATGAATAAATTAATGAGCGATATTTCATATATCGATTCTGTTCTAAACGACGGAAAAGTTAATGCTATTAATGTTGCAGAACCAGTTTTGGCGAAAACAAAAGAAATTATTGGATTTTTATCCTAATAATTCCCCAAATTTTTAATTTTTTTTATTAAAATTCATACGAAAGACATATTAATAACTATATATAGATCGATATGTTTATACAAACTGAACAAACACCCAATCCCCAAACATTAAAGTTTTTACCCGGTAAGGTTGTAATGGATGGTGGAACGGCTTTTTTTCAGAATAATAATGAAACATCAAATTCCCCATTTGCAAAAAGATTATTTGAAGTTGAGGGAGTAGAAGGTGTTTTTTTTGGCAGTGATTTTATAACAATCACAAAAAATCAATCACTTGATTGGCAAGTTATGAAGCCATTAATATTAGGATCCATAATGGATCATTATAACTCAGGTCAAGAAACAATTATTAAAGACCAAAATAATGAAAATACGTCTCTTGCCAAAGATGAAAATGATTCAGACATAGTTAAGCAAATAAAAGAGTTACTTGATACAAGAGTTCGACCAGCGGTAGCAATGGATGGTGGAGATATTATTTATGATAGCTTCAAAGACGGAGTTGTATACCTTCAAATGCAGGGAGCGTGTTCAGGCTGTCCAAGTTCAACTGCAACTTTAAAAATGGGAATTGAAAATATGTTAAAACATTATGTTCCTGAAGTTCAAGAAGTAAGACCCATAGATGCATAAATTATTAAATTTTATTTGCTTACCTTTTTTTATCGCGGGCCTAATTTTTTTAAGTAACGGGTTACTTGGTTATAACTCTTACGAAATATACATTGAATCAAATACAAAAACTTCTAGTCAAATTAATAATTTATATTCAGAAAAAGAAATAACCTTGAAAGGTCCACCCGTTTCTGAAGTTCTAAGTGATAAAATTTTCGTAAAAATAAGAAATAAACCAATTAACCCTATATTGATTTCAAATATTAAAATCAAAAACAATACTTTCGAAAATACATATCTTTCTGATACAGATTTTGATTATCTTAATTCTAATAAAAAAGAATTTGTTAAAGCTGTTCTCCCTATTATCATTAATGAAAATCAAAAGATTATTGTTACCAGAGAATTTTTAAATGATTTAAAGATAAAATTACAAACCTTTAAAACTATCAATAACAATGAAATATCAAAACTTAATAAAATAGCTAAAAAATTTAATATTAAATACTCAAATAAACATAAGCTCGATCTTATTGAAGAAATTTTAGCTAATGTTGATATAATACCTAATTCAATCGCTTTAGCTCAAGCTGCTATAGAAAGTGGTTGGGGTAAGTCTCGATTTGCGAAAGAGTATAATGCTCTTTTTGGAGAATATACATATGATCAAAATAAAGGTGTTGTCCCTCTTGAAAGAGAGCACGGTGATAAACATCTCATAAAGTCATTTACCTCTTATAATAATAGTGTTTCATCTTATTTCAAAAATATTAACTCGCATAATGCTTATAAAGAGTTCAGAGATGTAAGAAATATAATGAGATCTAAAAATAATTTTTCAAATATTAGTTTGTTGTTGAATAAACTTAATTCATATGCCGAGGATAATAACTATGTTAGTAATTTACATTTAGTTATTGAAAAAAATAATTTTAATAAATTTGACTCAAAAATTATTTCTTACTAATTTTAATAATAAAATTGGTGGCCAAACCACCTCCAGTTTCCTTGTGAGTCTTTTGCAGTACAGTTAATTCTAGATCTTCCCTTTGACAATTCTCTTTTTAATCTTATTTCAACTCTTTCATTAAATTTAAATATCTCTTTTTCAACTTGACCCTTCATGTCGAATATAAAACAATTTAAAGAAGTTGATAACCGTTCGTCTAATAGTGAGAAACCAATAAAAGGTGGATTTTCTTTTATCGTGGGACTTGTTGGAATAAAATCGTATACACCAAGACCTTTAGAAGATGCAGCAAATTTAACTCTATCTATTTCCCCATATTTTTCATTCAATGAAAAACGAGGTAAATAATACATATTAGAAGTCTCATTGATTATTCCAGAGTGTTGGCCAAATGCCACTTTAAATTTGTAATTTTTAATTAAATTAATTATTTCATTACTTGTTTCACCATATGGGTAAGCAAATAAAGATGGAATTTCTCCTAACTCTTTAAGAAAAATTTTATTTGATATTTCAATTTCTTTTTTTACTTCATCTATTGATAAATCTGGCATGTGTGCATGTGTATGAGAATGTGCTCCTATAGTAACACCCTCTTCTTTAAGCTTTCTTATTTCATCCCAGTTCAAATAATTTTTATTATTATTTACAATTGTTCCCGTTGTAACAAATAGAGTTACAGGAATATTATTTTTTTTAAATAGCGGCCAAGCTACTTCAAAAAAAGATTCATCAGCATCATCAATACTTATGCCTATTGTATTTTCAGGAAGATTAGCATCATTAATAATTGCATCAACTATAAAATTTAAAGGTAATATATTATATTTATCTTTCGTTAGTTCTGTAATGTGATTTTCTAGCTGGTTTATAGTAACACTAGTAGAGGGATATTTTGATACTCCAAACTTATGATACATGAAAACAGTAGCAGAATTCTTTATATTTGCTGCATGAGAATAAGATAAAAACATTAAAATTAAAAAAATTGATTTTAATATTTGAAAGAAAATATATTTAAATAAACTCATATGCTTTTATTTTTAGATGTAATATCACCAATACCAGAATTTTTACTAATTGAAGACAACAAAGTAATACTTCAGAGAAAAATAATTAATAAAGAGTCAGATAAATTAAGTGATAATATTTTTGAAATTTATATGCAAATCAATAATCACTATAATTTAGACCAAAAACTAAAAAAAATTTCAATTACTATTGGACCAGGTTCATATACCAGTTTGAGAGTAGGAGCATCATTTGTGGCGGGTTTAACCATATCTAAAAAATTGTTATTTTACTCTTTTTCAATAGATGATATTTTTAAATTTGAATTGAATAATCAAAATAATAATAATGCTGGAATATATATTAATTCTGCAAACAACCAGAATTTCATGTGTATTTTAGATAATAACAATAAAATTCATTATTATAAATTAGAAGATGACAATTTTGTATTACCTGAAAATATAAATACAATTTTATATAATGAAAAAAAACTAGATTTATCTGATAAAAATATAGAACAATTTAAATTTAGTTTTGCTGAAAATTTATTTCAAAATTATAAAAGATTAGATTTTTCTCTGAATCAAATAGTCAAACCGATATACATATCAAATAATAAAATACTAAATTGAATAATATAAAAAAACTTAATTTTGATGATTTAAAATTATTAAATATATTTATTTCACAAGAAGAACAGTTTAATAATTTTTTTAACCTAGGATGGAATTTTCAAAATATTGAAAATCATTTCAAAAAAGAAAATAATTTATCATTTGGATATTTTTATAAAAATATTTTATGTGGTATTTTAATTGGAGAAACAATCCCAAATAACAATAATCTCGACTTAGAAATTCATATAATGTTTATTTCTTCAAGTTTTAGGAGAAAAAATTTTGGGTCAAATATTTTAAATCATATACAAACTAATAAAAATTTAACAAATATTTCACAAATATACCTTGAGGTCGCAGAGAATAACTTAAAAGCAATTAAATTTTATGAAAAAAACAACTTTGTTTTTTTTAAAATAAGGCCTAATTATTATAATGATAAAACCAATATTATTAACGCAAGATGTTATTTAAAACAAATCTAAATTATGACAGATAAATTTTTATTTATTAAATCATATGGATGCCAAATGAATGTCTATGATAGCGATCGAATGAAAGATCTTTTCATAAATAAAGGCTATAAAATTACAAACGATATTTCAAAAGCAAATTTAACAATTTTAAATACATGCCATATCCGAGAAAAGGCTGTACAAAAAGTTTACTCTGATATTGGGAGAATAAAAAAATTAAAAAACGACAAAAAAAATATGAAGTTAGTTGTTGCAGGATGTGTAGCTCAAGCAGAGGGTATTGAAATTAAGAAAAGAGCCCCTACGGTTGATTTTGTTGTTGGTCCACAATCTTATCATAAATTACCTGATATGATTAATAAGATTGAAGAGCCTTTGAATAGTGATTTTTTACAAAATGAGAAATTTAAAAATCTAATTTATAATTCTTCAAAAATTTCCTCAGAATTTATATCTATACAAGAAGGATGTGATAAGTTTTGTTCTTTTTGTGTTGTTCCTTATACAAGAGGTCCAGAATTTTCCCGTCCAATTGATGATATAATTAATGAAACAAAAAAATATTTATCGAATGGTGTAAAAGAAATAATTTTATTAGGTCAAAATGTGAATGCCTACCATGGAAATTCAACTGATGGTAAATCGCGTGATTTATCATACCTTATAAATACAATTGCCGAAATAGATGAGGTTAAAAGAATTAGATACATGACTTCTCACCCAATCGATATGACAGACTCACTAATTAAAGTACATGCATCGAATCCAAAACTAATGCCTTTTTTACATTTACCAATTCAATCTGGATCCGATTCAATATTAAAAAAAATGAATAGGAAACATACTGTAAGTGATTATCTTAAAATTGTAGATAAAATTAGAACGATTAGACCAGACATTGCTATCTCCTCTGATTTCATAGTAGGGTTTCCGGATGAAACAGATGAAGATTTTGAAAAAACAATGAAATTTATTGAAAAAGTAAATTTTGTTATAGCTTATTCATTTACATACAGCCCTAGACCAGGGACTCCAGCACAGCACAAAGATAATATTGATCAATCTATTAAAAAGGCCAGGTTATCTGCTTTGCAATCATTACTAACTGAACAACAACTTAATTATAATAAATCATTCATCAATAAGGATATGGAAGTATTATTTGAAAAGGAAGGAAGATATAAAAATCAATTTATTGGAAGAACGATATATAATCAAAGCACTTTTATAGAATCAAATGAAAAAATTTTAAATAAAATTTTGAAAGTTAAAATAACAAATTCAACAAATTTTGCATTAGAATGTCAGATTTAATAAATAAGGTTGATAATTTAGAAATAGAGCTTGATGATAATACAATTTTGAGTAATTTATTTGGTGTAAATGACTCTAATTTACAAATTATTGAAAAAATAAATGATGTAAGTATACAATATCGTGGTAATAAAATTAAAATATCTGGAAATAAAAAGTCGATTTTTGAGACGAAGAAAACTATTTTAGACTTATTCAAAGAAGCTAAAAAAGGTGCTGAAATAGATGAAGATAAAATAAGGGATAGTAAAAGTTTAATTACAATGAATATTAAAGAAGAAAAACAAATGGATCTTTTTATTCAAACTAAAAAAAGGAAAATTGTCCCAAGAACAGAAAATCAAAATATATATTTTAAACTCCTAAATTCAAAGAACATTGTTTTTGCTGTAGGCCCTGCTGGTACCGGAAAAACATACATTGCGGTAGCAAAAGCAGTATCAGCACTCCAAGAAGGAAGGGTAAATAAAATAATTTTATCAAGACCAGCTGTAGAAGCTGGAGAAAAGCTAGGCTTTCTTCCAGGCGATCTAAAAGAAAAAGTAGATCCTTTCTTAAGACCAATTTATGATGCTTTATATTCCATGCTTCCATTCGAACAGGTAGAAAAGAAAATATTAAATAATACAATTGAAATAGCGCCTATAGCTTTTATGCGAGGAAGAACACTTGAGGATTGCTTTATCATTCTTGATGAAGCGCAAAACACAACAAGAACTCAAATGAAAATGTTTTTAACTAGGTTGGGTAAAAATAGCCAAATGGTGGTTGTAGGTGATGTAACACAAATTGATTTAGTTAGTGAGAAAGAGTCTGGTTTAATGGATGCTTTAAAAAAATTAAAAAAAATAAATGATATCGGTTTTATAGAATTAGTCGAAAAAGACGTTGTAAGACATGACTTAGTAAAAAAAATTATCAATGCATATGACAAAGACAGTAAAAGTTGATTTTTTTTGTGACTCTAAAAAATGGCCAAGAAGAGTACCAAAAATAAAAAAAATTACTAAAAAAACTATACAAAATATGCAAAGTTACTTCAAAAAAAATTGCTTATTTAGTATAAATTTAATCCTATCTGAAAAAAAAAGGATAACTAAATTAAATAAAAAATACAAAAATAAATTCAAAGACACTGATGTATTAACTTTTGTTTCAAATATTTCAAATAAAAAACTTGGAAAAACTCTGTATTGTGATATCTTTTTCTCAATCGATACTATAGAAAAATTTATTAAAAAAAATAATGTAAATATATATAATCATTTCAATCATTTACTAGTTCATAGTGTTCTACATATAAATGGATATAAACATAATAACCTTAAACAATTTAAAAAAATGAAAGAAGAAGAAATTAAAATTTTAAAAGAGATTGGTGTAAATAACCCATATTTATAACCATGAACAATAACACAGATAAATCATATAATTGGAAGAATTGGATTATAAAAAAATTATTATCCAATGACTCTACTAAAGAAGATATATTAAATTTTATTGCAAATGAAACTAATGACAAAAGGTTAACTGATTACGATGAAAATAATGAAAAAAATCTAATAAAAAATATTTTACAGCTAAATGAGAAAAGTGTTGAAGATTTAATGGTTCCTAGAAGTGAAATTATTGCTGTTGATCATTCCCAAACTTATTCTGATATATTGGAATTAATAAAAGAGGAAAGCCACTCTAGAATGCCAGTTTATAAAACTAATATTGATAATGTAGTTGGTTTTTTTCATATTAAAGACTTTATAAAGACACCTAAAACAAATTTTAATATAGATAGTATATTGCGAGAAGCTTTATTTGTTGCTCCTAAATCACCTATTTTAGACTTACTAAAAAGAATGCGTTCTTCCAGAATACATATTGGACTTGTCGTTGACGGTGTTGGAGGTGTTGATGGTTTGGTAACTATTGAGGATTTAGTTGAAGAAATTGTTGGAGATATAGAGGATGAGCACGATGCAGAGGATGTTGACGAATTGATTTTTAATAAAACAAAAAGTTCAATTACAGTTAATGCTAGTTACAGAATAGATGATCTTGAAAAATATTTTAATATAAAAATTTCAATACCTCAAGATGATGAAATATTTACAGTTGGTGGACTTGTTTACTCTAAAATAAATAGAATACCTAAAAATAATGAAATTATTAAGATAGAAAATGATTTAACTATTAAAATAATTAAATCAAATAATAGAAAAATTGAAACCGTTGAAATAAAAAGAAATAATTGAATATTTTAATTTTTTTAATACTTGGTTTTCTCACTTCTATATTATTTCCTCCATATTTTTTTTTACCATTAGGTTTTATTATTTTCCCTTTTTTATGTTTGATTATAGAGAAAAATTTAAAAAAATTAAATAATACGCAATCAATTTTATATAGTTTTTCTTTTGCATTTGCTTTTTTTATTAGTTTACTTTTTTGGTTAAAAAACCCATTTTTTGTATTTGAAGAAACAAAAAATTTTTTTTTAATTTCAGTATTTCTAATAATTCTATTATCTTTAATTTTTAGTGTAATTTTTTTTATTTTTTTGCGTTTCAATAAATTTATACCTACTTTATTTCTAGTACCTATTATATTTATTAGTTTTGAATTTATTATTTCAATTATTTTATATGGATTTCCTTGGATAAGTTTTTCACTGATAATTTCAAGTAATGATTATTTAATTCTACTTCCTAAATATTTTGGCACTTTGTTAACTAGCTATTTACTTTTACAAGCATATTGCTTACCTTATATTTTCCTTCAAAAGAAAATTAATTACTACGAATTAAGAAATTTTTTAATTATTCTAATACCTCCTATAATCATATTAATCTTTTCAAATATTTTATTTAATCAAAATGATAAGGATTATACAAAAAAAATTGATATTGAGATTTTTCAATTAAACTTCAAAAATAATATTAAAGTTAACTCTTCTGAAAGATTAGATACAATTATAGATTATGTAAAAAATAGTAGTTCAGAACTTTTAATTTTTGCAGAAAATAATTATCCTTTTTTGATTAAAGATGTTAGATTTAATAAAATTCAGAATTTTATCAAAGAAGGGCAAACTGTAATAATTGGAGGATCAAGATTAGAAACAAACAAATACTATAATACATTACTCAATATTTCTTCTTCTAAAATTTCATATTTTGATAAAAAAATATTAGTTCCATTTGGAGAATTTTTGCCTTTTAGAAATTTTTTAAGTTTTTTAGATATAATATCTGGTCCAGAAGATTTTTCTTCGGGTGTTCAAGATAGAATAATTAATATCAATAAAAAATTAAATTATATACCGGTGATATGTTATGAAATTATTTTTTATTGGAAAATAATAAACAATAAAAATATAAATAGTGATTTTATAGTAAATATAACTAATGATACTTGGTTTGGAAAATATTTAGGACCCTATCAACACTTTTATTTTTCTAAACTTAGAGCCTCTGAATTTAATAAACCAATTATAAGAGTATCTAATAATGGTATATCTGGAATAATCAATTCAGACGGTAAGATAATATCTTTTATAGAATTAAATAAAAGCAGATCAATTAGACTCAATATTAATTTTAAAGATAATAATAAATATTATAAAATGCATTATTACTTAAATATTTATTTTTTAATTATTTTGTTATTACTCGCTGTTCCTAATTTTAGAAATAAATGACAACTAACAAATTTAAAAATAGATTATTTGGTAGAACAAGGGGAAGAAGTAAAAAAAAGATAGATATTAAAAATTATCTCTCGAAGCTTGAAAAATATAAACTTCCAAAATTTGATAAAAATATAAATTATATTTTAGATATCGGTACTGGCTATGGAGAAACAAGTATTTATTTATCAAAGTATTTTCCAAATAGTATAATAATTTCTTGTGAAAAATATATAGATGGTAACTTAAATCTTTTACAAAAAATAGATACTAATAGAATTAAAAATATATTCTTACATCCTGGTAATGTTCTTGAAATATTTGAGAACAATATCAAGCAACAATACTTCGAGAAGGTTTGGATTTTTTTCCCTGATCCTTGGCCCAAAAAAAAACATTTTAAAAGAAGATTAATTAATGTTGATTTTTTGAAAACAATATATCCATTCATTAAAAATCATGGACAAATATCTATCGTAACAGATTCAACTTCTTATTATCGATTTATTATTAAAACTATATTTAATTCCAAAAAACAATACATATGGAAAAATCAGCATACATCACATTTGAATTTTAAAGATTATTATAGCTTTGAGACAAAATATTATAAAAAGGCGATTATTTCTTCAAGAAAACCTTCCTTATTAATTTTAGAAAAAATATAGGCTTGTATTTTTATTATTTTTTAATATAGGGAACCTAATAATAAGGTGGGTTTTCCCACCTTTTTTTTATAAATATGGCAAAGAAAAAATACAATGTAATTAGAGAAGAAATGCTGCAAGTTGCGTCTAATGTTGCTCAAGAAAAAAATATTGATCAAGAGGCAGTTTTTTCAGCGATGGAACAGGCTTTAGAAAAAGCTGCGAGAGTAAAATATGGTCAAGAAATTGATGTGAGAGTATCAATAAATAAAGAAACTGGAAATATAAAACTTAATTCATATTTAGAGGTAGTTGAGAAAATTGAAGAAGAATTTCAATCGAGACAAATATTAATTGATCAAGCAAAAAAAATTAATCCTTCTATTAATATAGGTGAGTTTATAATTAGAGAACTCCCTCCAATTGAATTAGGAAGAGTTGCAGCACAAAATGCAAAAGGTGTAATTATACAAAAAGTTCGAGAAGCAGATAAATCTAATCAATACGAAGAATACAAAGATAAAGTTGGTGAAATTGCTGTAGGTATTGTTAAAAGAATTGAGTTTGGAAATTTAATTGTAGATCTTGGAAAAAGTGAAGCAATTATTAAAAGAGAAGAATTAATACCTAGAGAAACATTTAAAAATGGAGATAGGGTCAGAGCATACATTTATGAAGTCAAAAATGATTTAAAAGGGTATCAAGTTTTTTTATCAAGAACCCATCCTAATTTTCTGTCAAAACTTTTTTTTCAAGAAGTACCAGAAATTTATGAAGGTGTTATAACTGTAAAAAGTGTAGCCCGAGATCCAGGATCTAGAGCAAAAATAAGTGTATTTACCGAAGACTCAACAATTGATCCAGTAGGAGCCTGTGTAGGAATGAGAGGATCAAGAGTCCAAGCTGTTGTTAATGAACTACAGGGTGAAAAAATTGACATTGTTACATGGTCAGATAGTCAGGCAACTTTTCTAGCCAATGCTCTTGCGCCTGCTGAAGTGAGTAAAATTTTTCTTTATGAAGAAAAAAATAAAGTTGAAGTCGTAATACCTGATGACCAATTAAGTCTTGCTATTGGAAGGAAAGGACAGAATGTTAAATTAGCTTCTAATTTAACAAGTTTGGAAATTGATATTCTTACTGAGGAAGAAGAGTCAGAAAGAAGACAACAAGAATTTAAAGAAAAAAGCTTACAACTTTCTGAATTACTTGATGTTGAAGATGTAATTGCACAACTTCTAGTAACTGATGGATATATATCAATTGAATCCATTGCTAATGAAACATTAGAAAATATAGAAAAAATAGAAGGTTTCGATTCTGATCTAGCAAGTGAAATTGTTGAAAGAGCAAAAAACTACCTTAATGATCAAGAAGAAATTAATCAAAAAATAATAGATGAAAATATTAAAGATGAATCTCTAATAAAGCTAGAGGGGATGAACTCAGCTATTTTGGCTAAACTTGCAAAATCTAATATTCTAACTATTAATGATTTTGCTGATTTAGCAACCTTTGAATTAATTGATAAAGAAGAAGGTATTTTAAAAGATTTAGAAATTGATGAAGAAAAAATAAATAAAATGATAATGAAAGCTAGAGAAAATTGGTTTATTGAAAAAGATTAGGTAAAAAAATTGGATAAAGAAAAAGGAAATAAGAAAAAACCCCTTAAACTTTCTTCTTCAGGAAGACTTCAAATTAGAAAAAATCTTGGACCTTCTGGAGATAAAGTTGGATCAGCTGGTAATAAGAAAACGATTCAAATTGTTTTCAAAAATAAAAATAATCAGCAAAAAAGCTCCTCTACAGCTCAATCAAACTTTAGAGGCTCTTCTAGCCTTAGAACACCAAGACCCTCTCTTAGTCCTTCAGCGCCTAATTTTAATAATGTAAATAAAAATAAGAGTTTTGAAAATAAGAATAAAAAATCAACTGATTTAAAAAAGAACCAACAAAAAAAATCTACGTTAAAACCTATAGATAACAAATTTGATGCAAAAAAAGTACTTGAACAAGAAGAACAAGAATTCGATAAATTTCCAAGTTTAGCAAAAATAAAAAGAGCAAGAGAAAAAGAAAAATTAAAATCATCTGAAAATGATGATGATAAAATTTCAAGAGAAGTTTCTATACCTGATATTATAACCGTACAGGATTTAGCTAATAGAATGGCTGAAAAGACTGCAGATGTTGTTAAAACTTTAATGAAGCTCGGTGTAATGGCTAATGCTACTCAATCACTTGAGTCAGATACTGCGCAATTAGTTGCTGAAGAACTAGGACATAAAGTAACAGTTGTTAAAGATGACGATGTTTTGAGTGAAATTGAAGATTATGAAGATAAGGAAAAAGAATTAATAACAAGGCCACCAGTAGTTACTATCATGGGACATGTTGATCATGGAAAAACAAGTCTCTTAGATGCTTTTAGGAAGACAAATGTTGTTTCTGGTGAAGCAGGTGGAATCACCCAACATATTGGAGCATATCAAATTTCTAAAAATAACAAAAAAATAACATTTATTGATACTCCAGGTCATGCTGCCTTTTCAAATATGAGAGCTAGGGGTTCACAAACAACCGACATTATAGTTCTAGTTGTTGCAGCTGATGATGGAATTAAACCTCAAACTATTGAATCTATCGCTCATGCTAAATCTGCTAAAGTTCCAATAATTGTAGCTATAAATAAAATTGATCTAGAAAGTTCTGACCCAGATAAAATAAGAAATGAATTATTAAATCAAGAAATAATTGTTGAAAAATTAAGTGGTGAAGTTTTAGATATAGAAGTTTCAGCAATTAAAGGATTAAATCTTGATAAACTTGAAGAAGCAATTCATCTTCAAGCAGATTTATTAAATTTAAAAGCTAATCCAAAAAGACCTGCAAGAGGAGTGATAATAGAGTCTAAGTTAGAAAAAGGGAGAGGGTCTGTTGCTACTGTATTAGTTCAAAAAGGCACTTTAAAAGTTAGTGATATTTTTATATCTGGAACTGAGTGGGGTAAAGTAAAAGCTCTTATTAATGATAAAGGTGAAAATTTAAATGAAGCGGGACCATCTGTTCCCGTTGAAGTTTTGGGATTTGACTCTAATCCATTAGCAGGAGATGATTTTGTAGTTGTAGATAATGAGTCAACAGCAAGAAAAATATCTGAATACAGATCTAGTAAACTGCAGATTCAAAAAAATACTGTTGTAAAATCCAATGTGGAGGAAATGTTTGCTCAAATTAACAAGGGTGAAGCTACAAGTCTTCCTGTGGTTATTAAAACTGATGTACAAGGATCTGCTGAGGCAATTGAGAACTCAATAACTAAATTATCTACTAATGAAGTTGAAGTTAATGTTATTTTCAAAGGAGTAGGAGCAATCACAGAAAGTGATGTAGCTCTAGCTGGTTCTAGCAAAGGATTTATTGTTGGTTTCAATGTAAGAGCACTTCCGCATGCAAGAGATATAGCAAAAAGAGATGGTGTTGATATTAAATATTACTCAATAATTTATGAGCTTATTGACGATGTAAAAAATTTATTATCTGGATTATTGAAGCCTGATATATCTGAAAAGATTACAGGAAATGTTGAAATAAGAGAAGTGTTTAACATTTCAAGAGTTGGAAATATTGCTGGCTGCATGGTTAAAGATGGATATATTTCAAGAAAATCCCAAATTAGAATATTAAGAGACAATGTAGTAATCCACAAAGGACAGATTAGTAGTCTTAAAAGATTTAAAGAAGAGGTTTCTGAAGTAAAAACAGGCTTTGAATGTGGTGTAATGATTGATAATTATAGTGATATTAAAGTTGGAGATATAATAGAAACTTTTGAAGAAATTTCTACAAGTAGAAAATTATAATGTTTTTAAAATACAATGGAAACACAAAGGCAAATCAGGTTTGGTGAATTAATTAGATCACTAATAAGTGATTGTTTGTTAAAAGAAGACTTTTATACTGATAATATTAATCCAACTTCTATAACAGTCTCTTTTGTTAGAATGTCTAAGGATTTAAAAATTGCTAACGTTTACTTCATGCCACTAGGAGGAAAAGACAAAGATCAAGTACTTCAAAATTTAATTGAAAAAAAATTTATTTTTCAAAAGTTTTTATCGAAAGCTAAACTGCAATCAAAATTTACACCTAAACTATCTTTTTTCTTGGATAATACTTTTGATGAAGCTGAAAAAATAGAAAAACTTTTATTGAATAAAAATGTTATTAGAGACATTAAATAATGAATGATATCCAAGGATGGATAAATCTATATAAGACTAAAAATATCACATCATTTAAAGCAATTAGAAAAGTAAAAAACATATTAAATATTAAAAAAATAGGTCATGCAGGTACATTAGATCCATTAGCACAAGGTGTTCTTCCAATTGCTATAGGCAAAGCTACAAAACTCATTCCTTATATAAATAAAGATTTAAAAAAATATATTTTTACTATTAAATGGGGATCTCAAACTTCAACTGATGATAGTGAAGGACGAATATTGTTTGAATCTGGTAATTTACCAAATCCAAATGAAATAAATCAAAAGATTAAAAATTTTTTAGGCAATATTAAACAAACTCCACCCAAAGTATCAGCAGTTAAAGTCAACGGTCAGAGAGCTTATAAATTAACAAGACAAGATAAAGACTTTAAAATTCTTCCAAAAAATGTTTTTGTTCAAAACTTACAAGTTATTAATCATGATATAACTGAAACTTCTTTTAAAATAGAATGTGGCAAAGGTTTTTATATTAGAAGTCTTGCTCGAGATTTAGCTATAGATCTTAAAACTTTTGGTCACATAACATCATTAGAAAGAGTAAAAGTTGGTAAATTTGACAAAGAAACATCGATTTTGCTGGACGACCTTATAAAAATAGTTCAAAGGCACAAATTAATTAATTGTATCAAACCAACAATTTCTATGCTGGACGACATCTTGGCTTATGAAATTTTGGACCAAAAAGATCTCGAAGATCTTTCATTTGGAAGATCAATTAAAATTGATGAGATTAAATTAAAAAAATCTCAATCAAAGCCTTTAGATAAAAAATTAATTTTTTTATCAAATAAAGGAGACATAGTATCGATTGGCAAATTAATAGGTAATTTGTTTAAACCAGATAAAATTTTAATATAGGAGAAATGATGTCGATAACAAAAGAAAATAAAAAAAATCTAATTAATGATTTTGCTAAAAATGAAAAAGATACTGGATCAACTAGCATTCAGATAGCAATTATTAGTGAAAGAATAAAAAATTTAACAGAGCATTTTAAATCTCATAACAAGGATAATCATTCCAAAAGGGGATTAGTAGCTTTAGTTAATAAAAGAAAAAAATTACTCAATTACTTATCAAAAAAAAATGAAGATGAGTATCAAGAGCTAATTAAAAGATTAAATATTAGAGGTTAAAAAATAGGATAAATAGAAAATATGTTTGAAGTAAAAAAAGTTGAAATTGAATGGGCAGGAAGAGAACTTAAATTAGAAACAGGAAAAATTGCAAGACAAGCAGACGCAACAGTAATCGCTACTTATGGTGGCACAACTGTTATGGCAAATGTTGTAGCAGCAAAAGAAGCAAATCCAGATATGGATTTTTTCCCCTTAACAGTAAACTATCAAGAAAAATATTATTCAGTTGGTAAAATTCCAGGAGGTTTCTTTAAAAGAGAGGCTAGACCAACTGAAAAAGAAACATTAGTTTGTAGGCTTATCGATAGACCTGTTAGACCATTATTTCACAAAGATTTTAAAAATGAAACTCAGGTAACCTGTACTGTATTATCTCATGATCAAGAGAATGATTCAGATATAGTAGCAATGATAGCAGCAAGTGCAGCTTTAACATTATCTGGTTTACCTTTTTTAGGGCCTCTTGGTGCAATAAAAATAGGTTATATAGATGATGAGTTTATTATTAATCCAACAAAAGAAAATCTTTCTAATTCTAAGTTAGAGCTTGTAGTAGCTGGAACAAAAGAGGGTGTTCTTATGATAGAGTCAGAAGCTCATGAGCTCACAGAACAACAAATGTTAGATGCAGTTGTTTTAGGTCAAGATAGTTACAAACCAGTAATTGAAGCAATTATTTCACTAGCTAAAAAAGCTGCAAAAGAGCCTTGGAAAATTAAAGAGAAAGATGAAGAATTAAAAAATCTTCCAAATAAAATTAATGAAGAATATGGCAATAAGTTTATTGAAGCCTATAAGATTACAGAAAAACAGAGCAGATCTGAAAAATTAAGTTTAATTAGATCAGAAATTAATGAGAAATTTGCTTCAGAAACTATTTCATCGGTTTTATTATCTGATGCAATAAAAAATGTTGAAAAAGATATTGTTAGAGGTGAATTAATCAATACTGGAAATAGAATTGACGGTCGAGATACTAAAACTGTAAGACCAATTGTTTGTGAAACAGGAATATTAGAACGAACTCATGGTTCAGCTCTGTTTACAAGAGGTGAGACACAAGCAATAGTTGTTTCAACTCTTGGAACAGGTCAAGATGAGCAAAGAATTGATGCAATTGATGGAGAGTATACTGAAAACTTCATGCTTCATTATAATTTTCCTCCATATTCAGTAGGAGAAGTAGGAAGAGTAGGATCAACAAGTAGAAGGGAAATTGGTCATGGTAAATTAGCATGGAGAGCTATTCATCCAATGCTGCCTTCAAAAGAAAAGTTTCCATATACTTACAGAGTTGTTTCAGAAATTACTGAATCTAATGGCTCAAGTTCAATGGCTACAGTTTGTGGAACATCAATGTCTTTGATGGATGCCGGAGTACCAATTGAAAGACCCGTAGCAGGAATTGCAATGGGATTAATTAAAGAAGAAGATAAGTATGTAATTTTATCTGATATTTTAGGTGATGAAGACCACTTAGGAGATATGGATTTTAAAGTTGCAGGAACTTCTAAAGGAATTACTTCACTTCAAATGGATATTAAAATTACAAGCATAACTGCTGAGATAATGAAAGAAGCATTATCTCAAGCTCAAGAAGGACGTTTTCATATCCTTGATGAAATGGCAAAAGCAATTGAAAAACCAAAACAATCTATATCTCAATATGCTCCAACAATAACAAATCTACAAATTAATAAAGATAAAATAAGAGAAGTTATTGGCAAAGGAGGTGCAGTTATAAGAGAGATATCTGAGCAAACTGGTGCTAAAATTGAAATTAATGATGAAGGATTAGTCAGTATTGCAGCTGTTGATCAAAAGTCAGGCAGCGCTGCATTAGAGTGGATAAAAGGTATCGTTGAAGAACCTGAGATTGGCAAAATTTATGAAGGTAAAGTTATTAAAATAATGGATTTTGGTGCTTTTGTAAACTTTATGGGCTCAACAGATGGGCTTGTTCATATTAGTCAGTTAAAAAATGAAAGAGTAGAGAAAGTTGAAGATGTTGTTAAAGAGGGAGATATTGTTAATGTAAAAGTTTTAGATATCGATTCAAGAGGCAAGATAAAACTTTCAATGAAAGCTGTTGACTCAGAAAAAAAAGATTAAATTACCAAAATTAATTGGACACAGAGGTGTAAAAAATCTGTGTCCAGAAAATACACTAGAATCAATCAATAAAGCTTTCGATCTAGGTTTAAGCTATATTGAAGTTGATGTTAAAGTTTCTAAAGACGAAATACCAATTTTGTTACATGATGATACATTAGATAGAACAACTAATGGTAATGGTTTAGTTGTAAATTTTAATTATGAAGATTTGATAAAATTAGATGCAGGAGGTTTTTTTTATAACAAAAAAACAGATATTTTTATTCCAAAATTAGTAGATGTATTAAAATTATGTAAAATAAGAAATGGAAATATAAATATTGAATTAAAACCAAATATGGGTTTTGAAAAAATAAATGTACGTAAAATTATTGAGCTAACAAAGGAGATTGAAGATGTTGAAATTTTCTATTCAACATTTGATATAAAATCTTTTATAGAAATCTCAAATTTTTTTATGAATTCAAACAGAAGTTTTCTTTTAGACTCCTTCGATGAATATAGTCTTGTGGATTTTATATCTATTTCTGAAAATTATAATGCTAATATTTGTGGTTTAAATATTGAAACAATCTCAAAAGAAATTATAGAAAAAATAAAAGAAAAGAATCTTTTAGTTACAGTATTCTCAGAAAATAACATAAGTTTGATTGATGCAAAAGAGTGTTTCAATATTGGTGTAGATAGTATTTTTATTGATGATCCATCAGAATTAGTTGATAATTATATTTGAGCAATTCAATTGTGCTAATACAATTTTTCATTTGTTTTATTGTAAATTTAGTAAATTAAATAAAGTTTATCTAATACACTTTTCACTAATTCTAATTATTGTTTGGCATTCCAGTTATATTATATCCACAGTCAACATAATGCACTTCACCTGTCACAGCTGAAGATAAATCACTAATAAAATATAAAGCTGATTTACCAATTTCATCTAGTTTAGCATTTCTTTTTAAAGCAGAATGTTTCTCAGTAAATTTAAAAACTTCCCTTGCATTATTTATAGCTGCACCTGCAATAGTTCTCATTGGACCTGCAGAAATAGCATTAACACGTATATTATTTGCTCCTAAATCTACACTTAAATATTTTACACTTGTTTCCAATGCTGCTTTTGCAACACCCATCAAATTGTAATTGGGTATAACTTTGTTTGATCCATAAAAAGTAAGAGTAAGAATACTGCCACCATTATTCATTATTGGTTCAAATGCTTTTGCAAGACTTGTAAGTGAAAAACAGGATATATCTAAGCAATTAATAAAATTATCCTTGGTAGTATCAATATATCTCCCATTTAATTCAGTTTTATCTGCAAAAGCTACTGCATGAATTATGAAGTCAATTGTGCCCCATTCTTCTTTTATTCGACTAACAGCATTGTTTATTGAATTTGAATTATTAAAATCACACTCAATAAGTATTTTTGAATTAATTTCCTCTGATAATGGTTTTACTCTTTTTAATAATATTTCATTTTGATAGCCAATAGCTATTTCAGCGTTATTTTTAGCCAATTCTTTCGATATTCCCCAAGCAATTGAATGATTATTAGCAATACCAAAAACCAAACCTTTTTTATTTTTAAGCATTATATTTTGAAAATATTAAAGTTGCATTTGTTCCGCCAAATCCAAAACTATTAGACATAACATGTTCAATATTTGAATTTTCTACTGTTTCTAAAAGAATATTACAATTTTTTGCATTTTCATCTAACGTCTTAATATTAGCAGAACCACTAAGAAAATTATTTTTCATCATTAGTAAACAATATATGGCTTCATGAACTCCAGTTGCTCCCAGCGAATGACCAGTTAATGATTTTGTAGAACTCATTTTAGGAATATCAGTTTTAAAAACATTTTTGATTGCTTCTAATTCTTTTAAATCACCTATTGGTGTACTAGTTCCATGAGTATTAATATAATCTATATTTCCATTAATATTTTTTAAAGCTTGTTTCATACATCTTTCTGCACCTTCCCCTGAAGGTTGCACCATGTCATATCCATCAGAAGTAGCTCCATATCCTGTTAATTCAGCATATATTTTTGCTCCTCTTGCTTTGGCATGTTCCAGTTCTTCAAGAACAAGTGTTCCACCACCTCCTGCAATTACAAATCCATCTCTATTAGTATCGTATGCTCTTGATGCTATTTCAGGAGTTTCATTATATTTAGAGGATAAAGCTCCCATTGCATCAAACAAAATAGATAAGGTCCAGTGAAGTTCTTCACCACCTCCAGCAAAAACAATATTTTGTTTTCCCATCTGAATAAGCTCGTAGGCATTACCTATACAATGTGAACTTGTAGAACATGCAGAGGTAATTGAATAATTAACTCCTTTAATTTTAAATGGAGTTGCAAGTGTAGCAGAATTTGTACTGGACATTGCTCTTGGAACCATAAAAGGACCGACCTTCTTTGAACCAGAACTTTTACCAGTTTCTGATGATTTAAATAAATTTTGGGTTGAAGGACCACCAGATCCAACAATTATTCCAGTCATTTCGTTTGATATATCAGTTTCCTCTAGAGAAGAATCTTTTATAGCATCCTTCATAGCAATGTAGTTATATGCCGCACCATCTCCCATAAACCTTAGCAATCTTCGATCAATTTTTTCACTAATATCAATATTAGGTTTACCATGAACAAGACTTCTAAAAGAAAATTCTTCATATTCTTTGGCAAAAGTTATTCCAGATCTTAAATTTTTTAAACTATCAGTTACTTCATTTTGATTGTTGCCAATGCATGAAACAATACCAATTCCTGTAACTACAACTCTTTTCATATTATTGTTTATCTGGTGAAAATAAACCAACTTTCATATCTTTAGCTTCATAGATTGTTTCACCATCAGCCTTAAGAATACCATCTCCAACTCCAAGAATTAATTTTCGCAATATGAGTCTTTTTAAAGAAATGTGATAAGTGACTTTTTTAACAGTTTTCAGTACTTGTCCGGTAAACTTAACTTCACCAACACCTAAAGCTCTACCCTTACCTGGTTGTCCAAGCCAGCCAAGATAAAAACCTAATAATTGCCACATAGCATCTAAACCTAAACAACCTGGCATTACTGGATCATTTTTAAAGTGACATTCAAAAAACCATAGATCCTCTTTAATGTCTAATTCAGCAATAACCTCTCCTTTTGAAAAAAATCCACCATTTTCATTAATAGAAGTAATTCTATCAAACATTAACATTGGAGGAAGCGGAAGTTGTGCATTATCTTTTCCAAAAAGAACTCCTTTTGCACAATCAATTAATTCATCATAATTAAAGGAATTTTGTTTCATAATTTAGATTAAACTTTTTTTTAAGATTTTTCAATTAACTTAATTTTATTTTAAATCACATTCGTGTTTACTTTTCACAATAAAATTTTCAATATTTATTTTTTTTCCATCAGATACAGTCAATATATTCCTTTCATTACTTAAATTTAAAGAAAAATTTATTATTTTTTGTGCACTAATCAAACCAGCCAGTCCAGCAGATATTCCGGATATACCTACAGTTTCACATCTTGGTAAATCTACATCATTTTTATTCGGAAATATACAATTTAAACAAAGATGCTCCTTGTTATTTTTATTATCAAATAAAATTATTTGCAAATCATGACCTATCACTGATGCGTATAAAAAATTAATGGAATTTTTTAAACAATATTCATTTAAAAACTTGGATGTTTTCCAATCATCAGCTGCATCAACTATTATCGAACATTTAGCCAGCGAATTTATATTATTAATATCAATATTATTATCTATAATATCAATATTACAATCAGAATTAATTAATTTTAATTTTTTTTTAGCAACATTTACTTTCTTTTTCCCTATATCGTTAACACCAAATAATATTTGTCTATTAAGATTATTTTTTTCAACGCTATCACCATCTACTAAAGTCAATTTTTTAATTCCTGAGCTTACTAAATATTGACTTAGTGGACAACCAATACCACCAATACCAACTATGCCTATATTTATTTCACATAGTTTTTTTATATTTTCTTCAGAAAATTCTTTTAGAATAAATAATCGACTAAAAATTTCATACTCTTTTTCTGAATACTTATTCATCAGTCAATTGATAATTATATACGTATTTAATTATTTCTTTTGCGCAATTGACTTTTGTCATTTTTTTAAAATTCTTTATTTCATTATTTGTGATAATTGATATCTTGTTATAATCAGATCCAAATACTTTATTTTTTTTACTAACTTTATTATAAATTATCATATCACAATTTTTATTTATAAGCTTTTTTTTTGCATAAGAGATGCTTCCAGTTTCAGCTGCAAATCCTACTAATATTTTAGGTCTCTTATTTTTATTAATACTAATTTTTTCTAAAATATCGATATTTTGAACAAGATTTAGATTTAAAGATTTTTTCTTTTTAAATTTTGTATTTAATATTATTTTATTTTTATAATCTGATACTGCAGCTGTAAAAAAACCAATATCTATATTAGAAATATTTTTTACCTTTTTATACATTTCTTTGGCGGATTTAATTTGAATAAATTTCACATTTGGAGGTGGGTCTAGATTTGTAGGTCCAGAAATTAAAATAACTTTTGCTCCATTAATTGCTAGTTGAGAAGCAATTTCATATCCTTGTTTTCCAGAAGATTGATTTGAAATATATCTTATTGGATCAATCATTTCTATAGTTGGCCCAGCCGTTACTAGGCATTTTTTATTACGAAAAATATTATAACTTTCAAGATTTTGTTTTAATTTAATTAAAATTTTTTTTGTATCACTTATTCTGCCAAGTCCAAACTCACCACATTTTAAATTTCCAATCTCAGGACCAATAAATTCGTGCCCTAGATTTTTTATAGTTGAAATATTTTTTTGATTAGATTTATTTGCCCACATTTGACTATTCATTGCTGGAGCAAATAAAATTTTTTTATCTGATGCCAAAAGTGTGTTTGATGCTAAATTATCTCCATACCCATTAGCAAATTTTGCTATTGAATTTGCTGATGCTGGACATACAAAAATAAGATCATTATTTCTAGATAAATTAATATGAAGCATCTTTTCTTTTTTTTCTGAGCTATCTGTAAATATTCTATTTTTTGTAAATTTTTTAATATCTCGAATATTAATATATTTTTTAGCTTCATTAGTTAGAATACAACTTATTTGAATTTTTTCAGAATCAAGTGATTTAATAATTTCTTTACATTTTGTAGCTGCAATAGACCCTGTTATTATAAATAAAATTTTATTCATCAAATTTTGTAACCAGTGTGTATTGCAACAATGCCATTAAATAAGTTAATAGATTTTATATTTTCAAAACCAGATGAAATTAATATTTCTGTAAGCTCATCTTGAGTTGGAAATAAATCAATACTTTCACTTAGATACTTGTATGCATCTTTGTCTTTTGCAACTATATCTCCTAAAATAGGTAAAATTTTTGATTTGTAAGTTTTATACGAATTTGAAATCAATGATGATTTGGGATTGCTAAATTCTAAGCAACAATATTTTCCACCAGGTTTAAGAACACGATAAGCTTCTTTTATTGATAATTTATATTCTGTTATATTTCTTAAACAAAAAGAAATTAAATATTTATCAAAAAAACTATTTTTAAAATTTAATTTTTCTGCATTTCCAATAATAAAACTTATATTTTTTTGTTTTCTTAACCTTTTTTTACTTTCATTTAGCATTTCTTTATTTAAATCAAGTAAATATAATTTAGCTAACAATTTTTTTTTAATTATTTCGTTTACTATATCTCCTGAACCCGAACCTACGTCTAAAATAACATCATTATTTTTGATATCTATAATTTCAATAAATCTTTTTTTCCACAATCTATGCATTCCAAAACTCATTAAATCATTCATTTTGTCGTAATTAGAGGCAACACTTGAAAATACATTTTGTACAAGTTTTGTCTTTTGTTTTGAATTTACTTTTGTATAACCAAAATTATAATCTTTTTTCATTATGCCAGAACTACCTGAAGTTGAAACTACTGTAAAAGGTCTTGAAGTTATAAGAAAGGAAAAAATTAATAAAATTCAAATTCATACAAAAAAACTTCGTTTAAAAATACCTAATAATTTAAAATATATATTATTAAATTCTAAAATATCCAATATTAGAAGAATTGCAAAATATATTCTTATAGACCTAGATAATAGTTATTCACTTGTAGTACATTTAGGCATGTCAGGCAGGCTAAAAATCAATAAACAAAATTATATTAGAGTAAAGCATGACCATTTTATGATTTTTTTTAAAAATGAAAAAGTATTAGTATTTAATGATCAAAGAAAATTTGGTTTTATAGATATAGTAAAAACAAACAATTTAGAAAAAAAACAATATATTTTTAATTTGGGAATAGATGCTCTGAGTAAAAAATTAGATTATCAATTTTTATATAATCGAATTTCAAAATCAGAAGTTCCTATTAAGCAAATATTATTAAATCAGAGAATTATTGCAGGTATAGGAAATATTTATGCGTCCGAAATATTATTTGATTGTAACATATCTCCCTTAACACCCGGAAAAAATTTAAAAATTAGTCACATAATGAAACTAATTTTATCAATCCGTAGAATTTTAAGAAAAGCTATTAAATTTGGGGGCTCTAGTATAAAAAATTATAAATCTGCTGATGGCACTTTAGGTAATTTTCAATCTAATTTCAAAGTATATGGCAGAGAGGGCAAAAAAATTGGTAAACATAAGGTCCAGAAGATTGTTCAATATGGTAGATCTACATTTTATTGTCCACAAATTCAAAATAATAAATAATTTAATAATTAATTCAATTGACATAGTATTTTTTAAATTTATAGCATCCATATGGCAAATCATGTTTCTGCAAAAAAAAGATCTAGACAAAATAAGGTTAGAAATACTATTAATTCTCAATACCTATCAAAGTTTAGAACTGCTCTAAATAAATTCAAAGCTTCTGTTGAAGCAAAAAATGAGCAAGATATTCAAAAATCCTATAGTGCTGTCAACTCAATAATGGCCAAAGCACTAAAAAAAGGTATCTTTAAAAAAGAAAACATATCCAGAAAGTTATCCTCTTTATCAAAACAAATTTCAAAAAAATAAATATTTTTTTATTTTTTTCACTTTTCTTCTTGCTAAAATTATCTAAAGGGTGTTCATATAAAATTATTAATTTGGTGATTTAATTTTACGACGTTAGGTTTTTGTGCGTAAGATTATAAAATTCAAAAACCGTATTATTGGGGGACAATGGATAATACATCAACTATTTTTGACGAAAGTAAATGGTCCTCCCTTAAAAAAGATTTAAAAAAAACTGTTGGTGATACTGCATATAATAATTGGATTAAACACTTAAACTATGTATCACTCCAAGATAACACAATCACTTTTTCTGTCCCTACAAAATTTTTAAGGGATTGGATTGTAAACAATTATTCTGACAAGATTAAGAATGAAGCAAAACAATATTTAAAATCTGTTGATGTAATTAAATTTGTAGTTAAACCTAATGGCGGAAGGATAGTGCCAGGGACTACTCGAACAATTAAAAGTACAGATAATCATTGGAAGTCTAGTCTTGATGTAAGATCTAATCAAACATCTAACTATCCCAATGAGTTTGGAGCACCTCTTGATCCTCGCTTTACATTTGATAATTTTGTAGTTGGCAAACCAAATGAATTAGCCTTTGCAGCCTCACAAAGAATCTCTGAAGCTGATAAAATTACTTTCAATCCTCTTTTTTTATGTGGAGGAGTCGGTTTAGGAAAAACACATTTAATGCATGCAATTGGATGGAAGATTAAGGAACAACAACCAGAAAGAAAAGTTATTTATTTATCTGCTGAAAAATTTATGTATCAATTTGTAAGAGCATTACGTTATAAAGACACATCTGCATTTAAGGAACAATTTAGATCAATAGATGTTCTTATGATTGACGATGTTCAATTTATAAGTGGAAAAGATAATACCCAAGAAGAATTTTTTCATACCTTCAACGCCCTAATTGAACAAAATAAACAAATTGTTATATCTGCTGATAAATCACCTTCAGATCTTGATGGTGTTCAAGAGAGACTTAAATCTAGATTGGGTTGTGGGTTAGTAGCTGATATACATCCAACTACCTATGAATTAAGACTAGGTATCCTAATTGAAAAAGCTCAAAAAAGAGGTGTTGAAATACCTCCTAAAGTTCTCGAATTTTTATCACATAGAATAATCTCAAATGTAAGAGAAATGGAGGGCGCATTAAATAGATTAGTTGCTCATGCAACTTTAGTTGGAACATCTATAACAGTTGAAACTGCTCAACTTGTTCTTCAAGATTTACTTAAATCATCAAATAAAAAAATTACAATTGAGGAAATTCAAAAGAAAGTTGCAGAACACTTCAATATTAGAATTACAGATATGCATTCACCAAGAAGATCTAGATCTGTTGCAAGGCCTAGACAAATTGCTATGTATTTAGCAAAATCTATTACTTCAAGATCTTTACCTGAAATTGGTAGGAAATTTGGGGGTAGAGATCATACAACTGTAATGCATGCAGTAAAGAAAATAGAAGAATTAAAACTATCTGATATAAATTTTAATGAAGATTTGGAATTACTTAAAAGACTTATAGATTCTTAATTTAAATTATTTTATATCTAAACTTATGAAATTTCAAATTTCAAAACAAAAGATATTTAGGACCTTATCACACCTACAGGGTATAGTTGATAAAAAAAATACATTACCAATTTTATCTAATATTATGCTTGAAGCTAAAGATAATTCACTAATTCTTTCTTCTACCGATATGGACATATCAATTGTAGAAAAGTTAGATTGTAATGTTTTAGAAAATGGAGCTACGACAATTAATTCTCAGATAATATATGATATAGTTAGAAAACTGGATGATAATAGTGAAGTAGAAGTAATATCAAATAATGGTAAGATATTAACATTAAGAGCTAGTGGATCTAGATTTTCATTATCTTGTCTACCAAAAGAGGATTTTCCAATAATTGATCAGCAGACTGATGGAATAAATATAAAGTTAAATTCTCAAGTCTTATTTAAGCTTATAGATAAAACTAAATTTGCCATATCAAATGAGGAAACAAGGTATTTTTTAAATGGATTATATTTTAATATATATAAAGAAAATGATAAATCTGAAGTTACATTAGTTGGAACAGATGGACATCGATTAGCTAAATCTAGTCACATCTTAGATCAAAATATTGAGCAAGTTACTGGTGTAATTATTCCTAAAAAAACTATTAATGAATTATCCAAATTATTGTCTGATCTTGATCAAGAAATTGATATTACAATTAGTACAAATAAAATTATTTTTTATATTAATAATTTGGTTTTTATATCTAAATTAATTGATGGAACATTTCCTGATTATAAAAGAGTAATTCCAATAGATAACCAAAATATTTTAGAGGTTGATAGAGAAAATCTTCTATCTGCTGTTGATAGAGTTAGTACTATAGCAAATGAAAAATCTCCTGTTATTAAATTGAAGTTATTAAAAGATATTATGAATCTAAACACAATCAATAATGATAATAGTACCGCAACTGAAGATTTAAAATTAAATTACGATGGTGATGACTTTGAAATCGGTTTCAATTCAAAGTATATTATGGATATTGTAAATAATTTAGAAGATGAAATTATTACTTTAAAGTTTAAAGATGGATCATCACCTATAATAGCACAAGAAAAATCTAATTCAAATTTAGTATATGTTTTGATGCCAATGAGAGTTTAATAAAAGTTTGGTAAAAATAAATAATATTTCACTCATCAACTTTAGAAATTTTGAAAACAAAGAAATTTTATTTGATAAAAAAATAAATATTTTTTTTGGAGATAATGGTTCAGGAAAAACAAATATACTAGAAAGCATATCATTATTATCCAAGGGCAGAGGTATAAGAAACTCTAATCTTTCAAATTTGATAAAACAAAATAAAGAAAATTTTTTTATTAAAACATCATTAGAAATAAATAATGATTCATATAATGTTGAAGTATATTCAAAAAAAATAGATAATAAAATTAAGAAAATTACAAATGTTAACGATGATCATTCAAGGGAATCTTTAAATTTTTTAAATTCATCTTTATCAAATTTAATTTTCTTACCAGAAATGGAAAGACTTTTTCATTCATCTCCAACTTATAGGAGAAATTTTATTGATAGATTAATTTTTTCTGAAAATAATGAATATAACAAAATAATAAACAAATATAAAAAAAATTTACTTGAAAGGACTAAAATTCTTCAACAAAATGAAATAGATAGTAATTGGATTAATAGAATTGAAATTGAATTATCTCAAATTGGATTACAAATATATAAATTAAGAAATTTAAAGATAAATTCTTTAAATAGTCTTATTAGTAATTTAAATAAAACTAATAACTATCCATTTGATATTAATCTAAATCTTAAAGATGAATTTTATGAACCTGATTTAACTCCTGAGAAATACAATAGCTTGTTATATAATTCTAGAGATTATGATAAAAAATTTGGTGGATCTAAAATAGGACCTCATAAGTCAGATTTTTTTGTTAATATTAATAATGAATATGATGCCTCACAACTATCAACAGGCCAACAAAAAACAGTTGTATTAATGGTAATTCTTGCTCAATGCCATAACTTAGTTAATTTAAAAGAAATTAAACCAGTCTTATTATTTGATGAGATTTGCTCCCATCTAGACACGCATAACCGTAAGATATTATTAGATATGATAAATAACTTTGACATACAATTTTTTCTAACAGGCACTGAAAGAACTTTATTTTCTTTTATATCAACAAATGTTCAATTTTATAATATAACAAATTAATGAATACTGAATATTCTTCTGACTCAATTAAAGTACTAAAAGGATTAGAAGCAGTCAGAAAAAGACCTGGAATGTACATAGGAGATACCGACGATGGATCAGGTCTTCATCAAATGATTTACGAAGTGCTTGATAATTCTATCGACGAAGCTTTAGCTGGATTTTGTGATAATGTAGAAGTTGTTCTGAATGTAGATGGTACAGTAACCGTCAGTGATAATGGTCGAGGTATTCCTGTAGATTTACATAAAACAGAAAAAATATCTGCGGCACAATTAATAATGACTGAACTACATGCAGGCGGTAAGTTTGATCAAAATAGTTATAAAGTATCAGGGGGGTTACATGGAGTAGGTGTTTCTGTTGTAAACGCCTTATCAGAATTTCTAATTCTAGAAATTAATAGAGATGGAAAAATTTATAATTTAGAATTTAGTAATGGTATTGTTACAAAACAATTAAATGTAGTTGGAGAATCAATAAAAAAAGAAAAAAAATTCTTTACTGGAACTAAAATAACTTTTTTACCAACAAAAGATATTTTTAATAATATTGAATTTAATTTTAAAGTAATTGAAAAAAGGCTTAGAGAACTTGCTTTTCTTAATACAGGAGTAAGTATTGATTTAATAGATAAAAGACAATCTAATGAAATAAAAATAAATTTTAAATATGATGGAGGAATACAAGAATATGTAAAATATATTAATGATGGTAAAAATGTAATTAATATTAAACCTATTTCTTTTAATGGAGAAAAAAATAATATCACAATAGAATGTGCATTACAGTGGACAGAGAGTTATCATGAAAATACGATATGTTTTACTAATAACATAATTCAAAGAGATGGGGGAACTCATCTTGCCGGCTTTAGAGGAGCTTTAACAAGATCAATTGTAAATTATATAAATAAAAATACAAAAAACTCCAACAATATAACTGGGGATGATGCTAGAGAGGGGTTGACTTGTATAATATCTGTAAAGTTACCAGATCCAAAATTTTCGAGTCAAACAAAAGATAAACTTGTATCTTCAGAAGTTAGGCCCGTAATAGAGTCAATCAGCCTTGATAAAATTGAACAATGGATTGAAGAAAATCCAAGTGAAATCAAAAAAGTTATAGACAAAATAATTGAAGCTTCTAATGCAAGAGAAGCTGCCAGGAAAGCAAGAGAGCTTACAAGAAGAAAAACAGGATTAGAAAATACATCCCTTCCTGGGAAACTAGCAGATTGTCAGGAAAAAAATCCTGAATTATCAGAATTATTTATAGTTGAGGGTGACTCTGCTGGAGGCTCAGCCAAACAAGGAAGAGATCGAAAAAATCAAGCAATATTACCTTTGAGAGGAAAGATACTTAATGTTGAAAGAGCGAATGAAAAACAAGTACTTACTAGCAATGAAATAGGCGCTTTAATCACAGCGATAGGTGCGGGTGTAGGAAATCCTACTGATGATCTAAATAATAATAAAATAGAAGGAAAATTTGATTTAGATAAAATGAGATATCATAAAATAATTATCATGACTGATGCCGATGTAGATGGCAGTCATATAAGAACACTTTTATTAACTTTTTTTTATAGACATATGAAGCCAATAATTGATTCAGGTAGACTTTATATTGCCCAACCACCTTTATATAGAATTAAAAAGGGTAATTCGACAGTTTACAGGAAAGATCAAAACGATTTAGAAGAATACTTAATAGAAGAAGGTATTAAAAATACAACATTGAAAAATACTCAAAATGATCAAATTGCAGGAAAACAACTTAAAGAAATAATATATCTTTCAAAAAAAACTAAAAGTCTTGTCATGCCATTAATTAGAAGAATCGACAATAGTGACATAATTGAACATGCTGCAATTGTAAGAGCATTAGATCCTAGAAATTTAAAAGATAAAGAAATAGGATCTGAAATAGCAAAATATTTACAACAGAGATTAAATGTAATTTCAAATATTGGCGAAAAAACTTGGAAAGTAACTTATAATGATAACTCAATATATTTAGAAAGAGCAATTAGAGGCTTTACTCAAAAATATATTTTAGATGAAAATTTTATTGTTTCACCTGAAGCAAAAGCATTAAATGAAATTAGAGATAAACTAATGGAAAATTTTTACAGATTAAAAGATTATGGATCTGGTATATTAGAAAATAAAAACGAAGAATATAATATATATGGACCACTAGATCTGATTGACAAAATATTAGAAATTGGAAAATCTGGTATACAAATCAACAGATATAAAGGTTTAGGAGAAATGAATCCGGATCAATTATGGGAGACCACTTTAGATAAAAATGAAAGAATTTTATTATCTGTAAAGGTTAATGAAGTTGATGCAGCAAATAAAGCTTTTGAAGATCTTATGGGTGGTGAAACTGAAGCAAGAAAAAAATTTATAGCAGAAAATTCATTAAAAGTTGCCAATCTAGATATTTAAATTTTAATGAATACAATATTACTTGGCAATCTAATAAAGATTAGGTGGATAGCAATATTTGGCCAGCTATTTGCAATTTTTTTTGTATATCTAATAATTAATATTGATTTAGCATTTTTTGAGTCCTTAATAATTGTTTTATTTTCAGTAGCTATTAACTTCTATTCATATTTTGAAGAAAGAAAAAATAAAACTATAAGTGATACTAAAGCATTTTTATTTCTATTATTTGATACTTTTCAATTAGGAATATTACTTTTTTTAACTGGAGGTATTATAAATCCATTTTCAATATTAATTCTTGCTCCTGTTATTATTTCTGCATCTTACTTGTCAGCTATGCTTACTGTAATTCTATCATCAATATCAATAGCAATCATTATAATATTAAATTATTATTTTATACCTCTTGATTTAGGTAAAGAATTTATTTTATCACAAATATATACCTTTGGCTTAACAGCATCATTAATAATTACAGTAATATTTATAGCAATATATGCATATTTATTTGCAAGCTCTTCACGTAAAATTTCAAATGCTTTATCTGTTTCAAAACTTCAAATACTTAATCAAAAAAAAATTACAGAAGTTGGTTCTTTAAGTGCAGCAGCAGCACATGAATTAGGCACACCATTAAATACAATTTTTTTAATACTAAATGATTTGATTAAAGATAAAAAATTAAATCAAGATCAATATCTTATAAAGGATATATTATTACTCAAATCTCAAGCTGATAGATGTAAAGAAATTTTACAAAAACTTTCTCAAAACCCACATACATTAAAAGATAAGTTTTTAAATAAAGTTAAAATAAGTGATTTAATAAAAATTAATTTTGATAAATTTAATAAAAATAAAAAACTTATTATAATTGATAATAAAAAGAATGATGAACCTGAAATAATATTTAAGGATGAGATTATGTATGCCTTGGGCAATATTATACAAAACGCTATTTTATATTCAAAAAAAACTATTACTGCTGAATTGCAATATTATAAGAATGAATTAAACATAAAAATTCTCGATGATGGTCTTGGATTTAAAAAGGATATTATTGATAAATTAGGTGAACCATATATTTCAAAAAATAGTGAAGGAATGGGCTTAGGTATATTTATAGCTAAAAATTTAATTGAAAATATGGGAGGTAAAATTATTTTTTATAATTCTAGGGATAATAATGCAGTTGTTGAAATTAGTTTTGATAACTCTATTTTAAATATATGAATAAAAAATTATTAATTGTCGATGATGATCTTCCTTTTAGAGAAAGATTAACACGTTCCATGGAAAAAAAAGGATTTCAAGTTGTTTCATCTCATGGTTTTAAAGACTCCATTAATAAAGTACAAGAAAATCAATTTGATTACGCTGTAGTTGATATGCGCCTTGAAGACGGATCTGGGTTAGAGTTAGTAAAGGAAATACAAAAAATTAGTCCTGAAACAAGATCTTTACTTTTAACTGGCTATGGTAATATAGCAACTGCAGTTGCTGCTATTAAATCTGGTGCTATTGATTACTTACCTAAACCAGCTGAAATAGATCAAATTTATGATGCTTTAACAAATTCTAAGGAAATTCTTCCCCCACCACCAGAAAATCCTATGACCGCTGATAGAATTAGGTGGGAACATATTCAAAGAGTGTTTATACAGTGTAATCGTAATGTATCTGAAACTGCTAGAAGACTTAGAATGCATAGAAGAACGCTTCAAAGAATATTAAATAAACATGCCCCAAGAGAATAAAATCAAACTGTCTGTTGTAATTCCTGTATATAATGAAGCACCCTATCTCCCAAGTCTTTTTGAAGATTTAATAAAATATTTTGATACTAATGATACTGAAATAATAATTGTTGATGATGGATCAAATGATGGATCTACTGAAATAATTAACGATTTTAAATTAAATAAAAATTATAACTTTGATTATAAAACAATTAGACTTGATATTAATTCTGGAAAGGGCAAAGCTCTTAGAATTGGTATAAAAAATTCTTGTGGGGAATATGTTTTACTTCAAGATGCTGATTTAGAGTTAGATATGAAAGACTCTCTTGAAATGTATCAAATGATACAAGCAAATGATGAAATAAAATGTATTTTTGGAAGTAGGTATTTATCTGGAAAATTAAAAAAAAATAATTATTTTTTTAATAATCTAGTTGGAAAAATAAATTCCCTTATTTTTAATATATTTTTTTCACAATCTTTAAGTGATGTTCATTGTGGACTTAAAATATTACGTGGAAGTGTAGTTAAAAAATTAAATTTGACCATAAATGATTTTGGTATCGAAATAGATTTGGCTTCACAAATCGTAAGGAATAATTTTTTTATTTATGAATTTGGGGTTTCATACTATTTTAGAACTAAGGCTCAAGGAAAAAAAATTTCATGGATAGATGGCATTAAGTCTTTTTACTATTTAATAAAAGTTAGATTTTTCGATAACAATATTTCAACAAATTTATCAATATTGTATTCATCTATTTATATGGCCTATGTGGGATCACATTTTGGAATGGGATTAGGAAATTTATTATTTATAATTTGTTTTTTTATTATAGGCACAATAATTGGTATTAAATTTAAAATTTTATCTTCTACAGTAATTTTTATATCAATTTATATTGGTTCTTTTTTTGGAAAAGGAAATGGAACTTCTTTATCTGTTTTAATATTTTTTATAATTGGAATTTTTCTTGCAAGATATTTAAAAAAATACTTCTTAAATTCAAAAATCAATTATTTGTTTTAACTCTGCTAAGACACATACTAATAGCTATAATAAAAAATACAGAAATTCCATACCAATTTTTTATAATGCTACCAGTAGACATTATTGGCCAAAATAATATTAAAATTAAAACTAGGGCAATAATCTTTAATTCTTTATCGCCTTTATTTTTAATAATAAAATTACAAATAATAAATAAATATATTAAGAAAATAAAAAATATAATTAGACCACCCTCAGTTAACCATTGGATATATGTATTATGTGGGTGAGAAGTACAATTATAATTTACCATCATTTTTTTGTATTCATTAATATTTTCACATAAATAATAAAAATTATTTATGCCTATTCCTGTTATTGGATTATCTTTAAACATTTGAAACGCTAAAATATAAATTTCTCCATAAGCAGATGTTTTAAAGTTTTTAATTATTTCTAAAAAGCTAGGCTGGATATTAATTACTTTATTACATTTTTTATTTTCATCATAATCGCACTCAAATTCTTTTTCTATTTTTAATCCTTGGTGATATTGATTTGACTCTATTACTTTATAATCATTATAAAATGGGTGAAATTTTATAAGAGTAAATATTAAAACTAAACCTATAAGAATTGACAAACCTATTGTAATTCTTTTTTTATTTAAAAATAAAAATAACATAATCAATGCAAGAGAAAATGTTGCAAAAGCCATTCTTTCACCTGATACAAAACTCACAACAAGAATGATTGATAAATAAATTACTTGAATAAAATTTATTTTTTGAAAACTTTTATTTATTAAAAGAAAAGCAAATCCCACTAAACCAAATTTTGATACATAAGATCCTGGAATAAGCTCATCACCAAATGGTCCTGTTAATCTTCCATACCAGTTAGATTTAAAGCCCAGTAAATCCTCTCCAAACCCATCTCTAGATGAATAATTAAAAAATTGAAACATTGTATCAAGTAATACAAATATAACTGAAATAAATGTTATCAATAATAAATAATTTAAAATTTTATTTTTAGTAAAAAAAATATAATAACAACAAATAGGTATAAAAAGATATCTTAAAAAGATTATAGATTCTTGAAAAGACTTTTCTTTATTAAATGCATAAAAACTTATTATTATCAAACTTAACCAAAAAATAATAGAAATTTGAATAAAACTATTTTGAATTAAGTATTTTTTTTCTTCTTTTAAAATAATCCAAATTAGACAAAAAATTCCTCCAAAAGTAATACTTAGGTCTGGAATTGCTGGTCCAGTAATAAGAGTGATGGGTATAATAAGAAACAAAAAAAGAAAAATATTTTTGATATTATTAATCATTTTTTTTTACTAGTTTTAAAAAAACATCTTCCAAATCACTTTCAAAAGTATTTATTTCACTAAATTGAATTTTTTCTTCTGCAAGTATATCTATAATAGCTTTAAGATTTGTTTTATTTTTATCATATTGCAGTGTTAATCTTGAACCATTTATAATAGGTTTAAATTCATCTAATTTTTTTGGAATCACAAAATTATTATTAATTATAAAAGATACAGTTTTGTTAGAAATAATATTTAAGAGATTAAATTTTGAGTCTTCTTTTATTTTTTTACCAAAGTTTATAATTGAAATAGTATCACACAAATTTTCAGCTTCTTCTAAATAATGTGTAGTCAAACAAATTGTTGTCCCTAAACTATTTATTTTTCTGATATAATTCCAAACAGAAGATCTTATGTCAATATCAACACCTGCAGTTGGTTCATCCAATAT
>CACEMR010000003.1 GCA_902560725.1 uncultured Alphaproteobacteria bacterium
TATTTTTTGTTAAAAATTTTTCTATATTTTTTTTTAGTTATCTATTAACCTCTTTCTTATTATAAATTTATAATAGGAGGAATTATGAAATTCTTAAAAACTTTAATCGTTTCTTTTACTCTTTTATTTTCTGTTCAAGCTTTAGCGGATTTAATGTGCGTTATTACTCCTGCACATGACAATCCTTTCTTTAAAGCTGAAGCAGATATTGCAGAGGAAACTGGAATATCTCTTGGATATGATGTTCTTTCATTAGATCACGGAGATGACGCAAATGTACAAGATCAACATGTAGATTCTTGTATTGCTTCAGGCGCTAAGTTTATTATATTAGATAACGCTGGTGCTGATGCTTCTATCGCTGCTGTCCAAAAATCTAAAGATGCAGGAATCCCTGTTTATTTGATTGATAGAGAAATTAATGCTACTGGCATTGCATCTGCACAGCTAGTTGCTAACAACTATCAAGGCGCAGTTCTTGGTGGAGAAGCTTTTGTTGAAGCTATGGGTGAGGAAGGTGAATTCATCGAACTTATTGGAAAAGAAACTGATACAAACGCAGGAATAAGATCAAGTGGTTATAACGATGTTATAGCTGATTATCCTGACATGATAAAAGTTGCAGCTCAATCTGCAAACTGGAGCCAAACAGAAGCTTTTGATATAATTGAACAATTAATTCAAGCTCATCCAGGTATCAAAGGTGTAATTGCTGGAAATGATACAATGGCTTTAGGAGCTTCTGCTGCATTAAAGGCTGCTGGTATGAATGATGTTATAGTAGCTGGTTTTGATGGAAGTAGAGAAGTTATGGATGCTATTGTTGCAGGTGATATAAATCATACTGTATTGCAACCTATTGCTAATTTCTCTGAAATGGCAGTAAGAATGGCACATGATGAAGTAACTACAGGTACTGCGCCTGCAGTTGAAAAAGCTTCAATTGATTGTATATTAGTTGATGCCTCAAATGTTGGTAATTGCGGTGTATTCCGTTGTAACTAATAATCAAGCTTAAACGAAACTCTTATAAACAAGCGAATTTTATTCGCTTGTTTTTTAAATTTGGATATCTTAAGTTCTAATAATTAATGGATCATAAAGAATTAGAACTTAAGTCTATAGAATATAGAAAAACTATACTTGATATTATTTACAATGGTGGTGCCGGGCATACTTCAGGTAGTTTATCATGTATAGATATACTAAATGTCCTATATAATAATATTCTTAAAATAAATCCCAATAATTTTAATTCTACAGATAGAAATAGATATGTTCAGAGTAAAGGTCATACTGTAGAAGCATTGTACACTGTACTTTGTGATCAAAATTTCTTTTCAAGAAAAGATTTGAATTCACTTAATAAATTTAATTCCCATTTTATAGGACATCCAACAAGAAAAGTTCCAGGAATTGAGCACAATACAGGCGCACTAGGCCATGGTTTATCTGTGGCTGTTGGAATGGCTATTGGATTTAAATTAGATAATAAACCATATAAAGTTTATACACTCTTGGGAGATGGTGAATTAAGTGAGGGTTCTATTTGGGAAAGTTTACTCTCTGCTAGTAAATACAAGTTGGACAATTTGGTTATTATTATTGATAGAAATGGATTACAAATTACAGGAAAAACTGAAGAAGTAAATCCCATTGAACCTCTTTTAGATAAATTTCAATCCTTTGGATTGTGTGTAAAGCAAGTCGATGGTAATTCTGTTAGTGAATTAGATCAAGTATTTAAAGAAATTCCTTTTGAGAATAATCAGCCAAATTTAATTATTGCTAATACAATAAAAGGAAAGGGTATAAGTTTTATTGAAAATCAAGTTGTTTGGCATCACAAGCTTCCTTCAGAAGAAGAATATAATAATGCTATTCAGGAATTAAACATACAATTAGAGAATTTCAAATGATTCAAAAAGCAAATTTAGAAATATTTGCAGAAACACTATTAGATTTAGCAAAAAAAGATAAAGAAATTGTTGTTGTTACAAGTGACTCAAGAGGGTCAGGTAAACTAACTAAATTTGGAAAAGAACTCCCTGATCAAATAATAGAAGTAGGCATTGCAGAACAAAATTTAGTTGGGATTTGTGCTGGTTTAGCAGCTGTTGGAAAAAAAGTTTTTGGAGTTTCGCCATCTAGTTTTTTAACAGCCAGATCATTGGAACAAATTAAGAATGATATAGCTTACTCAAATCACCCAGTAACTCTTGTAGGCATAAGTGCTGGTGTAAGTTATGGACAATTAGGATCAACACATCACTCCATTCATGATTTAGCTGTTTTGAGAACTATTAATAATATTAGTATAGTTGTTCCATCAGATAATTTTGAAACAAAAGAATCAATAAAAGAAGCTGTTAATTATAAAAGTCCATTATTTATTCGTTTTGGAAAAAAACCAATGCTTAAAATTCACAATGAAGATGATACTTTTAAAATTGGAAAGGGTGCAAAAATTATAGAGGGTAGTGATGTTATGTTTGTCACAACCGGGGAAACTGCTCAGAGAGCTTTACTAGCTTCAGAAATTTTACATAAGAAAAATATTAGTTGCTCAATCATAAATATGCATACAATTAAGCCATTTGATAGTGATCTTTTTTTAGACTGCTTATCAAAAGTTAAAGCAGTAATTACTGTTGAAGAACATAGCGAAAATGGTGGATTGGGTGAAAAATGTGCAAGTATAATTTCTCAATCTAATATTAATATTGCATTTAAGATTGTAGGATTTCCTGATGAATATATGACTAATGGCTCTCAATCAGATGTCTTAGATCATTACAATATGTCTCCAGAAAAATTAGCTGAAATAGCTGACGACATTTTAAAGTAAATGTATATTTCAATAGATCAAAGTACTTCATCAACAACTGTATTTTTGTATGATAAGAATCTAAAGTTACTTGATAAATTTGCTAAACCTCACAAACAAATTCAAAAAGAATCAGGTTATGTTGAACACGATGCTAATGAAATTTTTAAAAATATTCTTTTCCTAGTTAAAAAAATATCAAAAAAAATTAGATATAATAACAACTTATTTCTTAGTATTACTAATCAAAGAGAAACTTTTGTAATATTTGATACTATATCTGGGAAGCCTCTTCACAATGCTATTGTTTGGCAATGTAGAAGGGGTCAAAATGTATGTGATAAAATTAATAAATCAAAATTAAATAGAAATTTAATAAAAAAAAACACAGGTTTAACTCTTGATACTTATTTTCCAGCTCCTAAACTTGTACAATTATTAAATTTAAATAATAAGTTTAAAGAAAAATTGAAAAATGGTTCAGCTCTTTTTGGAACAATAGATACTTATCTAATATATCGCCTTACAAAACAAAAATCCTATACCACTGACTTTACAAATGCATCTAGAACTTTATTTTTTGATAATAAATCTCTTAACTGGAGCAAAAAGTTACTAAATTTATTTAATTTAAATTTAAAAATACTTCCAGAAGTAAAGGAAAGTTCATCAATCTTTGGATACACAAATATTAACGGTATTTTAAACAAAAAGATTCCTATCTCAGGAGTTATGGGAGACTCTCAAGCTTCCATATTTGCTAATCAATGTTTTAATAGAGGAAATACAAAGATAACACTTGGAACAGGAGCTTCAATTTTAACAAACATTGGTCAGTCTTTTAAAAATCAAAAAAAAATTATTACTACGTTATCGTATGTGCATAATAATAACCCATCATATTCATATGAATGTTTAATTAATTATGCTGGCGCTACCATTAGTTGGTTAAAAAATAACCTAAAAATCATAAATTCAGCTGGAGAAACAAATCAAATTTTAAATAAAACTAAAGACTCACAAGGTGTTGTCTTTGTTCCTGCATTTGTTGGTTTAAGTTCACCGCATTGGATTCCTGATAGTAAAGCAATGATATATGGATTAACACCATCTATTAATAAAAATCATATTATAAGAGCCGCTCTTGAGTCTATAGCATTTCAGATAAAAGATTATTTGGATGATTTGAAAAAAAATAATAAAATCAACTATAATGATATCTATATTGATGGAGGTATCGTCTCAAATACATCATTTATGCAATTACTTTGTAATACTTTACAAAAAAAAATTCATGTAACAAATTATCAAGATATGTCTTCATATGGAGCATTGATGATGGGATTGTTAGGAATGAATATTATAAGTAATTTTAATGAGATGAAAAAACTAAAACAAAAATACTTGGTTTTTTCTCCAGACAAAAATAAGAAAGTGATTGATAGCTATGCACATTGGCAATACATTTTAAAAAAATTTTATCTTTAATTTTTATAAAAATTTATAGAGTGATTTCTGAGCAATTTTGAGGGCTTTCATTGCATCATGATTGGACTGTGCTTCTTGAAGAGCTTTAATATCCAAATCATCTAAAGCTTTTTCAATCGATTTTAAAAAATCTATTGCTTGGTTGGCCATCTGCACACTATCTTCTCTAAATGGAAATTGATCAAGTTGCCAAACTCCTTCCCAATTATTTTTTTTCAACACATAAAAAAATTCAAAGATCTCTATAGGATGTAAACTACCCGCAATTAAATCGTCATCCCAAGATCTATAATTATCATTGACGTCCATTCCAAATAGTCGCCCATAATCAATTGCAAGTTGTGCTGAGTCAGCTGCTGACTCACCACCGTAAATAGCATGTCCAAAATCAAGAAGTATTCCAATATTAGGAAGACCAATTTTTTCTATTCCAAGTAATGTTCTAGAAACTGAGTCATAACTCATTTTGACTCTTGGCTCACGTGGTTTGTACTCAATTACAAATTTTAAGTCTGGGTTTTCACTAGCTAATCTTGCAACACCATCCATTGAATTTTTCCACAATGTTCCGTGGTCGACTTGGAAAGGATAATCCCAACCATCTTGTCCTGGCCAAAGTTTTACGTAAGCAGCATCAAAAAATCTAACAGCTTCGCAAGCTTCAGTAATTAATTCATGTGCTCTATTACGAATACCTGGATCGGGGTTTGTGAAAGCACCTTTTCTGAATTCTTTTGTATAAATCTCTGGCGTAATACCAATCACGTCAAGATCAACCTCATGAAGTTCATTTTTTATTTGTTGATTTGTAAAAGAACCTCCAAAATACGGAAAATTTATATCAACAACAGAAAGATCTTTAACCTGACCGGCTAATTTAATAGCGTCTAGAACACTTCTTGGCTCTCCATAACCCTCAGTATTATATCTATCTACATATGTAGCAAAATGCCAAATTCCTGCTCCAAATTTTTGTGCCATAATGGATTACATAATACTGTAAAATTAATAAAATAAAATGATAAATTATCGCTTTGATTTAATTATGGATTTTTTGTTATACTTGCTCAAATTACTACATATTGACGCAATAGAACCTCATATCATTAGTTTTTTGTTAAGTTTAAAATTTGATCTTGATTTGAAATCATGTCCATATTAGGTATCAAATTCTAATAATTATTAGGAGGAATAATGAAAAATATTCTAATGACAATCGTAGCAATTGTTTTTGCTACAAGTGCTGCTTTTGCTGAGAGATACGTAATGGTAACTCACGGTGAAGGTAAAGATCCATTCTGGCCAGTTGTGCAAAAAGGTGGTGAAGATGCTGCTCGTGCAATCGGTGCTGACTTCGAATACATCTATAACCCATCTGCAGATATGGCTGATATGGCGAGCTCAATTCAAGCTGCTGCTGCAACTCAACCTGATGGTATGGTAATTTCTTTACCTGATCCTGATGCGTTAGGCCCAGCTATTAAAGCTGCTGTAGCTGCTGGTGTTCCAGTTATAACTATGAACTCAGGTCTAGAAAACTCTGCTGCTCTAGGTGCTTTAATGCACGTTGGTCAGCCAGAATATCTAGCTGGTCAAAAAGCTGGTGCAAGAGCTGCTTCTGAAGGCGCTACTAAAGCTCTTTGTATGATTCAAGAAGCTTACAACACTGCTCTAGTTGATAGATGTGAAGGCTATGGAGAAGCTGTTCCAATGGAATTTACAGATACTACTTCTGACCCAGCAACTATTGTAACTCGTGCAACTGCTGCTTTACAAGCTAACCCAGACGTAGACGCTGTTCTTTCAGTTGGACCTCACGTTTGTGAAGGTGTTGCAAAAGCAATGGATGATCTAGGTATGACTGGTATTCACCATGCATGCTTTGACTTAAGCCCAGGAGTTATGGATTTAATTGGAGCTGATAAAGTTTCATTCACTATTGACCAACAACAAAGACTACAAGGATATGTTCCTATCATAGTTCTTCACTTATACAATAACAGTGCTGGACTATTACCAGGTGCAAATATCCCATCTGGCCCAGGATTTGTTGATAAATCTAACGCTGCTTCAGTTGCAGCATTAGCTGGTATCGATAGATAATTAATTTATTTTTAAAGCCGCCTGCGGGCGGCTTTTTTTATATAAACAAATATGAATTCATCCTCAGAAATTAAAAGACAAGAGTCCGATAGGTTAAAACCAAAACGTTGGTATTCAGATTTTTTTGCAAGACCAGAAGTAGGACCTTTAGGGGTTATGCTTCTTCTTTTTGCAATGTTAGGCTACTTTTCAATTCCACAAGGGGAATTTTCATTTAATCCTTTTGCCGGTGAGGGTTTTAATGCGCTTGGAATAAGAAATAATTTTCGTGTTATTTCGCAACTTGGAATTGTTGCGCTTGGTGCAGGTATGCTCATTATTGCAGGTGAATTTGATCTAAGTGTTGGATCTATGATTGGATTTGCCGGTGGAGCAATGGCAATGATACTTAAATGGGGTTTTGCTATTGTTATTCCCTACATATCTTTTGAAGGCGGTTTTCATTTTGAAGTGTTAAAAGTATTTGAAATAACGAATGTCTCCCCTTTAACCGCTCTTTTAATAACCTTAATAATGACTTTATCTTTTGGATGGTTCCAAGGTTTTATAATTGTTAAAAGTGGAATTGCCTCTTTTATTGTTACTTTAGGGGGACTATTTTTTTTAAGAGGTTTAACAGAAGTTTGTTATCGAGCATTCAATAAGGCGCCTGATCAAACAGCTGGATCAACTACGGTTACAGATCTTCCAGATATAAAAAATATTATTAATGTACCTGGTCATGGTGAGATGGAAAGAGATGCTGCCAAAGCATTATCCAATGAAGAGCTATTACAAATTTTAAAAACTGCTCCAGAAAAAACAATTAATAAGATCACAGAACAATTAACTTATATTAATGAAAAGGTAGCAGTTACAAAAACTTTGTTACAGAAGAAAAAAATGGTCGATACCATGCAGAACACTCTAAATAATGCAAAAGAGTCTGGTAATGAATCAATGGTTGAAGCTATACAGAAAAAAATTGACGCTGGAATTCAAGTACCAGAAGTTGCTGCAAAATCAGTAACTGATCTAGATTTAGCTAGAGCTTATTTAGATTCTTTTATTACTGCTAGACCAGTAGCTAATTTTTTCGGTGGAGATATTATGGAACCTTTCTTTGATTGGCTTTATTTTACAGCTGATTGGAATGTAAATATGTTTGGGAATAAATTTGCACCCGGACTGTATTCTTGTGTAATGATTTGGGTATTGATAGCAATAATATGTTATTTTGTTTTAAGTAAAACTCAGGTAGGTAACTGGATATATTCCACAGGTGGTAATTTATCTGCTGCACAAGCAAATGGTGTACCAACAAATAAAGTAAAAATAGGTTTGTTTATGTTTACTGCTTTTTGTGCAACAATGTTTGCTGCATGTCAGGTCTTTGAAGTAAATACAGCCGATACAGCAAAAGGTAACCTAAAAGAACTAGAGGCAATTGCTGCTGCTGTAATAGGAGGTGTTGTTTTAACAGGAGGCTTTGGAACAATTATGGGTATTATGTTGGGCGCTGTCATATTTGGTATCGCAAAAGAAGCTTTCTTTTATATACCTGGCGTGGATGGATCATTTTATAGAGTTTTCTTAGGAGCTGTTTTAGTAACGGCCGCATTAACAAATGAAAATATAAGAAAAAGAATTATGGGAAGTATTTAATGGATAAAAAACCTTTAATTCAAATAAAAGATTTAGTTAAGAAGTTTGGAAGTTTTACAGCATTAAACGGAGTATCGCTAGATGTTTATCCTGGGGAAGTGCATGCTTTACTTGGTGATAATGGAGCTGGTAAATCAACTCTTATTAAAGTTTTATCTGGAGTTCATCCAGCAACTAATGGTGAAATAAAAGTTGATGGTCAGATAGTAAAATTCGTATCGCCAAGACAAGCATCTGATGCTGGTATTGGCACTGTCTATCAAGATCTTGCTTTAAATAATTTAACCTCTGTTACATTAAATTTCTTCCTTGGGAGAGAATTAAAAAAAGGTCCCGGCCCTTTTGGTCTAATGCAAATGGATGAAATGCATAAAATTACAATTGAAGAAATGTCTAAGATTGGAATTAATATTGCTGATCCAAATCAAAAGGTGGGAACTATGTCTGGTGGTCAAAGGCAAACTTTAGCAATTGCAAGAGCAATATATTTTGGAGCAAAAATATTAATTCTTGATGAGCCAACTTCAGCTCTTGGTCAAAAACAACAAATGGAAGTTCTTAAAACCATTAAAAAAGTTCAACGCTTAGGTAATATTGCAATTATTTTAATTACACATAACGAAATTCATGCAAGACTGATTGCAGATCGTTACACTTTTTTAAGTTTGGGTGAAGTTATCGGAAGTGGCTTAGCAAGTGAACTTGGTGGTGAGGATGTAAAAAGATTGATGGCAGGTGGAGCAGAAATAGGTGACCTTGCAAAAGAGCTAGATCTTAATTAGATCATATTATTTGACTATATCCATTTTATTTGATTAACTGATTTGATGTTATTAGCTAAGAATGACAGCTACAATAAGCAAGATATTCTTGATGAACTTTTAAAAGGTAGCGGTGTTGTTGTAATTAAAGATGTTTATAATTCTCAAGATATAGAACTAGCAAGAGATATTGTTAACAAATCTGCTTCTACTCAAGATCAAAAAGAGTCTCACTTTAATGCTGAGGCAGAAGCTTCAGGAAAAATTCATTTACAGCAAAGAGTATGGAATTTATTTGGTAAAGGAGAAATTTTTAGTAAACTTATTTCAAATGATGTTGTATTTGATTTGATGTCATCTTTTTTAGGAACTGAATTTACATGTGGATCATATTGTGCGAGTAGATTAATGCCAGGAGCTCCAGGTCAGGAGCTTCATATAGATTATCCTTATTGGGATTATTATAAAACTGAGACATTCCCGATGGGACTGAATAGTTCTTTTCCTCAAAATTGTCAGGCAACTATACCTCTAGATATATGCTCTGAATTATCAGGTGCTACAGCCTATGTTCCAGGTTCTCAAAAAAAACTTCATTACCCAAATGATAAAGATGATTTTTCTAATCAAAAACAGATGACTGCAAATCCAGGTGATTTGGTTTTATTTAATGGTAACTGTTGGCATGGTGCATCACCAAATAATTCTGATCATCAAAGAGCTGTTTTACTAATAGAATTTCTACCAAAATATATTAAACCAGTAGAAGATCTCGTAACATATCTTGATGATGAATTTAAAAATAATTGTCCTGACAGAGTCAAACAACTTTTAGGATTAAATTATAAATATCCAAAAATAATGGATGTAAGTAAAACTGTAAATGATATCGGAATAGGCTATAAAGCCAAATAACTCTCTATGAAAAATATAGGTGTAATTGGCTGCGGCAATATCCTTGAAACTTACTTAAGATCTCAAGAATATTTTAATAATATTAATTTTGTTTCTTGTTCAGATATTAATATGGATTTAGCAAAAAAGACTGCATCAGAAAATAATTTAAAGGCACAAACAGTTGAAGAATTACTAAGTGATAATAGTATAGATGTAGTATTAAATATTACAATTCCTCAAGCTCACTATGCGGTCTCAAAAAAAATATTAGAAGTTGGAAAACATGTTTACTCAGAAAAACCAATGAGTGTTAAATATGAACAAGCAAATGAGCTACTTAAAATTTCTAAAGATAAAAATTTATATTTTGGAAATGCTCCAGATACATTTCTTGGCGGCGGCGGTCAATTATCTAGAGAGATTATAGACTCACATGAACTAGGTGAAATACTAACTGGAAATTTTATTTTTGCCTTTCCAGGAGTTCAAGATTTTCATCCAAATCCAGAATCGTGGTTTCAAGATGGAGGAGGACCCGTTATTGACATGGGGCCATATTTTTTTACTACTCTTGTAAATTTATTAGGACCTGCAAAAAATGTTAGAAGCAGAGGAGTTAAATTTTCTAAACAAAGAGAATACAAGGCTGGGCCAAAAAAAGGAAAATTTTTTAATGTTGATATACCAACTTCATATATGTTGAATTTAGAATTTCATAACAACACAATTATTCAAGGCTTCATTTCTTTTGATGTATTAAACCATAATAGAAACCACGTTGAATTATATGGAACAAAAGGATCAATAGTTATTCCTGATCCAAATATGTTTGGTGGACCAGTAATAACATCAAGAGAATTAGGCTCAGATTGGTTGGAGCATAGTGTAGAGTCTAAACCTCTTGGAAAAACAAATATATTAAATAAAACCGTAAGAAGTAATGAAGCTCCAAAACAATCCAATTATAGAGGTATTGGTCTATCAGAAATGGTTGATGCTATCGAAAATAAAAGAGAACAGAGATGTAATGGTGAACTCGCCCTTCATGTTCTAGATATTATTGAAAGTACAATGATAGCAGCTAAAAATAAAACAGAAGTTAATATGCGTTCGAGTTGTAATAAACCAAGTCCACTAAAAGATAGGGAAATTCAAAAATTATTAAAATAAATATATAGCTTAATTACCAACTTCCAGAATTTTCCATTGATTTCCATGGTTCTTGCTCAGGTAGTGGTTCACCATCTTGTAAAATTTCAATTGAAATTCCATCTGGAGATCTTACAAATGCCATGTTACCATCTCTTGGAGGTCTATTAATAGTTACACCATTTTTCATTAACTTATCACATATTTCGTAAATATTTTTAACATTATAAGCGAGATGGCCAAAATTTCTTCCACCAGTATATTTTTCTGGATCCCAATTATAGGTTAATTCAAGAAGACCAGTTTTTTCATCACTATTTTCAGCTGCTAAAAAAATTAATGTAAATCTTCCTTTTTCACTTTCTCTTCTTCTCACTTCTTTTAAACCTAAAAGATTGCAATAAAAATTTAGAGAATCTTCTATATTTTCTATTCTAACCATTGTGTGTAAATATTTCATATTTAAATATTATATTTAATTTCAGATTAGACTACAATCAAAATATAACTATAGTAAATTTTTAATAAAACGCATGCAAGAATACTTTAAGAATATTCCTGAAATACAATTTGAGGGTGACAATAGTGACAATCCTCTAGCCTTCAAATTTTATGAAGAAAATAAAATTGTCTTAGGCAAAACAATGAAAGATCATTTTAGATTTGCTACCTGCTATTGGCATACTTTTACTTGGCCTGGATTAGACCCATTTGGGGGTCAAACATTTGATAGACCATGGATGAAACAAGGAGATCCTCTTAAAATGGCAGAAATGAAACTTGATGCTGCTTTTGACTTCTTTACAAAGATTAAAACACCTTTTTTTTGTTTTCATGATCGAGATATTGCACCGGAGGGATCAAACTATAATGAGACCCAAAAAAATTTTTTTCATATAGTCGATTTAATGGAGAAAAAAATAAATTCATCTGAAGTTAAACTCCTTTGGGGTACTGCAAATGCTTTTTCTCATAAAAGATATATGAGTGGGGCATCAACAAATCCTGATCCAGAAGTTTTTGCTTATAAAGCTGCACAAGTAAAAGATTGTCTTGATGCTACAATGAGACTTGGCGGACAAAATTATGTTTTGTGGGGTGGGAGAGAAGGGTATGAAACAATTTTAAACACAGATATGGCAAAAGAAACTGATAATCTTCAAAGATTTTTAGAGCTTGTTGTTAATTACAAACACAAAATTGGTTTTAAGGGCCAAATATTATTAGAGCCAAAACCACATGAGCCAACAAAACATCAATATGATTTTGACTCAGCAACTTGTCTTGCTTTTTTAAGAAAGGCCGGACTAGAAAATGAAATAAAATTAAATGTAGAAGTTAATCATGCTACACTTTCAGGACATAACTTTGAGCATGAAATAGCTTATGCGACTTCTAACAATGCACTTGGAAGTATTGATATTAATAGAGGAGATACCTTGGTTGGATGGGATACAGATCAGTTCCCAAACAACCCAGCAGATTTATTAATGTCATTTTATTTTATATTTAAAAATGGTGGACTTGGACAAGGTGGAATGAATTTTGATGCCAAAATTAGAAGACAATCTATTGATCCAGAAGATTTATTCTATGCGCATATAGGGGGAATGGATGTTTGTGCAAAAACTTTAATTGCATTAGAAAAAATGATTAATGACAATATTATTACACAATTTATAGAAGATCGGTATTCTGACTGGGATAAGGAATTGGGAAAATTTATACATGATAAAAATACAGGGCTTGATGATATTCATAGGAAAATCATTGATGATAATATTGAGCCAAAACCGCGTTCTGGAAGACAAGAGTATTTAGAAAATATATTAAATAAATACTTATAGTTATAAATAGGTTAGTTCTATAATATTTAAATAAATTAATAATTGTGAAGATTTTTAAATTAAATACAGTAACTTCTTTTGAGGAAAAAAATTTATGTTTAGCTATTGGAAATTTTGATGGTTTTCATAAGGGTCATCAAGAGATTATAAGATTACTTAAAGAAATATCTGACAAAAATAAATTATCATCAGCCATAATGAGTTTTGATCCTCACCCGAGACTATTTTTTAAACAGATAGATGACACTTTCAATATTTATACAAAAGAAGATAAAGTAAAATTTTTAGATGATTTAAACATACAAATTTATATCGATTTTTCTTTTGATAAAATCTTATCAGAATTGTCATCAAATGAATTTATAATAAAAATTTTAGTAAACAAATTAAAAATAAAAAATTTAGTTGTAGGTTCTGATTTTAAATTTGGAAAAAGTAGAAGTGGAAATATTGATGTTCTTAATGAATATGCAAAAATTTACGGTTACAATGTTTATTTGGTAGATACCGTAAAACAAAAAAATCAAACAGAGAAGTTCTCATCAACAATAATTAGAAATAATATTAAACAAGGAAGAATGGAAAATGTTTTTCAATCTCTTGGAAGATATTGGCATATGACTGGTAAGATTATTAAAGGACAAATGAAAGCAAGAGAGATTAATTTTCCAACTGCCAATATGGAGCCAGGAAATCATATTTTGCCAAAAAAAGGTGTTTATTGTGTTGAAGTAATACACGAAGATAAAAAATATTTAGGTATTGCTAATTTTGGGCAGAGACCGACAGTTGATGGGAATAAACTACTATTAGAGACACATATTTTTAATTTTGATCAAGAAATTTACGGTAATGAATTGACTGTTCGATTCCTTACATTTATTAGGTCTGAACAAAAATTTGATAATTTTGAACTATTAACAACACAAATTAATAAAGATATAGAAGCGGCAAAAAAATACCATAAAATATAATGGAATATAAAGATACTATTTTTCTACCAAAAACTACTTTTGAGATGAGAGCAAACTTACCTGCTAAAGAACCTATAATTTTAGATGAGTGGGACAAACAAAATATTTTTAAAAAATTAAGAGAGAAATCAAAAGGAAGAGAAAAATTCGTTCTTCATGATGGTCCTCCTTATGCAAATGGTCATATACACATGGGAACAGCGCTTAATAAGATTTTAAAGGATGTTATTGTTAGAACTCAACAAATGGCAGGTAAAGACTCTATTTATGTTCCAGGATGGGATTGCCATGGATTGCCTATTGAATGGAAAATAGAAGAACAATACAGAAAAAAAGGAAAAAATAAAGATGATGTTCCTATTGTTAATTTTAGAGACGAATGTAGAGAATTTGCAGAAAATTGGATAGCGATACAAAAAAAAGAATTCAGAAGGCTTGGTGTTGAAGGAGATTGGAATAACCCATATCTTACTATGTCAAATCAAGCTGAAGCTCAAATTGTAAGAGAGCTTGGTAAATTTTTAATAGATGAAAGTTTATATAAAGGTGCTAAACCTGTGCTTTGGTCAGTAGTTGAAAAAACAGCATTAGCTGATGCAGAAGTTGAATATGAAGATCATACTTCAAATACAATCTATGTTAAATTTTTAATTAATAAATGTGATGATAAAGATTTAATTGGTTCAAATATTGTAATTTGGACTACAACTCCCTGGACTATTCCAGGTAATAGAGCTTTGGCTTATGGTAAAGATTTAGACTATTCCCTAATAATAATTGAAGAGGTAGAGAAAACAAGTTTAGCTAAGGTTAACGATCAATTAATCTTTGCAAAAGATTTAGTCGCAAATGTTTTAAATGAAATTGGTGTTAAAAAATTTAATGTTATAAAAAACTTTAAAGGTTTAGATCTCGCAAGTTGTGAGTGCGATCATCCATTCAATAAACTTGGTTATGATTTTATTGTTAAGCCTTTTCACGGTGATTTTGTAAATCTTGAACAAGGTACTGGTATTGTACACATTGCTCCTGGTCATGGAGATGATGATTATATTTTAGGATTAGCAAATAATGTAGATATTGTTCAAACAGTACAAGACGACGGAAAATACAACCATCATGCTGTTGGTTTTGAAGGTGAACATATTTATAAAGTAGATAACAAAATTGCAGAAAAACTCCAAGATTACTCCAAACTTTTATTTAAAGGAACTTTAAGGCATAGTTACCCACACTCCTGGAGATCAAAAGCTCCATTAATTTATAGAAATACACCTCAGTGGTTTATTTCAATGGAAAAGAATAACTTAAGAAAAACTGCTTTGAAATCAATTGATGAAACAGTTTTTTATCCACCCCAAGGTCAAACTAGGTTAAGATCAATGATTGAAACAAGGCCTGACTGGTGTATTTCTAGACAAAGAGTATGGGGTGTACCACTTCCATTATTTGTAAATAAAAAAACAGGTCAACCATTAAGAGATGAAAAAATAATTAATAGAATTGCTGATATATATGAGAAAGAGGGAAGCAATACTTGGTTTACTGAAAATCCTCAAAGATTTTTAGGAGAAGATTACTCTATAGCTGATTATGAGCAAGTAAAAGATGTTGTTGAGGTTTGGTTTGATAGTGGATCTACACATGCATTTTGTTTAGAAAAAAGATCAGATTTAAAATGGCCTGCATCTATGTATCTAGAAGGCAGTGATCAACACAGAGGCTGGTTTCATTCGTCTCTTTTAGAATCCGCTGGGACAAGAGGACAAGCGCCTTATGAGAGTGTTCTAACCCATGGATTTGTTGTTGATGGAAAAGGTAGAAAAATGTCTAAATCACTTGGAAATGTAATTTCACCTGATGATATATTAAAAAAATATGGTGTTGATATTCTTAGATTGTGGGTTGTTGCCTCCGATTATTATGATGATTTAAAACTTGATGATGCAATTTTGAAATCCCAGGCTGAGTCCTATAGAAGAATACGAAATACATTCAGATTTTTAATAGGCAATTTAAATAATTTTAATAATGATGAAAATATTAGTGAAGATCATTTCCCAGAGCTTGAAAAATATCTTCTTCATCGTTTGTGGGAAGTTGATAAAATAGTTAAAAGATGTATTGAGACTTTTAATTTTCATTTGATGTTTACAACTTTACTTAATTTTTGTTCTAATGATCTTTCTGCTTTTTACTTTGATATAAGAAAAGATGTAATTTATTGTGATAGTAATGAGTCTAAAACAAGAAGATCGTCAAGAACACTATTAAATATAATTTTTAATTATCTTGTTCGATGGTTTGCACCATCAATTTCTTTTACTACTGAAGAAGCCTGGAAATCTATAGGTAACAAAACAAGTATACATTTAGAGGATTTCTTAAATTGTAAAGACTCATACCAAAACAATAAGATTAATGAAAAATGGTCAATAATAAAAAATATTAGAAAAGTTTCTACAGGTGCAATTGAAAAATTAAGAGAGGAAAAACTTATCCGTTCAAGTTTAGAAGCACACTTAGATATATTTGTTGATAAAAATATTTTTTCACAAATAAACGATATAATTTTTAGCGAAATTGCAATTACCTCTTCTTTTAAACTGCATACCATAGATGATAATTCTCAAGGTTTTGAAATTGAAGATTTACCTAACATAAAAGTTAATGCCATAAAAGTTAGTGGCCATAAATGTCAACGTTGTTGGAAATATGAAGATAAATTAGTAAATAATGAGATATGCCAACGTTGTAACGATGCTATAAATTAAATTGATTATTAAGCTTACAATATTTATCCTTTTTGTTTTTTTTGATCTGATTACCAAATATTTTGTAAAAAATAATTTGATTTTAAATCAGTCAATAAAAATTAATGAATTTTTGGACTTAGTTTATGTTCAAAATTATGGAGTTTCTTTTGGTTTATTTTCAAGAACTTTTTCGCATTGGATATTTATTATAATTGGATTAATTATAGTTCTAATTATTTTTTATTTAATTGTTATTTCAAATAAAAAATTAGAAAAAATAGCCTATTTTATTATTATTATTGGAGCTATAGGCAATATATTAGATAGATTTATAAATACTTTTGTAGTTGATTTTATATCTTTGCATTATAAAAATTATTATTGGCCCGCGTTTAATTTAGCAGATATTTATATTACAATTGGTATTATCATGTTATTATTAAGTTTCTTTATTAATACTAAAGAGTCATAATGAAAAAAATAATATTAATTATAACTATAAGCAATTTATTTTTATTCTCATGTAATACCGTTAGAGATAGTGCTGGAGTCAATAGGAAAGTAATTGATGAGTATGCAGTAATTGAAAATCCACCTCTAATTATTCCTCCAAATTATAATTTACTACCGCCTGAAAATATTGAATCAAAGAATATCGAAAATACTGATAGCGAACTTGCTAAAGAGATTCTTTTTGGCCTTGATAACAAAGAAAATCAAACAAATAATGATAATTCTCTAATAAATGAAATTATAAGAGAAACTGAAGCCAATGATGTTGATAATGATATTAGAGATGTAGTTAATGAGGCATTTGCTGGAGAAAAATCAACTATTGATGATGAAACATCATTTAAAAGTGATGAAGAATTAAATGAAGCTATTAAAGAAACAGAAAAAAAGGGAAGTGTTGTCGATAAAAAAATTGAGATGAAAGACAAAAAGAAAAAAAGATTTTTCTTTTTTTAAAAAATAATGCAAATAAAATATTATAATTCTAATTTAAAAGATATAAAAAATTTAGATGATTTAGATAAGAAAATTTATGATACAATACTAAATCTACCAGCACTTAATGTTATTTTTGATAAAAATCTATTATCTAAAACTATAAATGTAGTTAAAGAATTTGAATTAAATAAAAAAAAGATAGTTATTTTTGGAACAGGTGGTTCTAATTTAGGAGCAAGAGCAATTAATACTATTAATATTAAAAAAAAAATTAATATAGAATTCTATGATAATATAGATCCAATTTCATTTGAAAATTCTCTTTCAAATACAAATTTTGATACTACTGGATTTATAATTATTTCTAAATCTGGATCTACTCCGGAAACTTTATCACAATTTTCATCTATGTATCAAAGTTCTTTACAAAATAAAAAGCTTAAGGAATTTTTATCAAATATTTTAATCATAACTGAATTTAAAGATTCTCCACTTTATAAAATTGCTAAAACCAACAAATGCTTAATGCTTGAACATAATAAAAATATAGGTGGACGGTATTCTGTTTTTTCTAATGTTGGTATAGTACCTGCAATTATATCGGGAATTAATGTTACAGCATTATATAAAGGAGCATCTGAATTTCTAAAAAATATTGAGAATAATGGTTCTTTAAATTTAGCAAAATATTTATGTTTTCAGAAAAAAACAAATTATACATCCAGTGTTCTGATGACTTATTCTGACTCGTTATATTTTTTTGGTAAATGGTATTTACAACTATGGGCAGAAAGTATTGGCAAGAATAAAAAAGGTATTACTGCGATTCACTCAGTTGGTACTACTGACCAACATAGTCAATTACAACTTTACCTTGACGGTCCTAATGATAAGTTTTTTACTTTTATTACAACTGATCATACTAATAAAGGTTTAAAACTAAATAATGATATGTTTGAAAATACTGGAATAGATTATTTAAAAAATAAAACCATGGGTGATTTAATGGATGCTGAACAAAGTGCCACGATAGAAACTTTTAAATTAAATAAAAATAGCTACAGAGAGATATTTATTCCAAAGATTGATGAAGAAAATCTTGGCAAGTTAATAACCTTAAGTATGATTGAAACAATTTCATCTTGTGCATACTTAGGTGTTAATGCTTTTGACCAACCAGCCGTAGAACAAGGAAAAATTCTTACAAAAGAATATTTAAGATAAAACTAAAAAACTTATTTTTGTTTTTCCATATTTTTTGTTAATTATTAATTTCATTTTTGTTGGAATTATAAAATTGTCATCAATTTTCGTTTCAATTGCAATTATTGATTCTCTATTAACTTTATCTTGGATAGCTATAAGTATTTTTTCAATTTCATACTTGAGATAAGGCGGGTCAATGTAAATAACTGAAATATTTTTAAAATCTAAATTAAAATTTGAAACTAATATATCTTGATCAATAATATTATATTGATAATTGAGGCATAAATTTTCACAATTTTTATTTAATATCTTTATAACCTTTTGATTGTTTTCAAAGAATATTGCTTTTTTGAAACCTCTAGAAACTGCTTCTAGCCCCATTGTGCCTATTCCAGCAAATAAATCGAGAAAAGTTTTATTTTTAATTAGATTTAATGAGTTTCTAAAAGCATAACTTTCTATAATTGAAAAAAATGCTTCTCTTTTTAAGGAGGATGTAGGTCTTACAAAGTTAGATATTGTTTCAAGTTTTCTATTTTTTAGTTCACCACCTGTAATTTTAATCATTTTTAATTATATTTATCTTTTTAATTTTGCCTATCTTTAAATTTCCCAACTTATATGGACCAAAACTGACTCTAATTAATCTTGTTATATTCCAAGAAAAATAATTACAAATATTTCTAATTTCTCTATTTTTTCCTTCTTTTAATTTAAAAATTAACCAAACACAGTTTTTTAATTTTTTTTCAATAACTAGATTAACTTTATTGTATTTTATTTTATTAATAGTAATCCCTTTATTGATTTTTTGAATATCATTTTTTTTAATAGTACCATTAATACAAACTCTATATGATCTTACTATATTTGAAGAGGGTAGTTCTAAATATCTAGAATAATCCCCATTATTTGTGAGCAGAATCAAACCTTCACTCATATAATCCAATCGACCAATACTAATTAATTTAGGCATATTTTTAGGTAAAAGATCAAAAATTTTTTTTCTATTAAAATTATCTTTATTTGTACAAATATATTTTATTGGTTTATGTAATTTCCATAGTTTAATCTCACTTGGCTCTTTAATAATTTTATTTTTAACTTTAATAATATCGTTTTTTCCTACTTTTTTGCTAGGATGAGAGCAAATGTTGTTGTTAATTAAAACACATCCTTTTGAGATTAGTTTTTCTGCATCTCTTCTTGAGCAGTAACCTGCATTTGAAATAAATTTTGTTATTCTTATATTCACTAAATATTTTCTATAAAATTTTTAAAAATTTTTAAATCAAATTTTGTAATCAAGAATTCAGGATGCCATTGTAAACCTATGCACCATCTATGTTTTTTATGTTCTATTCCTTCTATAATGCCATCACTTGCTTTTGCTGAAACAGTCAAATCTTTACCTACTTCATATACTGATTGATGATGAGCGCTATTAACTTTGATCTTATTTCTATTACAAATATCAAATAATTTTGTTTTTTTATTTATAGTAATTTCATGGCTAGTTTCATTTCGAGGGTTTATTTGTTCATGATTTATAGGTTTTTTATTTAAATCTTGTATTAATGTTCCTCCTGAGGCCACATTAATAAGTTGAGCTCCTCCACATATCCCTAGTATTGGTTTATTCAGTTTAAGAAATTTATTAAAAATTTTCATTTCAAAATTTGTTCTTTTTCTTTTTGTATTTTTCGTTCCTTGTCTAGTTTGATTATAAAACTTTGGATCAATATCAAAATTTCCCCCAGTTATAACTAAGCCATCCAATAATTTACCAAAACTATTAACCAGTTTTATTTCATGTGTTAGAGGCACTGGTATTGCATTAAATTTACTTAAACTTGTAATATAGTTTTCTCTAAGTGCATACCAAGGAAATTTAGAATAACTTTTCTTTTTTTCACTATCAAGAGTGATACCAATTAATGGTTTTTTCATTATAGTATACTTATAATGTACATAATAGATTGGTTCCATAATGAACATTAATTATTTTATGAACGAAGCACTTATTGAGGCCATTAAGGCATATAAACTAAATGAGGTCCCTATAGGAGCAATACTTGTAGATAATACAAGTGAAAATATTATTGCAAGAGGTCACAATCAAATCAATAAATTTAATAACGCAATTAAGCATTGTGAGATTGAATTAATTTCAGAAACATGTGAAAAACTTAAGCTAAAATATTTAAATAATATTACAATGTTTGTAACTCTAGAGCCATGTTCTATGTGTGCAAGTGCGATTAGTGAAGTACATTTAAATACTCTTTATTTTGGAGCGTATGATGAAAAAAATGGTGGAATAGAAAAAATAAGAATAGCTTTTCAAAGAAATAATATTTTTGTTCCATCCATTTATGGTGGTATAATGGAAGAACAATGTAGCAATTTAATAAAAAATTTTTTCGTTGATAAGAGATGAATAATAAAATTAATATACCTGAGTTTGAAGTATCAGAATTTAATAGAGCATTTAAAGATGTAATAGAAACAAAATTTAATTATGTAAGAATAAAAGGGGAAATATCTGAAATCAAAACTGCTACAAAAGGTCAAATTTATTTAATTCTAAAAGATAAAAATTCAATATTAAGTGGTGTAATTTGGGATCAGAAAAAAAAATATCTAGATATTAATCCAGAACTTGGTTTAGAAATAATAGCTACAGGCAAAATAACAACATGGTCTCGTTTTAAAACCACATATCAAATTGATATTGATAAGATTGAAATAGCTGGAGAAGGTGCACTATTAAAATTAGTTGAAGAGAGAAAAAAAAGACTTCAGAAAAAAGGATACTTCGATCTTGATAAAAAAAAATCAATTCCATTTTTACCCTCTCGAATTGGAATAATTACATCCCCTACTGGATCTGTTGTTTATGATATAATTAATAGAGTTAATGATCGTTTTCCAATGCCATTGGATATATGGCCAGTATCTGTTCAAGGTATTGATGCTGTTTATGATATTACTCAGGCTATAACTGGTTTTAATGAAAAGATAGAAAATAAGCCAGATGTTATAATAATTGCAAGGGGTGGAGGTAGTACAGAAGATCTTATGGCATTTAATGATGAGGATCTAGCCATAAAAGTATTTGAATCTAAAATACCAATAGTATCTGCTATCGGGCATGAAACTGATACTACAATTATTGATCTAGTTTCTGATTTAAGAGCATCTACACCAACAGCTGCAGCTGAAAAAGTCATCCCTGTAAAATATGAGATAGAAGAAAAAATAAAAAATTTTTCTTTTAAATTAGATAATAAATTAAGATTTAAAATAGAGTCAATAAAAGATAATTTTGAATATTTAAACAAAACATTAAAGGCTCCTAACTTTATAATAAACTTATATAATTCAAAAATAATTGAAACTTTTAAAAAACTTGAATTTTCCATAAAGAATAAATTAAATTTAATTAATCTTAATTTTAAAAGTATTGGGAAATCAATTAGTTCACCTGATTCTCTTATTAAGATTAAACAAATTTCAATAATCGAAATATCTAAAAATTTAGAAAATAATATAAATGAAAGATATTTAAACTATAATAATAATCTAAAATCAAATATTAGATTATTAAATTCAAATTCAATTTCAGCTAATCTCAAAAAGGGGTATTCGATTTTGACTAATAAACAAAAAATAATTAAAAGTATTAAAGGTACAAGAATAAATACTAGTATAAAAGCTAAATTAAAAGATGGATCTCTTGATCTGGATATAAAAAAAATTAATTAAATCTTTTGTGTTGCCAAAACCATTGATTTGGATTTGAAATTATCCATTTTTCAATAATATTATGAATTTTTTCCATCATTTTAGAGTCATCTATATTTTCATTATCATGAAAAATTGGTTCACAAAAATCAAGTTGAATTTTTCCATTATCTAAACGTGTATTTCTAATAGGAATTATAGGTAAATTAAACTTCCGTGCAATTTTTAAAAATCCTATTTGTGTTTTAACTAACTTATTAAAAAACGGAATGTCCTCCCCAGCTGAGTCTTTCTGATCAATTAATAATACTATTGAAAAATTATTTTTTATAGCCTCAACTAAATCTTTCGCACTTTTTTTACCTTTTGGAGTATAAAAATTCGAATTATATCTTAGTGATTTATTTCTTATGTTAAATACTAATTTATCTAAGAAAATATTATTTATATGTCTGTATATTCCTCCTATTTTTATACTTTGTCTATCAAGTACAGGTACTAAAACTTCCCAATTAGATTGATGAATACTTATAAAAATTGCTTGTGAATTATTTTCTTTTATTTTTTTAATATTATTTAAACCTTTTAATAATATATTTTTACTATCTATAATTTCCTCTAATCTTGACAGTTCACAAATTGTTTTACCAATATTATTCCAACTTTTATTTATAATATTATTAATTTGATTATCACTAAAATCAGGAAACACAAATTTACAATTATTAATTGCTGTTTTATGCGCACCTGAGAGTTTTCCTAAAATTCTAAAAATACTAGATGATAATGTTTTGGATATATTCAAAGGTAATACTTTTAATAAAGTAAAAATTATTTTAATAATTATAAATTGAAGAAAATATAGAAAAGTTTTCATGCTGAAATATTATTAATTTTATTTTCTAAAAGATTACTCAAAATTTCAATTAATAAATTTTCATCCTCAAATTCAATTTCACCATTTAAAGTAGTTACTAAAGATCTATATGATTTGGGGATTCTTACAAAATCTTTTTTTGTTGTAACAAGAATTGATTTTGTTAGATTTGCAGTTTCGGCAAGATTTAACATATCATTCTCATCAAAAATGTGATGATCTGGATAACTTATTTTTCTTTCTAAGATAGCGCCTTGTTCAATTAGCGAATTATAAAATTTTTCTGGATAAGCTATTCCAGCAAAAGCAGTAATCTTTTGATTTTTGTATATCTTATTTTCTTTACTAATTTTAAAATCTGCATGAATTAATGGTAATGTTTTCGGAATTTTCTTTTTTACATCTAATGCAATTTCTCCAATTACTATAATTAAATTAGCTCTTGATATTCCTCGTGAAATACTCTCCCTAAGGGGACCGGATGGAATCACTCTCTTATTTCCAAAACCTTGTTCACCATTAATCACAATAATTGAAAAATCTTTTTGCAATGTTGGATTTTGAAAACCATCATCTAATATTATGCAATCAGCACCATGTTGTTTAGCAAGCTTAAAAGAATTATTTCTATCTCTTCCTATCCATGTAGGAGCTATTTCAGAAAGCAATAATGACTCATCACCTACACTTTGTGGTGAGTGCCAGCTTTTAACAAGGGTATTGTTATTTTCTATTCCTCCATAACCTTTAGAAACAAAATGAGGATTATAGCCTTTTTGTTTTAATAAAGTCCCCAATTTTAATGCAACTGGAGTTTTGCCTGCACCTCCAACTACAATATTGCCAATGCATATAACAGGAAGTTTTGTCACATATTTTCTACTGAAAGTATTTCTTATCTTGGTACCAAATCTAAATAACAGAGAAAGGGGATATAATGTGTTTGATAGGTATGTATCTTTTTTTTGATACCAGAATTTAGGTGCTTTTAACATTTAATTTATAACCGAGTCTATTTCTTTAAATAATGTTTCATTATCAAAAAAATTTTTATTTGAAAAATTTAAAGCTTTTTTCTTATATTTTTCAAGTAAGAATTTATCTATAATAAGACTACGAATTTTATTTTCTAATTCTTTAGTATTACTAACCATTATACATGCTTGATTTTCAACCATTTCATTAAATATATTGTTCCAATTATAAACATTATTCCCGCTTATAATTGCACAACCATGTGAGGCTGGTTCTAATGGATTGTGCCCTCCTTTACTGACAAATGATCCACCAAGAATTACAATTTCACTTTTATTAAAATATTTTTGAAGATTTCCAAAACTATTTATTATTATAGCATCGTTACTATAATTTTTAATTTTATTTTCTAAAGAAAATTTAAAATTGTACTTATTTAAAATTTTTTTTATCTCTAGTGCTCTACTTGGATGTCTTGGTGCAATAAACAATTTAATCTTATTTTGTCTAATAATACTGTAAAGAGATTTAATAATAATTTCCTCTTCCTTTTCATGAGTACTAGCAAGCATGATTGAAAATACTTTTCTTTCTTCTATATTCTTGGGATTTAAATTAGTTTGAGAGAGTTTTAAGTTACCTATAAAGCTAACATTCCTTTTTGTTAAATTTTTAATTCTTTCTAAATCATTTTGACTTTGCGCAAAAATTTTATTGAAGGTCATTAATGATGAAGTATAAAAATTTCTTAAGTAGCGCCATTTGTTGAAAGAATTTGGAGAAACTCTGGCATTTATATAATAACAATCTATCTTTCTATTCCTGATTTGTTTTAATATGTTTGGCCAAATATCTGACTCTATCCATAAAACTAAATTAGGTTTCCAATAATTTATAAATCTAGAACACCAAATTGGAACATCATACGGAATATATTGATGTAAAACTTTATCATTATAAAATTCTTCGATATAATCAGCTGAAGATTTTGTTGTTGTAGTAACAAGTATATTAAATCTTTTATGGTATCTTGTTATTATCAAATCGCTTGATTTAAATTCTCCAATACTTGCTGCATGAAGCCAGATCGTTTTTTTTGAATTGTTTAAATTACTTTTTGTTTTACCAAATCTCTCAATGTACCTCTTTTTATCTTCTTTATTTTTAATTATTCTGATTAACAAGTTTAAAAAAATGATTGGAAGAAAAAGATAACTCAGCAATTGGTATAATTTAAGCATTTAATTCTGATTTTGCACTAGATATACAAAAATTGATTTTTTCTTCTAAAATAATTTTATATTTTTCAATTTCACTATCTTTTGTTGATGAAGGAATATTAATTGGCTCACCCCATACAAAATTACACTTAGCAAAAGGATAAGTAATAAGAAATGAGTCCCAAGATTTAAGTTCAAAATTCTTATTTGATGCAAAACCTAAAGGAATTATAGGAACTTGAGAGTGTATTGCTATTTTAATAATTCCCTCAGATACTTTTCGATTTGGCCCTCTTGGTCCATCAGGCGTAATACCAATATAGTTTCCATCATTTAAAATTTTAAATACTTTTCTTAATGAGGGAGATTTATTTTTTGCCATTATAGAAACATTTTTTAAATTAAAGTGTCCAGCAATATAAGCACCAAATCGTCCATCACTATGACTTGATGCTAGCATGTTTAATACCGATTTGCTTTTCCATGCATAACCAACCATCATTAATTGACTATGCCAAAAAGCTAATATGAAAGGTTTTTTCTCATGCCACATTTTTTTTGCTAGCATATTATTTTTAATATTTATTCTAGATGTTAAACAAACAATCAAAATATACAAATATCCAATATATGCTAAAAACCTTTGTACTAATGAGTATTTAAATATTTTTTTTTTAAAACTCATTCTCAAGCTGCTCTTTTAGTTGCAGTTTTTGATATAATTTTGATTTAACTAATAATTCTTTATGAGATCCAAAATTTTCAACTCTCCCTTTGTCTAATACATATATGATATCTGAATCTTCTACTGTGCTTAATCTATGGGCGATGATTAAAGTTGTTCTATTTTCCATTAATTTTTTAATTGTTATAAGTATTTCCTTTTCAGTAATATTATCAAGTGAAGAAGTTGCCTCATCCATAATTAAAATAGGAGCATTTTTAATTAATGCTCTTGCTATTGCTATTCTTTGTCTTTGACCTCCAGATAATTTAATTCCACTTTCACCAATTATAGTATTTAATTTTTTATCTAATGAATTTGAAAATTCATGAATTCCTGATAATTTTGCAACATTTTCTACTTCCATATCATTTGCATTTAATTTTCCATATTTAATATTATTAGAAATTGTTTCATTAAATAAAACTGTTTCTTGAGTAACCATAGAAATATTATTCCTTAACTCAGTTAATTCCATATTTTTGATATTTTTAGATCCAATTGAAATTTCTCCATCAAATTGATCAAAAAATCTTAATATAATATTGGCAATTGTAGATTTACCAGAGCCAGACAATCCAACAATTGCAACTTTTTTACCTCTTGGAATTTTAATATTTACTTCTTCTAAAACCCTTTTTTTGTCGTAAGCAAAAGAAACATTTTTTAAAATTATATCTCCATCTAATCTAATATTATTTTCTTTTGATATATTTTCCATCTTATCTCTAGATGTATCAAGTAAATTAAATATTCTTTCTGCACCTGCTAGACCTTCTTGAACACTAATATTTAAGTTTCCTAAAGCTTTAACAGGTTGGTATGCTAATAAAAGACTAACAAGAAAACTCATAAATTGACCTGTTGTCATGGTTTCATTTAAAACAAAAACTCCTCCAACATAAATAGATAATGCAATTGCTAAACTTCCAATAAACTCCATTAATGGACTTAGGCGATTACTTATAAAAGCAGATTTCGTAAAATATTTTTGTATGTAACCAACAGTTTCAAAAGCTCTTTTTTTCTCATAATTTTCTTTCGTATAAGCTTTTACTTGTCTAATACCTTTTATACTTTCTGCTAAAACATTAGAAAAAACTGCTATTTCATTTTGTATTGTGTATGTAATTTTTCTTATACTTTTTCCTATTTTTCTAATTGGCCATATAGCTAGTGGAAATGCAAAAAAAGCAAATATTGTAAGTGTCCAACTTTGATAAAACATATTTCCTAACAAGAAAAAAATTACAAGAACGTCTTTTATCACACCAGTTACAGATTTTACTATAGCAAGCCTTAAATAATATGTGTCATTAATTAATCTAGAAATAAGATTTCCAGATTTAGAGTCGTTATAAAATTTTAAATTTAAATACATTAATTTTTCAAACATTTGTTTTTGTAATTTTGCAATGATTGAATGAGCAACTTTACTCATTTGATAAGAGTGAGTATAAGTTGCCAAACCTTTTATCAAGGTTACTATTATTATTGCTATTGGAATCAAAAAAAGCATTTCCTTATTGCCTTTAATAAGTACCTCATCTAATGCAGGTCTTACCAACCAAGCATGCAACCCTGTTGCACCAGCAGAAATTACCATCATTACTAAAGCTAAAAATATTTTTAGTTTATGTTCTAATAAATAATTAAAAATTATTCTTGATGTTACAGATTGTTTTGCAGTTTGAGACATTAAAAGATTAGTAAATATGTAAATAACATTATTGCAAAAAAGTTATTTTGGCGAAAATAAAAATTTGAGCTCTCAGAAGAATCCATATCCCATTTTTGTATCGCTATATACGTACAAATTCCAATGATAGCTATAATAATCAGGCTTATTAGAGAATTTGAGGAATTCCAGCCCAAATAACCAAAAGTAATAAGAACTAAAGTATAGCAAAAATTAACAAAATATCTTCCATTTTGGTTAAAATATACAGCAGTAGATTTTATACCTGACTGAATATCGTCATTTTTATCCTGATAAGCATAAATTGTATCATAGCCCAAAGTCCAAAAAAAACACCCTAAGTATAATATTATAAAATTAATTGTTGATTGATGATTAAATTCTACTGAAATAATTAATATACCCCAACTAAATATTATTCCTAAAAAAATTTGTGGCCAGTATGTTATTCTTTTCATAAAAGGATACAGGATTATGAAAGGCATACTAAGCAAACCAACAAGAATGCTCATATAATTAAATTGTAAAAGTATTAATAAACTTAATAATAGAAACATAAATAATATTATAAATGCTTCAATTAAACTTATTTTATTTGAAGCAATTGGCCTTGACTCAGTTCTTTTTACTTTTAAATCAATATTTCTATCAACAATATCATTTATTATACATCCAGCACTTCTCATAAAAAAAGATCCAGTAAAAAAAATCAATAACCAAAAGACAAATGATTTAAATTCTAATTCTAAAATAGATAAAGCAAACCAACAAGGCCACATTAATAAAAGAAAACCTATGGGTTTATAAAATCTTATTAATTCTAAATAATTGTATATTTTTTTTGTAACTAAATTCTCCAACATATAAGAATAAAATGTTATTATTAAACTATTGTTATGAAAATGTCTAAAACACGATTATATGTAGAAAAAAAGTTATCACCAAATATAATAATCTACATAAAGGATTATCAGCTTCATTTTTTAAAAAATGTATTACGAATAAAAATAGATGAGTCAATTACACTTTTTGATGGATTAACTGGTGAGTGGTTATCAAAAGTTATATCAATAAATAGAAATAATGTTGTTTTACAAATTTCTAAGAAAATTAGAGATTTAGAAAAAGAGTCTGATATATGGTTAATATTTGCGCCAATAAAATCTTTTCGAATGAATATTACAATTCAAAAAGCAACAGAGCTTGGGGTATCAAGATTTATACCTTGTATTACTCAACACACTAATCAGCAAAAAATTAATAACCGCAATTTGAAAATGAATATAATAGAGTCAGCTGAGCAATCGGAACGATTATCAATTCCAATATTAGACAAAACTTATAAATTAGATGAATTATTATCTAGTTTCCCTAATGATAGAGGATTAATTTTTTGTAATGAAAATCAAAAAAATTTACCCTCAATATACGATGAAATTTCTAAATTTAAAAATAAATTTAAAAAATGGTCTATTTTAATTGGTCCTGAAGGAGGATTCTCTGAAAAAGAAACGAATGATATCAAATCATTGAAAAATACTATTTCAGTAACATTAGGGAATAGAATCCTAAGATCAGATACAGCGACAACTGCGGCCATATTTTCAGTGCAATCAATTATTGAAAAGGAGTTATAAGCGACAACCTGTCCTATAAATATTAATCATAAACCCTAGTTAAACTGCTGATTAATTTATTTATTAGTATATAAATCAAACAATAAAATGCGAATTTTAACCTTATTATTTATAACACTTTTTTCATTTCCTATTTTGGCTAATACTCCATATGATTGGCAACTTGGCTTTCAAGAACCTGCAAGTCCAGTTATGAGAAGTGTATTAGAGCTTCATGATTTTGTATTAATTATGATGACAGCAATAACAATTTTTGTTCTATTACTTATAATATACGTTGTTATTAGATTTAGAAAAAGTGCAAATCCAACTCCTTCAAAAAGAACCCACAATGCCTTTATAGAAATTTTATGGACAGGTATTCCAGTTATTATTTTAATAGCCATGGCAATACCATCTTTTAAACTTCTGTATCAGCAAGATGTCATCCCTGAAGCTGATATGACAGTAAAAGTAATAGGTCATCAGTGGTATTGGGAATATCAATATCCTGAGCAAGACGATATTTCATTTGAAAGTTACATGATTCCTGATGATGAATTGGAAGAAGGAGACATACGATTATTAACTGTTGATAATAAATTAGTACTTCCAATTAATAAAAATATTCATGTTTTAGTAACTGCAGGAGACGTTCTTCATAGTTTTGCAATGCCCTCGTTAGGTGTTAAAAAAGATGCCGTTCCGGGAAGACTGAATGAAACATGGATGAATATTGAAAAAACTGGCATATATAGAGGACAGTGTTCAGAATTATGCGGAACAGGACATGGATATATGCCAATTGTAATTGAGGCTGTTTCCCAAGAAGATTTCATCGCATGGGTTACTGAAACAAAAACAAAACTTGCTATGAATGAAAAAAATACTTTTGCTAAAGTTAACACGGAATAGGAGTCAAAAATATGAGTTACGGAACGTCTACTGAAAATCATTTAGATCATCACGATCACAAGCCTGGCTTTGTAAGACGTTGGTTTTTTTCAACAAATCATAAAGACATTGGAACACTATATATAATATTTGCTTTAATAGCGGGTTTGATTGGAGGCTTTTTTTCTTTGTTGATGAGAGCTGAACTTGCAGCTCCTGGCTTAGATATAGTTACAGATGGACAGATGTGGAATGTAATAATTACGGCACATGGTTTATTAATGGTTTTCTTTGTAGTAATGCCAGCGTTAATTGGCGGTTTTGGAAATTGGTTCATTCCACTTATGATTGGCGCTCCAGATATGGCGTTTCCAAGAATGAATAATTTTAGTTTTTGGGTATTAGTTCCTGCTTTGGTTTTATTAGTTGTTTCAGCAACAATAGGTACAGGAGCTGGTACTGGATGGACAATATATCCTCCATTGTCAAACAAGATTGGGCATGCAGGTCCTTCTGTTGATATGGCAATATTTGCTCTTCACCTAGCAGGAGCCTCTTCAATATTAGGTGCTGTCAATTTTATTACAACAATACTTAATATGAGAACTCCAGGAATGACACTCCATAAAATGCCACTATTTGTTTGGGCAATGCTGATTACAGCTTTCTTATTACTTTTGGCCGTACCAGTTTTAGCAGGCGCAATAACTATGTTACTTACAGATAGAAATTTTGGTACTACATTTTTTAATCCAGCTGGAGGAGGTGATCCAGTTTTATTTCAACATTTATTTTGGTTTTTTGGACATCCAGAAGTTTATATAATGATACTTCCAGCATTCGGTATTGTAAGTCAGGTTATTTCAACTTTTTCTAGAAAGCCTGTTTTTGGTTATTTAGGAATGGTATACGCAATGGTTGCAATTGGTTTCATTGGTTTTATTGTATGGGCACACCACATGTTTACCGTCGGAATGAGTGCAGATTTAAGAGCATATTTCATGCTTGCTACAATAATTATTGCAGTACCAACCGGTGTAAAAATTTTCAGTTGGATAGCAACAATGTGGGGTGGATCTCTAACCTTTGAAACACCAATGTTATTTGCTATTGGTTTTGTATTTCTTTTTACACTTGGAGGGGTAACTGGAGTTATTCTAGCTAATGCTGGAATAGATACTGTTATGCATGATACATATTACGTTGTTGCTCACTTCCATTATGTTTTAAGTATGGGAGCAATGTTTGGAATATTTGCTGGTATTTATTATTGGTTCGGTAAAATGTCTGGTCGAAAATATAATGAATTCTTCGGTAAACTTCATTTTTGGTTATTCTTTATTGGAGTAAATGTAACATTTTTTCCTCAACATTTCTTAGGTCTAGCTGGTATGCCTAGAAGAATTCCAGATTATCCAGATGCATATGCAGGTTGGAACTTAGTTTCAACTTATGGGTCATATATTTCATTTGCCTCGACACTAATATTTTTCTTTGCAATAGTTTATGCACTGTTTTTTGGTAAAAAAGAAGTGTCTAATCCTTGGGGAGAAGGAGCAGATACACTCGAATGGACCTTGTCATCCCCACCACCTTTTCACCAGTTTGAGACTCTACCCAAATTTAAAGAATAATACAGGTGAATACCAAAGCATCATTAGAAAATTACAGTGATATCCTTTTAGTTAGAAAACTTCAGGGATATTTTGAGCTAATGAAACCAAGAGTTATGAGTTTGGTTATTTTTACTGCTTTTGTAGGAATGTTTTTAGCCCCAGGTCGAATTGAATATCTTAACTATATATTTGTAATATTAGCCATCGCTATAGGAGCAGGATCATCGGCTTCAATTAATATGTGGTTTGATGAAGATATAGATCGAACAATGGAAAGGACAAAAACGCGTCCCATTCCGCTTGGCATTGTAACAAAAAATGAAGCATTAGTTTTAGGAATTTTTTCAGGTATAATCTCTTTGTTGCTAATGCAATGGTTTGCTAACCCGCTTGCAACTAGTTTATTGCTATTCACAATTTTATTTTACATATTTATTTATACATTTTGGTTAAAGAGAACTACTTCCCTTAACATTGTAATTGGTGGAGCTGCAGGAGCAATACCACCAATTATTGGTTGGACTGCAGTCAGTCCTGAAATTAGTTTTTTACCTATAAGTATGTTCCTGATTATATTTTTTTGGACACCACCACATTTTTGGGCATTGTCAGTATATAGATATAATGATTATGAAAATGCAAAAGTTCCTATGTTGCCAAATGTTAAAAGTATTTATGATACAAAAAAACAAATTGTCTATTACACAGCTTTATTAATTATTTTTAGTTATTCACCTTACTTAGATAAAAATATTGGTTTAATTTATTTTATCATTGCAACAATTTTGAATTTTATTTTGTTATCTAGTTCTATAAAATTGAGAAAAACAAAAGAAAAAAAATCAAAACCTAACAAAGAAGGTTTAAAATTTTTTGCATTATCAATCTTTTACTTGTTTAGTTTATTTTCAGCTTTAGTAATTGATCATTTAATTAAAATATGAAAAATAGAAGAAAAAAAAATTTAATCACATTGTTAATTTTACTCTGTATAGTAGCCTTCTTCTATATTTGGACTTTATTTAAGGCGAATATTTTTGGAGTATAAAATGTCAAATAATAGAACAGCCATGGGGCTATCAATTATTGTTCTTACAATGATAATATTAGTTGCATTTTCAGTTCCACTATACAATTTATTTTGCAGAGTTACTGGATATGGTGGTCAAACCAATACATCTGAATTTTTGTCTTCCACAATTCTTGAAAGGGATATTAATTTAAAATTCAGTGCTGATGTTAATGACAGTATTGACTGGTCATTTGAACCACCTGAAAATCTTGAATTTAAGGTTGGTGAAAATATACTCGTTAATTATAAAGCAACAAATCTTTCTGATAAACAAACCTCAGGTACTGCGACATTTAATGTTCTTCCAGTAAAGGTTGGGCCTTATTTTATAAAAACACAGTGTTTTTGTTTTGAAAAACAAACACTTAATCCAGGAGAATCTGTAGATATGCCAGTGGTATTTTATGTTGATCCTGCAATAAGTGAAGATCCTACAATGCAGGATGTTGAAGAGATAACATTGTCATATACATTTTTTAAATATATAGAATAAAAACTATGTCTGATAACTCTTCTTCAACAGGACAAAAACATCCTTATCATTTAGTAGATCCAAGTCCTTTACCTTTCCTATCTTCAATTGCTGCCTTAGCAATGGCTGCTGGACTGGTTTTCTATATGCACTACGAAACAACTTGGTTGCTAATATTAGGTACTATTGGATTATTAACTATCATGTTTATTTGGTGGAGAGATATTATCAATGAGTCAACTTTTCAAAAAGTTCATACACCTGTGGTAGAGTTAGGATTAAGATATGGAATGGCTCTATTCATTGCCTCTGAAGTTATGTTCTTTGTTGCATTCTTTTGGGCTTTCTTTGATGCGAGTCTAACTCCAAAACTTCCGATTGAGGAATATACAGAAATTTTTGATACAGACGGAGCTGTAGGTGTCTGGCCTCCTGAAGGAATAAAAACATTTGATCCACTGGATGTTCCTTTTTTAAATACATTAATTTTATTAATGTCTGGAACAACATGCACATGGGCACATCATGCAGTACGTGAAGGTCATAGAGATCAAGCAATTCAGGCTTTATGGATCACAGTTGGCTTGGGAGTGTTTTTTACTTTTATGCAAGGAGTAGAATATTACGAGGCAGCTTTACACTACTTTAGTTTCACTGACGGAATATACCCTTCAGTTTTTTATATGGCCACTGGCTTTCATGGCTTTCATGTAATGGTTGGAACAGCATTTTTGGCCGTGTGTTTATTTAGAGTATATAAGAACCATTTTACTCCAGATAGACATTTTGGTTTAGAGGCAGCAGCTTGGTATTGGCATTTTGTTGATGTTGTTTGGCTTTTCCTTTTTATATGTGTTTATGTTTGGGGTGCATAAATTAAAAAATTCCCTTTAAATTTTTTCCTATTTAGCCTTGTTTGTGTAGCCTTGACTTCATATTTAGGATTTTGGCAATTAGAAAGATTAAAATGGAAAGAACAACTAATTGATAATTTCAATAACTTACAAGATCAAAAACCCCTTTCATTATCAATGGGAAAAATGAAATATCCAAATATTGAAGAATTTACAAAAATTATTTCTAAGGGAACTGTTGATAGATCGAAAAAAATTTTTTTACCTGCTAAAACTAATAATGGTAAAAATGGCATCAGATTAGGAAGTCTTTTGACTGACAATCATGGAAATCATTATTTAATAGATGAAGGATGGTTTCCTGAGAAACAATATGATTATTTTAAAAATAATAATATAATTATTAATACTGAAATTATTGGTTACATTAGATTTCCAACTCAAAAGAAAATGTTTACTCCAGAAAATTCCATAAAAACTAATGAATGGTACTATTATGATTTGCAACAAATTCAAAACTACTTTGGTGTTCAAATTAATCAAAAATTTTTTATAAAAAATATGTCAAATTATTCTGAGAATTTTCTAGTTCCATCTTCAATTAAACACAATTTTGCAAATAATCATTTACAATATGCTATTACTTGGTTTTTGATGAGTATTTCTTTTTGTGTTATTTTTTCTATATATTTTTTCAGGAATTTTAAATGAAATATTTAAGTACAAGAGACAATTCACTAAACCAATCTTTTAATGATATTTTATATCAAGGTCTTTCTAAAGATGGAGGTCTCTACCTGCCAAGAGAATGGCCAACAATTAATTTAGATAAATTATTAAATTTGTCCTACCAGGAAGTTGCAACAGAAATAATTCATTCTTTTACTAAAGACGATATTAATAAAGAGGACTTATCTCAGATTATAATGAATTCATATGTTGATTTTAAAAATGATAAAATTGCACCTATACTTAAATTAGATAATAATAAATTCTTATTAGAATTATTTTATGGACCAACTTACGCATTTAAAGATTATGCATTACAGTTTTTAGGAAATTTGTTTTCTTATAGTCTAAAAATTAATCCCAGAAAAATATCAATACTTGGCGCTACCTCTGGGGATACTGGTTCCGCTGCAATAAATGCTTTTAAATCAAATAAAGACATTAATGTTTTTATGTTACATCCTCATAATAAAGTATCACCAATGCAACAAAAACAAATGACTACTGTTGATGAAAAAAATATATTTAATATTGCAATAGAAGGTAATTTTGATGATTGTCAAAAAATCGTCAAAAAGTTATTTTTAGATGATGAAATTCAAAGTCAAACTTCTTTAACTGCTGTTAATTCAATTAATTGGGCGCGACTAATAGCACAAGTTGTATATTATTTTTGGACTTATTTACAGATTAGAAGAAAAAATCTAAACTTTATTGTGCCCTCTGGTAATTTTGGAAATATTTTTTCTGCTTATGTTGCAAAAAAAATAGGCCTTCCTATAAATCGCTTACATATAGCTACAAATAAAAACGACATTCTTAAATCAATTATCAAAAATGGAGTTATGAAGAAAAAAATAGTTTCTCAAACATTTAGTCCAAGCATGGATATACAAATTTCAAGTAATTTTGAAAGACAAATGTTTGAAAGTCTTAATAGAGACAGCTCTAAGGTAAGTGAAATTTTTGAAATATTTTATAAAACAGGAAATTATACTTTTGATAAAAATATTATTGAAGATTTTAAAAAAATATATGATGCATCAAGTATTAATGATGAAGAAACTCTTGAAACAATAAAAAAAGTATATGATTTTTACGGTTATCTTTCAGACCCTCATACTGCTACAGGTATAAAACTACTATTAGAAAAAAACCAAAACGAAACATGGATTTCTTTAGCTTGTGCACACCCAGCAAAGTTTCAAGATACTGTTAAAAAAGCAACTAATTTGGACGTAGAAATACCTGAAGAATTGGGTAAAATCTTTGATAAAAAGGAAAAGATGACTATATTAGCAAATAGTACAAAAGAAGTTAAAAAATTCATTTTAGAAAATATTTAATATGCACAAAATTACAGAACTTGATAATGGACTGAGAATAGTTACTCAAAATATGCCAGGCCTAGAAACAGTTTCAATGGGAATTTGGAATTTTGTTGGAGGTAGAGATGAATTGAAAGAAGTAAATGGAGTCGCTCATCTTTTAGAACATATGGCATTTAAAGGAACAACAACAAAAAATGCTCTTCAAATTGCTGAAACAATTGAAAATGTAGGTGGAGATATTAATGCTTATACTTCAAAAGAAATAACTGCTTACTATGTTAAACTATTAGCTGATGATTTACCTTATGGGATAGATATACTTACAGATATTCTTCAAAATTCAACTTTTGAAGAAGAAGAATTAAATAGAGAACGAGGGGTTATAATTCAAGAAATTGGTATGTATCTTGATACACCTGATGATATGATTTTTGATTATTGGCAAGAAAAAGCATATCCCAACCAGCCAATGGGACGTTCAATTTTAGGAAAAACTGATATTATAAAAAATATCTCTCGAGAACAAGTTAAGGATTTTATGATGCAAAACTATAATCCTAAACGAATGATAATTAGTGCTGCTGGTAAAATCAATCATGATGAATTTGTTGAGTCAATTAAAAAAACATGCACGAATTTACCTTTAGGAGAGTCTCACTTAAGAAATAAAGCTAATTACGAGTCAGGTGAATATAGAGAAGATAAAAAACTAGAGCAGATTCACCTACTTCTTGGTTTTGAAGGTGTTGATTATCATCATGAAGATTTCTATTCTCTTTTAGTTTATTCTTCACTACTTGGCGGTGGGATGTCTTCAAGATTATTTCAAGAGATTAGAGAAAAAAGAGGTTTAGTTTATGGAATATCTTCTTTTAGTTCATCTTATACTGATACAGGAGTGTTTGGAATTTATTGTGGAACAGGTGAAAATCAAATTCAAGAATTAATACCAGTATTATGTGATGAATTAAACAAAAGTCCAAATTCTATTTCAGAAAAAGAAATCAATAGAGGTAAGGCTCAATTAAAAGCAAGCTTAATGATGGGAAGAGAAAGTGCTTTTAGACGCTGTGAAAGTGCTGCTAGACAATTATTAGTTTTTGGTCGAATAATTGAACCAACCGAAACAATAAAAAAAATTGATCTAGTGTCAAAAGAAACTGTTGGAAATATCGCAAAAAAAATAGTTTCTGGCCCTATAACGATTTCAAGCATCGGACCACTATCAAAGTTAGAAAATTTAGACAAAATACAAGCTCGAATTCAATAAAGATAAAATATTATTTTATTTTAATTTTTTCTTTAACTAAATGCTCTTCTTGAAAATTTTTAATAGATAAATTCATTTCTAATTCAATTTCATCATCTACTTTGATTTCTCCATTTTCAAATTTACTTGTTAAAGATGTTTCTATTATTCTCTGAGAAGAAATACCTACCTTCTTTAAAAATTTCCTTACTTCAATATTTAAATTATCTTTATTCATATAAATACTATAAATTATTTGATAAGATTCCCACAATAGTGATATTCTTTTTTAATGAATTCTTATAGTTTTAAAACTTCAGTTGGCTGGATAACTATACAATCTAGTGGATCTAAGCTTGTTTCTGTAAAGTTCGGTAAATCAAAAAAGTATAGCGCTTCTAAATACTTAAAAAATATTTCTAAACAAATTAAATCATTTACTATTGGTAAATTGCAAAAATTTAAAATAGATTATGAGCTATCTGGTTCTTTACTACAAATTAAAATTTGGAGAGAATTATCAAAAATTAAATATGGAAAAATAAAAACATATGGTGAAATAGCAAAAAAATTGAATACTTCACCTCGTTACGTAGGTAATGTTTGTGGTCAAAACAATTTATTATTAATTATTCCTTGTCATAGAGTTATAAGAAGTGACGGATCTCTTGGTGGATTTTCAGGTTTAGGTGGTATAAAACTTAAAAAAAAATTACTTAAATTAGAATCAAATGTCTAAAAATATTATTGTTCTTCAACACATACCAATTGAAACACCTGGATATTTATTGGATTTAATGAAGCAAGATAAATTTAATATAACAACAATTGAATTGGATCATGGTGAAAAAATACCAGATAATTTGTCTTCATATCACGCGATGTTTTGTATGGGAGGTCCAATGGATACTTGGATGGAAGATCAATATCCATGGCTGATTGAAGAGAAAAAGAAAATTAAAGAATTTGTAGTAAATTTAAAAAAACCTTACTTAGGTTTTTGTCTTGGCTGTCAATTACTCGGAGAAGTTTTAGGTGGAAAAGTTATTAAATCGATACCATCAGAGATAGGAATTTTAAATATAGAAATGTCAAAAGCAAAAGATAATGATAAATTATTCTCAGAATACTCTGATACAATTAATGCTTTGCAATGGCATAGTTATGAAGTTTCTGAATTAGATAGCAATAAAAATGTAACTATCCTAGGGTCATCCAAAACTACAAAATATCAAATTTTTAAATATATGGAGCACGCGTATGGGATACAATTTCATATAGAAATTAAGGATAATACTGTTAACCAGTGGTCTTGTGTTCCCGAATATGAAAAAGCTCTAGAAGATAGTCTAGGAAGTGGAGCTCTAGAAAATTTTGATAAAAAAGCAAAAATGTATATGAAAGAAATGAACTTAAGTGCTGAAATTTTGTATAAAAATTTTAAAAAAATAATTTAATTATGATGACTGCTTTTTGATTTCATGATTAAATGAATTTTGGAGATAAATTATGAAGAAGATAAAGGGACCTGCTATTTTTTTGGCACAATTTGCTGATGATAAAGAGCCTTTTAATTCATTAAAGGGAATTTCAAAATGGGCTTCTGATTTAGGTTATAAAGGTGTGCAAATACCATCTTGGGATAGTCGTTTGTTTGATTTATCTAAAGCTGCAGAGAGTAAAGATTATTGTGATGAAATTAAAGGTGTTTTAAAAAATAATAATATTGAATTAACAGAATTATCTACCCACTTACAAGGTCAGTTAGTTGCTGTTCATCCTGCTTACGATATTCCTTTTGATGGTTTTGCTCCTAAGCAAGTTAAGGGTAACCCAAATAAAAGACAAGAATGGGCATCAAATCAATTAATGATGGCAGCTTCTGCATCAAAAAATCTGGGATTAATAGCACATGCAACTTTTTCTGGCGCACTTGCTTGGCCTTACTTGTATCCATGGCCCCAAAGACCTACAGGTTTAGTTGATGAAGCATTTGATGAGTTAGCTAAGAGATGGATGCCCATATTAAATGCTTTTGACGATTCTGGTGTAGACTTATGTTATGAAATACATCCTGGAGAAGATCTACATGATGGTGTTACATTTGAAATGTTTTTAGAAAAAGTAAAAAACCATAATCGATGTAATATGCTTTATGATCCAAGTCATTTTGTGTTACAACATTTAAATTATCTCGATTATATTGATATATATCACGAAAAGTTAAAGATGTTTCATGTAAAAGATGCTGAATTGAATCCAACAGGAAAACAGGGAGTATATGGTGGATTTCAATCTTGGATTGATAGAGCAGGTAGATTTAGATCTCTTGGAGATGGACAAGTAGATTTTAAATCAATTTTTTCAAAACTTTCTGGTTATAATTTTAATGGATGGGCTGTTCTTGAATGGGAATGTTGCATAAAGAGTCCGCAACAAGGCGCTCTAGAGGGAGCTAAATTTATAGATCAGCACATAATTGATGTAACAGAAAAAGCTTTTGATGATTTTGCAGACTCAGGGATGGACAAAGAAACTAACAAAAAACTCCTAGGTATTTAAGGAAAAAAATTGAAAAAAAGACTCAAACTTGGAATGATTGGTGGGGGACAAGGTGCTTTTATAGGAGCTGTTCACCGTCTTTGTGCAAGGATGGATGATAAATATGAATTTGTAGCTGGATGTTTGTCTTCTACACCAGAAAGAGCAACCACTTCAGCTAAAGAGATTGGTTTGGATTTATCTAGAAGTTACCCTGATTTTAAAACTATGGCTGAGCAGGAGTCAAAAAGAGATGATGGAATAGACGTAGTATCAATAGTTACTCCAAATCATATGCATGCAGAACCTGCAATAGAATTTTTAAATAAAAATATTCATGTAATATGTGACAAGCCTATGACTTCAACAATGGAAGATGCTCATAGATTAGTTGATGCAGTATCAGCTTCTGGTGCACATTTTTTTTTAACGCACAATTATTCTGGTTATCCAGTAGTAAGAGAAATAAGATCTCTAATAAAAAATGGTGAGATTGGCACTATTCGAATTATTAAAAGTTCTTACTTACAGGGCTGGCTTGGTTCCAAAGAAGAAGACTCTGGTGAAAATAAGCAGGCTGAATGGAGAACAGATCCTAAAAGAAGTGGTGTAGCTGGAGCAGTAGGTGACATTGGCAGTCATGCTATGCATTTAATAGAGTTTATTTCAGGCGAAAAATTAGAATCAGTTGCTGCAGATTTAACAACCTTCGTATCAGGTCGTAAACTTGAAGATGATGCATCTATAATGCTAAGAATGACAAATAATATAAAAGGCAATTTATCTATTTCGCAAATAGCAACAGGTGAAGAAAATAATTTTAGATTATCAATATATGGAGATAAAGGATCTGTTCATTGGAAACAAGAAAACCCTAACTATGCAACCTTAAGTAAGGTTGGAGTTACAAATCAAATTATAACAAGGGGTGGATCTATTAAACAAGAAGGTTCTTCATCTAACGTAAGAATACCGGCTGGACACCCGGAGGGATACTTGGAGGCATTTGCTCAAATATATTCGGATGCTGCTGATGTAATTCAAAATAAAGAAAACAAATCAGAGTTGATAAAAATTCTTCCAAATATTGATGATGGGTTACAAATAATGAAATTTATTAATGCTAGTGTGGATTCGAGTAAAAATAATTCAGCTTGGGTTGATTTATCAACAATTAAATAATTAAATTAGCCCATGTTTTATGGGTATTTATTAATATGCATTTTTTGCATATTAATCTTTACAATTAAAAACTTACTAATTTTTAATATTAAACTATATCAATAATTACGTTCATCGCTTTAAAAAGCGACGGAAGTAAACGAAAGTTGAAGGAACGCATGCAAAGTTATAAAATCGTTCAATCTGCAAAAGCAGATCGGAAGTAGGTTTTAACCGAAGGAACGCGGATCTTATTAATTAATTTCCATAGCTAAGCATGATTTGAGCATGACTCAGGTGAGTCTTGTTGTGAACTTATTATGGAGAATTATATGAAAAAATTTTCTTTTTTGAGTTTAATTTTAGGTTTTACTTTTGTTTCATCAAATGCATTTGCAGCTGTTGATCCTGAAGTATCTTATATTTTAAACACACTTTTATTTTTGATTGGTGGTTTTTTGGTTATGTGGATGGCAGCTGGTTTTGCAATGTTAGAGTCAGGACTTGTTACATCTAAAAGTGTTGCAACAATTGCAGCAAAGAATATCGGGCTATATTCCATAGCTGGTTTAATGTTTTGGTTAGTTGGATACAATTTAGCTTATGGTATTCCTGAAGGTGGTTTTATCGGAACATTTCTTCCTTGGAGTGATGCTAGCTCAATTGATACTGGGTATTCAGATGGCTCTGATTGGTTTTTCCAAATGGTATTTTGTGCAACAACTTGTTCAATAGTATCTGGCACAATGGCTGAAAGGATTAAAATTTGGCCGTTCTTTTTATTTTGTGCAATATTAGCTGGCATTATTTACCCAATTGAAATGGGATGGCAGTGGGGTGGCGGTCACTTAGCAGCAGCTGGTTTTTCTGATTTTGCAGGATCAACACTTGTTCATAGTGCAGGTGGTGCTGCTGCATTAGCAGGAGCAATCTTACTTGGACCTCGTCTGGGTAGATTTGACTCAGATGGAGCAAAACCAATGGAACCATTTGCTAGTTCATCAATACCACTTGCAACATTAGGTGTGTTTATCTTATGGCTAGGATGGTTTGGTTTTAATGGTGGATCACAATTAGCATTAGGTTCTTTTGAGGACTCAACTTCTGTTGCTACTATATTCATTAATACTAATTTAGCTGCAGCTGCAGGTGTAATGGTATGTGCAGCTGTATCAAGATTAGTTGGTGGTAAAACAGATGTTGTAATGATGCTTAACGGTGCATTAGGTGGACTTGTGGCTATTACTGCAGAACCTCTTACACCTTCCCCAATTATGGCAATAATTATTGGCGGTATTGGTGGATTAGTTGTCTATTATGGTACTTTATTATTAATAAGACTTAAAATAGATGATGTTGTTGGAGCTATTCCCGTTCATGGTTTTGCTGGTATTTGGGGTACGTTAGCTGTTCCACTTACTAATTCAGGTACAAATTTTGGATCTCAAATTTACGGCATCTTATGGATCAATATATTTGTTTTCGTAGTTGCATTTATTGTTTGGTATCTAATGAAAATAAGTATTGGAATAAGAATTAGTGAAGAAGCTGAAAAGCTTGGAACTGATAAAGCAGAAGTAGGCGTAATGGCTTACTCAATTCGTGATTAATAATAGTTTAGTGATCGCTTGTAATTTAACTCCTTATAGTTGGTCGCTAAGTATGGAGGGGCATTGCCCCTTCATACTATTAAATGGGGGACGCAATGATTGAAAATAATATTATTAAGGAAAAAAAGAGAAATATTTATACTTCATTTTTTTCTGATAACTATTCATCAAGGTTTTTTTTCAAATCAATTCTTCATCATGTAATTTCTCTTGAAGTATATGAAAATAACAACTTAGACGGTATATCATTTGAAACAATTTGTTCTAATGTTCCAAAATCAATTGGATCCAGATCTTCAATACAGTCAATACTAAACGATGCTTTAGATAGAAATATTTTTCTTAAATATCAGAGTGAAAAAGATAAAAGAATTAAAAATTATTATTTAAGTGAGTCATACTCTGATTTAATAAATAAATGGATTAATAAAGAAAAATCTTATTTCTTAAATGGAAATGGAGGTTAGAATGAAAACTATTTTTACAATTTCTGGAAAAAAATATTTATTAAAGTATGAAAGAAAAATGCCTGAAAAAGAAGTCTTAAAAATGAAATCCTTTGTTACAAATAAAGGCCAAAAGTTAATTAAGACTGATAAATTTAAGATTAAAAAAATAATTGAGAAAGATAAAGAAAGAATTTATGATATTTCTTTATAATTAGCAATTACCAGAATTATAAGAGAGTTTATTAGGATCAACACCTAGTAAATTATAGGCATCATTCCATTTATTAGTTACACTTTCATCAAATATAAAGCTTGTATCTGCTTTAAGTGTCATCCAGCTATTTGATGCTAACTCAAGTTCAATTTGTCCCGGTTCCCAACCAGCATATCCTAAAGCTAAAATACTATTTTTTGGACCATTTCCTTTTGATAAATCTTCAAAAAACTCAGATGTGCTAGTCAGTGCTACACCTTTTGCAATTGTAAGGGTTTCTTTTTGAATAACCTCATCTGAATGTAAAACAAATCCTCGTCCACTTTCTACTGGACCACCATACCTTATATAAAGTTTTTTATTAGTTAAAGGCTTATCAATTCCAAGTTGTTCTAATAAATCTGGATACAAATCATAGTCAATTTTCTTATTTATTATTATTCCCATTGCTCCATCTTTAGAGTGGGCACACATATAAATCACAGTTTTTTCAAATCGTTCATCCTGTAAGGAAGGCATTGAAATTAAGATCTGTCCTGTTAAATTCATATAATATATATATTCGTTTTATTTATAATAATTCAATGCTTTATTATACTTTTCTTATGAAAAAATTATTAAATATTAGAAAATTACTCTCAATATCACTATTAATAATATTTTCTTCCATTTTTAATGACTCATTATTTGCATTATCTACTGATTGGGTAATAAATGACAAATCAAAAGTACGATTGATTTCATCAAAAACTAGTTCAGACAATATGGAGAGTTTGATTCTTGGATTAGAATATCAGCTAGAGCCTGGTTGGAAAACTTATTGGAAGTCACCAGGTGGAGGAGGCTTCCCTCAAATGATCGAATGGAATAATTCTACTAATATCAATGAATTAAAAATTGATTGGCCTACTCCTAAGGAGTTTGAAATTCTTGGCCTTACTTCTCTTGGTTATGAAGATAAAGTGATTTTTCCTTTGAGGATAAATTTAAAAAACAAAAATATTTTGACTGAAATTAATTTACAAATCAATTACCTTGTTTGTAAAGATATTTGTATTCCTGGAAATGCAAATCTATATCTTAAAATTTTACCAGGTAAAGGTGAATACACTGATTTTTTTTATGACATTGAAAAAACTAAATCATCTCTTCCTATAGAAGATATTAATTTAAGTCCAATTTTTAATTTAAACACTAAAGCAATTATAAATTCAAATAAAGTTCAAATTCAAATAATAGCAGAGTCACATGAAAACTTTATAAATAACAAAATTTTTATTCATACACCTTTTGGATTACCTGTTGTTCAACAAACAAATAAATATTCTTTCAACTTAAAAAAAATAGATTCAAAATTTGTCTTTGATGCAGATCAATTTTCAAAAAAAAATTTTCCAATTGAAGTACTTATATCTGATCAAAACCATAATTTTAACTTCATTGAAAATATTAGTTTAGAAGAAAATTCGTTTGAAGTTAATATAAACAAATCAATACTTCATATTCTTTTAATTTCTTTTTTAGGAGGTTTTATTTTAAATTTAATGCCGTGTGTCTTTCCTGTATTATCGATAAAACTATTGTCAGTATTGAATACAAAATCTGAAAATATTAGGTTAAGTTTTATCTATACAGCAATTGGTATTATTACTTCATTTTTATTATTAGCACTATTTTTCTTCATTCTTAAACAAACGCAAATTTCTATTGCTTGGGGTATGCAGTTTCAAGACCAATATTTCTTAATATTTATTTTATTGATACTTACTTTTTTTTGTCTAAATACACTAGGTTTATTTGAGATTGAATTACCAATCTTAATTAGACAATCTAAAATTTTTGATAAAGGAAGTGGTTTTTTTACTAAAAATTTTTTTAATGGATTATTTGCAACTTTATTAGCCACTCCATGCACAGCTCCCTTTGTTGGAACAGCAGTAACAATAGCTTTTACTCAAACATCTTTTATACTTTTTTCAGTTTTTCTTTTTATGGGATTAGGTATGAGTATTCCATATATTCTTGTTTCAATTTTCCCTAAAACTATTTTAATACTTCCTAAATCTGGAAAATGGACTGTTTATACAAAATATTTTTTATCTATCTTGCTTATTGCAACAATTATTTGGGTTTTAAATATTTTATTAAATTTTTTTAATGAGTTTTTTATAATTTTTTTCTTAATAACATTGTTTTTTTTATTTATAATTTATAGATATAATTATCTTAAATATACGGCAACGATTATTTTGATTATTGGTTTATTTTCCATTCCATCATTAAGTTTTTTTGATCAAAATAAAAAAATTATTAATGATGAAAAATGGGTTAATTTTATTGATACTAATATACCTGAATTAATTAAAAATAATGAAATTATTTTTATTGATATCACTGCTGATTGGTGTGCCACATGTCAATTTAATAAACTCAATGTTCTTGAAACAAAAAAAATTAAAAATATTTTCGATCAAAATAATATTGTACTTGTAAGAGCTGACTGGACCAAGCCTAATAAACTAATTGATGACTATCTTAAAAAATATAATAAATTCGGCATACCATTTAATGCATTTTTTTCTTCAAAATATTCCGAAGGTATTATCCTTTCAGAAATATTAAGTGAAAAAGAAATAATAAATACGTTAGAAATAATAAAATGAAAAAAAATATACCTGATATTAAAGTCCCAATAATTAAAAATGGAATTGATAAAATATCATCATTATTAAATGAGTTTGAAAATAAAAAAATTATATTATTTGGTGTTCCTGGTGCATTCACACCAACTTGTTCAGAAAAACATCTTCCAGATTATATTAATTCTTTTAATTTATTACAAAATAAAGGAATATCAGATATTTATTGTTTATCAGTAAATGACAAGCATGTAATGAAAGCATGGTTAATCAGTCATAACAATTCTAAAAATATAATTGGAATTGCTGATGGCAATGCTGAAATTACAAATTATTTTGAACTGCAGGAAGATAAATCAAAAAATTATATGGGTTTACGATCTTCACGATTTGCAATGATTGTTTTTAATAATAATATAAAAAAAATTTTTATTGAAAAGCCAGGTGAATATAAAGTAAGTTCACCTGATAATATTATTAATTATATTGATGAACAAAATTGATTTAACAAATAAGACAGCTATTGTGACTGGTGGAGCTCAAGGCTTTGGTCTAGCAATTACAAAAAGATTTATAGACTCTGGATGTAAAGTTGTAATTTGGGATAAAGATGAAAAACTTTTAGATACTTTAAAATTAAAAAATATTATTAAAATAAAAATAGATGTAACTAAATATGATGAAGTTGAAAATGCTTTTAAAAAAACTTTAAAATTATCTAAGAGTGTTGATATTTTAATCAACAATGCAGGAATTGCAGGTCCTAGTTATAAATCCTGGGATTATCCAATTAATGACTGGCAAAAAGTTTTTGATATAGATGTAACTGGTGTTTTTTATTGTTGTAAAGTAATAGTCCCACACATGATAAAAAATAATTATGGAAGAATTGTAAATATTTCTTCAATAGCTGGTAAGGAGGGCAATCCTAATGCAATGCCTTATAGTGCAGCTAAAGCTGCTGTAATAGCACTAACAAAATCACTTGGTAAAGAATTAGCAGATAAAAATATTGCAGTTAATTCTGTCACTCCAGCAGCTGCAAAAACAAGGATTTTCGATCAAATTAGTCAAGAACATATAGATTATATGCTATCAAAAATACCTCGAAATAGATTTATACTTGTTGAAGAATTAGCTTCACTAGTTGCATGGATGTCCTCAGAGGAAAACTCATATACAACTGGAGCAGTTTTTGATTTAAGTGGTGGTAGAGCAACTTATTAAATTAATATATGAATAAAAAAAATAAATTTAGATCATCGGATTGGTATAATTCTAAAAGTAATAGAAGAGATACTTTTGTTCATCGAGGATGGATGAGAAATCAAGGACATCCAAGTCACTTATTTGATGGTAGGCCGGTAATCGGTATATGCAACACTTGGTCTGAGTTAACCCCTTGTAATGGACACTTTAGAGAAATTGCTGATTCAGTTAAAAAAGGCGTCTATGAAGCTGGAGGATTTCCTCTTGAGTTCCCTGTCTTTTCAGCCAGTGAGTCCAATTTAAGACCAACTGCAATGTTATTTAGAAATCTTGCAAGCATGGATGTTGAAGAAGCAATTAGAGGCAATCCCATTGACGGTGTAGTTCTATTAATGGGATGTGATAAAACCACACCTTCATTATTAATGGGCGCTGGTAGTGTTGATCTCCCCACTATAGGTGTATCTGGCGGCCCAATGTTAAATGGACATCATAAAGGTGATACAATTGGTTCTGGCACGGGTGTTTGGCAATTAGATGCAGACTTAAATGCAGGATTAATAACAGAAGATGAATTTATTGATGCTGAAATTTCAATGAGTCGTTCAAAAGGTAATTGCATGACAATGGGAACTGCTTCAACAATGGGAAGTATGGTAGAAGCTCTTGGCATGTCTTTACCTGGTAATGCAGCAATACCTGCGGTAGACGCTAGACGATATGCTTTAGCTCATATGTCGGGTAAAAGAATTGTAGAAATGGTAAAAGATAATTTAAAAATTTCTAAAATTATAACAAAACAATCTTTTGAAAATGCTATAAAAATAAATGGAGCAATTGGTGGATCAACAAACGCTGTTATCCATTTAGCTGCAATTGCTGGAAGACTAGAAATTGATTTAAATTTAAATGATTGGGAAAAATGTGGAAAAAATATTCCAACTTTAGTAAATCTTCAACCATCTGGAAAATATTTAATGGAAGATTTTTATTATGCTGGAGGCCTACCAGTTGTAATTAAAAGACTTTTAGATCAAAAACTGCTTCATAAAAACTGTATGACAGTTAATGGAAAAACTATTTCCGAAAATAATGAAATAGCAAAATGTTGGAATGATGATGTTATAAAAAATTTTAATGATCCATTAGTTGCAGATGGTGGAATTAAAATTCTAAGAGGCAATATTTCCCCAGATGGTGCTATTATAAAACCTTCAGCCGCAACACCAGAATTAATGAAACATAAAGGTAAGGCTGTAGTTTTTGAGTCTATTGAAGAATTGCACGCTAGAATTGATGATCCAAATTTAGATGTAGATGAAAAATCAATACTTGTTTTAAAAAATTGCGGCCCAAAAGGATATCCTGGAATGGCTGAGGTGGGAAATATGAGATTACCTCAAAAACTATTGAAGAAGGGAGTTAGAGATATGATTAGAATCTCTGATGCCAGAATGAGCGGAACTGCATTTGGAACTGTTATTTTACATACTGCGCCTGAAGCAGCTGTTAAAGGCCCATTGGCAGCAGTCCAGAATGGGGATACAATCGAAATAGATGTGGAAAAAGGTTTAATGAATTTGTTGGTTTCAGATGAAATTATTAAAAAAAGATTAGAGAAATATGAACCAGTACTTCCTGAGATTAATAGTGGATATCAAAAAATGTATGTAGATCATGTTCTTCAAGCTGATAAAGGAGCCGATCTTGATTTTTTAATTGGTAAAAGAGGTGATGAAGTAAAAAGACACAGTCATTGAATTTTTAGTCAAAGATTTTACCAGGGTTCATTATATTATTTGGATCAAAGCTTTTTTTAATTAACTTCATAAGAGGAATATTATCCGGGTGTTGTTTATTCAAGTATTCTTTTTTTTGCAGCCCTATGCCGTGTTCTCCTGTGATTGTTCCATCCATTTGTAGGGCTTTATCAATTAATTTATTACTAAACTCTCTTATGTAAGCATATTCATTTTCTTTTGTTGGATCATAAACAATAGTTACATGAAAATTTCCATCACCAACATGTCCTACCATTGGAGCTTTTAACCCTGTTTCTTGAAGTTCATTTTCTGCAAATTTGATACACTCTACGATGTTTGAAATAGGAACGCAAACATCAGTAGCATAAACTCTTACATTGTCCCCCTGTGCTTTAACTGAATAATAAACATTATGTCTTGCTTTCCATATTGTATTTCTTTCCTCAGTATTTGCTGCCCACTTAAAATCACTTCCATTATTATTTTTTGAAATATCTTGAACAACATTTATTGACTCTTTATTTGATATTTCGCTACCATGAAATTCATAGAATAAAGTTGGGAGAATATCCATATTTTTAAGATTAGAATATTTTATACTGATATCCATTTGATCTTTGTTTAATAACTCTACTCTTGCTATTGGTACTCCATATTGAATTATTTCTTGAGCCGTTAATACAGCTGAGTCAAGATCTGGAAAATGACATACAGCACTCATTATACTTTCTGGAATTGGGGACAATCTGAGATGAACTTCTGTTATAATACCTAGTGTTCCTTCTGATCCTACAAAAAGGTTAGTCAAATTGTATCCTGCTGATGTTTTTTTTGCCCTTGTTCCTGTTTTAATTATATCACCATTTGCTAGTACAACTGTAAGACCAAGAACAGCAGTTCTCATGGTTCCATATCTTACAGCCATAGTTCCTGATGCAGAACAAGCTGCCATCCCACCTAATGAAGCATTTGCACCAGGATCAATTGGAAAAAAAACACCTTTATCTTTCAGATTTTCATTTAGTTGTTCACGAGATACATTTGCCTGAACTCGACAATCAAAGTCATCCTCATTAATTGCAATAATTTTATTAAAGTTTTCTAGAGATATTGTAAAACCTTTATCATTTCCAACAACATGCCCCTCTAAAGAAGTACCAGTGCCATAAGCAGTTACAGGAACTTTATACTCATTACAAATTTTCAAGATTTTTGATAGTTCATCATTATTATTTGGGAATAAAACAGCTTTTGGTAATACAGGATCGTAGGCATCTTCACCTTTTGCATGATTATTTCTAACACTTTCTGAAAAAGAGATTCTTTCCTTTAAAAGCTCTTTTAAATTGTCTAATAATCCTCTATCCATATTACGAATATTATTTGAAATTTATAAAAAGTAAATGAATACTACACCTCTAGAATTAAATAAAATATATGATTTAGCATACAATGCTCTAAAAAAACATGGGTGTGATGATTTTAATGCTGAGTCTGTTGCAACTACTGTCACTCATGCTGAAAGAGACGGCAGTGTTTCACATGGTTTATTCAGAATACCAGGCTACATAGCTTCTTTAGAAAGCAAAAAAGTAAATGGAGTATCACGACCATCAAGTACTTACCTCACACAAAATGCAATACGTGTTGAGGGTGATTATGGTTTTGCTCCTGTAGCAATAAAAGTTGGTTTACCGGATTTAATCAAAACTACATCTTCACACGGAGTTGGTATCTTAACAATCACCAACACTCATCATTTTGCTGCTTTATGGCACGAAACTGAAGCATTAGCAGAAAAAAATTTAATTGGTATCGCGTGTACAGCCTATAAACCAAGTGTTGCTCCAGCTGGTGCAAAAAAACCATTGTTTGGAACAAATCCAATTTCATTTGCTTGGCCTAGAAAAAATAATACTCCAGTTGTATATGATATGGCAACATCAACTATGGCAATGGGGGAAGTTCAAGTAGCTGCACGAGATGGTCACAAAGTACCTTTTGGAACAGGATTAAATAAAGAAGGAAATAAAACTGATGATCCATCTCAAATTGCAAATGGCGGAGTTCTATTAACATTCGGTGATTATAAAGGATCAGCAATAGCTATGATGATTGAATTGCTTTCAGCAGGTCTAGTAGGGGATTTATTTAGTTTTGAGGCAAAAGAAGAGGATAATAATGATGGGGGTCCTGCTAGAGGTGGTGAATTTATAATGGCTTTATCTCCTGAATTGATAGCGGGAAAAGATTGGAACGAACATGCTGAAAAATTTTTTACACAAATGCTATCATTAGATGGCGTGCGTTTGCCGGGTCAAAGAAGGCACAACAACAGAAATGACAAAGGTCCTAGAGAAATAAATACTAATTTATTAGAAAAAATAAAAAGTTTAATATAACTTTTAAAATAATGGATCAGATTAAAGAAATTTTTCAAAAGCATATAGAGCAAGGACTCTGCAATGGCGCTGAATGGAAAATAAATTTTAAAGAAAAAATATACCATGAGTCTGTGGGCTTTAGGGATTTAGAAAAAAAAACAGATCTGCCTAAAAATTTACACTATCGTATATGGTCAATGACCAAACCAATAGTTTCATTTGCTACAATGCAGCTTGTTGAAAAAGATTATTTATCTTTAAATGATACAATAGATAAGTATTTACCAGAATATAATAAAGTTAAAATTTTAAATAAAAATTCACAAAATATTGATGATACATATTTATCAAATAATATACCATCAATTAAACAACTACTTTTACATACAGCAGGATTTACATACAATAGTAGCAATAACATTATTGCCGAAGAATATGATAGAAGAAAAATTTTTCAGTCAGGAGAAACATCCTTAGAGGAAGAAGTTAATTCAATTTTAGGATTACCATTATTGTTTGATCCGGGTACTCAATGGCATTACTCTGTTTCAATTGATATATTGGCAAGAATATTAGAAATTATTACTAAAGATAAACTTATAAACCTTTTAAGTGAAAATATTTTTTCACAACTTGAAATGAATAAAACTAATTTTTATATTAACAAAGAAGAAAATATTAATTTAGCTGATACTTTTGAATTTTCTAAAGAAATTTCCAATATTAAAAACTTAAGTCCTGAAGCTAGAAAGTTAGTGAATTATTATTATCCATCAAATAATCCATCATATATAAGAGGTGGTCACGGTTTATTTTCTACAGCGGATGATTATATAAAATTTGCTAACATGTTAATTGATGGAAAAAATATTAAAGGTAAAGAGTTAATTAACATTGAAACATTAAATCAAATGAGAGTAAATGCATTAGATTCTCATTTACTTCCTCTTGAAATAACTTCAGTAAATACAATTAAAGATGAAAAATATATTAACGACCTCGAAGGTTATGGTTGGGGTTTAGGATTTAGAGTTTTAATTAATAAAACTCAACAAAATTTATACGGTAACGTTGGTGAATTTGGATGGTCAGGATATGCATCAACATATTTTATGGTAGACTCTGTAAATAAAATATCAGCAGTTTTAATGATGCAAATAATAGATGGAGATAGAATTCTAAAACAAGATTTTTATGATTACATTTATAAAAACTTAAAAACATTTTGAAACTATCCTCAACATCTATTGGTATAATTTTCGCCATTTTAGCTTATTTTTCATTTAGCTTATTAGATACAATTCAAAAAACTGCAGTTGTATATCATTCAATTTTTCAAATATTATTTTTAAAATATATTTTTACACTTTTTTTATCTGTAGCAGAATCATACAGAAAAAAAAATAATAATTTTTTTATATCTAAAAATTTTAAACTTCAAATTACTAGGAGCATATTGTCAATAATTGAATCTGGTTGTTTTGTTTTATCATTTAAATATTTAACATTAGCCGATGCGCATAGTATAGCTTCACTAACACCGGTAATTGTTGTAGCTTTGTCAGCAATTATATTAAGAGAAAATGTTAATTTAAAAACTTGGATTGCTATTTTTTTTGGTTTTTTAGGAGTATTAATTATTATGCGTCCAGGATTATCTATTTTCGACCCAAAATCTTTGATCCCCTTAGTTGCAGCATTTTTTTTAAGTCTTTATCAAATCGTAACGAGAAAAGTATCTGAAAATGATTCATCTGAAACATCGTTATTTTATACTTCAATCCTTGGAATAATTTTAATGTCATTTATGCTTCCATTTTTTTGGCAACCTATGCAATCATTTTCGTATTTTATATTTTTAGGTGTTGGGTTTTTTTTCTCTGTAGGTATTTATTTTCAAATAATTGCATTAGGTTATGCAAAGGCCAGTGTTATCCAACCATTTCATTACACACTAGTACTGTGGGCAATAATATTGGGATATATTTTTTATAATGATTTACCTGATATCCCTACATTAATAGGTGCAACCGTAATTACAATATCAGGCATTTACGTTTTAAATTCTAGAACTCGATCAAATTAAATTTATTAATTGTAATAAAGGTAATTTTTACTAAAATAATGATCATGTTTATTGGAATAGATTTAGGCACCTCCTCTATAAAAATGATTCTTATAGATTATGAACAAAATATATTAGCAACTTCAAACACAAGTCTTACGGTTCAAGTTTCTAGAGATGGTTATAGTGAACAAAATCCTGAAGAATGGATTAATGCAACTAATAAATGTTTAGATGCACTCAGAGAAAAAAAACCTAAAGAATTTTCTGAAACAATTTCTATTGGTATTTCAGGTCATATGCATGGTGCAACCTTAATTGATCATAGTGGAAATTTAATTAGACCTTGTATCCTTTGGAATGACACACGTTCTCATCAAGAGTGTCTCGAATTTGAAAAGCAAAACTTCGATGTACGATCTATTTCTGGAAATATAACTATGCCTGGATTTACAGCGCCTAAAATTAATTGGATAAAAAAAAATGAATTAGAAAATTTTAATAAAATTTTTAAAGTCTTACTTCCAAAAGATTATTTACGTTTTTATCTTACAGGTGAATATTACTCAGAAATGTCTGATGCTTCAGGAACATTGTGGCTAGATATTAAAGAAAGAAAGTGGTCTGATAAATTACTATCCTGTTCTTTTTTAGATTTAAAACATATGCCTCAACTTGTTGAGGGTAATGATAAAGCAGGTATTTTAAAAAAAAGTATAAAAAATAAATTTAAATTTAATCATGATATTACAGTAGTAGGAGGAGCAGGTGATAATGCAGCTGCTGCTGCAGGTATGGGTATTACTAAAGAAAATCAATCCTTCATCTCTTTAGGAACATCGGGTGTTTTTTTTACCCCAACGCAAAATTTTTTAAATAATACTAGTGATGCTGTACATTCTTTTTGTCATTGTTTACCAGATAAATGGCACCTAATGTCTGTAATGTTAAGTGCCAGTAATTGTTTAGATTGGGTATGTTCCATAACAAACACTTCCATAAAAGACACTTTAAAAAATGTAGAAAATTACTTCCATGATGAAAAATCTATCATAAATTCATCATATTTTTTACCATATTTATCAGGAGAGAGAACACCACACAATAACCCGCATATTAGAGGTTCTTTCCATTCTTTAAAGACTATTACTGATGCAACAAATTTACAATATGCTGTTATTGAAGGTGTTAGCTTTGGAATACTCGATGGTGTCAATTCAATTTTAAAAGTTAATAATAAATTTGAAGATATATTTATGGTAGGAGGAGGTTCTAAAAGTACATTTTGGATTCAACTATTGTCAAATTTATTAAATAGAAATTTAAAAGTTTGTGATCAAAGTGAATTTGGAGCTGCTCTTGGGGTTGCAAGATTAGCAATGTACCAAGATCCATGGATTAAAAATACAGAAAAGATAATCAAAGAAATTAAAGTAACTGATACTTATAAACCAAATACAAATAAAATAGACTTACTTCTTAAAAGATATGATATTTGGAAAGACCTATATAAAACAAATAGTCAGATTGCAGATAAATTAAATTTATAAATTTATTAATAAATTATTTAGAATTTAAATTGTTGATTTTTCTTCAATATATTTTCTTGCAAGTGAGTCTGCTTTATCATTAAATTCATTATTTGCATGGCCTTTTACCCAATTCCAAGAGATAATATGTTTTGTTATTTCTTTATCTAAGATCATCCATAAATCTTTGTTTTTAACAGGTTTTTTATTTGATGTTTTCCAATCATTTGTTTTCCATTTATGAATCCAACTTTCTATTCCGTCTTTTAAATACTTACTATCAGTAAAAATTTTTAGTTCCTTTTTTTCTTTAAAATATAAAATAGATTTAATTGCTGCTGTTAATTCCATCCTATTATTTGTTGTATTATTTTCACCACCACTTAAGAAAACGGGTTCTTTTGAAGAGTCAATAATTACAACACCCCAGCCACCTATGCCGGGATTACCAGAGCAAGCACCATCAGTATATATAGTAATCATATTTTAATAAACTTTATTATTTTGGTGCCATTTTAATATATTAAAATATTCCCTAGGATCTTTTTTAATAACAATAGAATCGTTTTGATGAAATATATAATCGTGTATTCTGGTTATCAAAATTCTAACAGCTGCTATTCTTAAAATCAAATTAAATGATTGCAACTCTTCTTTTTCTAAATTTCTTGATAGATTGTAACCCTCAATTATTGCATTAAAAAATTTGTTATTAAAAGTATTTCCATTTTTTTCAAAACACCAATCATTTATTACTATTGAAATATCGTATAATAGGAAATGAAAGCAAGAAAAATAAAAATCAATAACACCAGTAATCTTCTTTTCTTTAAAAAAAATGTTATCTTTAAATAAATCTGCGTGCACAATTCCTGATGGTAAGTTTGTAGGTATAGAATTTTCCAAAAAATTTATTTCATTTTTTAGCTCTGAACATATTTCTATAAAATCAGTATTTTTGTTATTATCACATTTATTTAAAATTCTTTTTAACTCAGTAATATCAAGTCCATTATTTCTTTTTTGATTAAAATTTATTGTAAGATTGTGAAGATTGCCAATCATTTTACCCACCTCATAGCATTGTATATGATTAGGTGAGTCAATTTTTTTACCTTCAATAAAAGTTATAATTACTGCCTTTTTATTTTTAATTGAATTTATAATATTTTCTTTTTTATTTTTTAAGGGTTTAGGGCAACTAAAATTTTGATTATTTAAATATAATTTTAAGTCCATAAAGAATGGAAGATCTTCTTCTTTAACTCTTTTTTCAAATAGAGTAAGTATATAGGGTTTTTTATTACAAATAATTTTGTAATTTGTATTTTCTACTCCTTCAACTATTTCACTATAAGAATCTAATTTACCAATATTATATCCATCAAGAAAGTTTTCTATTTCTGTTTTTTTTAATTTTGTGAAAACTGCCATATTCTAATTTTTTAATTTTTGAGGTACTTTAAAGTATACATCTTCTCTTTTATAATTTTCTTCATTAATTTTAATATCAAAATTATTTTTTAATTTATCTAATAGTTTTTTAACTAGTATTTCAGGTGAAGATGCACTTGCAGTGATACCAATATTTTTAATATTTTCAAATATACTAAGATTAAGCGAGTCTACATCTTCAACTAATATAGATTTTTTTGAACCATAATTTTTAGCTACTTCAACTAATCTTAAAGAATTTGAAGAATTACTAGCTCCAATTACAAGAAAATAATCACAATTCCCTGCAATATTTTTTACTGCTTCCTGTCTATTAGTTGTAGCATAACAAATATCATTTTTTTTAGGCTCTAATACATTTTTAAATTTTTTTTTGATTTCTTTAACTATATCTTTTGTATCATCAATTGATAAAGTTGTTTGAGTAACGTATGCAATTTCTTTTTCTACATCTAATGGTAACTTTATTACATCTTCTTTTTTTTCTACAAGATATATTTTACCTTTTGTTTGTCCCATAGTACCTATTACTTCAGGGTGATTACGATGACCTATTAATATAAGTGGGAGTTCTTTTTTATCAAAATGTTCAACTTCTTTGTGAATTTTGCTTACAAGAGGACAAGTTGCATCAAAAAAAAGTAAATTTAATTTCGATGCTTCGGCAGGTACTGATTTTGGAACACCATGTGCAGAAAAAATAACTGGTCTACTTTTATCTTTAATTTCATTTAATTCCTCAACAAAAATAGCACCCTCTGATTTTAAATTTTCAACAACAAATTTATTATGTACAATTTCATGTCTTACATAAACTGGTTGACCATATTTTTTTAATGCTTCCTTAACCATTTCAATTGCTCTATCAACACCAGCACAAAATCCTCTAGGTCCAGCTAAATAAATGTTAAGTTTTTTATTCATTTTATTCTACAATATTGTTATTTATGATATGTAAACACTAATACAATAATTGTGAAAAAATTTTTATTATTTTTTATATTTATTTTGCTTTTTGGCTGTGACACTATAAGCAAAAAGGACAATGAAATTGCATTAATTGATTGTCCTGCGGTATTTTTTTCAACTGAAAATAATATATTTGTCCAGGGAGACACAAAAAACCTAGATATGGAAAATATCGATTATAAAGCTTCACTTAATAATTATTATTTTGCAAATAATTGTAATATGAATTTAGAATATAAAAATTATTTATTAGATCTATTATTCATTGTTGAACCAATAAATCCAAAAGATAAAAAGATTAATTTACCTGTTTTTGTTATATTGTATGATAATAAAGAACGCATAATAGATAGACAATATTTTAGAATTAAAGATAATTTGATTTTTAATAAAGAAACATCAAGCTACGAAACAACTGAAGTTATTACAAACTTAAAAATTTCTTTGAAGAAAAACAACTATGTAAGTTTTATTACAGTTGGATTTGTTAATATAAATTAATATAAATTAATTTTTTAAAACGTTATTTAATTCCTTTATAGAGTCTGTAATTAAATCTGATTTTTTATTTTCTGTAAGGCTATTTTTTAAAATATGAGAAGCTGCTTCAATTGCAGAGTCTGATATGTAATGCTTTATAGACAAATTTATATCTCTCATTTGTTGTTCAATTTTATTTTCTGCTAAAATTTTACGTTTCTCAATTTGCTCAGATAATTTTTTGGAAGATAATTGTTTTAATTCTGAAATTCTTTTTTCTGAATTTATTTTTAATTCTTGAATTTCTGTTTCAACTTTAATCTCTCTTGATTTCAATTCACTCAAAGTTTTTTGTGCTTCATTCTTAATATTTTCAGTTTCATTTAATTGATTCTTTATTTGTTGAATCTGAGAATCTAAGCTTATAATTAATATTTTTCTAACAGGATTAAAAATAGCCGCAATGAATAAAACAAAAGATACAGCTACCCAAAACTGAGGATCAGAAAACATTAATTTAATTTTCCTTTCAAAATTTTTATAGCCTGATTAATATCATTATCGGACAATTTTAAGTCTGAAATTTTAGCTACTGTAATTTTTGTTATGTTAGCAATTTCATCATTAATATTTTTCATTTGACTATCTCTATTTTTTATAATTTGCTTTTCAGAATTTGATATTTTTTCTTCCAATTCTCTATCAATAGTATTCAGTTTTGATGAAACCTCATCCTGTAATGAAGATATTGTTTTTTTAATTTGTTCATCAGTTTTTTGTTTAGCATTATTTATTTGTAAATTAATATTTTTCTCAATTTCCTTTGCTTGTTCTTGTAGCTCTTTGGCATTTGATAAATTTTCATTTATTTTATTGTGTCTTTTCTCTAAGACAGTTGCAATTCTCGGAAGAGAAATTCTCCACAAGAAGATTAAAAGAAAAGAAAAGAACACAGCTAACCAAAAGAGCTGTGAAACAAAGAACTCTGGATTTAATTGAGGCATTAATTTATTAAATCAAAATTTTATCCAAACAAAATAACCAGCGCTATAACTAAAGCAAAAAGTGCTATCGCTTCAACTAATGCGAAACCTAACATAGTCATTGTAAAAACTTCTCCTCGTGCTGCTGGATTTCTTCCAACCGCTTGAATAAAAGATGAAAAGATATTGCCAATACCAATACCTGATCCAATAACACCGATAACGGCTAAACCCGCTCCGATAACTTTTGCTGCTTCAATTTCCATAAGTCCTCCTATTTTAAATTAATGTAAATGATAAGCATCGTTAATATATAAACACGTTAGTATTGCAAACACATATGCCTGCAAAAAAGCAATTAAAATTTCCAAACCTGTTAAAGCTACAATGAATGCAAGTGGAAATACACCTGTAAAAAATGGCATTGATACAACAAACCCAGCAAAAACTTTTAGTAAAGTATGGCCTGCAAGCATATTCGCAAATAGTCTAACGGATAGACTAATTGGTCGAGATAAATATGAAATAACTTCGATGGGTATTAATAGTGGATGCATGTAGAACGGAACACCGGGGATGTAAAAAAAAGTAAAAAATTTTATTCCGTGATTTACAAATCCAAGAATTGTTACACCTATAAAAACAATTGATGCTAAGGCAAATGTAACGATAATATGGCTAGTGAAAGTAAACTGATAAGGTATCATTCCAACCATATTACCTATTAAAACAAACATGAATAAAGAGAATACAAATGGAAAATATTTTTTTCCATTATCACCAACTGTATCAGAAAGTAATTGCGCAATAAAATTATACATTAACTCAGAAATGAGCTGCATTCTTGATGGAATAATTGATTTTGTGTTAACAGTTAATGTTAAAAATAAAGTAATTACTAAAACAGTAATTAGCATTGCGAATGAAGAATTAGTAAATGAAAGATTATAATCCCCAAGTTCAATATTTGAAATTGGATCTATCTCGAATTGTTTTAGAGGACTATCTTTTGCTGCCATAATAAATTAAGATTATTTAAATTATCGTTGTTTTTCAATGCGACGCATTACACGATAAACGTTCAAAAATCCAGCTAATGCGCCAAATATGAAGAAAATAATTAGCCCTAATGGTTTAGTATTAAAGTAATTATCCACAATAAGTCCGATTCCCACTCCAACCACTAGTGCTGCAATAATTTCAGTGCTAATTTTAAAACCAAAACTAGCGCCACTGATCTTTTTCTTATTATTAACTTCTTTATTTTGATTATTCAAGCTATCGATTTTTTTACTTAATTCTTCTAAATTTTTATTTTTATAATTCATTTATCTTATCTTGTTCTTTTATTTCAATTGCTTTTTCGAGATCAACAGAAACTAATTGCGATATTCCTTTTTCAGGCATTGTAACTCCAAATAATCTATTTACCCTAGCCATTGTCATTCTATGGTGAGTTATAACTAAAAATTTAGTTGATGATGTTTTAGCAATTTCTTCAACTAGTGAGCAAAATCTATCAACATTTGTATCATCTAAAGGAGCATCAACCTCATCAAGAACACAAATTGGTGCAGGATTTGATAAAAATACTGCAAATAATAATGATAAAGCCGTAAGTGCTTGTTCACCCCCAGACAGAAGAGTTAAATTTTGTAATTTTTTTCCTGGAGGACTAGCAAATATTTCTAATCCAGCTTGGAGAGGGTCAGATTCATCAGTAAATTTTAAATAAGCTTTTCCCCCACCAAATAATCTAGTAAATAATTTTTGAAAATTCTCGTTTACTATTCCATAAGCTGCTAGCAATCTTTGTCTACCTTCAGTATTTAATGAGTCTATCGCTTCTCTTAATTTTGTAATCGCATTTAATAAATCACTTTGATCTTTTTTAATTGTATCTACTTTTTCTTCTAAATCCTTTGCTTCCTGTTCAGCTAAAAGGTTTACACCACCTAAACGTTCTTGTTCAGCAATAAGCCTCTCTAATTTTTTCTCTAAATCATCTGAGTCACCCAAAATTTTATTTGGATCTATTTCGCCAATATTATAAAGTTCATTAAGCTCGATACTAAGCCTTTCTTTGACTTGAGTAGAGAGTAATTTAATTGACTCATTAATTGTATTGATTTGACCTTCAGTTCTAATTCTTTCCTCTCTTAGTTCATTTAATTTAATTTCTTCTAGCTTTAATTTCTTGTTAATTTCATTTGCATTTTGTTCAGTTTGACGAAGTTGTTCAGCTATTTTTTCATAAGACTTCTTATTTTCATCTATCATTTTTTGAATTTTTAATTTCTCACTTGATACATCATCAGGAACAGATTGGAGATTTGATAATTCACTAACTAATGAATTTTCTCTTGAATTTAATTCTTCTATTCTTTGATTTGCTTTTATAGAAATATCATTCCATTGCTTTTCTTCAGCACTTAATTGTTTTATTCTTCTATTTTTTAATTGATCTAATATTGCTTTAGTCGAATTATTTTGCTTACCTGTAGAAACGTATCCATCCCATCTCCATATTTCCCCAGATTTGCTTACTATTATTTGTCCTGGCTTTAATTTTTTTTGAATTTCTAAAATTTTTTCTTTATTTTCAATTAGACCAACAAATTCTAGTTTCTTTTTTAGATTATCAGGGCCTTTTATGAGCGAAGAAAATTTAGTAATATCTGAGCTAAAATTAGAATCTTCAGGATCTAATTTTCTCCAAAAACTACTTTGCTCTTCATCGATTGATGCAATTAATTCATCTGAAAAAACAGCAGCAATAGCTTGCTCAAGACCATCTTCAAAATCTATATAATCAATTATTGGATTATTATTATTTTTATTTGAAACTGCTTCATTGTTTAGTTCATCATCTGATTGAATGAAAAGGTCACCTTGCTGTTTTAACAATACAGATTTTTCTTCTCTTACTCTTTCTAGATTTTGTTTTGCATCCTCAAATAAAAATTTTTCTCTATCAATATCATTTTTTATTTGCTCAATACGTACTTTAGTTTCATCTACCGCAATATTAGCTCTTTCAATTTCTTTTTCTTGATTCTCTAAACTAATGGAATATTTTTGAAGCTCAGCTGCTACCTTGTTTTCTTGTAAGCGAAGGTTAGGAAGACTTTCTTGAACTTTTTCATATTCTACATTTAGTCGTGCAACAACTTGTGTTTGATCATTTACAACATTAGTTTCAGATAGAATTTTTTCATTGGCATTTTTTAACTTATCTTTTTCATCTATCCATTTTTTATAAAATAATCGGGCTCTTGCTTTAGTAATATCTTTTTGAATATATTTATATCTTTCTGCTTGTTTGGACTGTTTTTTTAAAATTGTTAATTGTTCATCTTGTGCCTTTAGAACATCTTTAACTCGCTCTAAATTATTTTCTGTAGCATTAAGGCGTAACTCTGCCTCGTGACGTCTTGAATGTAAACCAGTTATTCCAGCTGCTTCCTCAAGTAAAGTTCTTCTTTGTTCAGGTTTAGCTGCGATAATTGCACCCACTCTTCCTTGACTAACCATAGATGTAGACCGGGCACCAGTGGCTGCATCTGCAAACAAAAGTTGAACATCTTTTAATCTTACTTCTTTTCCATTTACTCTGTATTCTGACCCTTCCCCTCTCCAGATCCTTCTTGTTACTTCAATTGAGTCATTTTCATTAAAAATACTTGGTGCTTTTCGTTGTGAATTATCTAAATCTATTGTAACCTCTGCAATATCCCAAGCAGGTCTATCATCCGTTCCATTAAATATCACATCATCTAATTCACTTCCACGCATCTGTTTTGGTGAAAGTTCTCCCATGACAAACCTAAAAGCCTCAACAAGATTAGATTTTCCACAACCATTTGGGCCCACAATTCCAGTAAGACCTCTTTCTATTTGGATTTCAATAGGCTCAACAAATGACTTAAAGCCTTTGACTTTAAGTGTCTTAAAATTAATCATCAACTATTGTGATAATATTTTATCAATGATTTGTCTAAACTCTTTTATATTTTTGTTACCAGAATAAAGTACCCCATTAATTATAAATGATGGAGTGGATCGTATGTTAAACTCTTTTTGAGCATTCATAACATCTTCTAATATATCATTTTCCAGGTTAATATCGCTTAAGCAAGCATCAAAATCCTCTTGCTGCATACCTCCGCTTTGCATAATTTTATATAATTCTTTTTTGGTATCGCTATGTTCTCGTCTAACCCAGTTCTTTTGTAATTTATATAAGGCATTCATATATTGATATCTAGCATCATTTGGGACACATCTTAAAATCATACTACCGACTAATGCTGGATAATTAAAAGGAAAATCCCTAAAAACAAACTTTACCTTTCCAGTATCAATATATTCTGTTTTTAAAGACTCGAGGGTATCATTATGAAAGTCAGCACAATGGCTACATGACATTGATGCATATTCGATTATAGTGATGGGTGATTCAGGTGAACCCAATACAAAATCAGTATCTTTTATATTTAAAACAGAATGATCAGCAGCTTTTAAACTTGGTGTTATAAGAAACATCAACAAAACTATAAATAAATTGAAATTCTTCATCATTATTTAACCTCCTTAACAATATTTTTTCCTAATTTCATCAATGAATCTTTTAGTTCATTATTTTGTAAACTTTCAATTTCATTTGAAATTAATTCTGACTCTTCAAGGCTAACAGGCATCATTTTTGATTTATTTTTATTAAAATCTTCATCTTTAGGTAGGTAATTCTGTTGAATTCTCAAGTCATTAATAGCTTTATAACCAAAATAACTATTAATTTTTTCAATAATTGTATCTTTAAAATGTTGAAATTCTAATGCCGCTGCAGGCGCAACATTTACATTCAAATGACTTTTGTAAATGGTTTCTCCAAGATCATTTTCGTAATCAGGAAGTCTAGTAATATTTTTTGGTTCGGAATAAATTTTAAAATATGAACCAACAATATCTGGCCATTTTGAATGAATAATAAATTCTATTTTTCCAAATTTTGATGAAAAATTCCTATTAACTTTTCTTAAGGTATCTCCTATTGATTGTGGAATAAATGTTCTTTTGGGCTTTTTATTTTTTTTGTCCATAAAGATAAATAATCTATAGTACCTAATTATGAAAGCAATATGTTAAATCTAGAAAAAAAAATTAATTCACATTTTCTTAAATGGTATTACCAAAATAAAAGAGAATTGCCATGGCGTAAATCATTTAAATATAATCTGCCCAACCCATACTATATTTTTGTTAGTGAATACATGCTCCAACAGACCACTGTGAATACTGTTAAAGAACGTTTCATTGAATTTATTAATAAATGGCCATCTTTGGAAAAATTATCTAGAGCGACTGAACCCGAAATATTAAAGTTTTGGTCTGGACTTGGATACTATTCAAGAGCTCGATATTTACTAAAAGCTGCAAAATTAATAAAAAAAAATTATAACAATAATATTCCTAAAACTTATGATGAATTAATAGCACTACCTGGCATTGGTGATTACACTGCAAAAGCAATACTTGGTATTGCATATAATAAACCAGTTATGCCAACCGATGCAAACATTGAAAGAATTATAGTACGATTATTTGCAATTAATAAACCTATTTCAAAAATTAAAGATAAATTAAAAAGTATTGCAAATAAATTTGTATCAAAAAAATATTCATCTAACTTGATACAAGCATTTATGGATTATGGATCAATTATATGTGTGCCTAGAAATCCTAAATGTGATGTTTGTATTATAAATTCTCTTTGTGAGTCACATAAAAAAAATTTACAATCTTTGTTACCTTTAAAATTAAAAAAAATATCAAAAAAACCAATTAAATATACAAGAGCATATGTATTAATTAATGAAAAAGATGAAATTCTCGTAAGAAAGCGTCCTTCAAGAGGCATGTTAGCTTCTATGTTAGAAATACCAAATGATACTTGGGTAGAAAGTAAAAAACATCTTTCGTATGATAAAGTTATAAAAAGTTATAAAAATAAACTTAAGAGAAAAGGATCATTTGAATATTCTTTTAGCCACTTTGATTTACAAGCTGAAATTTTTTTTACCAATATAAAAAAATCACAAATATCAAAAGGGAACTGGTTAAAAAAGACTCAATATTCTAAATCAGCATTACCCACCGTTATGAAAAAAATAGTGCAAATTGTAGTTTAGAAAAATTATTTAAAATATTTTTTTGCATTATTAAAAATTTTGAAACCATCAGCAAATTTTCTATTTTTATTATTTTGCCATTCAGGCTCATGATAATAATATAATGCTCTTTCAGGATGAGGCATCATTGCAATTACTTTTCCAGTTTTATTTGTAATTGCAGCAATATCATTATGAGAACCATTGGGATTGTCAGGAAATTTTTTGGACGCTAATTGATTTTTTATATTAATATATTGTAATCCTATTAATTTTTTATCTTGTATAATTTTAAATATATTTGATGGTATTAAAAATTTTCCTTCTTGATGAGCTACTGGGAGGTGTAATGTATTAATTTTATTTAACCAGGGAGAGTAATCATTACTAACTTTCACATTAATCCATCTACATTGATAAACACCATTACTATTTTCTAACATAGCTATTTCAGGGTTGTTAATATTTATTCCAGGTACAATGCCAAGATTTACAAGTATTTGGCATCCATTGCAAATACCAATAATTAGCTTATCTTTTGATTCAAAATTTAAAAGTGCATCATAAAGATTATTCATAATTTTTTTTGCCATGGCATTTCCTGATCCAGTATCATCCCCATAGGAAAAACCACCTGGCAAGGCAAAAACTTGATAATCATTTAATTGTTTTGGGTTGTCTATTAAATCATTTATGTGAACAATTTTACCTTTAAAACCTACAACTTCAAATGCGTGCAAGGTTTCAGTTTCACAATTTATACCATATCCAGATAAAACTAAAACTTTCATAAACCTTTTATTTTTTGTTTGTAAGATTTTTCAAAATTAATAATTTTTTCACAATAAATTTTATTTTTATTTCTGAATGTAATTAAATTTGAATCATTACATGTCCCTATTTTAAATATATTTGAATTTCCAAATAATTTTTTAAATTTTATAACATTGTTCTTTTTGATTGAGACTACAATTCTACTTTGTGTTTCTGAAAATAAAAATTGTTCAATAGAAGATATTGATAGCGATGAAAGATCAATTTCTAAACCATTATTTGATGCAATACCCATTTTAATCAGTGTTATTCCAACACCTCCCAGGTCAACACCTAAAGCAGAATTAAATAGTTTTAATTTGTTAGCTTTCTCAAAATTTTTGTATAATTTTATAGACTCTTTTGCTTCTACATTAGGTAAATTTGTTTTTTTAAATCCAAATATTTTTTCGTATTCACTATTTTGTAATTGGTTTTTTGTTTTTCCTATTATGAAAATTAAATCACCAACTTCTGGTGTAATTTTAGTTAAATAAGAAATTTTATCAACAATACCTATAGAAGAAATTAAAAGAGTAGGAGGAATAGAAATTTTAATAGGATGGCCTTTTTTATTATATCCTTTAAAATCATTAAACATACTATCTTTGCCGGATATAAAAGGAGTTTGGTAAGCAACTGAATAGTCATAACATCCTCTTGCTGCTTCTTTTAATTGATACAATCTTTCTGGATCATCAGAACTACACCAACAAAAGTTATCTAAAATAGCTATTTTTTTTAAGTTTGCCCCACTTACAATTAAATTTTTAAATGCTGTATCAATTGAACAAGCTGCCATCTGATAGGGATTTGTCTCAGCATATTGTGGGAATGCTGCTTGAGAAAGAGCTATAGTTTTTTCATTATCAAACAAAGGTTTAATTGCAGTTGAATTACCAAAAACCCTTCCTTTTCCTTGAAGAGGTTTGATAATAGACGTGCCTTGCACCTCATGATCGTATTGTGTAGCTATAAATTCTTTAGATACAATATTTGGACTAAGAAGTAATTTATGTAATTTATTGATTAAATTTACATTTTTAATTTGTTTTTTTCTAAGTATATTAATTTTTGGTAAGGACGTTTTTAAATTTAACTTTGGATAACCTTCATGAAGAAAATCCATATTAAGATTTAAAACTTCTATATTATTATACTTAACAATGGCTTTTTTTTCTTTTGTAAATTTTCCAATTAAAGTAGCATCAACGCCTCTCTTATTAAAAATTTTTATAACTTTTTTTAAATTTTTAGGCTTAACAGCTAAAGTCATTCTTTCTTGAGATTCTGATATCCAAATTTCCCAAGGATATAGACCTGGATATTTTAAAGGTACCTTTTCAAGATCAACAACAAACCCACCACTTTCTTTTGCCATTTCGCCTATAGATGATGATAAACCTCCAGCTCCATTATCAGTTATGCTAGTATAAAGATCTTTATCACGAAGTTCTGTAATAATTACATCTGACAATTTTTTTTGTGTTATTGGATCACCTATTTGCACTGCTGTTACAGGACTGTTAGGATCAAGTTCTTCAGATGAAAATGTAGCACCGTGTATTCCATCCTTACCAACTTTGCCACCAACCATTAGTATAAAATCTCCCGAATTAGCTTTTTTCTTGTGTGATAATTTCCCTTTTATTTTTTTTGGTATTAAACCTACAGTACCGCAAAATACCAGAGGTTTCCCTGCAAAACGGTCGTCAAAGTAAATATTCCCTTGAGGAGTTGGGATACCAGAACAATTACCACCAACTCGCACACCACTAATAATACCATTAGCAATGTAACTTGCTGGCAGCATTGGATCTTTTTTATTTTTTTGTCTGAACAGTTGATAATCTTTATTTGGAAAAGCAAGATAATAAGCGTAGGTATTAGCTATTGGTTTAGCACCTTTTCCAAAACCAAGACAATCTCTATTTACACCAACAATTCCAGTTATAGCTCCTCCAAAAGGGTCAAGTGCAGATGGTGTATTATGTGTTTCAACTTTATGACAAACTATCCAATCTTTATTAAATTCAATTCCTCCTGCATTATCTGTAAATAATGAAACACAAAAATTATCCTTTCTTAATTTGATTATATTTTCAGTTGCTCCTCGTATATATTTTTTAAAAATACCTTCTTTTATATTATCAATTTTAGCTGAAAAGATTTTGTGTTTACAATGCTCCGACCAAGTTTGTGCTAATGTTTCAATTTCTACATCTGAAGGTTTTCTTTTAATTTTATTAAAATAATTTCTAATAGTTTTAAGTGACTCTATATCTAAGCCTAGTGTTCCTCTTCTTGATTTATTTTTTTCTTCAATTCCAAGTTTGCCAATCATATTAAGTTCATGATCGGAAATATTTAAATCTACTTCTCTTTTGATATATTTTTTATTTATTAATTTTACTTCTTGTAGTTCAAATTTATTTTTTTTAAAAAAATCAATATATTTTTTAAATGGATAAATTTTAATTGTTTGAATAAGAGGATTAGCTTCTTTTTTTGATATATTATAAATATTTTTTTTATTACCTTTGATTAAGATTATTTTAGTAGATCCTAGATGAAATTTTTTAAAACTATTTTTTAAATTATCACTAATGATTTCTTTAGCTGTACTACCTAAGTTATCAGTTACTCCGGGTAAAAAATTTATTTCTACTACCCAATTAAAATTAGAGTAATTTGATAATACCTTTACCACATTATCTTTAGTTAAGATTTTTTGTGAAACTTGATTAGATAAAATTCTGCTAATCTGTTTAAATTTACGATTATCTAATTTTTTAGAGAACAGATAACCATCAATAATTTTAATTGATTTATTTTTATATTCTTCTTGAAGAGAAGCTTCTCTACCTGTCTTCTCAACTGAGAGAATTTGAATTGTATTAGTCATTATGAGTACGAATCAATTTAATTTAATGTATTAATAGTTTACTCAATAACGATTCGTTTAAAACTAATTAAATATGACAACATATAAAGAAGCAGGGGTAGATATTGATTCAACTGATGCCCTAGTCAAAAATATTTCTTCGTTAAGCAAAACGACAAATCGTAAAGGTAATTTTGATGAAATAGGAGGATTTGGGGGCATTTTTGACTTAAAAAAATCTGGTTATACTGATCCTTTGTTAGTTTCTGGGACTGATGGAATAGGAACTAAAATACTCTTAGGTATTGAAACAGATATTTTAGAAGGATTAGGTCATGATCTTGTTGGAATGTGTTTGAATGATATTTTATGCCACGGTGCTGAACCTCTTTTCTTTCTTGATTACTATGCATCTTCAAAAGTTGATAAAAATTCTTTTTTAAAAATTATTAAAAGTATCACTGAAGCTTGTAAGATTAATAGTTGTTCCCTTTTAGGTGGTGAGACTGCTGAAATGCCAGGTCTATATAAAGAAAACGATTTTGATTTTGCGGGTTTTTGTGTAGGTGCAGTAGAAAGAAATAAAATTTTACCTAAGAAAGAGCTGATGAAGGAAGGCGATTTACTTTATGGGTTAAAGTCCTCTGGTTTTCATTCTAATGGTTATTCACTAATTAGAAAAGTAATCAAAGATAGTAAATTAGATCTTAGTAAGCCAACTGAGTTTCAATCAAGTTTTAAAACAATTTCTGAAGCCTTGATGACGCCCACATTACTATATTATCCAATGCTAAAAAACATATTAAAAAAAAATTACATAACAGGCATATCCCATATAACTGGCGGAGGTTTAACAGGTAACGTTCCACGAATGCTTCCTGATAATTTGTCTGCTACAATAGATAAAAAATTTGTGTGCTGTGATGAAATCTTTAAATGGTTTCAAGAATTAGCAAATATGTCTAATGAAGAAATGCTGAAAACTTTTAATTGCGGTCTCGGTTTAGTTATTACTATTTCAAAGAAAGATTATAAAAATTTTGAATATTTAATTAAAACAGAAAATTTGGATATTTTTGAAATAGGCAGACTAGAAGTTAATGAAAATTCAAGGTGTTCTATTAGTTGAAAAAAATACAGGCAGCTATATTTATTTCAGGAAGAGGTTCAAATTTAGAATCATTAATTAAATCATCTCGCAAAAAACAAAGTTTAGTCAATATACAATTAGTGATTTCAAATAACTCTAAAGCTAAAGGATTGTTAATTGCAAAAAAATATAAAATTCCATTAATTTACTCTTTTCCAAAAAAAAATTTTGAAAAAAAAATTAGTAAATATTTAAAGAATATAGACATCATTTGTTTAGCAGGTTTTATGCAAGTTTTAGACTCTAGATTTGTAAAAAAATGGACAAGAAGATTAATAAACATTCACCCATCTTATTTACCGTCATTTAAAGGATTAAACGCCCAAGATCAGGCTATTAGAGCAAAAGCTAAATATTCAGGTTGCACTGTTCATTATGTCACCTCCAAAATTGACTCTGGTAAGATAATATTGCAAAAAAAAGTGAAGATTTTAAACAAAGATAATACCGAATCACTCTCAAAAAAAATATTGTTAGAGGAGCACATGATTTATCCTAAGGCACTACAAAAAATAGCAAAAAAGATTTTGGAAAAGAAAAGCTAAAATGAAAAATAGTTTATTAGGTAAACTAAAATTTACTCACACACATTTCCCGCGTTTAAATGAAGAATGTGGTATTTTTGGTGTAAGTGGATCTAAAGATGCCGCAACTTTAACTGCTTTGGGATTACATGCTTTGCAACACAGGGGTCAAGAGGGCTGTGGAATTGTTACTTATGATGGAAAATCATATCATTCTGAAAGGAAATTTGGCCTAGTTGGCGATAATTTTACAAAAAAACAATCACTCGAAAAATTAAAAGGAAAAATCGCTATAGGTCATAACAGATATTCAACAACGGGTGGTGAAACTATAAGAAATATTCAACCATTTTATGCTGACCTTCATGGAGGTGCGATAAGTATTGCTCATAACGGCAATTTAACAAATGCACTTTTATTAAGAGAGCGAATGGTTCGTGAAGGAGCAATATTTCAGACAACTTCAGATACAGAAACAATAGTTCAATTAGTTGCTAGATCTAAAAAAACTGAAATTGTTGATAAAATTATTGATACCTTATTACAAATTCAAGGTGGTTTTGCACTTTCTATTATTGCAAATGGAATGCTCATTGGTGCAAGAGATCCCCATGGTATTCGTCCACTTGTATTAGGAAAATTAAAAAATGCCTTTATTCTTGCATCTGAGACATGCGCTTTAGATATAATTGGAGCAAAATTTGTTCGTGAAATTGAAAATGGTGAGGTGGTAATTATAACAGATGGTAAAGTTAAAAGTAGACGACCATTTCCAAAAAAACAACAACGTCCTTGTGTTTTTGAGTACATTTATTTTTCTCGACCAGATAGTATTTTAAAAAATAAAACAGCATATGAATATAGAAAAAACTTAGGAACCCATCTTGCAAAAGAATTAGATATTAAACCAGATGTTGTTGTCCCTGTCCCTGACTCAGGAGTTCCAGCTGCACTTGGTTTTAGTCAAGAATCTAAAATACCTTTTGAGCTTGGTTTAATTAGAAATCATTATGTGGGAAGGACATTCATTGAACCTACACAACAAATAAGAAGTCTAGGTGTAAAATTAAAATTAAATCCAAATCAAAGTTCTATTAAAAATAAAAAGGTTGTTTTGATTGATGACTCTTTAGTCCGGGGAACGACTTCAACTAAAATAATTAAAATGCTTCATGATTTTGGAGCAAAAGAAGTACACATGAGAATCGCTTCACCAGCAATTAAATATCCTGATTTTTATGGTGTTGATACGCCCACACAAGAGGAATTACTTGCTGCAAATAAAAACTTAGAAGAGATGTGTGATTACATTGGTGCAAAATCACTTAAGTTTTTATCATTAGATGGTCTTTATAAAGCTCTGGGATTTGATAAAAGAGATAAAGATAATCCTCAATTTACCGATCATTATTTTACAGGAGAATATCCTGTTAGACCTTTAGATTATTTGAATGATGAAAACTTAAAAAAACTATCATTTTTAAGTCTTGCTTCAAACAATTAATAAATGAATTATATTTTTTCATGAACGTTCTCGTAATTGGTAATGGTGGAAGAGAACACGCACTATGTTATGGTATAAAACAATCTCCAAATTGTTCTAATTTATATTGTATACCAGGTAGTGATGCTATTAGTGAAATTGCTTCATCTATTAAGATTGAAGTTGATGATCATGATGCTATCCTGAAATATTGTTTAGAAAGTAAAATAGATCTTGTAGTTATAGGCCCTGAACTGCCTTTAACTCAAGGTTTGTCAAATCGTTTGATTAATAATTCTATATTAGTCTTTGGCCCTGACCAGATGGGGGCTGAGCTAGAAAAATCAAAAAAATTTACAAAAGATATTTGTAAAAAATTAAATATTGCAACAGCTGCTTATGATGTATTTGAAAATTATGATGACGCTTTAACTTTTTGTCAAAACCAATCCTATCCTTTAGTTATTAAAGCCGATGGTTTAGCTGCTGGAAAAGGGGTTATTATTTGTGAAAAAATTGATGATGCAAAAGATGCACTTATTAAATGTTTCAAAGAGAATTCTTTTGGTGATGCTGGTTCAGTTGTTGTTATTGAAGAGTTTTTAGTTGGTGAAGAGGTAAGTTTATTTTCACTTGTCGATAAAAATGGATTTGTTTTACCGCTTACAACAGCACAAGATCATAAAAAAATTTTAGAAGGAGAAAAAGGTTTAAATACTGGTGGTATGGGTGCCTACACACCTGTTCCCTCTATTTCATCAAACAAAATGCATGAATTATCTAAAATATTTATTGAGCCCATTGTTCAATATCTTGCTCAAAAAGGAATAAATTATCAAGGTATGTTTTATGCAGGATTAATAGTAACAGAAGAAGGTCCAAATTTACTCGAAATCAATGTTCGTTTTGGTGATCCTGAAACCCAGGCAATCATACCACTTTTAGAAACAGATTTGTTAGAACTGCTTCATGCCTCAGCAACAGGGAGCTTAAATGAAATAGAAAAAATTAAGTGGAAAAATGATTACGCCATGACAATAGTGATGGCTACTAATGGTTATCCTGAGGATTATAAAAAATTGACACTAATTAGTAATTTGGAAAATCTTTTTTTAAGAAAAGATGACTATCTTTTTCATGCAGGAACAACTCTTAGAAAACATAAATGGCTTTCTAATGGTGGTCGGGTATTAAATATCTCTAGTACAGGTAAAGATTTAAAAACTATCAGACAAAATATTCATAAAGTTATCGATCAAATTACTTGGGATGAAGGATATTATCGAAAAGATATTGGTTGGAGATATATTGATGAATAATTCATTATTAGTTGAAGGGAAAACAAAAATTATTGAGAATACAAATGATCAAAATATTATTCGAATTGTAACAAAAGATTTTTTAACAGGAGGGGATGCAGCGAAGAAAGAGGAAATCAAAGATATTGGAATGCACAAGACAAAACAAACGAGTAATGTATTTAGTATGCTAACTCATGCAGGTATTGCAACATCATTTATTGAACAAGACTCCCCGAATAGCCTTTTAAGTTATAACTGTAATATGCTTTCTTTAGAATTTGTAGTTAGACGTTATGCGTGGGGAAGTTATTTAAGTAGAAATAATCAATTTTCAAAAGATATTGTTAATCCACATCGTTTTGAAAATTTAGTTTGGGAAATATTTCACAAAGCAGCTGTTGTAATGCCTCCTCATGTTCCAGAACCTGTTCAAATGGATGAGAGTGAAGCTAGAAGACAATTTTTAAAAGATGGAAAATGGGAAGAGGGTGTGTTTACGGATCCTTTTGTAAAAACTGGAGAAGAGTGGGAATTATTTTCTGCAAAAAAACCTATTACTGGAAATAGTTTAATGAAAACCAAAAAATTATTGTCTGATCAAGAATTAGAAATAGCTATTAATGGAATTATTCTTCCAAGTTTTGAGCTTATTGAAGACAAATGGAAAAATATAAAGACAATTGATGGTCCTATACATTTAGTTGATATTAAGTTTGAGCTTGGTTTTAAATTATTGGATAATTCTCTAGTTTTATCTGATGTTGTTGATAATGATAGTTGGCGAATATGGCCTGGAGGCGATCCAACTAAACAATTAGATAAACAATCTTTTCGTGAAGGAGAAGACTTAATTAATGTTGCCAATAAATATCAACTCGTAACACAATTAACTGATCAATTTAATATAAGTTTATAAATTATTTTTTAATAATTGTTATATGACCCATTTTTCTTTTATTTTTAATTTCTGTTTTTAAATAGTCATAAAAAAATTCATTATCATTAAATGTTTTATTTCTATAAGGCGTAATATCATCACCAATTAAATTAATCATTTTGGCGTTAAATATTTTTTTTGTTTCAATTTTTTCTAAGCCACATACTGCTCGTACATGATTTTCAAATTGACTAATATTATGAGAGTTCATTGTAAGATGTCCAGAATTATGAACACGAGGAGCAATTTCGTTGGCATATAAATTATCATCTTCATCAATAAAAAATTCTACACATAACGTTCCAATATAATCTAGTTTTTCTACAACTTGTTTTGCCCACTCAATTGATTGTGTTCGAATATTATCAGGAATATCACTTGGTATTGTTGAATATTTTAAAATTTGTTCTTCATGCACATTCTCAATAGGGTCATAGATTTCATAATTATTTTGATTATACCTTGTAATGACGACAGAAATTTCTTTTTTAAGATGAATGAATTTTTCTAAGATATATTCTTTTGTAAAATCAATCTCGTCAGTAACATCATCTAGAGTGTTTAATTTATACTGACCTTTACCATCGTATCCTAACGTTGTTGTTTTTAACAAACCAGGAAGCAAGTTTACATTTTCACTTAAATCTTTTTGATTTCTGACAGTCACATATTTTGTTGTTGTTATATTATTTTCATTAAGAAAATTTTTTTCTGTTTCCCGGTGTTGAATGAGTTTATTAATTTCTGGGTTTGGTAAAACTTTTTTCTTTTTATTAATTTTTTTTAATATTTTAAAGGGAATATTTTCAAATTCATATGTAACAAGATCAACTTCATTAATAAAATTTTTTATCGTTGTATCATCATCATACTGACCAAAAATAAATTTAGTAGCAAAATGTTTTCCAGGTGCATCAGGATCATCACTTAATATGACGGTTTGTATATCTATTTTTTTTGCAGCATCTGCTAAGAGACTTCCTAATTGTCCACCACCGATAATGCCAAGCGTGGGTTTATTCATGATTTATGGTTTTTGTTTAACAGCTTTTGATTGTTTACTTCGATAATTTTTTAAATTTTTTTTAATATCTTTATTCGTAAGGGCAATAATGGATGCTGCATATAAACCTGCATTCATTGCTCCGTCCTCACCGATTGCAACACTTCCAACAGGAATTCCTTTTGGCATTTGCACTATTGATAATAAACTATCTAATCCTTTTAATTTACGACTTTCTACAGGTACGCCGATTACGGGTATGGTTGTTAAAGATGCAATCATTCCTGGTAAATGTGCAGAACCTCCTGCACCGGCAATAATGACAGAAATATTATTGTCTTCAGCCGCTTTGGCAAATTTAAACATTCTCTCTGGTGTTCGGTGTGCAGAAACAATTTTGGTTTGAAACTTAACTTTCAGTAATTTTAAAATTTTTTCACAATTTTTCATGGTAGTGTGATCAGATTTACTACCCATCACAATTACTACCTTATGTTTTGTTGATGCTGAAGTCATTTTTGTTTTATTGTATCAATTCAATGATGATTCGATACATTATTACATAATGACATCGTGAACATTACTTTCGCGTGCTCCTGCTTTAGAAATAAACACAAATTTACAATTGCCCTGCATTTTCTTAATCGTTTTATGACCTGTGTAACCCATAGAAGACTTTAAACCACCAACAAGCTGATAAGCTACATCTTCTATTTTACCTTTATATGGAACCATCCCTTCCACACCTTCTGCTACTAATTTTTTTGCATTCTTTGTTTCTTCTTGTGAGTATCGATCAAAAGATCCTTTTTGCATTGCTCCTACAGAACCCATACCTCTATATGATTTAAATTTTTTACCTTTGATAGTTAACAATTTGCCTGGTGACTCTTCAGTGCCTGCAAATAAAGAGCCTATCATGCAAGCACTTGCGCCACCTGCTATAGCTTTTGCAATATCACCTGATGTTTTTATTCCTCCATCAGCAATCACTGGAATTTTAAATTTTTTTGCAACTTGAAATGTATCCATCACAGCTGAGAGTTGAGGAATACCAACACCAGTCACAACCCTTGTTGTACAAATTGATCCTGGTCCAATACCTACTTTAATAGCATCAACACCAGCACTAATTAAATCTGATGCAGCTTTTTTAGTAGCAATGTTTCCAACAATAAGAGGCGTTTTTTTTAAAACTTTTTTTGCTTTTTCAATAAACTTTAAAGTCGTTTTTGTGTGTGCATGAGCAACATCAATAAAGACTATATCAACACCAACTTTTAATAATTCTAATAGTCGTAAGTAAGCATTATTTTCAACACCTATTGCAGCTCCTACCGCAATCTGTTTGCTAGAATTAATTACAGCATTTTGAAATTTCTTTATATTAACTTTAAAGTTATGAACTTTGTTAACTTCATTTGCTTGGTTATCAATCGGCATATTACGGTGAATAACACCTAGACCACCATTAAGTGCTAGATTGATTGCCATCTTGTTCTCTGTCACAGTATCCATAGCAGCGGAGAGTATTGGAATATGTAATTTGACTTTTCCAATGGTAATCGATGTATCTACGTCTTTTGGTTTTATCTCAGAATACGCTGGTGAGAGCAGAACATCATCAAAAGTAACGGAATAATTGGTATTTATCTGGTAGGCCATTTCTGAATTTATAAATTTTTTCTCGATTTGTTAAGCAAATAGTGCAAAATTATAAATTAAAAATAATTCTTATTTTTTTTTTTAAATACAGTTATAAATAATTGTGCGATTAATAACTCTCCTATTTGTCCTTTTATTTTCTACAAATTTGTTTGCTGGTGATGAACAAAAAGTAAAACAAGGATTAGTTGAAAGATTTACCTCTGGATTATCTGAAGCTGTAGAAAACATATTAGATGGTGAAGGCGATACACAAGTTCGTATTGATATGGGTGAGGATTATAAACCTGAATTCTCTATTGTTACAGTAAGACCAATAGCAATACATCACAGTGTAGATGCAACATTTATCCAGTTACAATTAAGTGATCACAAAATAAGAGGTGATAGTAGATTAGCGGGAAATATTGGTGTTGGATACAGAAAATTATCAGATAGTAAAAATTCTATGACAGGTGCAAATTTTTTCTTTGATTATGATGAAAAAGGAAATGCAAGAGCTAGTGTTGGAGTAGAACTAAGATCATCTGCTTTTGATGTCTTAGGTAATTACTATTCTGGAATTAGTGGTGCCAAAACCGTTGGAGATTATACAGAAAGAACTCTTGATGGATATGATTTAAGTATTGTTGGTCAAGTTCCATATATTCCATGGGTTAATGTAATTGGCAATTCTTATAATTGGAAAGCTGAAAAGAATTCTAAAGATTCTAAAGGTGAAAAAATTAGTTTAGAAATGGCACTAACACCAAATTTAATAGCAGAAGTAGGTTTTGACGATAATAATATTTCTGGAACTGATAACTTTGCAAAAATAACTTTTATTTATCCACCAAGACAAACACCAACTGCGTCAACAGATTTTGTTAGTGAAAAAGCATTTGTCCAATTCGATATGAGTACAGAGTTACTTAGTATTGTTAGAAGGAGTAATAAACAAACCATTGAGTCAGAAGGCACTGGCGTAGTAATAACAAGGTTAGTTGAATGAAAATTATAATATCACTTATGTCAGTATTATTTTGTCTTAATTTTTCTTTTCAAGCTTTTGCAGAACTTGGTGAAGCAACAGTTTATAAAGTTACATTAACAAAAATAGAATTGTGCACCGCAGCCCCACTTGCTGATAAAACTGACACAACTTGCACAGGTACTGCAACAGTTGGAACTGGGAATAAAACTTTTGATGTTGCTTCTGTAACAGCTGGATCAGAGGTAGGATCATTTGTTTCAACTTCTGGACTTCCTATTGGCACTACTTTTACCCATGTTAAACCAACTTTATCTAGAGAATTTACAATGAAAGGTTATGTAGAAGCAGACAGTAATTGTTGGTGCAGAACGGAGTCAGATTCTACTTATAACTCAACGACTGGTAAATATAAGTCTTTGCAGTATGGAGTATGTGAAACTAGTGAAGCAGATGCTGCAGCTAATGCAGAAGAAAATGTATTTTATTTACAGACAGATACAACTGGAGGTGGAACAACTATTTGTGCAAATGCAGCTTGTGATAGTGGATCGAATCAAACAACTAATTATACAAAAGATATATCAAGTTTAAGTGGCAAATACGGGTTAGCAATGGATAACCCTGATGTTAATACTGATACTTTTACCCAAATTTATAATTTAGAATCTAGTTACACTGTTGGATTAATAGCTCCTAAAATTGATATTGGCTTTGGAACATCCACAAGTCTTTATGCTAGTGAGTGGACGGATGGATCTTGTTATCTTGATGCGTATTATGTAAAATCAACTACGACTATCACTGAATAAATTTCTCTAAATTTTATATTCAAAATTTTGTGTTGTTGGGTTAATTTTAATTAACCTTGCGCCATTTCTAATGTGATAGTGTGTTGCAACTGGTGTTAAAGGTGAAATTGTTATTATACTCTCAAACTGCTCTTTTGACTTAATATACTTTTGTAATTCTTTCATTATTTTTTTACCCGCCCCTTTTTTAAAAGACCATAAGGTATACGCAATGGGAATAGATGCTTTATCTTCATCTGTACTCATAAGATCCATTTCTTTGATTGTTGCAGGTATTTCATTGGTAAAAGCAAAGCAGGCGATACCTTCAATATTATCTTTATATTTTAAACCAAATATTTTTCTTCCCTTTGATGTACGAAACTCACTATCTAGTTCTGGACGTACTGGATCATCATTTGGATTAATACTATCTAGTTCTACTAGTTCAGTTTTTTTGATCCAACTAAAGAAATCAAATTCGTATTTGTATTTGCCAATTTGCATTTTTAAGTAGTTGGAGCTTTATAATATTTGTAAAATAAAGATAGTTAATTATTTGATACTTAAGTCTTTTGCTAAATACTATATTATCAAATTTTAATAATATAAAATCTAACATCATTTAAAATGTCGTCAAAATCGTCCATCCAAAATATTTTTAAATTATCCATCCCTATTTTCTTTGCCAACTTAGTCATTCCTTTAGTGGCTATTGTGGATACAGGCTTAATGGGGAACCTTGATAATTCTAGTTATTTGGTTGCAACAAGTATTGCGGCAAGCGTTTTCTCCATTCTGTTTGGAAGTTTTGGTTTTTTGCGGTCCGGAACAGTTGGTATGGTGGCACAAGCAGATGGTTCTAATGACTATGACGAGATTATAAATATTTTTTTACGAAACATTGCGTTTGTTATTATTATTTCTTTTTTATTAATTGTTTTACAAGGATATATCTTCCAATTTTCTTTATCTGTATTTGAATTATCATCTGAAACAAAAAAATATTTTAAAGATTATTTTTATTTTCGTATTTATTCCACTTTTGGTGAGCTTACTATTTTTGTTATTACTGGTTTATTTATTGGCTTACAAAAAACAAAAACATCGAGCGTTATTGTTGGTTTTTATTCAATTTCAAATATAATCTTTAGTTTAGTTTTTGTTTTATATTTTAATTTAAATGTTTTAGGGGTTGCATTAGGTACTCTAGTTGCCTCAACACTGACAACTATTATTTTTTTATTCTATACATTTGTTGCTTTAAGCAAATATACAAAACTAGAGTTTAGTATCGTTAAAATTTTTAATGTAAATAAAGTAAAAAATATTTTTAATATTAATGTAAATATATTTATTCGATCACTTCTTCTTGCATTTTCTTTTTTATATTTTACTTATCTTGGTAATTCTATCAGTGAAGAGACAGTAGCTGCAAATACCATTTTGCTAAATTTTATAATGTTATCCGCTTATATTCTTGATGCTTATGCTTTCTCAACAGAAGGGATTATTGGATATTCTATTGGTTCTAAAAATAAACAATTATTAAGAGATGTTATTAAAAATTCCTTTATCTTAAGTACAGCATCCGGTTTGGTTATATGTGTAATTTTTTTCTTTAGTAAAAATTATTTCATTATTGCCATGACAGATTTACCTGACATTCGAGAGATCAGTTTTTTGTTCTCCTACTGGGTGGTCATCATTCCTTTTGCAGCTTCTTTTTGTTTTCAATTTGATGGTATTTTTGTTGGCGCTTCCCAAACAGCAGAACTACGGAATGCCATGATCGTCTCTGTTGCAATTTATATTGTTGTTTCTTTCTTTTTAATAGCAAGTTTTGGGAATACTGGATTATGGCTATCTCTCTGCCTTTTCTTTATTGCAAGAGCACTTACTTTATTTGTCTACATGCCGAAAATTTATCAGCGTGTCACATAAAAAAATACTAGTTTAGTTTATCTTTACGGTAATTAGATCGTATTTCATCTAGTAGGATTGATTTAGATTTATCCTTCACATGCCAAAAATCCCATCCATTGCAACTTGGCAGGCCTTGCATTTTTGCTCCCATTTGATGAATAGAGCCTGATAAATCTTTTATTTTAAGCGTTCCATCAATGCTAACTGTTGCTTTAAAGCGCTCTTTTTTATCTGTTAATACTGCACCCGGTGGAATAATTCCTTGCTCCACTAATTCACCAAAAGGAACCTTCGGTAATTCTTTTCTACTTTTTGCAATAGTTACAACATCTTCTTCAAGTACTTTTGTTTTCTTTAATCGTTCTTTTGAAAGTTTGACGTAATCTTTATCTTTTTCTATACCGATAAAGTTACGCTGTAATTTTTTTGCCACAACTGCTGTTGTCCCACTTCCTGAAAATGGATCAAGAACAAGATCACCTTTATTAGTAGAAGCAAGTAAAATTCTGTAGAGGAGAGCTTCTGGTTTTTGAGTTGGATGTGATCGTTTATTATTATTTTTTCTTAGTCTTTCTTTTCCAGAACAAATAGGAATATACCAATCACTTCTCATTTGTTTTCCTTCATTTAATTCTTTTAAGTTTTGATAATTAAAAGTGTATTTAGTTTTCCGTGAAGTTGTACACCAAAGTAGTGTTTCATGCGCATTGGTAAATCTTGTACCACGAAAGTTAGGCATCGGATTTGTTTTATGCCAGATAATATCATTTAATATCCAAAGACCTTTATTTTGTATCGACGATCCAACACGAAGAATATTATGATAGCTTCCAATTACCCAAAGAGCCCCACCTTTTTTTAATATTCTAGTACATTGATTAAGCCATTCGTTTGTAAAAGTATCATATTCTTTGTATGTACTAAATTTATCCCAATCTTGTGTCACTGCTTCAACTGTTGTCTGATCAGGACGGTATAAAGTATCTTTTAATTGAAGGTTGTAGGGTGGATCAGCAAAAATTAGATCTACAGAATGATCATTAATTTTCTCCATCTCCTGAATAGAGTCACCTAAAATAATTTGATTTTTCTTCATATGTCCAAAAAAGAATCTTTAAGGACTTATGGAATCAGGTCAATCTAGTTATCAACAGTCAGAATCTTTTTATAGGGATAAGCCAAATTAATTTGATTAAATAAAAAAAAAGGGGCCCTAAGGCCCCAAAATTATTCATCAGTTGGGAGGAATGATGAAATTAATTATTTATAAATAATGAATAAAAGTATCCTTTTAAAGCATAATATAATGATATTTAATATGCATTTAATGCATGTTAAAATTAATACTTTATAATATTATTTTTCAATAAAGATTTTATTGGTTCGAACGATTTTCGATGAAGATTTGTTACCCCATTTTTATTTATAGCATCGATATGTTTTTTAGTTCCATAGCCTGCATTTTGTTTCCATCCATAAATTTCGAATTTATTGTTATAAATACTCATTAGTCGATCCCTATATACCTTAGCAATAATAGATGCTGCAGCAATTGATATAGATTTTTTATCTCCAGCAATAATAGATCTCTCATTTATATTTTCATATTCTAGTGAAAAATTTCCATCAATGATTATCGAAATATTTTTCTCTTCAAATTTATCTATTACTCTTTTCATTGATAATTTAGTTGCTTCTAAAATATTTAATTCATCAATTTCCTTAACTGTTGCTAGACCTAAATAGAATTTCATTAATTTTTCTTTTTGTAGTTTTGTAAAATATGAAACTAATTCTTTTCTTCGCTTCGCGGATAGTTTTTTTGAGTCTGTAATCGGGATAGGTGAAGATATTTTATCATAATCATAAAATATACAACCACAACTTACAACTGGGCCTGCTAGTGGTCCTCTACCTACTTCATCTAAACCTAAAACAAGTCCTTTAAATGATTGCTCTATAGAAAAATCAGTCACTATTTTTCATTAAGACGTGGCATTATTTCTACAAAATTGCAGGGTTTATGACGAATATCTAATTGGTATTTCAGGATCTCATCCCATCCATCTTTACATGCACCTGTAGATCCTGGAAGACAAAAAACATAAGTGCTATTAATTAGTGCTGCTACTGCGCGTGACTGAATTGCCGAAGTTCCAATTTTATTGAAACTTACTTGACGAAATAGTTCACCAAAACCATCAATATGTTTATTTGCTATTTCTTTAACCGCTTCGGGTGTTGTATCTCTCCCTGTTAATCCAGTTCCACCAGTTGTGATAATACAATCTATTTCTTTTTGTTTTGACATTGACTCTAATGTTTCTTTAATTTGAGAAACATCATCAGGAATAATTGTTCTTTTAATCATATGATGACCAGCTTCATTAATACGCTTTTCCAGAGTATCACCAGACGTATCATTTTCTAGGGTACGAGAATCTGAAATTGTAATAACTGCAATGTTAATTGCAACAAAATCTATTGAAGTATCTATTGGCATAACATATTAATAAAGTGGATCATTACCATTAGCTAGCATTTTAAGTGAGCGCATTTCTTTATTATTTTTGTTTTGGTAAATCCAATATTTTGTTAATATTTTTTCAATGAACCACCTTGTTTCTCTTGATGGTATACTTTCCATGAAAAAGAGGGGATCACCTAAATAATTTGTTTCTTTCTTCCATTTTTGAAGATTACCTGGTCCTCCATTATATGCTGCTGCTAAAAAAATTAAATTTCTTGAGACTACTTCTAGATCAAGAAGATAAGTAATATATTCCTGCCCTACTTCTAAATTTATTTCAGGATTTTTTAAAATATTGCTGTTATTTCTTTTTACATCTTTGCTTTTAGTAATAAATTTTGCTGTAGATGGTAGAACTTGCATGAGTCCCAAGGCACCATCTTTGCTTTTAGCTTTAATATTAAACATAGATTCTTGATGCATGAATGCGTGTAATAATTCTTTTTCTAATTTGAAACCATCACGAGGTTTCCAAACGCTTGTGGGATAATAAAGATGTATAGGTACATCCATACCAAATTGTTCAAGTTTATTAACAATTTTTAGTTGTGTGTAAGCTAAATCAAAATTTTCAGCGATGCTAATTGACTCTTTTGCAATTTCTTTATTTAAAATAGAGTTTAGATGAACTATTTCCTTTTCTAATTCATCTGCGAAACCAACTTGAATAAGTGACTGCAATCTTCTACCTGCAGGAAGATTAAGTAATTTACTATTATTCTTATTTAGTACTGCTCTTTGATCCCATTCAATTTTATTTTTTACACCTAAAATCTCAAGTGCTAACATACCATAAAAACTGTTAGGATTATTTGATGCTCTTTTGAGCCAAAAATTAATATCATCATAACGTCCTAATTTTGCATAGGATCTTGCAGTCCAAAAGCTCCCTGATGTCTGATGCCAAGCATCATCCTTTAAACTAATAGAAAATAATGAAAAGTAATTTGCTGCATCTTCATATTTTTCTAATCGCCATGAACAAAGGCCTGCTGTCCACGCCGCGTAAGGAACATACTGTGCTGAATTAACTAGAGCTTCTGAAGCATACTTAATTGCTAATTTATTTTTATCAGCTAGAAAATAACCTTTAGCAATTAATTCTTTTTGTTGATCAATTTCTACTTGATCTAATAATAGATTCACATCACGTTGACTAAGTAATTCTAAAGCTCCGGTTGGCCATCCACGATTAACTCTTGATTTAATTCCATTAATTAATTTCTTTTTTTCAGCTCTTTGGCCACTTGATAGTTTATTTGAACTTTTATATTTATTTTTCTTAACAACATTTACTGTTTCAGACTCTATTCCTAATGGAAGAACAGGTTTTGTTGGGCTTTTGTAACCAGGGGGCATTCTTCGTATCGCTAATTTATATATTCTTTTAGCTTGTGGATGATCATTATATTTCTTTAACCAATAATATAATTCTAAATATTTGGACGTATAACAATTTGGATGAAGAAATTTTTGGGCATAAATATGACCCAGTAAAGTTTTATTTTGTATTTTTAATATATATCTATTTGCACTTTTCCATTTACATTGCTCTTGGAATAAATATGCCTGCTGGTAGTTGTGAACATCTTCTTCACTTAATATTTTTGATGAAAAAATATTATTATACTTTTTTGATATATCAATTTGAAAACCAAAAGCTTTAAATGAAAAAAAAAATAAAAAAATAGAAATTAAAGTGTATAAACTAATTCTTTTCATTCAATTTTTTTTGTAACATTTGCAAATCTTCCCAAGATGCTTTTTTATACTGAGGTGAACGAAGTAAAAAAGCAGGATGGTAAGAAGCAATTGTATAAACCGTTTTATTTAGTTGTAAAGATTGATATTTATGCCAAGTTCCTCTTAATTTTCCTAATGCTAATGGGGTTGATAATATTGCTTTTGCTGCTACACCTCCTAATAAAAAAATATAATCGGGATTTATCACATCTATTTGTTCTTGAAGAAAAGGTAGGAATTGTAAAATTTCATCATCCGTAGGTGTTCTATTATCTGGAGGTCTCCAATTAACAACATTTGTAATATAAACTTCCTCTCTTTTTAAATTTATTGCTGCTAACATTTTGTTCAATAACTGTCCTGCTTTTCCAACAAATGGAAGTCCTTGTATATCTTCATCTTTTCCTGGAGCCTCACCAATAAACATTACTTTTGCATCAATACTTCCATCATAAACAACTAGATTTTTTGCTGTATTTTTGAGCTGAGTGTCTAAAACTTTTATTTTCTCTACAATTTGCTGAATTTTAAGTAATTTGTCATTATTTACATCTTTCAATGATCCAAAAGATGAATTTTGTTCACTTTCGAACCAATTTCTTGGAGTATCTTGTAAAAAGTAATTTACTCCCGAATTTTTAATAAATTCTAAATGTTTTTTATTTGATTGATTCATGCAAAATTACAATTATTTAATAATATGTAACTATTTTTTTAAATGATTAATTTAATAAGAAAACTTCTAATTTTAAATTTTTTGGTATTTTTTTCTTTTCCATTATTCGCTTTCAGCAGCTCAAATTTTCTTATATCTCAATTAGCTTTTAAGAATTATGATTATCCTGCAGCACTCTCAAATTTTAGTAACAAACAAATCAAGCTATCAAGTAGTAATTTGCTTGATAAAGTCATATCAGCTGTAATTATAGAAGATATTGATTTAGCCCACAAAATTGCATCTGAAATGCTGATTGAGGATAATGAAAATCAAGAAGCTCTTATTGTAGAGTTAGTATACTTATATTCCAATAAAAAATTAAATAAAATAAAGGAAATTCAACAAACTCTTAAAGATAAAAATGATTTAGTTGATTTTATCTTTTTTAATAACAATGAACTTAAAGATAACAAAACAATTAGCAAATCACTTGTTGATATAGTTGTTTCATCTTTTTCAAACGCTGAACAAGCTTCATTAAATTATAATTTTCTTTTATTTTACACATCTCTTGCAAAAATAATTGATAATTCAAATGATAGAGCGACACTTATTAAAGGAGAATTGTTCCAAAATGTTGAGCAATCTAAAGTCGCAGAAGAAATTTTTTTAAAAATAAAACCATCTAGTTCTTATTATCTTGAAGCTCAAAGAAGCTTAGCAATAAATTATTCAAATTTTCTATCATATGACCAAGCACAAAAGAAAATAATAATATTATTACAAAATAATAATAATAATTATGGATTAAAAAGAATATTGGCGGATTTTTATCGAGTCGAAAAAAAATTTGAACTTGCAATATCACTTTATGATGAAATGATAAATGAAAGACAAGATGATCTTTGGAATATTTTTTATAGAAGAGGTATATGTTATGAAAGATTAGGTCAGTGGGATAAAGCAGAAAAAGACTTTCTTACTTCACTTGATATTAAGCCAGACTCTGCAAATGTATTAAATTATCTCGCTTATGGATGGGTAGAGCGAGAAATACGAATAGATCAATCCTTACAAATGCTAGAAGCTGCTTATAAAGCTAATCCTGAAAGTTATTATATAATAGACAGCTTAGCTTGGGCTCATTTTAAAAAGAATAATTTAAATGAAGCTGCAAGATTAATGGAAATGGTTATAGATATGGCGCCTGGAGAAGCAATATCACTAGACCACCTTGGTGATATCTATTATGCTATGAATAGAAAAAGAGAAGCAATTCATTTTTGGCAACAAGCTCTTGAGCTTGCAGAGCCTGAGGATGAAATTGAAAAAAATGTTCAAAGTAAACTAGATAAATTTAATGCTGGATAAAATAAAGGAAAAGTCTCCTGCTAAAATCAATTTGTTTCTAAAAATTATAAATAAACGAGAGGACGGATTTCATAACATTCGAACCGGTGTAACATTTATTGATATCTACGATGAAGTCACAGTGAAACCCCACAATAAATTTGAAGTTGAATATGTTGGTCCTTTTGCGCCGAACAAAAAAACATTTGATGACTGTATTATTAAAAAACTTTTCACTTATTTAAATATAGATGCACCAAAACTTCATTTTACTATATCGAAGAATTTTCCTTATCAAGCTGGACTAGGTTCTGCTTCATCTAATGCGGCAACTGTGATTAAAATTGTCGAAAATTTAGAAATAATAGAGAAAAAAAATATATTTGAGTATGTTAATTTGGGTGCCGATATTCCCATTTTCTTACACCAAAAAGATGCTTTAATGCGAGGCAAAGGAGAATTAATCTCTAACATTCTATATCCAAAATACTATTTCTTAATTATTAAACCACCTTTTACATGCCCAACAAAAACAATGTATGATTCATTCCAGCAATCCGATTTTGATTTTAACGCAGACTTAGATTTAGAAGAAATAAATGATCAAGATTCAGGTAATGATTTTGAAAAATTACTTAATAAAACAGAACCTCACTTTTCAAAAATCATGAATTATTTAAATAATTTAGACGATGTAATTTTTTCTAGGCTTACAGGAAGTGGATCGTGTATCTTTAGTGTTTTTCAAAATAAATCTGAGGCTGAAAAAGCCCAAATAGAATTTAATCAGGATTTTCCTAATTTATGGTCCCAAGTAGCCGAAAACAATAAGGTAAATTTATTTTAAAAAAATACGCGTATTTTCTGAGTCTCGCTCGTTCAACTTACATATAGATAAAAAAATCTATTTTAACAAAGGAGACTACTATGACTATATTTAAGAAAAATGTACTAGCCACGTTAATTGTCTTAGCTGGACTTGGCACTGCAGTTGGTGCTTATGCCCACAATACATCAGATACATCTTCTAGAGGTACAATGTTTGAAAGCATTGATACAAATAATGATAACACCTTATCTTTGGATGAATATATGGAAACGATGCCTCAGTTTGTAGAAAATAGATTCAATCGCATGGATACGAATTCTGATGGAATTATATCTCTTGATGAATTTAACCAATGTAAAAAAGGGAAAGGTAAAAGAAAGAGCAAATCATAAATCTTATTGGTCAATTGTATGACAGGGATTTATTTGGCTATTTAAATTATGAAGAATGATTTACAAATACCATTATGCTTACCCAATCACCTTCTGATGTTAGTTTGCTCAAAGAAATACAAGGTGGAAATCATTCCGCCTTTAGTATCTTGGTAAATCGTCATACGACTAGATGTTATAATATGGCTTTTCGCTATCTACACAATCAGCAAGACGCAGAAGATATTGTGCAACAGGCATTTTTAAAATTATGGAAAAATCCGCAAGCGTGGAAACCTGGGAAAGCTCAATTTACAACGTGGTTCACGCGTGTCATTATTAATTTATGTCTTGATGATCTAAAAAAACGAAAACCTCTATCTCTGCCCGATCAATTTGACATAGAAGATAGTTCAAAATTAGCGCTAGAAAATTTACTGGATGAAGAAAGACATCGTCTTGTAATAGCCGCCATTGATAAACTTCCCGAAAGACAAAAAACGGTCCTCATTCTTTGCTACTTTGAGCAGCACTCCAATAAAGAAGCAGCAAACATATTAGAGACAACGGAGAGAGCAGTGCAATCGTTATTACTAAGAGCAAAAGAATTTCTAAAGAAACAATTAAATATTTCAAAATTATGATAGGAAGTAAGACATAATGAAAAAAGAAAATGATAATAAAGCTATCAATGATTTGCTAAGCAAACTTGAGGTAAAACCTCACGGTGAAGATTTAGCCAGCTCTATCATTAATCAGGCAAAACAAATAAAGCAGCAAAAATCATTCATTTATTATCTTCAAGATGTCATCGAAGGACTGAGTGATAATTTTTATTTACCCTCACCTCGTTTTAGTATGGCCATGTTTATTCTTGTTGGTTTTTTGAGCGGCGTTATTGTTTCAGATTTATCTATTGAGAGTGAGCAACTATCTATTTTTGATGATAACTTTACCACCGAAGTTTTCTTTGATGAGGATTTCTCTCTATGAAGTATTCAAAATATATTTTAACTATTTCCGTTGCTCTTAATCTTCTCTTGATTGGGTATCTTGTTGGCACCCAATCTATGAATATATTTTCCACCAAAGAAAAGCAGGGTAGTAAAAATCGTATGATCAATATTATTAGTGAGGCAGATTTATCCAATGATCTAAAAGAGGAATTTATTAACCGTTTCAGTGATTTACAATTCTCTAAACGTCAAAATTCTAAAAATGAAATGAAAACTTGGAATGATGAAATGCGGGACACCCTCACAGCTGATCAGTTTAATGCTGAGTCTTACCGAATTTTATTAGAAACTCGTTCAATGTTTTTTGCCACTAATCAACAAAAGGCAATTGATACCATGGTTGATTTACTCAGCGTGCTATCAAAAGAGGATCGAATTAAAATGTCAAAAATTTTACTTAGAAATTTGAAAAAAAAGAAATAATAATTATCCCAATACTATTAAATTTTAATAGTTTTTATTAACAAAACAATCTTTAGGCTAAAATCTAAATATGGAGATACAATGAATTCAATTAATAAAAAATTTACGAAATTCTTATTTTGCTTAATAATGGCAACACTATTTATTGTTGCATTACCAACACATAAAGCTTTTGCACAAGCCAGTGTATTACAATGGCACGAAAACATGAGTGTAAATAAAGGTTTTAGTACTGCAGGTATATCATTTAACATGAATTTTTCTGGTGGTATGCACGCACAATATAATGATGGTACTGGTGAAGCTGGAATGAACATAACAGGAATGTTTACCTTTGCTGGAGATTCGCTTAGTATGGCAGTTGATTGTGCAGCAAGCTTCACTGACACGATTAAATTATGTGCTCATTTAACAGAGGGTACGATTAAAGTTGAAGAAGGAGGGGCAACCAGCCCTGGCTGTGTCTTAGATGCTGCTCTAAATGGTAAAGTAATTCATATAAATGGTAATAATAATGCTGATGTTGGTGCTTCCCTTTGTGTCCGTATGACACCTAAAAATAATTTTACTAAAATTGAAATGCACGTAAAAGGATATTCTCACCTTGGTTTCCCCGCTAATGGTATTCTTGGTAATGCTTCTATCAAAGAAAATTTTAGTTTATTTGGACCAAAAACATTCTGTATAATTAATTGTAATTAATATTGCTGATCTTTTAGGCCTTTGGTCATACAAAGGCCTTACATTCAATGTGCTAAACTATAATAAATTTTGGTGAAGCTTTTAGTGCGGTAGATTTTACCGTTGATAAACATTAAAGCATATACACAAATACCATAAGTATTAAGTAGTTTTTATAAGACCTTCGTAGCACGAAGGTTTTTTTTATTTAAATATTAAAATTATTAATTGATACTTAAACCTGCAGGACAATCTGTATTAGTTAAATCATAATACATAATTCTTCCCTTTACCCCTGATCTTTTTTCTGCTTCAAAATACAGTCCATAACAATTTTTATGACAATAAAAAATTGATTGTGATTGGTTAATAATTTTTTTAACACTATTATTTTCTTGTAAAATATTTTCCTTTATTAGGGTTCCTTCTAAAGTATGACAAATATCATTCCCAAAGATTAATTTTTCATATTTTTCTATTGTAAATTTAATAGGCATGCCGACAATTTTTTTCCCATTGGTATCCAATCGCTGAACCCACTTATCTTTACTTATTTTATATATTTCGCCTGAAAAACAATTCAGCAAATCCCAGGCAAAGGTGGATTTAACATTATAAAAATAATTATTATTAATATCAAACATGCCTCGGCACTCATCGAGTAATGTTTCAATATTATTGTTCTCATCAAACCAACCAATTGCTAAAATTGGATAACCATCTTTTGCATACCCAATCGGTCTTTTTTGATTTTCAATAAAATCATAGCCAAGGTCTTCAATTAAACAATTAGGTGCAATATGATAATGATAATCATCGCCCCGCCCAGCATGACCACCGCATTCATCAAGTTCTCCTTGATCTAGTGCCGTTGACCGTTTCCCTGATGCATCTTGGGGGCCTTGAGTTTGGGGATCAAATAGGGGGACGCCGTTTATTGCAATCCCAATTGCCCCCGGTTCAGTTTGTATTTTTGAAGATGAAAAGTTTTGTTTGAGAGGAATGGTAATTTCATAATTATGTTCAGTGGGAAATTGTTGGTTTGAGCCTTTTATTCCAACCATTAAGGTATGAGATGGATGAGGTAATCCATTTGATTGAAATTGAACATTTTGATTATTGCATTTTAGGGATGATACTTCTTCGGTATAGCATGCCTCTTCACAACGACAATCATCAATCGAAATATTGTGCGCAACAAGTGTTGGGGAATAAAAAATACAAAAAAATAAAAGTATTTTTATACACAAAAGAAATTTGTTAATCTTTAGAAACATTATTATCTCTTTGTTAGAATTAAATCGTGAAAAATATTATAGAATTATTAAATGTAAATGTAAGTTTTAATTAGATAATTATATTTACTTCTTTCATTTTTATTACGTAATTTTTACTTCTAAAGAGAAAAAGATTAGTAAAATTCACCAAAAAAATCTGGATGATGTATATTATTCAATTACTATTAAATTCTAATAATAATATTAATTAAATTATAATAATTATAATAATATTAATTGACATTCTTTGAGACCATTTTAAGATATTTTAATGTTTTACAGAATATATCTAACCATTCTTTTTTGTTTCTCTTTATTAATGAGCTCTCCGTCATTTTCCGAAACTTACGAATGTCAAGCATCGGATCCTGAAGGCAACTACCTTGATTATCTTAATGAATTTGCCGAACTTGTAGATGATTTAACGGACGGGGAAGTAGAATTTGAATTTGTAGCTGCTGGATCATTAGTAAAAACAAATCAAATATTAGATGCTGTTCATTCAAATGAAATTCCTTGCGGTGTATCCTATACTCATTATTGGGATAAAGAACATCCAGCCGCAATGTTATTTGGTTCACCAATAGCAGGAGCTGGATTAGGGATTGATAATATTTCATTTTATTCTTGGTTTATGTATGGAGGTGGTGAAAAACTTTACAACAGGTTGTGGCGTGAAATGGAAAGAGATGTTGTTGGTTTTTATATAGCCCCTTTTGGTCCTGAAGCTTTGGGATGGTTTACGGAACCAATTGCGTCAATGGATGATTTTCGTAATAACGTTGAAGCCTATAGAGCGCCTCCTGGTCTTCCAGGAAAAACATATAGTGATGTCGGAGTAAATGCGGTCACTATGGGTGCCAAAGATTTATTACCAGCATTGGAACAAGGGATTATTGACGCTGCTGAATGGTGCTGCCCTGCACCTGATAGAGAGTACGGTATTGCAGAGGTGTTGAAACATTATTATTTGCAAGGTTTGCATCAAGTAGTCGTCAATGGTGATCTTATCATTAACAAAGATGTCTTTAAAGATATGGACAAGCAACATCAACTCGCAATTGAAACCGCAGCTCAGGCATCTTTAATGAAATTTATTTCAATGCGTATATATGACAATGGTAAAGCATTGCAAAAACTTCAAAAAGATGACGGTATTGAATTGCACGATACCCCTGATGATTACTTTACCGAATATTCCGCAGCAGCGTATAAAAATATTCAAGAACTAAAAAAAACTAACAATTTCTTTGCTGAGGTTTACGACTCTATGGAAAAATTTGCAAAAATTGCTGTTCCTTTTTGGAGTAATGCACAGCTATCCAATGCCAAGCTTGGAAAAGCTTACGCTGATACACTCGAATAAAGAAATATTTAACAATAATTATCTTGAAGAATTATATGCTTAAGAGAAATAGTATTAATTAATATATTCTATGTTATGATATTCTTCTTATAACAAGATATGCAAAGATTACTTTTTATAATTACATTACTTTTTAGTTTTCACGTTTTTGCTGAATTTACGTTTATTGATAACGTAAGCGAAACAGATGAAAAACAAAATAGATTATATAATTTACTCTCAGCGGATCAGTGCGATGAGCTCTATGACACCATCAGTTTTAAAAATAAAGTTATATCGAATACGGAAATAAAATATTTTAAATTTATAGATTTTATAGAGTTAGATCCTAAGAAACTTCAGTTTTCTGCAAGTTTTGCAGAACAGGCTTTCAAATTTTCTTCTAATGAAGTTACTTCAGCCTTATTTGATTTTAAATCATTTGATTTAACAACCTTAAAAATATTCAGAGATATTGATGCTCTGGTTAAATCTGATAATTCTGAAAGAGTTATTTGCTCTTATGATTATGGTCAATCAACTCAAAATAAATTTCCAACATTAGGTGTATCCATAAATAATGCACTCCAACTTCCTCAAGCTATATCTAATGATCGTATAAATATTTATTCAGATGGATCGATCGAATATCTATTTCTTAATCATAAGTACAATTTGTTAAAATCTGATTTCAATCTAAGAATGTTTCCTTTTGATAGGCATAAAATAATTATTAATTTTAAATACAACGTTGGAGAAAATGTAAAATTTACTCCTTCTCAAGAATTTGTTGATACGTGGGTAATAGAGGATGAAAATAACTTTAATAATATCACGGTTCCAAATTTTACAATTGAAAAAGCGGAATTTAAAAATATTAACTCTGATTTAAATCAACAAGTAAGACTCGAATTTAATCTTCTTAGAATTTATAATTCTTTTTTTTATACAACGATATTGCCAATGTTATTAATTATAATTTGTACTTGGTTTATTTATTTAGCTCAGACAGAGCAGTCAAGATTTTCAACAACAACTGGAAGTATATTTGCAATTATTGCTATTAATTTAACAGCCTCAAATTCTTTGCCAGAGCTATCTTATAATACACTTTATGATGTATTTTTTTTAATTTGTATTAGTTCTGTACTATTCACAGTGTCAGCACTAATAATTACCATTAAAATTTCTCAAAGAGGTTATGATATCAATAAAATGCATAACTCATTAATTATTATTCACCCATTACTAGTCATAATTATTGGCTTACTTATTATAACGAATATATACCCAGATTTTGTAAATATGCTTTTTGAAATATTAATATAGTTTTGATTTTTTTTGATTAAAATATAGAATTAAATAAATGAAATTTTTTTTAATAATAATTAGCGTCTTTTTTTTCTCAAACGCTTTTGCCGATGGAAATAAACTCATTGTACTCGGCGCAGCTCCAACTTCAGGATCGTATTGGCCTGTTTCCAATAGTGTATGTAACGCAGTTAATCTTGATAAAATATCACATAAATTTCGATGCTTACCCTCAGTGACAGGAGGGTCTGTTTATAATATAAATGGTGTTTTACAAGGTGAGCTTGATGTAGCTTTAACAAAAGCTCATATTTTACATGAGCAATATAATGAAACTGATGATGGTAAATCTCTTCGCATGATATCTAATCTTTACAAAGAACCTGTTTTTATTGTGGTCAAAAAAAATGGTCCAATAAAAAGTTTTGATGATATACAAAATACAACTTCCATTAACATTGGAAATTTAGGATCTGGTAAAAGAGTAGTGGCAGATAAAATATTTGACATTATGAATTGGAACACAGAAGATTTCACAAATACTTTTGACTATACAACAAATGAATCCATGAGAGCTTTTTGTAATAATGAATTAGATGTTATGATAGAGGCAGTTGGTCTGCCAAATGCTAATTATGATTACTTAGCAACAGAATGTGATGCAACATATATTGATCTAAAACAAAATATAATTGATTCTTTTACTAAAAATCCCTTTTACACAGAATATTCTATTCCTACTGAAATTGCTTTCAATAATATCAATCCAGTAAAAACTGTTAATTCTAATATTGTTCTATTTACAAAAAAGGAAAATTCTAATGAGATGATTTACTCATTAGTTTCTTCATTAATCTCCAATTTTGAAATTTATAAGGGCAGCTTACCTCTTTTATCACACTCTACCCTAGAGTATTATAGTCAAGAATCAATATTAACACCTTTACATGAGGGTGCAGATAAATTTTACCGTGAATATTTCTCCAATTAACCTTATAATGAAGTTATGAAAATTATTTTTTCTTTTATTTGTATAAGTATTTTTCTTTTTGGTTGTCAGTCCTCTACATTACAATCAAAAAAAAATACATTAGAGCTTCAAAATAAAAATTTAGTTAATAATACATCACAAAATCCTCAAGTTGCCTACTTAATTAAAGAAGGTTTAGAGTTAATTGACAAAAATGATTTAAATAATGCATCTAAAACATTTAACGCAGCCCTTCAACTGGATATGACTAATTCTCATCTCCAATTTCTAAATGCCAATACTTACCATGTAATGGCTTTACAATATGATTCGTCTTATTTTGATTTAGCTATTGAGGGATACAAATTATCTATCAATTTAGATAATACTAATTGGTATCCTCGATATTATTTAGGTTTGTTATATTTAGATAAAAAAGACTATTTATCCGCCCAAGACTATTTAGCAGATGCACTTTTATATAATACGGAAGATCCAGACATTATATATAATTTTATTGTTGCCTCTTATTATGCTCATGATCCCATTAGTGCTGCTGGTGGTGTAGAACTTCTTCAAACTATAGAACCCAACAGTGAAAGACTGGCTAGAGTGGCATCAATGGTGCATTCTTCTTTAGATAATCAAGAAGAGGTCAATTATTGGCTGTCCAGTTTTTCTCTTAAACCTGATGATCCCATCTTAGGCAGAAGTCAGGATTGGAAAAATTTTTACCAAAGAATTGAAGATAATTTAATTATAAATGCCAGTGATACAATCGAAGAAAGCAACGATAATGGAGACATAGATAATCAAAATGAAACTGTCTCATCGGACTCAAGTGGACTTTTTGATGAAGAAGACGACATGTTAATTGCTGATGTTGTCATTGTAACTTCGGAGGATAAACAAATTGACTCCACGGGTGTCAATTTACTCAGCGGTCTTACTCTTCAACTTGGAGATGGTACATCAGATGCATTTAATCTTGTTGATACAGGTGATGTTAATGCAGATAGCACAACGACAATTACTAGAAGATTAACTATTCCTTATATAACTTACACGTTAAATATTATTAATGCGCATACAGAAAGAAGTGAAATTTTAGCACGACCAAGTTTGGTGGCATCGGAGGGAATTCTATCG
>CACEMR010000004.1 GCA_902560725.1 uncultured Alphaproteobacteria bacterium
ATTTTTTATAATAAACTAATTCATAAGCTTTTTCATACAACATATTCACTTGTTCACTTGCAGTTATATTTGAAGAACTTTCATCTGAACTTGTGCTAGCGGCAAAGCTTCCAGTACTTAAAAATAAAAATAAAAAAATAATTCTAATCATAAAAAATAAATATGATTACAAATAATAATTTCAATGTTCAGGGAGTAAATTTTCTTAATTAATGACAAGAAATAGCATATTTTTTTAGGCGGTAATAATTGTATGGCCACGGAGTTAAAAAACCAACAATTAGCATTATGGGTATAATCCACCAAACCAACTTTGCCTCTCCTAATATCAACCAATCAACAGAATTCATTGCTATTTCCATAGCAAGCATTGAAATAAAACTCATCGTCAAAGCTGTTTTAAAAGCAATCATTATTGCCATTTGCCTTGATAATATTATCGTTTCCAAGATAATACTTGTAATCAAACCATTAATTATAGCGAAAATCATAATTGATAGAGTAGGCCAATCAATTGAATTTAATTGAAAATAAAAAATAGTTCCAAAATCACCAATTGAGCATCCAAGCAAACACCATAGAGTATTTTTTGCACTTCTTCTCCAAGTATGCTTACATTTCCAATGAAAACTTTGACCGGTTTTTTTAATACTTTGTGTTAAAGACATAGAAATTATATATTACAAAATTTGTTACTTTAAATATAGTAATTTTATTCTATTTATGAATATGTTGGGACCAGGTTACATACCGAATACGCGCAATTTCAAATAAAATTTTTTCAATTCTTTCAAACGTTATTATATTACTTAGGACATGCAGAATTACTAGCACGTTTTTGTCTGAAATTCGCTTCATATGGCCTAGCTTTGAAACAACCTATGAAGCTTGGATAACTATTTGTTGAGTGGTAATGATATTCCCCATCATGATTGTGACCGTTACACTCATCTATTTTTGTTTTATTATGAACATTTCTATCAACAAAATTCATAATTTTTATTCCATCAAAAGCCCAACCTATTTGTTTTGATTCCATATTTACTGATTCACCACACAAAGGTCCGTAGTGGTAATGATACATACCTCGTGGATCTGCATGTCCCCCACATTGTCCAATTTTTCTATTATATATTGCTATTTTACCTTCACTATCATAAGGCCCACTTAAAACAACTCCATTTAGCGCAACTCCCACCTCTTGAATTTCTCTAGATATTTTAATTGGTTTTTCTAAAAATTCAGGCACCTTTGGAATTTTAAAAGTAAAAGACTGTTCTGCAGCGCAATTAGGGTTGTTGGTGAACAAGCTATGATCTGGTATATTATTAGATTTAATAACTAAAAAATTATCTTCATTCTGAATTGTTACTTTATTATCTGCGATAAAGTATTTAGATCCATTCTCTTGTCTAGGAAACAATCCATTTGTTTGTTCTTGAATAAAAATTGTATCTCCTGATAAGTTAGAAGCAATTTTGTAATCATTAACAGACCCATTATTAAAATTAAAATTATCATGAGAATAATCATGTTTTATATCTTTGTTCTCTAAAAATAATTCATGAGCAATAAGTTTATTTGTATAAAAAAATATTAATAAGTAAAAAAACAACAATAATCTCATTAAAAACTTTTTAATAGTTTTATATTATTTGTATAGATTTTTTGTTAACATGGTGCCCCACCCGCGTATCAACTCATATTCACTTATGTGATAATTTGATATTGTTTCTTTAGGAAAAGGCCGATTTCAATTACATTAAAAATAGTTTGAGAGAGACAAATGTAAATCCCTGATGTACTTTGAATCACTCTTGAATCATTAGAATACACTTTTTATGCAAAATAGCTGAAATTATGGTATTGTCGCACCCTAAGAATTTGACTTATTTTAAGGTAAATACTAGAGAGTATTCATCTTTTGGGGCGTCGCCAAGCGGTAAGGCACCGGTTTTTGGAGTCGGCATTCGTAGGTTCGAATCCTACCGCCCCAGCCAAATTTTCTACTAAATATTTTTAATTTATACTTTTGACACTCTCTTGCCACTCTTAGGAGCCTTTTTTAAGGCTAAAGTTGAAGGTTCGAAACCTTTCACTAGCTTTATAAATTTAACAAAAATTTAACCTTTAAATATTTCATTATCAATCACATCATAGATATGTCACAAGTCAATCAGCTAAAAGTTTGTTAAGTATTTTTTATTTAGTCCCACATAATTCCTTCCTTATATGAGAGATTTGTTGATTTACACTTAGGGCATTTAAAATTTTTAATTTTTTTTTCTGTATGTACTATTTTCTTTCTACTTTTCCTACAGCGCCCACAGTTGTTTACAGAACTAAATAAGAGGGTGTTGTTTTTATCTCTTGCCTCTACCAAAAAAGTATTTTGAACTGATGCACACTTTTCACATTGGTAGACTTCATAACCATCATAGGTAAACTTTGCTTCTTTATTATTTTTATATAAATCATTTGCTGCTTGCCACTTTTTTTTTGGCAATAAATCTATTACATTCTCCAAAGAAGAGAAAAGAAAACCTATGCCAAATAAGTATTCATCGTCATGGCCACAATCATTACATTTAAAATAAAAGCCACTATCAAAATACATTACTTATATAATTCTTCTTTAACATGAGTGTTTAGAATTTTTAAAAAATCATCAAAATTATTAGGGTAAGCATTTTGACCTTCAGTTTTTATACTTCTCTTTTTAGGTTTATTTATTTTTAATCGCCATTCAGTACCATCCATAATTTCTAGATTAGTATAATCCCTGTTCCAGTCCCAGACTTTCAATTTATCTAAATCATCCCAAAATATATTTAATTGTTCCTCAGTTAATTTTACTTCTTCTACTATTAAAATTGGATTACTTTCTTCATCAGGATGAGATGGTGTTTCGTGATATAAAGTTTGGTTTTTTAAAAATATCCTATCAAAACCTTCATTAAATGAACCAATTTGAAATTCAAAAATTACTAAATTTGACATTATAATTTTATAGAAGGATTAGGATTTTTTATCTCCCCAATTTTCTCCGCACGGATATATGTAAAACGATCAGACATTGAATTAATATTTACAAAGCCAAAACCATAACCTGCTAATTCTTTTTCAAAAGTATCGATATCTTTAAATGTTTTGGTTGGCTCAATAATATGTATTTTACCATCAAGTTTTAGTGTTCTGTTTGCTTCTAATAAATATTTTCCAATTGTGTTACCCATAAACGATAAACAGAATATGGCGTGATCTAATGTTTCATTATCAAGAGTTGTGTGAGAGAAATCACAGGCAATTACATTTTGATTATACGCAACATGATCAAAGCTATGTACTTCATGACTATCTTTTAAGGCATCATATATTTGTGCTTTGCCACATCCAAAATCGCCTATTACATAATCAGAGCGTTCACTAAATACTTTAATCATTTCTTCTATTGGAACAACTGTCCATGACTTTCTATTTTCTTCATACATTTCGTGGTAGTGATCCCACTCTACTCTATCTTTTGATAAACGATTGTGCAGTTTTTCACTTGAAGTATTGTACCAACGTGCATTCATCTTAGAGAAATCACCAAAGGCACCTATTCTTTTTTTAATATTATCTTTGTCGCCAGGTATAAACTGTGCTTTTATTTTTGTACGTTCGATAATAGTCTCTTCTCCACTACTTAGTCTGTCTAACCACTTTTTAATATCCTGTACAACTTGAGCTTGAGTACGAATATTTTGATTAGGTAGTTGTCCATCAATTACTGCATCACCAATTGTTTTCTTAAACTTAATTCTTTCGTAACGTGATTTGCACCATGACCATTCCTGCCCATTTACTTCTGCTCTTGTTAAAGGAATAATAACATTCACTTTATTTTTCTGCCCTTGTCGATAAATTCTACCAATTAATTGTTCAAATTCTGCATTTGTCCAAGGCATAGAGTTAATAATCAAATTAGAACAAACATTTTGTAGACCATTCACGCCAGTACCAATGGTACTAGTTCCAATTAAAACATCAAGCTTACCTTTTTTAAAATCATCTATTCCTGACTTATCATCACCTGTGTGGAAACCTACACTCCATCCAGCTTTAGTAATTTCATCATATAGAAATTTATCAATATCTTGGCGATAGTGTGTATAAATTAGTGTCTTGGGTTTGATGTGTTTTAATATTTCTTTTATTTTTGCTCTAGTAGTAATCTGCTCAACATTAAGTGGGAACCATTTATTTTGAAGGGCTTTGAATTCGTCAATGTATTCAGAGCAATCAACTTCAATATCATCCTTTATATCTATTGAAACAGTCATTGGAATTTTCATTCGCAGGCCATTAGTCATTAAACGCTGGTGCAATTTCATACAGTTTTCTTCACTAATTTTTGGTTCTAAATCATCATGTTTTTCTCCAGTAATCATTTCAATTAAACCGATACCTTCCTGCAGATTATTAATTACTGGGGTTGCTGACATGCCAAGAACAGCTAATTTGGGATTAGTTTCTCTTAATTTTGCAATCATAGAATTAATAATCCTTTTACGTTTAGACATTTTTTCAGGATCTTTTTGTTTTGCATAGTGGATTTCATCAATAACCACAAATTCAATATTTGTATTTTCTAATAACTCCATTACCTTGTCATCAGAATCTTGTTGTTGGAAAGCCTCAAAATTTAAAACCAAAAACTTATTTTGGTTTTGATCTTGTAAATTTTGGTATTCCAAATTTTTTGTTTGAATGTAGGTCCCAGGGAAAATTGTTCCTATCTCTTCTTTCCAATTAGTTACCACAGCATTTGGACAACACACTAAAGTTAATTTAGAGTCTATTACTCTACTTGCTAAAATAGCCGATAAAGTTTTTCCTGCGCCAGTTCCTGACCAATTACCAACTGATCTATCCTTAACAACCCTGCTAGCAGTTCTAAGCTGCATTAAATTAGGAAGTGTTTTTTTGCCATCAATTCTAAAGTTGTAACTTTTTGGAATTACTAATTTTTCTGCTGCATAATATTCTTCCAGGAACTCCTCTCTAACTTTGAAGGTATATTTGTCTCTCGATTCTGTTTTTTCAATTTCGTTAATCACCTCTTTTTTACTGTTTGAGTCAAATAATTTTTTCCATAACTTATTTTTTGCCGACTCTAACAAATATGTAACAGCTTCCTCATCGGAGTTTCTAATGCAATACTCTAATGTCTCAAATGTATCTTTAACATTAACTGATGGTAGATCTTGTATTATTTCGCTCCCCAACTCAAAGTTTGTATTGAGAGTGCTTTCGTTTATTTCTTGCAAATTCTCTTCACTAAGATCAATATTCTCTTTTGAGTTTTTATTATCAAAATATGTATCTAAAGATGACTCTTCTTTTTTTATAAATTTATCAACCTCTTCTTTTGGTAGTTTATTATTTAAATAATCATTAATAAATTTTTTGGAACTAGAGTGTTTCGATGGCAATCCAGTTTGTTGGAAAATTAGATATATTTCTGAAGCCGTAAGTTTACTTACATAACTTTCAATTGAGTTGATAAAAGCTATTAATGATGATCTTGACCAAACTATTCTATTTGTATTCCTTGTTTTACATATTGGACAATTAACATTTCTTTTTAATCTTTTTTGTATAGAAGTTTTCCATATATGGTTTGGGTCATTTAAACATTTCCACCAAAACTGATTACCGGAATTAAATTTAATTTTTGAAGCTTTTATGCCATTCTTCTTTTCATCAAATTCTTTACCAAATTTTGGATAAATTTTTGTTAAGGAATTAGTTGTTGAAAGAAATGAATTATTGCAAAAAGGACATTCTTTAACAACCCCGGTTCTGTACTTTATTTTTTGTTTCCAAATATGGTCGTCTGCCACATTACACTTCCAATATATTTCTTTAGATGAGTTCGGATTTATTTTTTTAGGATCTAAATCGTTTTTCTCTTTATTTATCTGCTTCGCTATTTCTGGATATAAATCTAATAAGGATTCATTTTCTAAAAATTTACTGCCTCTACAATATGGACAACCCATATTTTTGGAATTTGCATGAAGAGATCTCAGCATGTGCGATAAAGTTAACTCAAAAACATGGTCTTTATTTTTATCACATTGCCACCAAAACTTTTTTCTATGTGATGCAATTGCATCACCGACCTTCTCACTATTAAGAGTGTTTGAGTAATATTTTATTAATTTTGGATAAAGAGCTGAGACAGAGTTTGTTTTTGATTTTGTATATTTTGCACAAAATTTACATTTAATTTTTTTATCAATTTGTTTTATTTCATCTTTAGATAATTTTTTACTATAACTAGTTGCTCTTGCTATTGGTGTTTTAAAGATATGGTCTTCACCCTTTGGGCACTTAATCCAAACATCAAATTCACTTCCTGGGGAAAGTCTTCCAATTTGTTCATAACTAATCTTATACTCCTTCTTATCTTTTATTACTGACTTATAAATATTTGGAAATAATGAAGAGAAATTATTTTCTTTATAAAATCTATAAGATTTTTTACCTAGATTGGCTTTAGTGTTACATTTATAACAAAGAATATTAGCTTTAGTTATAGAATTATATCTGCTGTTTATTGATTGCTGCCAAATATGATTTGGGTCTTTTTTACACTTCCACCAAACAACAGTACTTGAGCTTATTTTTATTTGACTATTTTTTTTAAAATTCTTATTTTTTTTAAAATCGAAATAATCAAAAAATGCCTTTGGAATTTTTTTTAATCTTTCTGCCTCTTTACATTGTTTACAGCCTTGTATTGTTATCTTGTCGTTTCTTAATCTATTTCTTGGAATTTGTTTCCACTCATGACCGCTCTCACATTTCCACCAAACTTCGAATTTATAAGCTTTTGTAATATCTTCTATTTTTAATTTTTTATTTTTTGTAGGGTGGAATTCTTTTACAAATATATCTGGTAATGGCAGTTTTGAACTCATTTACTTAATACTCAAAATTATTAATGCTTAATATTTAACACATCTTAGAGCCTCATAAAAGTTAAGTAAGAACAGGAAAACGGTAAAATTTGAACTATTACTTCCTTGTAGTTAGGTACTTCGCTAAAGAAATCTAATTTTGTATTATCGGTGTTTTTGTGTTTTATGCTTTTGCAAACCTTTAGAATTACTCGATAAAATTTGAAACAGCATAGAATCTCATAGGTGTTTTTGGGTGTTTTGAATTTTAAAACAGGTATAGCGGTCACACAGATACCGTACATTTGGTAAATTTTAAAATTTAAATAATAATATAAGCTTTCTCTAGTTTGGATGTATTTGTTTACTTTTCTAAATTTGAAGTCGAAGGTTTATTTTTTGACACTCTCTTGACACTCTTTGTACCGCATTTTTTAATTTTTTAAAAAAAATGTACAAAGAATTCTGCGGAAAATTCGTCGCCAAGCGGTAAGGCACCGGTTTTTGGAGTCGGCATTCGTAGGTTCGAATCCTACCGCCCCAGCCAAATGATTTTAAATAATTATAAAATATATTTTTCAAATAAATTGATGGATTTATAAAAATAATTTGAAAATATTTCAATAAAATTGATATTAAATACTTCATTTTTTTTAACACCCCAAATATATCTTTTTTCAATCCATCCACTATTATTTTTGTTAACAATTAAACACCAATTTAATTTGCATTTAGATAAATTAATTATTGAACCGTGTGTGACTTCTCCAATTTGCTTACCATTATATGTATTAAAAACTGCAACATTTTTTTTGTTTGAAGAATTAATTATCCCATTTCTATCACCCTTAATTAAACTTTTATGAATCCAGCCAGTATTATTTTCAAAATCAATTATTTTTCTCCAGTTTTTATATTCATCTATTATTTGAATTGGAAAATTATCTATTACATATTTAATTGAAATCGGATAGTTTTTACTTGGACCAACTCTTAAATTTGAGTCATTTGATTTTAGAGAAACGTATCTAGGTAATTCAAATCCAGTTTCAACACCAATATTTTCAGCATAACTAGAAGTAAAAAAAAATATTACTAATATGATAGTAAAGCACTTCATTTGAATATTTTCATTAACTAGCATACTTTATTATTAAAGTGTATAATATAAATATTGCGCCCGTAGCTCAATTGGATAGAGCGCCAGACTACGGATCTGGAGGTTAGGAGTTCGACTCTTCTCGGGCGCGCCAAAAATTTAAATATTAAATTTCTAAATTATTTACTTATTTTTTAATTTAAATATATTGAAAAATTAGATTAATAAATAAATGCTTAAAAATTATACATCAGAAGATATCAAAAATGACAAAAAAATTCATAAGAATTTTTTGAATGCTAATTTTCAAGAATTAAATTTAAATTGTAATATTTATAAGGGTAATTTTTATTTAGATTCATTTAATTACTTCACTGTAAGTGATGAATATAAAACATTTGATTCTTTGTTTTCGAGAGATATTCATCAAAGCAAAGAGCACTTTTATACAAAAGATTTTTTTGATAATTTTAAAAAAAATATCAAGCAATTTAAAGAGTATAACAATACTTTTATACTTGGTTCAAATGCGGCAGATAATTATTATTCAAATTTATTACAATTTTTGCCAAGAATTTTTTTTATCAAAAATAAAAAAATACAAATTGCAATTCATAGAAATTCATCAACAAAATTTAGGGAGTTTATAAAGTTTATACTTGATAAAAAAAATATTGAATTTTCGTATGTCTATTTAGATGATGGTTTTTATAAATTTATAAATTGTGAAATTCCCCAATTTTTTAATTTAAAAAAATCAATTAGAGTTCTTAAAAGTTTACTATTGCCAAGTGATAGTGCTAATGAAGATAAAAAAATATATCTTACTAGAGAGGATTCTTCTTATAGAAAAATTATAAATGAATCTGATATTATTCCCATATTAAGAGCCAAGGGTTACAAAGTTATAAACCCACAACTTTATAGTATACAAGAGCAAATAAGGATATTTTCAAAAGCGGATAAGATTATAGGTCCTCACGGTTCAAATCTTTCAAATATAATATTTTCTAAACCTGGAACAGAAATATATGAAATAGGACCAGAATTTAAAAGTGATTATGAAAAGGTTTTTGAAAATAGGTATAAAGATTTAGCTATAATTAATAATTTAAAATATTTTCGATTTTTAAGTGATACTGTTCCAGTAGAAAATCATTCTAATTTAGCTACAAAGTATATAAATAAAAAAATACTTAATAATAGCAATTATTATAAAAATTTAATTGTGAAAGTTAAGGATATAAATAATATTGAATAATCAACAGTTATTTAAAAAATATGGAAATATAGATACAAAATTAGAATTAAGTTTGTTGCATATCTTTGAGTTTTTAACATCAAAATAATTTACCAGATATTTACTTATTAAACTTTCAGAAACATTCATTTTTAAAATTTTATAGTCAATAAAATTCTTATCTTTTATAATTCTATCAATTAAAAGATCTATATCCAAAATATCATCTATCAAAAATTTTTCTTTAGCTTGAGTTGCAGAATATATTAAAGCTCCAATTTCATTTTTTAAAATATTAATTTCAATTTTTCTAGCATTTGAAACTTTAATTAAGAAATCATCATAAATTTCCATAACTATTTCATTTAAATGATTTAATTCTTCATCTTTAGGCTTTCTAAATGGATTATAAAGATCTTTTGAAGTACCAGCATTTTGATCATAAACTTTTATTCCATTTTTAGTTTCAATTTTTTGACCAATTATGCCTCTAGATACTGATATTGGTTTATCAAAATAATACCAACTTGGACCACTTACTCCTATACTGCCAATTATTGATCCATAATTTGCATATATTTTGTCACCACTAGTAGCAACCCAATAACCTCCTGAGGCTAAAATTTCATTACTATAAAAATAAATTTCAATTTTATTTTCTTTTTTAAAATCATTAATAATTTTTTCTAAAGATGCAGTTGCGGTTACAGTTCCTCCAGGGGAATTTATTTTAATTATCAAAATATTTGGTTTAATTTTTTTTAAGTTTGATAAATAATTTTCAACTCGATTGGGAGTGATAAATTCAAATAAATCCCCTACTAAAGATTGGTTAAAATTATTTATAATTGGTCCGTTTAGATCTAAAATTGCTATAATATTATTAGATTCTTTATCTCCCTCTACAAAATCAAAATTTTCTTTTTCTTCGGGAAATATATAAAATAATAAATTTAGAAGTATTATGAAAACTGTAATGCCAATCAAAAATCCTAATGTTCTTAAAAATACATTGAAAAATGGCATAATTCTCTAGATATTACATATTTTATAATATTTAAAAATTATTTATTTCACTCTTGAATCAATTTTATTAATGCTTAAATGATTAGCACTCTTATAGTTAGAGTGCTAAATAAAAAATGTTATATATCAATAACTTAATAAATGAGGAAATATGAAATTTAGACCACTACATGATAGAGTCTTAGTAAGAAGAGTAGATTCTGATACAAAAACAGCCGGTGGAATAATTATCCCAGATACAGCTCAAGAAAAACCTATGGAAGGTGAAGTATTAGAAGTTGGCTCAGGAGCTAGAGATGAAACAGGTAAGCTTGTTCCATTAGACGTTAAAAAGGGTGATAAAATCCTTTTTGGCAAATGGTCAGGTACTGAAGTTAAAATGAACGGTGAAGATTATCTTATTATGAAAGAGTCTGACATAATGGGAATCATTACTTCAGGTAAAAAGAAATAATAATTATTAGGAGAGGATTTAAAAATGTCAGCAAAAAATATTTTTTTCGGATCAGAAGCTAGATCAAAAATGTTGACTGGAGTCAACAAGCTAGCAGATGCTGTAAAAGTAACACTTGGTCCAAAAGGTAGAAACGTAGTTATGGACAAATCTTTTGGAGCACCAAGAATAACAAAAGACGGAGTTAGTGTAGCTAAAGAAATAGAGCTTAAAGATAAATTTGAAAACATGGGCGCTCAAATGGTGAGAGATGTTGCTAGTAAAACCAATGATATTGCAGGTGATGGAACAACTACTGCAACAGTGTTAACGCAAGCAATCGCAACTGAAGGAATGAAAGCTGTGGCAGCAGGTATGAACCCAATGGATCTGAAGAGAGGTGTTGATTTAGCTGTTGAAGCAGTTGTCAGTGAAATACAAAAAAAATCAAAAGTTATTAAAACTGACAAAGAAGTTGCTCAGGTAGGTACTATTGCTTCTAATGGTGATGCAGAAGTTGGAAAAATGATTTCAAGCGCTATGCAGAAAGTTGGTAAAGAAGGAGTTATAACTGTTGAAGAAGCTAAAAGTCTTGATACTGAACTTGATGTTGTAGAGGGTATGATGTTTGATAGGGGATATCTATCACCATATTTTGTTACAAATGCAGAAAAAATGATAACAGAATTAAGCGATTGTTACGTTCTTCTTCATGAAAAAAAATTATCAAGTTTACAACCTATGCTTCCACTACTTGAGTCAATTGTTCAATCTACTAAACCGCTTTTAATTATTGCAGAAGATATAGAAGGCGAAGCTTTAGCTACTTTAGTTGTTAACAAACTAAGAGGCGGGCTTAAAATTGCAGCAGTAAAAGCTCCAGGTTTTGGTGATAGAAGAAAGGCTATGTTAGAAGACATTGCAATTTTAACTGGTGGTCAAGTTATAAGTGAAGATCTTGGTATTAAGTTAGAAAATGTAACTTTAGATATGCTAGGAACATCAAAAAGATTAGTAGTAGACAAAGAAAATACCACTATTGTTCAAGGTGCTGGCAAAAAGAAAGATATCGAAGGAAGATGTAACCAAATCAGAGCTCAGATTGAAGAAACAACTTCTGACTATGATAGAGAAAAACTTCAAGAAAGACTTGCTAAATTAGCAGGTGGTGTTGCTGTTATTCGCGTAGGTGGAGCAACAGAAGTTGAGGTGAAAGAAAAGAAAGACAGAGTTGAGGACGCAATGCATGCTACAAGAGCTGCTGTTGAAGAAGGCATTGTTTCAGGTGGGGGAGCTGCATTAGCCTATGCAACAAAAGCTCTAAACTCTGTAAAAACATCTAATGATGATCAGAAAATCGGCGTAGACATTGTTAGAAGAGCTCTTTTTAATCCTCTAAGACAAATAGCTGAAAATGCTGGAGTTGACGGAGCTGTTGTTGCTGGTAAAATTCGTGAGAGTAAAGATCATAATATTGGTTATGATGCCCAAATGGATAAATATACCAATATGGTAAGTGCCGGCATTATTGATCCGACTAAAGTTGTAAGAACTGCACTTCAAGATGCAGCATCAGTAGCTGGTCTATTAATTACAACAGAAGCAATGGTAGCAGATGCACCTGAAGATAAAGCTGCAGCTCCTGCAATGCCTGATATGGGCGGCGGCATGGGCGGCATGGGCGGCATGGGCGGCATGGGTGGAATGATGTAACCTAGTTTAAAAAATAATAAAAAGGGTAATGGAAATTGCCCTTTTTTTTTATTCAAATATTTAAATTAAATTATCAATTTTTCTTTTTATTTTATAACTGTCGGGTTTAGTTACTGATGACCATGAATCCACTAATTCTCCATTTCTATTGAAAAGATACTTAAAAAAATTCCATTTAGGCGATTTTTTATATTGATTATCTATCCAGTGATAAATTGGATGAGCATTATTACCTTTAACATTCATGGGAGATGAAGTCACAAAACCTACTCCATAATTTACTAAGCATATTTTTTTTATATCTTCTGTATCTTGATACTCTTGGGCAAAAGAATTACTTGTGGTAGCAATAATAGTTAAATCTGTATCCTTATATTCTAAGAATAAATTTTGAAGATTTTCATACTGAGGTGTAAATCCACATCTTGATGCTGTATTGACAACTAAAATCGGTTTACCGGTAAATTTTTTGAGATTAACTTGATTTCCATCAATATCAATGAAAGAAAAATCATAAAGACTTGGGTTTTCATTAGCTAATGGCGATTTGAATATTGAAAACATAATTAAAAAAACAAGTAAAATATTAATTTTCATGTTAGTGTAATTTAAATATATTGGTTATGGAATCATTCAATAGCTTTAACAATCTTTTTTTTGATGTCTGGAATAATGGCGTTTTTGGCATAAATGCTTCTGATATTATTGTAAGTTTAATTATATTTCTGCTTTTTTATTTACTTAGAAGGTTAATTGCACGATTTATATTAAATCGCTTATCTAAAATAGTTTTAAGTACTACTACTAAAATAGATGATGCAGTTATTGAAGTACTCGATGGTCCGCTAAAATTTTTCCCTGTTGTTATTGGTTTCTTTATAGCATCAACTTATTTAGATTTATCCGATCAAAATCAAATTTTTTTTGACTTAATAAATAGATCCTTAATTACAATATTTATCTTTTGGTTATTACACCAATTAATTATTCCTTTTTCATTTGTAATAAAAAATTTTGAGTCAAAAATTTCTAAACCGTTAGTTGACTGGACTCTTAAAGGACTAAAGATTTTAGTCATTGTGCTTGGCATAGTTGCAATTCTTGAATTATGGGGAATTAGAGTTGGACCTGTAATAGCAGGTTTAGGTTTGTTTGGAGTAGCTGTTGCATTAGGTGCTCAAGATTTATTTAAAAATTTAATAAGTGGAATTATGATACTAATGGAAAAAAGATTTACTGTGGGAGATGTTATTCTAGTTTCTGGAGAAGTCGAAGGAGTTGTCGAGCAAATTGGTTTTAGGTCTACACTTGTAAGACGATTTGACTCAACTCCAGTAATGGTTCCAAATTATAAATTTGCTGAACAATCAGTTACGAATTATACCCGAAGACATCATAGACGAATTAGATGGTTGATAGGTTTAGAATATAGAACAACTATTGATCAATTAAGAAATATAAGAAATGAAATTAATACATTAATTGAAAATGAAAATGATTTTGCAAAAAATGAAAATGCAAGTTTTTACGTTAGAATTGATAGTTTTTCGGATAGTTCAATAGATATGTTAGTTCAGGTATTTACTGTTACAAATGATTGGGGTGAATTTTTAAAAACTAAAGAAAATCTCGCGGTAAAAATTATTGAAATTGTTGAAAATAATAATGCTGGTTTTGCATTCCCAAGTCAATCACTATACTTAGAGAAATTTTCTGATGATAAACCTGAGATTTTTAATCCTAAATCAAAATAATAAAATATGAACGAAAATAACAGAGTAATATCAGGATCTCTTTTTATTCTAGCTAGTATTGCAGTTGCATTTATTCTTAACTTTACTCAACCAATAATGGTACCTTTTGTCCTTGCTTTATTATTAAGAATTTTAATAGACCCTATTATTGACTTTCAAACAATCAATTTACGTATTCATAGGTTTATAGCAGTATTTGTTAGTATTTGTTTAATTGTTCTTTTATTCTCAATAATAGTTCCTTTTATTGTTTCATCCGTAGCAACTTTTCTAGATTCTGCTGATGATTATAATCAAAAAGTAATTATTTTAATTGAAGCAGTATTAATCAAACTTCAAGAATTTGATGTAAACATTGACAGAATAACCATTAGAAATAGTATTTTAGAATTACCAATTACAAATTGGGCAACTGCTATTTTAAGTAATAGTGCAAATTTCATATCAAAATTTTTACTTGTAGTAATAATCACTCTTTTTTTATTATTAGGTACTCCCCCAAAAAATACTTCGCAAGAATGGAATGACATAATAAGATTAGTAAAAAAATATATTTTTACCAAATTTTTAACCTCTGCTTTCACAGGTTTCAGTGCGGGAATAATTTATTGGTTGCTTGGTCTTGAATTAGCATTCATATTTGGAACACTCACTTTTATTTTGAACTTTATTCCAGTTATTGGTTCAGTAATAGCAGTTTTATTACCACTACCAATCGCTTTTTTACAATATAATGATCCAACACTAGTTATTCTTATTATTGTTTTACCTACAATCATTCATCAAATAGTAGGTAATTTTATAGAACCAAAAATATTTGGTGAAAGTTTTGGACTTCATCCAATAACAATTATTTTATCTTTAATCTTTTGGGGAATGATATGGGGTTTTATAGGTGTTTTACTTGCAGCTCCTTTAACAGCAATTATAAGAATCACATTTGAAAGATTTGAAACCACAAAGCAAATCGCAAGATTATTAGAAGGTAAAATACATTTAAAAGAAACCTAGCCTATTATTTTTTTACAAATATCATAGCTAAATCCAGCTCTAGCCATCTTTGCTAGTTTTTTTTCATAACTAAGATTTGATTCTAATAATCTTTTTTTCTTCGCAAACAACTTTGCTGAAGTTAATTGCCAATCATTATTTATTTCTTGAAATTTTTTCAAATTATTTTGAATTTCAATTTTATTAATTCCTTTTTTGATTAAATAATTAGAAATATAATTTTTCGATTTTCCAGCTCTTGATAATGATGAAATTTTTGAATTAGTATATTTTTTATCATCAATAAGTTGGCTTTTTTCTAATTTTAAAACAATAGTATCTAAATTATTAATTAATTTACTTTTTTCATACCCTTTTATATTTAATCTAAATATTTTTCTTTTCAGGACATTGGATAAATTATTTTTTGAAGAGTCATACTTGCTTAGATAATCAACCGCATATTTTAAAAGTTTTTTTTCGTCCACTAAATCAATATACAAATAAAATATATATATTAAAAGAAAAGAAATAATATGAATTCATATAATTATCTTTGTTTTATAACTTTAGTGAAAAAAGAAATTTTTAGATTTCTAAAGGTAGGAATTCAAACAGTTATAGGCCCTGCAATTAGCTCTTTATTGTTTCTGGCAGTATTTAGTTTGGCTTTAGGCAGATCTATAGAATCAATAAATGGTATTGATCTCCCATATTTTATTGCTCCAGGTTTAATAATGATGACAATGTTACAAAATTCATTTGCAAACTCAGCATCAAGTATTGGTCAGGCAAAATTTCAAGGAAACATTGTTGATATTTTAATGGCGCCACTTAATAATCTAGAACTAGCCTTGGGATATATAATTGGGTCAGTATGTAGAGGTATTATTTGTGGTATAGTTACAGCACTTGGAGTTCTGATTTTTGTTCCTCTTCAAATTTATTCTTTTACAGCACTTATTTTTTTTACCCTGATGGGCTGTATTATGATGGGATCTTTGGGAACTATAGTAGGAATTTGGGCGGATAAATGGGACCAACAACAAGGAATTACAAACTTTATAGTTTTACCCCTTACTTTTTTGTCTGGTACTTTTTATTCAATTGCAAGACTTCCAGATTTTTGGCAAAAAGTTTCCTCACTTAATCCTTTTTTTTATAATATTGACGGGTTTAGATATGCATTTACAGGTGTTTCAGACAGCTCGTTATTACTAGGAATGATATTCTTAATAATTATTAATATAATATTAATTTTATTCTGTTATTTAATGTTTCGTAAAGGGTATAAGATAAAATTTTAATAATGAATAAAAAAAACAAATCATTTGTAATGCCAACATATGGCACAAAGAAACTCAAATTTTTAAAAGGAAAAGGTTGTTATTTATATAACAATAATAATGAAAAATATTTAGATTTTGCAAGTGGAATTGCTGTAAACTCGCTAGGTCACTGTCATCCTAAATTAGTAAGTGCCCTTTATAAACAATCAAAACAACTCTGGCATGTTTCAAATTTATATATAATTGAAAAACAAGAACAATTTGCAAAATTATTATGTAAAAGCTCTTTTGCAGATAAGGTATTTTTTACAAATTCTGGAACAGAATCAATTGAATGTGGAATAAAAATAATTAGAGGATATCATTCTTACCATAACACAGGTAGAACAAATATAATTACATTTGATGGCTCATTTCATGGAAGAACTTTTGGAGCATTATCTGCTCAAAAAAATAAAAAATACTCAAAAGGTTTTGGACCACTGCTTTCAGGTTTTAAAAAAGTAGAATTTAATAATATAAAGAAATTAAAGGCTGTTATTGACAATAAAACTGCTGGAATATTAATTGAACCAGTTCAAGGCGAAGGTGGAATAAGACCTGCAGATTTAAAGTTTTTACAGTTTATAAAAAAAATATGTGATGAAAATGATATTTTGCTTTTTTTAGATGAAGTTCAGTGTGGTTTTGGTAGATCAGGTAAATTGTTTTCACATGAATGGGCTAAAATAAAACCAGATATAATGGCCGTGGCAAAAGGTATTGGATCAGGCTTTCCTTTAGGTGCATGTTTATCTACAAGTAAGGCATGTGTATCAATGACGAAAGGGAGTCATGGCTCAACCTATGGTGGTAACCCCCTTGCAATGAGTGTTGGATTAGAAGTATTAAAAATAGTTTCAAATAAAAATTTTCTTAATAGAGTTGATAAAGCATCAAGATATTTCTGGGGCAAATTAAAAGAACTGGAAAATAAATTTGATATAATTAAAGAGGTAAGAGGTGCTGGATTATTGTTAGGTATCAAAACCTATTGCGATAATTTAGAATTTTCTGAAAAGCTAAAAAAATATAGATTATTGAATGTTCCCGCAGCGGATAATACCATCAGATTAGCACCACCATTAATAGTTTCTTACAAAGAGATTGATGAATCAATAGCTATAATTAAAAAGGTTTTAAAACAATATAATGAATAAAAATTTTATTGATATAAACAATTTCAACAAAAAGCAAATTGATGAAATAATTTCAATTGCAAAAAAAATTAAAAAAAATCCAAATAAATTCTCGACCATTTTTAAAAATAAAACTTTAGGATTAATTTTTGAAAAGCAATCTTTAAGAACCAGATTAAGTTTTAATGTTGGAATGCAAAAATTAGGTGGTAATGTTGTTGAGCTTAATAGTAAAGATATTGGATTTGATAATAAAAGAGAAGCACCTAAAGATGTTTTAAATGTATTAGCCCAATTCATTGATTGCCTTATGATTAGAAATAATAACCACAAACAACTATTAGATTTAGCAAAATTAAATGTAATCCCAATAATTAATGGACTCAGTGAATATAGTCATCCATGTCAGATCCTTGGAGACTTTTTAACAATTCAAGAAAAATTAAATGATATAAAGAATATACAACTTACTTGGATTGGTGATTTTAATAATGTTTTAATTTCTCTTTTACATCTTCAAAATATTTATTTATTTAAATTAAATGTTGTAATTCCAGAAAAAATTATAAAACTAAACCAAAAAGAATTAAAAAAATATAATAATAAAAAATTAAAATTACTATCTGATCCAATTATTGGTTCAAAAAAATCAAAATGTATAATGACAGACGTATGGATATCAATGGGGGATAAAAACAAAAATAAAGTTAAATATTTTAAAAACTTCACTGTTGATAAAAAAATAATTAACAGCGCATCAAAAGATGTAATTTTTATGCATTGTCTTCCAGCTAAAAGAGGGCAAGAAGTAACATCAGAAGTTTTAGATGGAAAAAAATCTGTTGTTTTGCATCAAGCAAAAAACAGAATGTTTATACAGCAAGCAATTTTAATTTATGTTCTTAAAAAGTAAAATAATTATAATTTTTTTATTCATTCTATCTTGCCAGCCTATAGAATTAATAGAGCCAGTAAAAATTGAAAATAGTAATTTAGAAAAAATCTCAATTAATGCTAAAGAAATCTCAATAAATATAATTTATAATCCTATTTTTTCTGATGAAAATATTGAAGATCAGCTTCAAAATTCACCATTAGAATTAATTAAAAACTGGAATAATGAAAATATTGATCATTTTGGTAACGAAAATAAATTAATAATTAATATTATAGATGCTTCTATTTTTAAAAAAGAAATAGATAATATTAATGCAAAAAAATACGAAGAAAAAACAATTTTTCAATATGAAATATTTTATTTAGTCGAATATGAACTTTACGATGACAGTGATTTTTTAATAGCTAATACTTTAGTTGAAAGTAAAAGATCGACAACATCACAAAAATATATTTCTATAAATGAATCTGAATTGATCATAAATGAATTACTTTTAAATGCACTAAAAGATTTTACGAAAGAAACAAAGTTATTGTTATCAATGTATATGAGTGAATATATACAATGATTAATTTTTCCAAAAATTTAGTGATAACAATACTAATACTGTAAAAATTTCCAATCTTCCAACAATCATAGTTAATGCCAATATCCATTTAACTTCATTATTTAGAGAAAAATAACTACCCGTTGGACCAATAACATTCCCTAATCCAGGACCAACATTAGAAATTGCTGAAGCGGCAGCAGATAATGCGGTAAGAAAATCAATATTAAAAAAACTTATAGAAATTGCAGATATTATGAATAAAAAAATATACATAAAGAAAAAACCAATAACTGAATTGTAAGTATTTTCATTAATAGCCTTACCATTAAAACGCATTACTAAAACTGCATGAGGTTTGGTTAATTTTCTTATTTGAGTTATTGCGCCTCTAAAAAGAATTTGTAGTCTAAATATTTTGATCCCTCCTGTAGTTGATCCAGCACATCCGCCAATAAACATGATTATTAACATAATTACGTTACCAAAACTTCCCCAATTTGAGAAATTGTTACTTGTATAACCTGTTCCAGTCAAGATAGATGTAATATTAAAACTTGCATTTCGTAAAGATAAGTTCAGGTCTTGAGATAAATTTGTATTAAGCCAAATTGAAGTAAATAAAATAACTACAAATAAAATAATAAAAAATAATTTTATTTGATCATCTTTTAAAAAAGATTTTTTTTGATTATGAAATAACTGTAAGTATAAAACAAATGGAAGACTTCCTATAATCATAAAAATTATACTTATAATCTCAATCCTAAAAGAATTAAAAAATCCTAGAGATTGGTCATGACTCGAAAATCCTCCAGTTGAAATAGTTGTCATAGCATGAATGACTGAGTCAAATCCTGACATACCACTTATAAAATAGAGTATTCCGCAGATTATAGATAAAGAAATATATAGAAGAAATAATTCTAAAACAAATTTATTAACTTTGGGAATAGTTTTCTCATATGGATCATCATGTTCCATATGCAATAGTTGCATTCCTCCAATTTGAAGTGTTGGCAATATTGCCATTGCTAGTACTATTATACCTATTCCACCAAACCATTGCAGTAAAGATCTCCAAATTAAAATCCCTTCTGATAGATCTTCTAAATTATTTATTACAGTTGCACCAGTAGTGGTAATACCACTTACTGATTCAAAAAATGCATCCGTGTATGACAATGAAGCTGATGAGTAAATAAAGGGAATTGCTCCAAAAAGAGATATTAGTATCCAAGATGAAATAGTTAATACAAAAGCTTGTCTTATACCTAGTTTTATATTTTTTTTTCTAAATGAAATAAATAAAATCATTCCAATAAAAAAAGTTATCAAACTAGAATATAGGAACTGTTCCCAATCTTGATTATTATAATAAAGATCATAAAACATTGGAATGATCATTGCAGTAGCTTCAATACATAATAGAAACCCAATGATATTTAATATTGACCTAAAGTCTCTCATAATTTTAATGATTTTAATTTAATTTATTATACTCGAATGGATTGTCTAGAGAAAATTGTGGAATTTGTACATCAAACTTATCACCATTATCATTTTGCATTTCATATGTACCTTCCATAAATCCTGAAGATGTAGTGAGAGGCGTTCCACTAGTATATTCAAACTTTTCACCGGGGTTTAATATAGGTTGTTCACCTACAACTCCTTTTCCACTCACTTCTTGAAGTGTACCATTTGCATCAATTATTTTCCAATGCCTATTTACTAATTGAACTTTTTCATTTCCTTGATTATCTATAGTAACTCTATATGCCCAAACAAAATGTTGATCTTCGGGTTCTGATTGATCTTCTAAATAATAAGGCTTAACAGTAATGTTTATTTTTTTAGTGGTTTTTGAGTACATAAAAAAATGCTCATTATACCAAAAGATAAATAAACTAAAGTTAATTTGTCTTTTTTATCTCCACCCTTCGATTTCCAGGTTGTTTAGTCTCATCTTGAGTAATAATAGCAAGAGATTCTTCACCTTTGCCTAAAATCTTTACTTTGTTATGATTAATTCCATTTTTAATTAATAAATTTTTAACTACTTCAGCTCTTTTTATTGACAAAGATAAATTATATTCTTTTGAGCCTTTTGTATCTGTATGACCAACAACAAGGTATTCGTTAATTTCATTTTTGTATTTATTTAAAAATAATTTAATTTTGTGTGCACTAACTGAAGATAAACTAAATTTATCAAAGTCAAAATAGATTATCTGCATTAACTCATTATTTTTATTTTTAGTGACAATCGTTATTTCATTTTCTGATTTATCTTTAAGATTTTTATTATTTATAGCGTTCGTATTTTTTTGAGTAATTGATATTTTTTCATAAATACTATGCATAGAATTTAAATAATCTTCTTTACATCTATTTATATCCCAAGTTTGCCAATTTTCTTCTTGCTGCTCTGACCAACAATCTAAAGATGCAATAGCTTTTGCTAGATTATAAGGATCAATAATTTTAGCATCATAGTAAATAGATAGCAGATTATCATGAGCTATTCTAATTTCTTTAATTTTATCTAAGGGAAGTTTCCAATATGAGATTTTTTCTGGAAATATTTTATCAGTTTCTAGACTTTTAAGAGCTTTTTTAGAATATAAATTAGCCGAATTCCAATCATGCATTTCTTCAGCTTCAAATGTAGCTCTTATTTTATATTCACTTAATAAGTATTCTTGGAAATTAGTGGCTTCTTTTTCTTCTATATTAGAAAGGTGTTTGTAACTTGCTGAGCATCCAAGTAAGGTAATTGAACAAGTGAAAGAGATGATTAGATTTTTATATTTCATAAGGCTTCTTTACAATCTAAAATGTCAAAACTAAGACTTAATCTAGGTAAAATTAAGGTCCACTATTTTCTATACATGAACAGTATTTTGCTATTGCGTAACAATTAAAGTTTAAATACACAAAAGGCATATTTATTTAAGGAGTTTTTAATGATTAAACATTCTACGTCGGTGGATCAATCGGACAGAAAGGTTCCCTACAATTTACGACAAAGTGGTCCAACACCAGTTCAAATGTTAATTTCAACAAGAGTAAGAAAATCACCTTATTGGCATTTGTCAATGGAGGCGGGATGTTGGAGAGCAACTATTTACAACAGAGTTTATCATCCGAGAGGTTACGTAAAACCAGAAGATGGTGGAGCTATGGTCGAGTATGAAGCAATAAAAAATCATGTTACCATGTGGAACGTAGCAGTTGAAAGACAAATACAAGTTAAAGGACCAGATGCTGAAGCTTTTGTAGATTATGTAATTACAAGAGATGCAACAAAAATATCACCAATGAGAGGAAGATATGTAATTTTATGTAATCAATATGGAGGTGTATTAAATGATCCCATTTTATTAAGGATTTCAAAAGATGAATTTTGGTTTTCTTTATCTGACTCGGACATAGGTCTTTATTTACAAGGGGTTAACCATGATAATAGATTTAATGTAAATATTGATGAAATAGATGTGAGTCCAGTTCAAATTCAAGGACCCAAAGCTCATGCGTTAATGAATGACTTAATTGGAGATCAAGTTAATGTAAATGAAATGCCTTTTTATGGTTTAGCAGCAGCTAAGGTTGGAGGAAGAGAATGTATAATTTCCCAAACTGGTTTTTCTGGAGAGGCAGGTTTTGAGATTTATCTTTACGAGTCGACCAAGTATGCTGACGATATGTGGAATGCTGTTTTAGAAGCAGGAAAAAAACATAATCTTATGGTAATTGCTCCAGCGCATCATAGAAGAATTCAAGCGGGAATATTATCTTGGGGTCAAGATATGGATAACCAACATAATCCTTTTCAATGCAATTTAGGTTATCAGGTTTCATTATCAGGAAAAGGAGAATGGAATAAACAAACTGATTATGTTGGAAAAACTGTTTTAGAAAAAATGAAATCAGATTTAAAATCGGGTCAAAAACCATATAAACTTCAACTTGTAGGCCTGAGTTTGGGTGGTAAACCAATTGAGGAGTATGCTCCAGATTTTTGGTTAGTTTCTGAAGATGGGGGCGATCCATGTGGTTTCATAACTTCTCCTTGGTATCATCCTGAACAAGGAAGAAACATTGCAATGGGATATGTTCCATTTGATGGAACGTTAAACAAAAATGGTTTTCCTGTTGGCAATTTTGGTAAAAAATTTAAAGTTCATCTTCCTGATCAATATTCAGATACTCCAGGAACTCCTGTTGATGCTGAAGTTGTTCCTATTCCATTTACTGAATCTCACAATGCTAATACTAGGGAAGTAGTATCAGATTAAAATAAAATAAAGGCTTCTTTGTCTAAAGAGGCCTTTTTACTTTAATAAAGCTTTTATTCTATCTATTGAGATATATCCAACTACAAATTCTTCATTTATAAAAAATGTTGGTGTACCTCTCGCTCCTGAACCATTTGCTATAAATGAAGATAACTTAACTATATTATTCACTTCCTCTTTATACATATCTATATTTAATTTTGCGCTATTGATCCCTAAATCTTCAATAATTTGTTGAAGTTTTAAATTATTTAAATTTCCTTCTACTGCAAATAATGCATTGTGGAGATCTATTCCCATATCTTGCATATTTGCGGCGACAACCATATTAGCTAATAGTTTTGATGACTCACTTAATATTGGATGTTGTAAAAAAACTAAACGTGTATCATCTCTTTTCTCAATTAATTCTAATAACTCAACATGAACTTTTTTACAGTATCCACAAAAGTAATCCATAAACTCAATTATAGTATTTTCGGCAGAGTCATCACCAATCTGAATTATACCATTTTCTGGAATAGCACTTATGATTTTGAGATGATAGGCTTGTGAATTATCAAAAATTAGTTCTTGAATTGTTAATTCTGCCTTAAGAGAAAGGCTCGTTAAAGTAATAAAAATTAACATTAAAATTATTCGTTTAAAGTATCTCATGATTGACCCACACTATTTAATATGATTAAGGAAGTACAGTATTAAATAATAGAAATGAAAACAAAGTCAAAAGTTGTTGTTATTGGTGGTGGTGCGGTAGGAGTTAGTACTCTTTATCACTTGGCAAAAAAAGGTTGGTCTGATGTAGTTCTTGTTGAGAGAAAAGAATTAACTTCTGGATCAACTTGGCATGCAGCAGGATTATTACCCTTGTTCAATATGAGTTATTCTGTTGGCCAATTACATAAGTATGCTGTAAAATTATATAAAACATTAGAAGAAGAAACAGGTCAAAAAGTTGGTTTTAGTGTTGTTTCAAATATTAGATTAGCAACAACAAAAGATAGAATGGATGAGTATTATCAATATTCTGGTGTTGCAAAGACGATTGGAGTTGATGTTAAGTTTTTAACCCCTGAACAAGTAAAAGAAATTTGGCCTCTTTGTAATACTGAGGGTTTAATTGGCGCAATTCAACATCCCGAAGATGGATATATCCAACCAGCTGATTTAACTCAAGCTTTTGCAAAAGGAGCAAGGGATAGAGGTGCAGAAATTTATAGAAATACTTCAGTAATTGGAATCAAAAAATCTAAAGATGATTTGTGGATAGTAGAAACTGATAAAGGATCTATAGAATGTGAACATGTTGTCTCTTGCAGCGGTAATTTTGCAAGACAAACTGGCAAAATGGTTGGTCTTGATGTGCCCGTTATTCCAGTTGAGCATCAATACATTGTAACAGACGATCATCCTGAAATATTAAAGAGAAAAGAGCAGGGTTTACCAGAAATGGGAGTTTTAAGAGACTCTGATGGATCATGGTATATGCGTGAGGAAAGAGGAGGTTTAATTTTAGGACCATATGAAAAAGGAGCTCCTGTATGTTATTTAGACGGACCTGATAAAGAGTCAGAGTTTGAATTATTTCAAGAAGATTTGGAACGACTTGAACCACACATAGAATCAGCAATTCATAGAGTGCCAATTTTTGGAGAAGTAGGGGTAAAGAAAGTTTATAATGGTGCAATTTGTTATACACCTGATGGAAGTCCTATAGTGGGACCTGCTTGGGGTATTAAAAACTTCTGGTTAAATGAGGGACATAGTTTTGGAATTACTGCAGCAGGGGGTGCAGGATGGCAAATTGCTGAATGGATAGTGGATGGTGAACCAACTATTGATATGCTTGGAGTAGATCCAAGAAGATATGGCGATTATGCAACAGAAGCATATTTAATTAAAAAAAATGAAGAAGCTTATGCAAATGTATTTACTATACATTATCCTGACGAAGAAAGAGAAGAGGGAAGACCTTTAAGACAAGCCCCCTGTTACGATAGATTAAAAAAACTTGGTGCTGTTTTTGGTCAAAAATTTGGATGGGAGCGTGCAAACTGGTTTGCGCCGACAAAAGAATTACAAAAAGATGATTGGTCTTTTAGAAGATCAAAATGGTTTGAACACGTTGGAAATGAATGCAAAAATGTTCAAGAAAATGCAGGTCTTTTAGATATGACTGCTTTTGCTAAATGTCGAATATCAGGACCAAAAGCTGAAGAGTTCTTAGATTATTTATTAGCAAATAAAATACCTAAAAAAATAGGTAGAGTAAATCTTTGTCATGCACTTAATACGGCAGGCGGTGTTCATAGTGAATTTACAGTAGCAAAAGAAAAAGAAGATTCTTTTTATTTAGTTTCAGCTGGAGCCTTTCAAAGACTAGATCATGATTGGATAAACAAATGGATGCCTGAAGATGGTTCTGTAACTTATGAAAATATTACAAATAGTATTGGAGTGCTTGTCCTTGCCGGACCAAAATCACGAGATATTTTGCTAAAAGTGACCAAAACTGATTTATCTAACGAAAATTTTCCGTGGCTTTCATCAAAAAAAATAAATGTTGGTTTTGCACCATGTATTGCTATGAGAATGAACTTTGTTGGAGAACTTGGATGGGAATTACATCATCCAATTGAATATCAAAATCATATTTTTGATAAACTTATGGAAGTTGGTAAAGATTATGGTTTAAAACCTTTTGGTATAAGAGCTATGGAGAGTTTACGAGTAGAAAAAACTTATAAATTAGTAGGTACTGAGATGTCTATAGAATATTCAGCATTTGAGTCAGGATTAGATCGATTTGTACATCTGAACAAAGGTAATTTTATAGGAAGGGATTCACTTGTAGAATGGCAACAAAAAGGTTTTAAAAATAAAATGGTAACACTAGAAGTTCACGATGTTGAAGATGCTGATGCATTAGGTAATAACCCAATTTATAATAATGGAAAAGTTATTGGTCGTGCGACAGGAGGTAACTATGGTTTTAGGATGAAAAAGTCATTAGCTATTGGTATGGTAGAACCGGAATTTTCGAAAATTGGACAAAAACTAGAGATGGCTATTTTAGATAAAAAACACAAAGTTACTGTAATAGAGGATAGTCCTTATGATCCTAAAAATGAAAAGTTGAAACAATAATATGAAGATACTGGTTACTGTAAAAAGAGTTATTGATTATAATGTACAAATTAGAGTCAAAGCAGACGGTACGGGTGTTGAAAAAGAAAATGTAAAAATGTCTATGAATCCCCCTGATGAAAATGCAGTTGAAGAAGCTCTAAGAATTAAAGAGTCAGGAAAGGCAGATGAAATAGTTATTCTTTCTATTGGAAATGAAAAGACCCAAGAAACTATTCGTACAGCTCTAGCAATGGGAGCAGATAGGGGAATTCATGTTAAAACTGAAAGTGACTTAGAACCTCTAGCAATATCTAAAATAATTTCAAAAATTGCTGAGGACGAAAAACCTTCAATTATTTTAATGGGCAAACAAGCAATTGATGATGACTCAAATCAAACTGGTCAAATGACATCAGCTCTATTAAATTGGCCTCAGGCTACATTTGCATCAAAAATTGAAATTGAAGATAAAAATGCAACAGTAACAAGAGAGATAGATGAAGGTCTTGAAAGAATAAAAGTTTCCATTCCTTTTGTTGCTTCATGTGATCTTCGTTTAAACGAACCTAGATATGCATCATTGCCAAATATAATGAAAGCTAAGAAAAAATCAATTGATGTAAAAGAAGCTTCATCTTTAGGTATTGATATTAATCCTAGAATAGACCAATTAAAAGTAGAAGAACCTCCAGTTCGTCAAAAAGGAATTATGGTAAATGATGTACATGAACTTGTTCAAAAATTAAAAAATGAGGCAAAAGTAATATGAGTGTATTAGTTTTAGCTGAACATAATAATATAGATATAAAGTCATCAACTTTAAACACTATTTCAGCAGCTTCACAAATTGATCAAGAAATACATGTACTAGTAACAGGTTATCAATGTGAAGAATTAGCAAATAAGGTTTCTAAATGTGAAAAAGTTTCAAAAGTATTTTTTGCGGATAATGAAAAACTTAAAAATCACATTGCTGAAAATATTGAGCCGTTAGTAATATCATTAGCTGATAACTATTCGCATATAATAGCCCCTGCAACAACATTTGGAAAAAATATTTTTCCAAGAATTGCTGTTAAGTTGGATATTGCGCAAGTAAGTGATGTTATAAAAATAATCAGTGAAGATACTTTTATGAGGCCAATTTATGCAGGTAATGCAATAGCTACAGTAAAATCAAATGATAAAACTAAAATTGTTACAATAAGACCAACTTCATTTGACCCTGTTGAAACAAGCGGTGGAAAAGAGATTGTTGAAAACATTACATTTAATGATGAAAATATAAATGTTGAATTTGTTGATAGAGAAGAATCTCAATCAGAGAGACCGGAATTGAGTACAGCTAGAATAGTAATTTCTGGAGGGAGAGGGTTACAAAGTGCTGAAAATTTTAAACTTATAAATGAAATTGCAGACAAACTAAATGCAGCAGTCGGTGCTTCAAGAGCAGCTGTAGACGCTGGATATGTATCAAATGATTATCAAGTTGGGCAAACAGGTAAGGTTGTTGTCCCTGATTTATATATTGCAATTGGTATTTCAGGAGCAATACAACACTTAGCAGGTATGAAAGAAAGTAAGGTTATAGTTGCAATAAATAAAGATGAAGAAGCGCCAATTTTTAATGTTGCAGATTATGGGCTAAAAGCAGATTTATTTGAGGTATTGCCTCAATTATCTTCTGAACTAGATAAATTAAATACAATTCAACAATAAATTAATTTATAAAAATACACAAAATGGAAGTAAATCGTGAGTCAATGGAATATGATGTAGTTATTGTTGGCGCGGGACCATCGGGTTTAGCAACTGCAATCAAAATTAAGCAATTAAATTCTGAAACAAACGTTTGTATTTTAGAGAAAGGATCGGAAGTTGGTGCTCATATATTAAGTGGAAATGTATTTGAAACTAAAGCCCTAGATGAATTAATACCTGATTGGAAAATAAAAAATGCCCCTATAAAAACAAAAGTTAAAAAAGAAAAATTTCTTTTTTTATCTAAAAAAAGCTCATTAAGTTGGCCTACTTGGCTTTTACCATCTGTTCAGAAAAATCATAATAATTACATCATTAGTTTAGCTAACTTATGTAGGTGGCTTGCTACTGAGGCTGAAAATTTGGGAGTAGAAATATTTCCAGGATTTGCAGCATCCAAAATTCTATTCTCAGATGATGATCAAGTCATCGGTATTCAAACAGGAGATATGGGTGTTGATAAAGAAGGAAACAAAAAAGAAAGTTTTGAACCTGGTATTAATATTATGGCCAAAGTAACAGTATTTGCCGAAGGATGTAGAGGACATTTGGGAAAAGAGTTAATTAAAAAATATAATTTATCAAAAGGAAAATCCCCACAGCAATATGGAATAGGTTTTAAAGAAATTTGGGAAGTTGAAGAAAGTCAACATGAAGAAGGTCTTGTAATGCATACAGCAGGATGGCCATTGGATAATTCAACTTACGGTGGAAGTTTTTGTTATCATGCTGATAGTAGGCAAATTTTTTTAGGATATGTAATAGGACTTGACTATAAAAATCCTTACTTATCTCCTTATGATGAATTTCAAAAATTCAAAACTCATCCATCAATAAAGAAAATTCTTAATAATGGTAAACGAATTGCTTATGGTGCAAGAGCTTTAATTGAGGGAGGTATTCAAAGTTTACCAAAAATGTATATGCCAGGAGCTCTATTGGTAGGATGTGATGCAGGAACATTAAATATGCCAAAGATAAAAGGATCACATACGGCAATGAAGAGTGGAATTTTAGCTGCAGAGACAATCATCGATTATTTAAATAAATCAATTCCTCTATCATCATATGAAGAAAAATTTAAAAAATCGTGGCTTTATAATGAATTATTTACTGCAAGAAATGTTAAACCAAGTTTTAATTGGGGTTTAATAGCTGCAATAATTTTTACAGGGATAGATCAGATTATATTTAGGGGAAGACTGCCATTTACTTTAAAACATAAACACGCAGATCATGAATCATTACAATCTGCAAAAAATTCTAAACAGATTAATTATCCAAAATATGATGGAGTGTTTACTTTTGATAAAACTAGTTCTGTATATTTAACAGGTACCAATCATGAAGCTGACCAGCCTGTTCATTTACAACTTAAAGATAAAGATCTTCCTATTAGCTATACTTTAAATGAATATGATGAACCTTCACAGAGATATTGTCCAGCTGGAGTTTATGAAGTAGATAAAACAGATCCTGAGGTACCAAAATTTATTATAAATGCTCAAAATTGTATTCATTGTAAAACATGCGACATAAAAGAACCATCGCAAAATATTACTTGGGTTGTACCAGAGGGTAGTGGAGGTCCTAATTATGCAAATATGTAAATTAATTACTTAATTTCATATAGACTTTAATAAACAATAATTTTATCTAATTTCTAAATTTATTAAATTAAGAAAAAACTGTGAAAAAAAATAATATAGCTTTTACTTTTGCAACTGCAGAGGTGAATAGAATTGGACAATTATTCATAATGATAACAGAATTACTTACTGGAAAATTAAAGCTAAAAAAATTATATGATCAATATTTATCAGAAAACAGACCTCCAGAATATTTTTGGGATGACGCAATAACAAAACTTAAACTTACAATTATTACTAATTTTCAAGAAGGTAGTTATATACCTAAAAAAGGAAAATTAATTGTTATAGCTAATCATGCATTTGGTGTTGCTGATGGGGTATCTATATGCTCCGTTATATCAAAAGTAAGACAGGATTATAAAATGGTAACTCATAAGGTATTAAGACAAGCTGATGCGGTAAAAGATAAAATATTACCCATTGATTTTAATGAGAGTAAAGAGGCTTTATTCACCAATATAAATACAAGAAAAGAAGCAGAGACAGTCTTGCGAAATGAAGGTGTTATTGTACTTTTTCCATCGGGAAGAATTGCTACCAAAAAAAAATTAGGAAAAAATATTAAGGCAGATGATGGAGAGTGGAAACAATGGGTATCCAAATTAATTTTAAAAACAAAAAGCCCGGTATTGCCAATTTATTTTGATGGTCAGAACAGCCAGTGGTATCACATTGCAAACAAATTAGGTCTTACTTTTAGATATTCTTTATGTATGTATGAGTTAAAAAGAAAAATTGGAGACAATATATATATGTATTTTGGTTCTTTAATATCATATGAAAACGTTGCTAAAATTGGCGATATTAAAGAAATTACCAAATATTTAAGGTCAGTTACATATTCTTTGGATCCACAAATTAATAATAATTAAATATTTATTTTTTTTAATTGCTGTTTATAGAGATTTTTTATGGTTGGATTTGTTGGCGCACAAGCAAGAAGAAGGAGGAGAAACAGAATTATATTCATTATTATAGGTATTTTAATTATTTTAATGTTTTTTTACCTTCCTTCTTTAGATTTAACAAATGAGCCAGAAGATTTACCAAACGAGATTTTACCAACTAAAAATGAAGAAATAACAAGCTTAGCTTCAGAATTAGAAGAATTAAAACTAGAAATATTTCAAAAAGAACAAAGAATAAAATTTAGAGACAATCAGATTTCAAAACTTAAAGATGAAATAAAAAAATTAAATGAAAAATTGAATATCCTTAAAATTGATTATGAAAATACTCTTGGAAATTATTCTGATTTAGAAAATAATACATCTGAACTTTCATCTGTGAATTTAAATGAAATTGAAAATTTAAATAAAAAAATTGATAATTTAAACAAAGAAGTTAAAAAATATAAGATCGATATAGATAAATTAAATACAGAAATACAAAATTCAATTTCTTCAGACCAATTTCAAGAAATCAAGATTGAAAACTCCATATTAAAAAATGAGATTAAATTACTGAAGATGAAAGATATAGAAAATAATAAAAAATTAAATCAATTAGATGAATTATTAAAAGAGAAAGAAGTAGAAATTGAGAAATTAATTTATTTAAAAGATCAACAACATCATGGATAATTATTTATTTTTTTTCCTAAATAAATAAGGTTCTTCAAATTCCCCAATCCAAATACCAACTTTTTTTGATTTAGCAATTTCTTCTTCTTTGATATAATCTAGGGAATAATATTTATAGGCTATTGCCCAGCCGTGAACAACCATTTCACTGTTTATATCTATATTATTTATATAACATACTCCAATGTATCTGTTGTACCTATCTTCTCCATTTGTATCACATTTAATTCGATTATTTCCTATTAGTTCTCTCAAAAATCTAGTAGATTCCAAACCACAACTCCATTTTTTACCGTCTTTTGTGCATCTTTGTTTTGTTTCTGGAGCATCTATTGCATGTAATCTAATTTTATTATTATCAATATGAATAGTGTCACCATCAATAATTTTTGCTTTTCCATATATAGTTTTTCCATATGCTTGATTAAGACAAAATACTAAAATAAAAAAAGTACTAAATATTAAGTATCTTGCAACCATCTATTAATAACTCATAAACATATTTTGCATGAGATCTATTTAAATGTATATCTATTGATATAGTTTCGTTGTTACTATTATTTCTAATAAGAAGTATAGGTATTTTAATAAAAATTGTTTGGGCAACGTTATAATTTGTTTTTAATACCTCTTCTAAGTTTATAACTAGATATTTAGATAGTAGAGTAAAAACATGATCACCTTCTAATCTTAATACAGTTCTGTTATATGATACATCTGTAATAGCAGTTTTTTGTGGATTTAGAGTTGATTTCAAAAGTGTTAAAACTTTTTTAGTCTCAGCTTTCGGAGTTTCTATCAACCATTCGTTAGGACTTAACCAAATTATGCTAATATTATTGTTTGATACTCTTACGTTAGGTTCAATGGGTAATACAAGATCTAAAACTGATCCTACATTTTTCATGAATTCTTTATCACCACTCTTTCCTCTAAGATTAATTTTTCCTAAAAGATTTCTCTCTTGAATTGAGATACCATTTAAATTTTCATTACTAATTTTAAGTACAGGAGATGGATTTAAATTCATTGATTAATTCTCTTGTTCTCTGGATCAATAAATACAGGATCTGTAATTTCCACTTCAATTGTTTCATTTTCCATAGGTGCAAAAAGTTTTTCACCTTTTTTTTCTAATCCACCTTTTATTAATGCAAGAGCAAATGAGCTATTTAAATTAGGTGAATAATAGCTTGATGTAACATGACCAACCATTTTCATTGGAAGTGTTGTAATTGTTTCAACTAATTGCGCTCCCTCTTCTAAAACTTTTTTTGGATCCTTGGTTTTTAACCCAACTAATTGTTTTCTATCTTTCTTTATCGTATCACTTCTATTTAGGGCTCTTTTTCCAACAAAATCATATTTTTTCTTACTAACAATCCAGTCCATATCTAAATCTATTGGTGTAACTGATCCATCAGTTTCCTGACCTACGATAATGAAACCTTTTTCAGCACGTAAAACATGCATAGCCTCAGTACCATAAGGAGTAATATTAAATTCATTTCCTTTATCAATACAAATATCCCATAAATATTTAGCATATCCAGATGGTACATTTATTTCATAACATAACTCTCCAGTAAAACTAATCCTCATAACCCTGCAATCAACACCACATAAATTAATATTTTTAAAACTCATGTGAGGAAAATTATCTTTTGAAAAATCATATTCTGAATTTAATTTTTCCATTAATTTTCTTGAATTAGGACCATTTAAGCTTATTGTACCGTATTGCTCAGTCACAGATGTTAAGTACACTTCAAGCTCAGGCCATTCAGTTTGTAACCAATCTTCAAGTTTAGACATTACTGAAGCAGCGTTTCCAGTTGTTGTTGACATAAGATAATGATACTCACCAAGTCTAGTAGTAACACCATCATCAATAACCATACCATCATCACCTAACATAACTCCATATCTACATTTACCTATTTCTAATTTTGACCAAGCATTTGTATAAATTCTGTTTAAAAATTCACTTACATCTCTTCCTTGAATATCTATTTTTCCTAAAGTTGACGCATCTAAAATACCAAGACTGTCTCTAGTTGCTTTAACTTCTCTATTTAATGCTGAAGAGAAGTTTTCTTTATCTTTTGGATAGTACCATGCACGTTTCCATTGTCCTACATCTTCAAATAGAGCTCTATTTTCTATATGCCATTCATGCATAGGGGTGGTTCTTTCTAGATCAAAAAATTCTTTTACATGCCTTCCTGCAAGTGCTCCAAAAGTAACTGGTGTATAAGGCAAACGAAATGTTGTTGTTCCAAGTTCAGAAATATTTGTATTTGATAGCTCAGATATAATACCAAGAGCATTTACATTACTTGTCTTACCTTGATCTGTTGCCATTCCTGTAGTTGTGTAACGTTTTACATGTTCAATTGATTGAAATCCTTCTTTTAATGCTAATTTAATATCTTTGGCAGTAACGTCATTTTGAAAATCAACAAACATTTTTGTTTTAGAAATCTTTTTCTTTGAAGTAATCCATATATTTTGATGATTACCATTTAAAATTTCACTCGTTTTATAATCTATTACTTCTGACAGTTTATTTTCTTTAAGATTTAAAAAATTAGTTACCTTTGAAGGAAGTGAGTCTAAAATTTTATGTAGATCATAATCCCCGTTACAACTTCCTAAACACAATGTTTTTTGGAATGATTCTTCAGGAACAAAACTTCCATCAAATTCTCTATATTTTAATCTTCCTTTTGATTGCGTAAATAAATGAACTGTTGGAGTCCAACCGCCTGAAACACAAATAGTATCGCATTTTATGGTAATAGATGATTTATTTTCATCTAAATTATTAATAGATAATTTTTTTAATTGAACTTCTTTAACTCGTAATCTTCCGAATGTATTACTAATTTCATATCCATTTAAAATAGTTATACCAAGTTCTCTAGCTTTTTTAGGAAAATGACCATTGGTTTCATTTCTAATGTCAACAATAGCTTGTACATTTGCCCCTTTTTGTAAGTAGTTTATTGCAGTTTCATAAGCACTATCATTGTTCGTAAAGAATAATAAATTTTTACCAACAGCTACCCCATATTTATTTAAATATTTGCGTGCACTGTTAGCTAGCATAATACCAGGTCTATCGTTATTATTAAATATTATAGGTCTTTCAATAGCTCCAGTTGCTAATACAACTTTTTTAGATCTAATTTTCCAAATTCTTTGTCTAATGTTATGTGTTTTAGTTAGACCTTTTTCCGGCTCCAAATCTTGAATAGCAAGTAACAAATTATAATGAAAATAAGCAAAGCATGTTGTATTTGAAATGATTTTTACATTTGAATAACTTTTCAAATTATTTACAATATTATTTTTCCAATCATTAATTGGGATATTGTTTATTTTTATATTATCTGAAGAGCTAGATAAAATTTCTCCACCAAATTCATTTTCTTGTTCAATTAATAATACTTTTAAATTATTTTTAGCTGCAATTTCAGCAGTATAAAGACCGCTGACCCCACTTCCAACAACTAACAAATCACAATGATAATGAAAGTGTTCGTATTTGTGTGGATCATCTTTTTTAGGAGATTTTCCTAATCCTGCAGCTTGTCTTATAAAAAATTCATATGTTTTCCAAAATTTTGGAGGCCACATAAATGTTTTATAGTAAAAACCAGCCGGAAAGAATGGTGACAATAGATCATTTACAGCACCAAAATCAAAATTTACTGAAGGCCAATTATTTTGAGAGAAAGCCTTTAAACCATCATAGAGTTGAATTTCAGTTACACGTCTATTTGGTTCAGTATACTCTTTAGTTTCTAATTGAACTATTCCGTTTGACTCTTCACTTCCAGCACTAATAATTCCTCTTGGACGATGATATTTGAAACTTCTGCCTACTAAGTGGATATTATTAGCTAATAGAGCTGATGCTAATGTATCCCCTTCGTATCCTCTATATTTTTTTCCATCAAAATAAAAATTTATAATTTTATTATTTTCGATATTTTGATTATTTTGTGAACGATTCATAAAATATTAATTACTTTTTTTTTGAAGTTGATATATTTCCAGAACCTATACTTGGTTCTCCTGATGGAGTAATAGGAACGTTTGCATTTAATTCAGGTGGCTGGTCTCCCATTTTATAAACTGCTAGAATTTCATCAGTTGCAGTGTTTCTGGCTAAGTTAAACCATTGTCTACATCCAAAGATATGATTCCATCTTTCATAGTGGAGACCTTTATCATTTTTTCTAAGAAATAAATATTCTGCCCATTGATCATCGGTTAAATCAGGAGGGTTTTTAGGTCTAGCTATATGAGCTTCACCTCCACATGAGAATTCTGCTTGATCCCTTTCACCGCAATAAGGACAATTAATAAGAAACATGTATTAGTGAGCTACGGCAGCAGCGCCATGTTCATCAACTAATTCACCACTTGAAAATCTGTTAATATTAAAAGGAGCATTTAATTCATGAGCATTATCATTTGCTATTGTATGAGCAAATACCCATCCAGAACCTGGTGTAGCTTTAAAGCCTCCTGTACCCCAACCACAATTAAAATATAAACCGTTAATATGAGTTTTACTTATAATCGGACTTGCATCAGGACATATATCTACAATTCCACCCCAATGACGAAGCATTTTCATTCTTGAAAAAATAGGAAATAATTCAACAATAGCCATTAGTGTATCTTCAACGATATTAAAACCTCCACGTTGTGTATAAGAGGTATATCCATCTGTACCTGCTCCAATTACTAATTCGCCTTTATCAGATTGCGATACATATGCGTGTATAGTATTAGACATTACCACAGTATCAATTATAGGTTTTACAGGCTCAGAAACTAGAGCTTGAAGAGGCTTACTTTCAAGCGGTAATTTTATTCCTGCCATATTCGCAATTACACTAGTATGTCCAGCAGCTGCAACACCAACCTTACTAGAATTAATTGTACCTTTTGTTGTTTCTAAACCAGTTATATTTCCATTTTTAATATTAATACCTGTTACTTCGCAATTTTGAATAATATCAACACCCATTTCATCAGCACCTCTAGCATATCCCCAGGCAACAGCATCATGTCTTGCAGTTCCTGCTCTTCGCTGAAGTGTTGCTCCAAGCACGGGGTACCTAATATTAGGTGAAGTATTTATAATAGGACAAAACTCTTTTACCTTTTTTGTGTCAAGCCATTCACAATCTATATCATTTAGTCTATTAGCATGCCAACGTCTTTTAAGTTCTCTGACATCATGAAGATTATGTGCTACATTCAATACACCTCTTTGTGAAAACATAACATTATAGTTTAACTCTTGAGACATTCCCTCCCAAAGTTTTAATGCATGTTCATATAATGCTGCACTTTGATCCCATAAATAATTTGATCTTATTATGGTAGTATTTCTCCCGGTATTTCCTCCACCGATCCAACCCTTTTCAATAACTGCTATATTTTTAATTCCATGATTTTTTGCTAAGTAGTAAGCAGTTGTTAGACCATGTCCTCCTCCACCAACTATTATTGCATCATAATTTTTTTTTGGCTCAGGACTTTTCCATGTTTTTTGCCAATTTTCGTGATGCGTAAGTGCATTTTTAGCAATTGAAAAGAATGAATATCTATTTTTGTGCGCCATTTAATTTATATATAGCAGTTTTAAAAAAGACCTTCAATTTCTCCTTTTGTATTTAGTTTAATCGAATTTGCCGCAGGAACACTTGGTAAGCCTGGCATTGTCATTATATCTCCGCATATAACTACGATAAATTCTGCACCTGAAGATAATCTTACTTCTCTTACGGGAAGGACATGCCCAGTTGGTGCTCCTTTTAAATTTGGATCAGTTGAAAAGCTATATTGTGTTTTTGCAATACAAACAGGAAGTTTGCCATAACCCTCGGACTCAAAATCTTTAAGTTGTTGTCGGACTTTTGTATCAGCAACAACTTCACTTGCATTATATATTTCTAAACCTATTTTTTCTATTTTTTTGAATAAAGGTAAATCATCTTCATATAAAAATTTGAAAGTATTTTTATTTTCTTCACAAATTTCTACAACATTTTGCGCAAGTTCAGTAGTACCCTTTCCACCATCTGACCAGTGAGTACACATCGAAGCTTTTACACCTTGTGTTTTGCAGAAATCAAGAACTGCATCGACTTCCTTTTGTGAGTCAGTAATAAAATGATTAATTGCAACTGTAACTGGTAATCCAAATTTACGTACATTATTTATGTGCCTTTCTAAATTTACCAGCCCATTTTTTAATGCCGTTACATTTTCATTTTTTAAATCTTCTTTTGAAACATTACCATGCATTTTTAAAGCTCTTATAGTAGCAACTAACACAACACAATCAGGTCTTAAATTTGATTTTCTACATTTTATATCTAAAAATTTTTCAGCACCAAGGTCAGCACCAAAACCAGCTTCAGTAACTACGTAATCACTTAATTTTAAACTTGCTTTTGTTGCTATTACAGAATTACATCCATGTGCAATGTTAGCAAAAGGCCCTCCATGAATAATTGCTGGATTATTTTCAAGAGTTTGAGTTATATTTGGTCTAATTGCATCTTTAAGTAAAACTGTCATTGGTCCTTGGGCATTAAGATCTTTTGCATAAATTGATTTTTTATCTCTCGTGTATGCAATAGTTATGTTACCAATTCTTTCTTCAAGATCTTGAAGATTTTTTGCAAGGCAGAATATAGCCATAATTTCAGATGCTACTGTAATATCAAATCCATCTTGTCTTGGATAACCATTAGCAACCCCACCTAAATCAACAACTATAGACCTTAGCGATCTATCATTCATATCCATTACTCTTTTCCAAACAACTCTTCTTATATCTATATTTAATTTATTGCCCCAATATATGTGGTTATCAATTAATGCTGATAATAGATTATGCGCTGAAGTAATCGCATGAAAATCACCGGTAAAGTGTAAATTTATTTGTTCCATAGGAACTACTTGTGCATACCCACCTCCTGCTGCACCACCTTTCATTCCAAACGATGGACCCAAGCTAGGCTCTCTTAGGCAAACTATCGATTTTTTACCTATTTTATTTAAACCGTCACTTAGTCCAACAGATGTAGTTGTCTTACCTTCACCTGCTGGAGTTGGAGTTATAGCTGTAACTAAGACCAATTTACCATCTGTTTTATTTTTTAATTTATCAATGTATTCCAAATTTAATTTTGCTATATGTCTACCCATTGGGCTGAAAGCTTCTGGCGTATCTGGTACTCCTATCTTTTCAAGAATTTCACTTATAGGGTGCATCTTAGCTTTTCTTGCTATTTCAATATCTGACATATAACTCCTTAATAATTAGTTAATGTTCTTATAGATCATGTGTCAACTGAAACAACTTATGTTTCATTATTTGAAATAAAAAAATGTGAAGAATTTTTACAATTTTAAAGAATATCAAATTGATTTTTTCTACTATAGGTGAAATTTGAGTTTTCTAAATTATTTAACCATTCTGAAGTTTTTTTCATACCACCAAAGGCATAAAAATGTATTTTATTAAGCTTTGTCTTTTTATTTGTATTTATATAATCTGCCAAATCGTACATTAATTTGTCTGGCGTATTTAATGTTGCAAGCTTAGTTAAATTGAAAGCTTGTTTAGTAACAAATCTTAAAGAATTTCCAATACCACATGACCGAGCATAATTAATTAAAGTTTTGATTGATGCTGGTCCTGGTATACCAGCGTGTATTGGCAGAGTATTTCCAAGTTGATTTAAATGCTTTTCCCAATCAATAAGAGATTTAGCTTCAAAAAAAAATTGAGTAGCAAGGTACATTTCAAAATCAACATTTTTTGCAAATTCATTTTTTTGTTTAATTGCCAAATCTAAATCTTGATTAGAAATATCTGGACTTCCCTCAGGATGCCCAGCTACACCAACATTTTTAAATTTATACTTTGATAGTAAATCAGTTTTGAGCACATCCATTGAAGAAGAAATTTCACCAGCTTGATTGCCTCCTCCACCAATAATTAATATTTTAGAACATCCTGAATCAAGGGCTAGATCACCTATATATTTTTCTAGATCTTTATTATTTAAAACAGTCCTAGCTGGCAAATGTGGAATAACATCATAACCTTCCAATTTTAGTTTTTTAGCTGTCTTGACCACATTGTGAGATTTTTCATCTGGCAAATATGTTATATAAATATTATGTTTTTTGCTCAGAAATTCAGAAAAGTTGCCATATTTTTCATAAACATTTGGTGTAGTTTCAATGGAATATGTGTTGAGAAAATTTCTAACAATATTAATGGTTTCTTTAGACATAATTTTTAAAATATTTTTTATATTAATTAAATAAATGAACAACAAATACTTTACTATAATTACTTTTTATCAATTCAAAATAATTAAAGATAAAAAAGATATCATTACTAAACTTAAAGATTTTTGTAAATTTAATAAAATAAAAGGAACGATATTGATTGCTGATGAAGGCATAAATGGAACAATAGCTGGTTTGGAGAAAAATATAAATTCATTCATTCCATTTCTTGAAAATTTTAGCTTTGAGAAGCTTAATCTTAAACGATCAAAATACAAGTATATGCCATTTCAAAAACTTAAAATTAGAAATAAAAATGAAATAGTGACATTAAGAACTAAATTTTCTGATCCTACAAAAATATCTGGGGAAAAAATTAAATATAGTGAGTGGAACAAACTAATAAAAAACAAAGAGACTATTGTGATTGATGTAAGAAATGAATTTGAGGTTAAAATAGGATCTTTTGAAGGGGCAATTAATCCACAAACCAAAAGTTTCACTGATTTCAAATCTTTTGTTCAAAAAAAATTAAATAAATCTAAAGATAAAAAAATTGCTATGTTTTGCACTGGTGGTATTAGGTGTGAAAAAGCTTCATCCTATATGATGATGAAAGGTTTTAAAAATGTTGCTCAGTTAGACGGAGGCATACTAAAGTATTTAGAAAAAACTCCAAAAAAAAATTCAATGTGGAATGGTGAATGTTTTGTATTTGATGGAAGAGTGTCTTTGAAAAATGAATTGAAAGATGGAACATATAAACTTTGTCATGCTTGTCGATTACCGATTAGCAATAAAGATACTTATTCTAAATATTATAACCCAGGTGTATCTTGTCATAATTGTTTTGATAAAACTTCTGATGAAAAGAAAAAAAACTTAGTTGAAAGAAACAGACAAATTAAACTTGATAAAAAAAGAGGAAATTTTAACCGTTTTATTAAGCAGTCAATTTCTGATTATGAATAAATAATACTTTATTTCATATAATTATTCTGTATAGACACCTCATGGCAAAAAAAACTTCATTCGCTCTTAAACAATTAGTTCCTGAAGAAAATCCAAAAACAGGAACCAAGTATATTATAAGAAAACCAACAAAAGGATTGAAAGTTGCTGAAAAGCTTAGAATGAAAAAATATGATCCTGTGTTAAAAAAACACGTTTGGTTTGTAGAAAAAAAAATGCCTCCTCATAGTAAATAATAGATTTACCTCTTTAATTTATTCTAAATTAACATAATTTAAATTAATGACAATCACTTATGGTATTCATTGGTTTAGGCAAGATTTACGATTAAAAAAAAATCCATCTATATTATCACTATCAAATAAAGTAGATCAAATAATTCCAATTTATATTTTTGATTCAAATCAAAGAATTGGATCAACATCCAAATGGTGGTTAGAAGAATCTTTAATTAGTTTATCTCATTCAATCAAAAAGCATAATGGCAAACTGAATATTTTTTCTGGCGATCCGGAAAAAATTATATGTTCAATTTTAAAAAACTCAAATGTTAAATGTTTATCTTGGAATAGATTATATGATCCATATTCAATTAAAAGAGATACTAAAATTAAATCTTTAGTTACTTCATTTAAAAAAGAATGCGACTCGCACAATGGATATCTTTTAAACGAACCTTGGAATATTAAAAATAAAAGTGGAACTTTTTTTAAAGTATTTACTCCTTACTGGCGATACTGTGATGAAGTACTAAAGCAAAAAGATTATAAATTTAAAAAAATAAAAATAAACTACGCTAATTCAAAATTTAAAAATGAAATAACTATACATGATTTAAATCTAACAAACAAAAAAGATAAATGGATAAAAAAAATTGAAAAATATTGGATACCTGGTGAAAGTAATGCAAAATTACAATTAAAAAATTATATTTCAGAAAAAGCAAATAACTATTCTATTGGAAGAGATAGACCCGATAAAAATTTAACTTCAAAATTATCACCTTATCTTCATTTTGGAGAAATATCTGTTTTGGAAGTATATGATACAGTTAATAATGAAAAAAAAATTAATTCTGAAAATAAAAAAAAATTTCTAGCTGAACTTGGTTGGAGAGATTTTTCTTATAATCTTTTGTTTCATTATCCAGATATGACCCAAAAACCTATACAAACTAAATTTAATAAATTTCCATGGATAAAAAATGCTAAAAATTTATCATTATGGCATAACGGTAAAACTGGTATTCCAATTGTTGATGCTGGAATGAGACAGCTATATAAAACAGGCTGGATGCATAATAGGGTAAGAATGATTGTAGGCTCATTTTTAACAAAAAATTTATTGTTACATTGGAAAAATGGAGAAGAGTGGTTTTTTGATACTTTAGTTGACGCAGACGTTGGTTCGAATTCTGCAGGTTGGCAATGGATTTCTGGTTGTGGTGCTGATGCAAGTCCATATTTTAGAATTTTTAACCCAATATTGCAGGGTCAAAAATTTGATCCAGAAGGTGATTATGTAAAAGAATTTGTTCCTGAGTTGATTAATATTCCAAAAAAATATATCCATAATCCCTGGGAAATGTCAAAGGACGATCAAAAAAAATATAATTTTGAGATTGGTACTTCATATCCATTTCCAATGGTAGATTTAAAAGAAACAAGAAATAGAGCATTAGCAGCATTTAAAACTATTAGTTGATGTGAGAGAAAAAATAGCAATTATTGGTTCCGGCATTTCAGGAATAAGTGCAGCATACCTATTGTCTTCTAAATATGATGTTTGTTTATTTGAAAAAAATAATAGATTGGGAGGACATACAAGAACTATTTATGTTGAAGAATTAACAAAGACAATTCCAGTCGATACAGGATTTATTGTATTCAATGAAAACAATTATCCAGATTTAACTAATTTTTTTAAATTAATTGATGTGAAATACAAAAATTCAGATATGTCTTTTGCTGTCTCAAATCAAGACCCTCTAATTGAATATAGTGGTAAAAATATCTTTTCTCTTTTTTGTAATTTTAGAAATCTATTTTCATTAAGGTTTTATAAAATGTTATTTGAAATAAGAAAACTTTATTTATTGTGTAACAGCTTGAATGTTAGTGATTTAGAACAAACTAAAACGTTAAATGATTTTTTAAAAACTAATAATTTTTCAACTTATCTAATAAATTATCATATTTTACCTATGATATCATCTATATGGTCCAGCAATATAAGTGATGTAAAAAATTTTCCTCTCATAACATTCATAAATTTTTTTAAAAATCATGCTTTATTTAATTTAAAAAAAAGACCTCAATGGAAATACGTAGAAGGTGGAAGTAACGAATATATAAAAAAAATTATTAATAAAAATGTTTTTGAGTATGAAACAAACTTCAAAATTAAAAAAATTCTTAGAGAAAATAATAAAATTAAAATAGAAGATGATAAAAATAATATATTAGAATTTCATAAAGTAATATTCGCAATTCATGGTAATCAAGTATTGGATATTTTGGAAAAACCGACACAAGAAGAAGTAAAAATATTTTCACAGTTTAAATATTCAACTAATTCAGCAATACTCCACTACGATCAATCTTTAATGCCTAAATCAAAAATAGCTTGGTCAAGTTGGAATTTTTTAAATAAATCATCATCTTCTAAATTTACTTTAACTTATTGGATGAATCTCTTGCAAAAATTACCATCTAAACAAAATTATTTTGTAACCGTTAATCCTTATAAAAAGCCTAAAAATATAATTAATGAAACAACATTTGATCATCCAATATATACTACAGATACTATTTTAGCTCAAAAAAATGTTATGGAAATTCAAGGAAAGAATAATACTTTTTTCTGTGGAGCTTACCTCGGATATGGTTTTCATGAAGACGGTATTCAATCATCTTCTTATATTTGTAAATTATTACATTGCGATTTACCTTGGAAGAGAGAGAAAAATTTTTATAATAGATTGCAAATTAATTTTGAATGATTTCTCAAATATTATTATCTAGTATTATACATAAAAGATTTATTCCATTTAAACACACATTGAAATATGAGGTACCAAGTCTTTTTATTAATTTGGATAATCTTGATCAATTAAGTAAAAACTATAAACTTTTTTCATTAAACTCTTTCAATCTTTTTTCTATATATGAAAATGATCATGGATATAGAGACAAAAGGTCAATAAAGACATTCGTTAAAGATTCCCTCTCTAAATTTAATATTAAATATAAACATCTTAATATAATGATATTATGTTTTCCAAGAATATTTGGATATGTATTTGATCCTTTATCAATTATCTATTGTTATGATGATAAAAAGTTAATATCTATTTTCTATGAAGTCAAAAATACGACTAATGAACAACACACCTATATTTTTAAAGGAAATGTAAATTTTGAAGATTTTAAATTATCTCATGAATGTGCTAAACAGTTTTATGTATCTCCATTCATAGAAATGGAGGCAAATTATAAATTTTTTAATCGAATGAAAAAAGATAAAATAAATATTAATATTGATCTTTATGATAAAAATAATAAAAAAGTTCTAACAGCTTCTCAGCATGGTAAATTTATAGATTTTAACTCAACAAATATGCTTAAATTTTTATATTTTAATCCACTTTTAGGTTTTAAGGTAATGGCAGGAATTCTTTATGAGTCTTTAAAAATAATTTATAAAGGTGGTAAATATTACGCACGAAAAAAGAAACCAAATGATACAGTTAGTTTTGAAGGTAATTTTTAAATGAATTTTTTTAAAACAAATTTAGATAAAACTTTTGAAAAATTATTAGTAAACTTTTTATCTAAAATTCGATACGGAAAATTAATAGTTCAATTTCCTACTGGTGAGGAGAGAGTTTTTGTTGGAAAAGAGCAGGATATATCTGCAAGTATCAAAATTTATAATTATAATTTTCTAAATTTAATTTTTAAAAAAGGTTCTGTAGGTTTTGCAGAAGCTTATATGAATGGTTACTTTTCAAGCACAGATTTAACTAATTTATTACTACTTTCTCACAAAAATGAGAGTTATTTTTTACAAAGTATAAATACTAATCTTTTTTTTGCAACCTTTGCCAAATTAAAACATTTTTTTAATAACAATTCAAAATCACAAAGTAAAAAAAACATTAAATATCATTATGATTTAGGAAATAATTTTTACGAAAAGTGGTTAGATAAGACCATGACCTATTCTTCAGCTCTATTTGATCATAAGAATACAAATTTATCAGATGCACAATTTAACAAATATAGAAAAATTGCTGAAACTTTATCTTTAGACTCAAATTCTAAAACTTTAGAAATTGGATGCGGATGGGGCGGTTTTTCAGCATTTGTTGCGAAAAATTACAATTGCTCAGTTGATGCAATAACTATTTCTAAGGAACAATACGAATATGCCTCTGAAAAAATTCAAAATGAAGGTTTGTCTGAAAAAGTATCAGTTATATTTTCAGATTATAGAGATATCAAAAAAAAATATTCTAATATTGTTTCAATTGAAATGTTTGAAGCAGTTGGAAAAAAATACTGGCATAATTACTTTGATACAATTCACAATTCTCTTAACGATGGTGGTATGGCTGCACTACAAGTCATTACAATTGATGAAAAAAAGTCTAAAGATTATCAAAACAGACCAGATTTTATTCAACAATATATTTTTCCAGGTGGAATGCTTCCAACTAAAAAACAATTTGAATATTCTGCAAAACACGTTGGGCTAAAATGTATTGAAAATTTAAGCTTCGGTGGTTCTTATGCAAAAACACTAAAAATGTGGAACAAACAATTTCAAAAATCTTGGAATGATTTATCAAAGTTTGGTTTTGATATTAAATTTAAAAGAATGTGGGAATTTTATTTCTCTTATTGTGAAACAGGTTTTTCAAATAGTTCTACTGATGTTTCTCATTTTTTAATTCAAAAATAGAAATGCAAAAACTAAAAGTATTTTTAGTCTTAACTGGCTATCAAATAACTTGGTTAGCCTGTGTATTCGGTGAAACAAAATTTTCTTATCCTATGATGGGCTTCTGGGTTGGAATTATTTTCCTATTAAGTTATTTTTATTTTAATCATAATAAACAAAAATTTATTAAGATATCACTCTTGATTTCAGTTCCAGGATATATTTTTGATACATTGTTGGTTTATTTTCAAATATATGACTTTGAAACTATTACTAAACTTGGCACTTTGCCATTATGGATGATTGTTTTGTGGTTAAGTTTTAGTACTCTTTTTGATGAAATTCTTTCGTTTTTCAAAAGTTATAAAATTTTAGGAATTATTTTAAGTGGAATTTTAGGGCCTTTAACCTATTATATTGGCGAATCCATTGGAGTTATAAAAATATATAATTTTCAGGTTTTCATTATTTCAATGATATTATTTTGGATGATGTTGATGATCTACTATCTAAATTACGTTGTAAAAACTGATTAGCTGTCTTGATCTACTTTTTTTGTTCTTGTGCGATTTAATGTTCTTTCTAGATCTTTATATGAACACAAACCAACATCCATTGGACTTTTAGTTTCTAGAACTGCTTCCCTGTAAGTTCCATTTCTAATAGCATCAACCGTGTTTTTTGTAGAACCAGTTAGCTTAGCTATTTGTGAGCTGGTCAACTCCGTTGGATATCTTTTAATTAACCACAAAATAGCATATGGCTTTTCCTGTCTTAAAGAAAGAGGAGTGTACTTCGTGTCTTTCTTTCTAGGAGGTAAGTCTTCAATAATCGTAGATTTTATAAGTGTTAAAGATGCATTTTCATCTTTTTCACATCTTTCGATTTCTACTTTAGTCAATTGATTATTATCTATTGGATCATAACCTCTCATACCTACAGCGACGTCACCATCAGCAATGCCTTGAACTTCTAGTTCATGTAAACCACAAAATTCAGCAATTTGATTAAAAGTAAGAGCAGTATTTTCTACTAGCCATATTGCTGTAGCCTTTGGCATTAGTGGATATTTCATATTTTTCCCCTTATAATACAAAAATTTAATATAGATATAAAATAATACTTTATATGACTGATTTTTTTGAAATTGATGAAAAAAATAAAACTATTAAAATTCTAAATTTGGATGAATTTAGTATTGAAGATCTAAGCAAATATTTAAAAGAACTTAATAAAGAAATAGAAAGGGTTAAATTTGAAGTGCAAAAAAAAGTTAGCGTGAAAAAAGATGCTGAAGAATTTTTTAAGAAATAATTATTTTATTTTTAGGCCTTTAAAACGTTTCTGAAATCTTGCAACTTGACCTTCGGTTTCATTTAAACTGGATTTCCCACCAGTCCAAGCAGGATGAGATTTTGAATCAATATCTAACTTTAATGTATCAGACTCCTTACCCCATGTAGAACGAGTTTTGAAGGTTGATCCATCTGTCATCACAACATTAATTTCATGGTAATTTGGATGTATTTTTTTTTTCATTTTTTTGCTTATATTTAATTACTGTTTAAAGTAAAGAGAGTTTTTTTTCTAAATCTTCATGAATTTTATTGTTTGAAGCTAATATTTCTCTTGATTCTATTGACCAGTTTTCTCCATTCACTCTAGATGTTTTCCCCCCAGCTTCTTTAACCATTAACACTCCTGAGGAAATATCCCATAAATTTATATCTTTTTCCCAAAAACCATCGAGTTTACCAGCGGCAACATATGCTAGATCCAATGCAGCAGAACCTAATCTTCTAATTCCAGCTGTTGATTTTAAAATTTGATCAATTTCTGCAAGGTAATTATTATAAGTTCTCTTACCAAAAGGTAATCCTGTTCCAATAAGACAATCAGATAATATTGATCTGTTAGAAACTCTCAGTCTTTTATTATTACACCAAGCACCTTTTCCTTTAGATGACCAAAAAAATTCGTTCAATATAGGGTTATATATTATACCTTCAGTTATTTCATCGTTAGATATTTTAGCAATTACAATACTAACATGTGGTATACCATGAATAAAATTTGAAGTACCATCAATAGGATCAATTATAATTATATTTTCATCACCTTTTATTTCACCAGCTTCTTCAGAAATATAAGTATAATCTGGATAATAATATTTAAGAGTTTCTAACAAATTTTTTTCAACCTTTAAATCTGCATTTGTAACAAAGTCACCAATACTTTTTGAATGTATTTGTAAGTTTTCTATTTCACCGAAGTCTCTCGTTAAAATTTTACCTGCTTTTCTTGCAGCTTTTTCAAAAATATTAATTATTGCAGGCTGCATTAACTTTTTGCTTTTTCAATATAGCTGCTATCAAATGTACTAATTACAACACTATCATTAACTGAAATAAACTGAGGAACTGATGTTTTTATTCCTCTTTCTAATACAGCTGGTTTATAAGAAGAAGCTGCTGTTTGTCCTTTAACTACTCCCTCTGTTTCAATTACTTTTAAAATTATGCTATCTGGCAGTTCAAGACCAACAGCTTTTTCATTATAAAATTGTAACGTTATATTTTCATTTTCAATAAGAAATTTTGATTGATTATTTTGAATTAAATCTGAACCTAATTCAATTTGCTCATAAGTTTGTTGATCCATGAAAATATAATTAAGATCATCTTTGTACAGATATTGAAATTGCTTTTCATCAAGTATAGCCCTTTCTACGGACTCTGAAGACCTAAATCTACTATTCATTTTTGTACCTTCTTTAATTTCTTTTAATTCAGCCTGAATATATGCCCCACCTTTACCGGGCTGTGTGTGCTGAGTTTTTAAGACTCTCCAAAGTTTATTATCAATTTCAAGAATATTCCCTACTTTAATTTCATTTCCATCTATTTTCATATTTTTAATTTTCTAAAATTTTTAATTTTTGAGAGATCTACTACATTAAAATTAGGATTTAATACAACTTTATTTTTTTTTGCCATTTGATTTATTTTACTTAAAATAATTTTGTTTGATCTAAGTTTTAAATAATCAATATTTTCTCTAATTATTAATATAGATAAACCATAATCAGTGCCGCTATCAACATAGAATTTTATTTTGAATTGTTTATAGTTTTTTTTAATTAGATTTATTAATACCCTTAACCAATCAATTCCAAAACCTTTAATTAAGTTGCTCTTTATGTAAATTATTAAAATTTTCTTAGTTATTTTAGATTCTAATAATTTTTCAATCTGTGAATATGAATTTACTGAAAAACATTTTCTAATTTTCACTAAATAAATTTTTTCAAATTTAACATAGTTTCAATCATTCTATTTGAAAATCCCCATTCATTATCATACCAAGACAATATCCTACAAAATTTATCTTTAACTACTTGTGTTTGTGTTGAGTCAAATATCGAGCTACTTGGGTTATGATTAAAATCTATTGAAACTAATGGCATATCATTAATGGTCAAAATATTTTTCAAAGCTTTAGTTTTAGAGGCTTTCAAAATTAATGAATTAATTTTATTTGGATTAGTTTTTTTCTTACTAGTGAATGTAAAATCTATGAGAGATACATTTGGTGTCGGTACTCTTATAGCTGTTCCGTCTAATTTACCTTTAAGTTTAGGAAGTACCAAACTTATTGCTTTTGCAGCTCCTGTAGAAGTAGGTATCATGGATTCTGCAGCAGCTCTTGCTCTTCTTAAATCTTTATGAGTTTGATCAACAGTTCTTTGGTCTCCTGTATAACTATGGATTGTAGTCATAAAGCCAGAATCTATACCCAACTCTTTATCTAGAACCATAGCTAAAGGGGCTAGGCAATTTGTTGTACATGAACCATTCGAAATTATATTGTGTTTAGAATTTAATTCATGATTATTAACACCTTGAACAATGGTTTTATCAACGTTTGTACCTGGTGCTGAAATTATAACTTTTTTGGCCCCAGCATTTATATGCCCAATAGCTTTTTCTTTAGAAGTAAAAATACCACTACATTCTAAAACTATATCAACATTTAGAGATTTCCAAGGAAGATTATTTGGATCTTTTTCAGAATAAAAATTAATATTGTGAGATCCAACCTTAATTCCTTTTTTTGTTTTATTAATGTTAAACGGTATAATACCGTGAATACTGTCATATTTTAATAAATGTATGCTTGATTCTAATCCGCCTAATTCGTTAATTGCAACTACTTGAACATCTTTAATTTTTTTCTCTAAAAAGGCTCTAAAAACTAATTTTCCAATTCTTCCAAAACCATTTATTGCTATTTTCATATTATTAACCTCAATTAATTATAAAGTTTTACTAATTTTTTCAATTAAGTTTTCGTCAGTTATATTAAAATGATTATAAAGTTCCTTATATGGTCCACTTTCACCAAATGTTGTCATGCCAATAAAGTTTTCAGTATTTAAATATTTTTCCCATCCATTAATTATACCAGCCTCAATACCAAAAACAGGCTTATTACCTATAATTTCTTTTTTATAATTTAAGTCATTTTTTTCAAATAATTCAAATGAGGGAATACTAATTACTCGCGCACATATATTATCATTTTTTTTCAGTTTTTTTGACGCAGAACACGCAATTTCTACTTCTGATCCAGAGGATAGTATTGTAGCATCATAATTTTCGTAATCTAATAATACATAAGCCCCTTTTTTAACTAAATTTTCATTTCTATTAACTGTTTGATTAATTGGAAGATTTTGTCTTGTTAATACTAATACAGTTGGTCCTGTATTATTTATTGCTGTTTGCCATGCTTCAATTGTCTCAATTACATCAGATGGTCTAATAACAATTAGATTTGGAATAGCTCTCAAAGCAGCCAAATGTTCAACAGGTTGATGTGTTGGTCCATCCTCGCCTAATCCAATAGAATCATGAGTCATTACAAATATAACAGGAATATTCATAAGTGCTGATAATCTTATTGAAGGTCTACAATAATCAGAAAATACTAAAAATGTTCCTCCATATGGTTTTAGACCGCCATGTAATGCTATACCATTCATTATACCTGCCATAGCATGTTCTCTGATTCCATAATGAATATAATTACCTGTAAAATCTTCAGAATTTATAATTCTCATTTCTTTTGCTTTAGTGTTATTAGAACCTGTTAGATCAGCAGAACCACCTATTAAATTTGGTAAATGACTTGATATTAAATTTAATGATAACTCACTTGCTTTTCTTGTAGCACAAACAGTTTTTTCTACAAAATGCTCATTCTTAAATTTGATTATATCATTTTTTAGATTTTTATTTTCATTATTTGAAAAATAATTATTAAAATCATCACTCTTAAAAAATTCTATATTTTTTTTATTCCAATCATCTCTTGTTTTAATATTTCTAATATGAAAATCTCTCCATATTTGTAATAAATTATTAGGAATTTCAAAAGCTTTGTTTTCCCATTTTAATTCTTTTCTAATAAGTTCTATTTCATCTTCACCCAGTGGAGATCCATGAGAGGACGCTTTGCCAGATTTATTTGGTGAGCCATAACCTATTATTGTTTTACATGCTATAATAGTAGGTAATAAACTTTTTTTTGCTTCAATTATTGCATTATCAATTTCTTCAAAATTGTGTCCATCAATTTTAAGGTAATTCCAATTATATGATTCGAATCTTTTTTTAATATCATCTGAAGTTGAAAGATTCGTTGAGCCATCAATTGAAATAGAATTATCATCAAAAAACATTATCAATTTATTCAATTTTAAATGACCTGCAAGACTACATGCTTCATGGCTAAGACCCTCCATCAAGCAGCCATCTCCTGCAAATACGTATGTGAAGTGATCAATTACTTCACTGCTAAATTTTGCTGATAATTTTTTTTCTGCAATAGCTAATCCTACCGCATTCGACAATCCTTGAGATAGTGGTCCAGTTGTAGTTTCTATTCCAGGTAAAGTTCCAAACTCAGGATGTCCTGCTGTTGGATGATTAAGTTGTCTAAAATTTTTTATATTTTCAATTGTTATACTACTATATCCTAGCAAATATAAACATGAGTAAAGAAGCATAGAGCCATGACCATTGGATACAATAAATCTGTCTCTATCAATCCAATCTGGGTTTTTTGGGTCAAATTTTAAGTGAGATTTGAAGAGTATTGTAGCAATATCTGACATACCCATTGGCATACCTGGATGACCAGATTTTGCTTTTTGCACAGCATCCATGGATAAGAAACGAATACAATTTGAGAGATCTCTTAAATTTGCGTTATTTTGATTATTGTCCAATTATATAACCTTCTATTATTTTTATATTCAATTATTTTAATATTAATTGCTTCATTACAGTGACAATTATAAAATTTCAAATTATAAAATATATATGGAAAGCTTAGCTAAAATTAAGGAACTAAAAGAAAAAATCAAAGAATTACAAATATTAATGGAAGATTTTGTTAATTTACATAAAGCTAAAAAAAACAAAATAGGAAATTTGGAAAGTGAAATCAAAGATATTAAACAAAATATGAATAAATACATAGATAATCTAGAAGAGTTGATCGATCAAAAATAATGCCTGTTTATAAAGCATTAATTTTAAATAAAGAAATAAGTGTCAACTATGAGGCTAATCAAAAAGAAAAATTAATTGAAGCAATTAATGCTATAAACTCTGAATTAGGAAATTACGATAATCTTAATGGTAAAATTAGTGACAGTAAAATACTTTCTTTTTTAGCAATAAAATTACAAGCTGAAGTATTAGATTTAAATAAAAATAAACAAATAAATATTAATTTAGAAAAAAAATTTACTGACTCAAATAGCCAAAATATTAATCTTAATGATAAATTATATCAATTACGTGAACAAAATAAATTACTAGAAGAAGAAAATGAATTAATTAATCAAGAATTAGTTAAAATACAAAGTCAAATAGACATTATAATAAGCTTAATAAAAAAATCTTATGAATGATAATTTATTAGATAAAAAGAAAGAATTTAGAAAAAAACAAATTGTAATTAGAAAAAAATTATTTTCAAACATTAATAAAGTATTTGATGAGTATTTATTTGAAGAGTTATTTAAAAAAATAAATTTTGAAACTACAAATATAGTATCAAGTTTTATTTCAATAAATACTGAAATTAGTACTTCTGAATTAAATAATTATATTTTAAAAAAAAATAAAATATTATGTTTGCCAACTATTTTAAAAAAAGATTATCATTTAGTATTTAGAAATTTTATTAATAATGATGATTTAATTGAAGGTTTCATGAAAATAAAAGAACCACCAAATAATAGTGAAATAGTAATTCCAGAACTTATCTTTGTTCCATGTCTCGCATTTGATAATTTTGGATTTAGGCTAGGCTATGGTGGAGGTTATTATGATAGAACATTTAGTTTTTTAAAAAATAATAAAAGAAAATTTATATCAGTTGGATACGCATTTGATGGTCAAAAAGTAACTGAGGTTCCAAAAGATAAATTTGATATTAAACTTGATTATGTTATTACTGAAAAAAAAATTTACTCTTTTGTATGAAGATTCTTTTTATAGGTGATATTGTTGGTAAATCTGCACGTGAAAAAGTCAAGAACAGTATTGGTATGTTAAAAAACAAATATAATCCTGATGTTATTGTAGCAAATGCAGAAAATGCAACTGGTGGACATGGGCTTTCAAAAAAAGATGCTCAGGATTTTCTTTCATCAGGAATAAATGTTCTCACTTTAGGAAATCATGCTTGGGATAAAAGAGAGATGTTAGCATTTATTGAAGAATGCCCACAAATTATTAGAGCAATAAATTATCCAACAGGTGTGCCTGGAAAAGGTTTTTATACATTAGAATTGGTAAATGGAAAAAAATTATTAGTTATACAGGTAATGTTGAGGTTATTTATGGGCATGTTTCTTGATGATCCATTTTATTCCATTAAAAACTTTTTACTTTCTGAAAAACTAGGATCCACATGTGATGCTATATTAATAGATATGCATGGTGAAGCAACATCAGAAAAAAATGCGTTTGGTCATTTTGTAGATGGTTCAGTTTCAGCGGTATTAGGAACTCATACACACATTCCTACATCAGATAATAAAATATTATCTAAAGGCACAGCCTACCAAACTGATGTTGGTATGACTGGTGATTATAATTCAGTTATTGGCTTTGATATTGAAAATCCCATACACGGTTTTATAAAGGGTTATAGAACAGAAGGTGGATTCATACCTGCAAAAGGTGAAATTTCCATTTGTGGAGCCCTAATTGAAACAGATGATGTAACCGGGCTAGCGAAAAGTATAGTTTCAATAAAGGAAACTTAATTTGCATATATTAGACACATTTTTAGAGTAATTATAAAACTTTACTAACATCGAGCACATTACTTATAAATAATTAGAAGATATCATATATGGCTGGCCATTCTAAATTTAAAAATATTATGCACCGAAAAGGTGCTCAGGATAAAAAGCGAGCAAAAGAATTTTCACGTCTTGGTAGAGAAATTTCTGTAGCTGTTAAAGTAGGTGGTGATGACCCTGAAAGTAACATAAGACTAAGATCAGCAGTTGCTTCTGCTAAAGGTTTAAATATGCCTAAAGATAATATTGAAAGAGCAATTAAAAAAGGACAAGGCAATGACCCGGATACTAATTATGAAGAAGTAAGATATGAGGGATATGGACCCGATGGAGTAGCTATTATAGTCGAAGCTTTAACAAATAATAAAAATCGTACTGCTGCAGAAATACGTTCAACATTTAGCAAGTATGGAGGAAATCTTGGTGAGACAGGAAGTGTAAGTTTTGGTTTTGAGAGACTAGGTAATATTTCACTTGATAAGAATTACACAAAGGAAGATGATTTATTTGAATTTCTTGTTGAAAATGAAACAGAAGATTATGATGTCAATGATGATGAATATTTAATATATTGCGATCAAAATAAACTGCATCAATTAAATGATAAAATAATCAATACTTTTGGTCAAACAAATTACGCAAACTTAATTTGGAAAAGTAAAAATTCTATAAATATAGATAAGGAAAGTGCAGATAAATTATTTAGATTACTTGAAATACTTGAGGATAACGATGATGTACAAGGTGTTTCTTCAAATTTTGAAGTTGACGAAGCCGTAATGTCATCCTTAACATCTTAATGAAAGGAATATAATGCCAGATAAAGCATGGAAAAAAAGAGAAAGAGATGTAGCTACCTATTTCAATGGCACGAGGACACCTTTAAGTGGAGGTAATGGAAAGGTTACAAGGGCTGATGTTATTCATGATAATTTATTTATTGAATGTAAGTTAAGAGCAAAACATACTGCAATATCTTTATGGGATGATACTGCTAAATTAGCAAAAGAAGAGGGTAAAACACCAGTAATTGCATTATGCGAAAAAAACAGACCTGGATTTTGGGTTATGGTTCACAGTAGTGATTTAGAAAAAATTAAAAAATAAAAATGGAAGATATAAATAATATAAATATTGTAGCTGAAGCGCCTGATTTTTCAATGTTTGGGTTGTTTATGCAGGCAGACATAGTTGTAAAATCAGTAATAATTATCCTCATTATCGCTTCAATTTATTCTTGGAATGTTATAGTTGCTAAAATACTCAGAATAAGACAATTAAAAAAACTTGAAAAAGAATTCGAGGAAATATTTTGGTCAGGAAATTCATTTGAAGATTTATATGAGACATTAAATTTTAATAAAACTGATCCCAAATCCAAAATTTTTTGTGCTGCAATATTAGAATGGAAAAAAAGTAAATCTCAATCAGATCAATCGCTAGATTTAAACTCACTAAAAGATAGAATGCAAAGATCTATGTCTGTAATTTTTAATAAAGAAAGTGAAAATGTAGAAAAAAATCTAACTTTTTTAGCTACTGCTGGATCTACTGCTCCGTTTATTGGTTTATTTGGTACGGTATGGGGTATAATGAATAGTTTTAAATCAATTGCTATTGCTCAAAATACAAATTTAGCTGTAGTTGCTCCTGGTATTGCTGAAGCATTATTCGCTACTGCCTTAGGTTTGTTCGTAGCAATTCCAGCAGTTGTTGCATACAATAAAATTTCTAGTGATATTTCTAAATATTTTATATCTTTAGAAACGTTTATGGATGAATTTACAACTATATTTTTTAGACAATTAGAGAAAAAATAAATTGGTAAATATTCATAATTCAGCAAAGATCAGACGAAGGAGGTATTCACAAATGAGTGAGATAAATGTTACCCCATTTGTTGATGTGATGCTTGTACTTCTTATCGTATTTATGGTTACAGCTCCACTTTTAACAGTGGGAATTCCAGTGGATCTTCCTAAAGTAAAAGCCTCAGCCCTTACTGATCAAAAGGATCCTATTGAAATAACTGTTAATTTGGAGGGTGATGTTTATATAGGCGAGTCCCTTGTTGAAGTTGAAAATTTAATACCAAGAATAAATGCAATTACAGAACAAAATACTGAGGCTAGAATTTATATAAGGGGGGATAGAGTTGTAGCGTACGGGAGAATAATGGAAATAATGTCTATTATAAATTCTGCTGGATATGTCAAAGTTGCTTTAATTACTCAAAACTTAAAATAATTAATGGAAAGAATTAATTATAATTCTCTAAAGTTTTTAGAATATGTAGATAATTTAAATCCACAAAACTCTGGAATTTTTTTTTCAGTATTTCTCCATTTAATAATTTTGTTATTTGCAGTGGGTATTCCAAATTTTTTTGGACCTAAAGATATTTTTGTACCAAATGTTATTCCTATTGAAATTTTAAATGTTTCAGAAACAACAAATATTGAAAAAAATAATAACAAAAGTGAAGAAAATAAAAATACTGCAACTAAACAAAAAAAATTTAATGCATCTGAAAACACAGAAATTCAAAAAGTTGAATTAAAGCAAAAAGTAAATAGTGTTAATATGGAAAACGAACCTACAATTAAAATTAAAGAAAAATCTAATATTACAATTAATGAAAAAAAATTAATTGAAGTTCAAGAAAAGGAAAATATTGAAATAAAAACTAAAGTAGAAACTATTAAAACAGATAAGATAAAACCCAAACTTAAACCTAAGCCAAAAAAAATTGAACCTAAAACAAATACTGATATTCAGATAGAACCTAAAGTAAAAGAAGAAATAAAATCAGTTAAAAAAAATGACGTAACCGCTCCAAAACAAAAGCCCGAGCAGGATTTTAATCAAATGTTAGCTTCTAGTTTGCGAGATTTAAGAAATGAAAAAACAAACAATGTTCAAAGCGAGGAATTAGAAAAAGTGAATGATAACAAACAGTCTAGCTTAGATGAAATGAATGAAAATTCAACTTTATCAATATCTGAAATAGATCTTTTGATTCAACAGTTGTCATCTTGTTGGGTAGCCCCTGCTGGAGCTGTAATTCCAGATAATACTATAATTAAAATTTCTGCAACTTTATCAAGAAATATGGAAGTTTTATCAAATTCAATTCGTATTATTGACACAAATTTATCTAAAAGTAATCCTTTTTATGGACCTATTACTGACAGCGCAAAGAGGACACTTCTTAACCCAGAGTGTACACCACTTAAACTCCCAAAAGAAAAATATGATTTATGGAAAAATCTTACAATTAGATTTGATCATGATATTATGAAAGGCAATTAATGACAAAATACCTCCTTTACTCAATTGTTTGTTTTCTTTCATTAAAAGCCATATCTTTAGAAGTTACTCTTACACAAGGCACAGTTAAACCTACACCAATTGCAGTAACAGATTTATTTTCGGAAAATACAAATTTGGAAAAAGTTGGAAAAAATATCTCAAACGTTATCTCTGACAATCTTGAAAGATCAGGTCTTTTTATACCTTTAGATGATAAAGCATTTATCCAAAGTAACAAATCTTTATCAAAACAACCTCGTTTTGAAGATTGGAAGGTGATTAAAGCTCAACATTTAGTTGCTGGAAAAATTACTGGTTCTAATGGAAAAATTTCAGTTGAGTTTAGATTATACGATGTTTTTCAACAAAAACAGTTAGTTGGAAAAAAATATGAGACAAGTGAAAAAAATTGGAGAAGGGTAGCACATATAATTTCAGACTCGGTTTTTAAAAATATAACCGGTGAAGGTGGATACTTTGATACAAGAATTGTCTACGTTGCTGAAACAGGTCCAAAGGAAAACAAACAAAAGAGATTAGCAATTATGGATCAAGATCAGGCAAATCACAGATTTCTTACCGATGGTTCATACCTAGTATTAACACCAAGGTTTTCTCCTAATTCCCAGAAAATTACTTATATGTCATATGTAAATCGTAATAGTCCAAGAGTTTATATATTTGATATTGAAACTGGAAAACAAGAAATAGTAGGAGAATTTCCTGGAATGACTTTTGCACCTCGCTTTTCTCCCGATGGTAATAAAATTGTAATGTCATTTACTGATCCAGATATAGGTAATTCGGAAATATATGTTCTTGATTTAAAAACAAGAATTTCAAAAAGAATAACAAACAATTCTGCAATTGACGTCTCAGCAAGTTTTTCTCCAGATGGAAAAAAAATAGTATTTAACTCTGATAGAAGTGGAAGAAGGCATTTGTATGTAACTGATAATGATGGAAAGAATGCTAAAAGAATTAGTCGTGAAGCTGGTAGTTATTATACCCCTGTTTGGTCACCGCGTGGAGATATGATCGCATTTACTAAACAAGAGGGAGGTCAATTTTATATAGGTGTAATGGAAAATGATGGATCAAATGAGAGAATGATAGCAAAATCATTTCATGTTGAAGGACCAACATGGGCTCCTAATGGCAGATTTTTGATGTATTTTAAAGAAGAAAGAACTGCTGAGGATGGTTCTGGAGGTGAATCTAGCCTTTATTCTATTGATTTAACTGGATATAATGAGAGAAAAGTAATCACTCCACTGGGCGGATCTGATCCAGCATGGTCTCCTTTAATGCATTAATTCGTTATAATTTGAAAAAAATATATGAAATATTTAAAAAAATGTTAAGAATTTACCATTAATTAAATATAGCTAGCAAAGTATTAAGGGAGCGAGTTTTATATGTTTTATAAGTTTTTTATTTCAGCAATATTAGTATTATTCGTTGCAGCGTGTGCAACTAAACCAAAAGACGATGCTGATGCGAGTGGATCAGGCTCTACAAGTTCTGATAGTTCAGTATCTGATGGTACGATTACCGAAACTGCCGGAAGTGGAATAGTTGCAGGTTCTCAAGAGGACTTAATTGTTAATGTTGGGGACAGAGTATTTTTTGGATATGATAGTTCAGACTTAGACTCTGATGCATTAGAGTTACTTCAAGATCAAGTAGCATGGCTAAAACAAAACAGCAATGTTTCTGTAACTATTGAAGGACATTGTGATGAAAGAGGTACAAGAGAATACAACTTGGCTCTTGGAGAAAAAAGAGCACAGTCAGTAAAAAATTACCTAATAGGTTTGGGAATTAATCCAGATAGAGTTTCTACAATTAGTTATGGAAAAGAGAGACCTGCCGTTGTTGGTTCAAATGATGGCGCATGGGCTCAAAACAGAAGATCAGTAACTATTGTAAATTAATACCTATTTCCTTAATACATGGGCGCTATTTTATATAGCGCCTTAATTTTATCTAGATTTAAATATAAAATAATTAAATGATTAAATATCTTTTTCTAATTTTATTTTGTCTTTTTTCTTATTCAGTAAATTCTAATGAAAATTTACTTACTATCCAACAACAACTAGAAAGATTACAAAGGGAAGTTTCTGATTTATCACAAACAGTTTTTAATAATAATACTAAATCAAGTTCTAACAATAATAGTGACTTAGTAACTAATCTCTCAGCAATTGATATTAGAATTTATGATCTAGAAAAAGATGTAAAAAATCTCACTGCTAATCTTGAGGAAATTTTTTTCCAATTAGAAGATTTAAGTTTAAAATTAAATAATTTTCAAGATAATATTTTTTCAATAGAAAATAACATATTGGAATTAAAAAATATTAATATTCAAAAAAATACTTCAACTATTACAGAAGAAAATATGGACAATAATGAAAATTCTTTAGGCTCTTTAAAGATTTCATCTGAAAATACTGTCTCTGAAAATTCTGATAGTAATGATCAAAACGAACAGGATATTACTAAAGAAGTTGAATTATCACCTGAAGATCAATTTCAATTAGCATTTGATAATATAAGAAATAAAAACTGGGCTGATGCTAAAAATTCATTTTTAGAATTTATTGAAAAAAATCCTAAAAATCAATTATCCGGATCTGCTCATTATTGGTTAGGTGAATTATATATGCTTGAAAAAAATTATATGGATGCAACATTAATATTTGCTGATGGTTATCAAAAATTTCCTGAAAGCATAAAAGCACCTGATATGTTATTTAAATTATCACAGTCTCTTTTTGAAGTTAATAAAATTAATGAGTCTTGCAAAACCCTAGAAAAGCTTATTTTAGACTATCCAAAAAATAAGTTAATAAAAAATGCAAAAAAACAAATCAAAAATTATTCATGCTTAGAAGTAAGTGAATGAAGCTTAATAAAAAAAAGTTTTTTGTATTATTAAATAAAAATCTTATTATTGAGAATAACCCTACCATAGCTGTGGCAGTTTCAGGTGGGCCTGATAGTATGGGGCTTGTATTTTTACTTAACGATTGGTGCAAATTGATTAATGGAAATTTAATTGCGCTAATTGTTAATCATAATTTAAGAAAAAATTCTTTAGAGGAAGCTACTTCCACTCAAAATATCTTAAAAAAAAAAAAAATTAAATCTAAAATATTTTCAGTTCATAATTCTCAAATTAATAAAAAAAGTATGAATGAAGCAAGAATAAATAGATATAAATTACTAACAAATTATTGTAGATCGAATAATATACTTCATTTATTTTTAGCTCATCACAAAGATGATAATTTAGAAACTTTTTTAACAAGGAAAGTATCAGGCAGTGATTTTGAAGGATTGAATTCGATGCAATTATTCTCACTAAATAATAAAATAAATATTGTTCGTCCGTTTCTCAACTATACAAAAAAAGAAATACTTGAATATAATTCTCATTATAAAATTCCTTTCGTAATAGACCCTTCAAATACAAATTTGAATTATACTCGTCCATCAATTAGAGATTTTTTAGGTAAAACATTAAAAAAAAATATCAAAGAAATAGAAAATGAATTCAATATTATTAAAAAATATTCAAGCCATTACAAAACAATGATCTATGAAATATTAATTAAAAATACAACTGAAATTAGTAATAGCTATATTAAAATTAATTATAAAAATTATATGAAACTTAACAAAATATTGTCTGTAAAAATTGTAAAATGCATATTTCAATATTTCAATAAAAAAGATACTTTCCTAAGATCCAAGAAGATAGATATATTTATCAATGAAGTTAAAAAAATGAAATTTGAACAATTTAATTTGGGTGGAATGATCATTAAAAAACGAGATAATTCATTGGTTTTTTTAAAAAAACCTAACTAATTATTCAATAAACTATTGTGTTTTTTCAATTAATTCCTATTTATTATGTATAATGAAAAATATGAGCAAAAATATAATTCTATGGATAATTATAGGATTGCTTCTAATTGTATTGTTCAATCTATTTCAGGGAACTTCAACTAATAAAAATAGTTCAAAAATTTCATTTTCTGATTTTATGGCAGCAACAGAAAGCGGTAATGTATCTGAAGTAAATATAAGTGGCAATAATGTTACAGGTTTTTTAAATGACGGAAGAGCATTTAATACATATGCTCCAAATTACCCAAATTTAGTAGATAAACTAAATGAAAGAGGTGTTAAAATAACTGCAGAACCATCTGAAAGATCGATGCACCCTTTACTAAGTGTATTGTTATCATGGTTTCCTATGCTTCTATTAATTGGAGTCTGGATATTTTTTATGCGTCAAATGCAGGGTGGCGGCGGTAAGGCAATGGGCTTTGGTAAATCTAAAGCAAAATTATTAAACGAAGCAGTTGGGAAAGTTACATTTGATGATGTAGCAGGTATAGATGAAGCCAAACAAGAATTAGAAGAGGTTGTTGAATTTTTAAAAGATCCGCAAAAATTTTCTAGACTTGGAGGTAAGATTCCAAGAGGTGCTTTATTAGTTGGACCTCCAGGAACAGGTAAAACACTTCTTGCGAGAGCAATCGCTGGTGAGGCAAACGTTCCATTTTTTTCTATATCAGGTTCTGATTTTGTAGAAATGTTCGTTGGTGTTGGAGCTAGTAGAGTTAGAGACATGTTTGACCAAGGTAAAAAAAATGCTCCATGTATTGTATTTATTGATGAGATTGATGCCGTTGGCCGTCATAGAGGCGCTGGGCTTGGTGGTGGCAATGATGAGAGAGAACAAACATTGAATCAACTTTTAGTTGAGATGGATGGTTTCGAAGCAAATGCTGGAGTAATTATTATTGCAGCAACTAATAGACCAGATGTTTTAGATCCGGCTTTGCTAAGGCCAGGAAGGTTTGATAGGCAAATATCGGTTTCAAATCCTGATGTAATGGGGAGAGATAAAATCTTAAAGGTTCATATTAAAAAAATTAAAGTTTCACCAAAGTTTGATTCAAAGATTATTGCAAGAGGTACTCCTGGCTTCTCTGGCGCTGACCTAGCAAACTTAGTAAATGAGGCTGCTTTGCTTGCTGCAAGAAAAAATAAAAGAATGGTTACATTAGAAGATTTTGAGAATGCTAAAGATAAAGTAATGATGGGTGCTGAAAAAAGATCAATGGTAATGTCTGAAGATGAAAAAAAACTTACGGCATATCACGAAGCTGGACATGCTGTTGCAACTTTACACTCACCAGCATCAGATCCAATACATAAGGCAACTATAATTCCAAGAGGAAGGGCTTTAGGAATGGTAATGAGACTTCCAGAGAAAGATCAACTATCTATGAGAAAAGATCAGATGAAAGCACATTTATTAATTGCAACAGGTGGAAGAATTGCAGAAGAAATGATTTTTGGAAAAGATAAGATTACTAACGGCGCTGCAAGTGACATTCAAATGGTAACAAATTTAGCTAAAAAAATGATTACAGAGTGGGGGATGAGTGAGAAACTTGGAAGGTTAAGATATAACAATGATAGTGAGGAAGTTTTCTTGGGACATTCTGTTGCTCAATCTAAAAATTTATCAGACTCAACCGCAAAATTAATAGATGAAGAAGTAAGATTTCTGGCTGAAGAAGCTGAAAACAATTGTAGAAAAATTTTACAAGATAATATTGAAGAACTCCATATCGTAGCTAAAGGACTTTTGGAGTACGAAACCCTTTCAGGTGATGAAATTAAAGATCTAATTAAAGGAATTAAACCTTCGAGAGATGATTTTGACAACGATTTAACAACACCTCAAAAAACCTCACCGTCAGTTCCCAAAACCGGTGGCTCAGCTACTGCTCCAGCAAACTAAACTTTAAAAGACTTCACAATATTTATTTTTTTGAATAAAAGACATGAATGTCTAAAATATTTGGCACTGATGGAATAAGGTGTCTAGTTAACACTGAACCTTTAACTGCAGAAACTTGCTTAAAAATTTCTAAATCTGTTGCATACATATTAGGTAAAAATAAAAAAGATAAAAGAGTTGTTATCTGTAAAGATACAAGATTATCTGGTTATTTATACGAGCCACTTGTTACAGCAGGATTTATATCAATGGGCATGGATGTTGTTTTAGTAGGACCACTTCCAACACCTGCTGTACCTTTGATGATTAAAACGTTGAGAGCTGATATTGGCGTAATGATTACGGCTTCTCATAATACATATGAATATAATGGACTTAAATTTTTTGATAGTACTGGAGCAAAGTTAAGTTCATCAATAGAACAAAAAGTTGAAAAAATAGTTTTAGATAATAAAAAATATTCTAAAGTCTTAAATAACACATTTGTATCTGGAAATGCAAAAAGACTGGAGGATGCTTCAGGTAGATACTCAGAATTTTTAAAAAGTACTCTTAATAAAAAATCTTCCACAAAAAAACTAACAATTGTTTTAGATTGTGCTAATGGAGCTACATACACTATTGCGCCAAATTTATTTTGGGAGCTGGGTCATAAAGTTATCACAATAAATAATGATCCTGATGGTTTGAATATTAATAAAAATTGCGGCGCTGTTGATACTAAATCTCTTTCTCTAAATGTAATTAAAAAAAAGGCTGATATTGGTTTTGCATTTGATGGCGATGGAGATAGGTTAATTGTTGTTGATGAAAAAGGTAATGAAGTAGATGGTGATAAAATTATAGGATTGTTATGTAAAAATTATGTTAAACCTAAGAAAAAATCTAATCAACACGATGTAATAATAACTGTGATGTCAAATATGGGATTAGAAAAATATCTTAGAGATAAATTAAAATTAAAAATTAAACGTGTGTCTGTTGGAGATATAAACGTTATTAATCAAATGAAAAAATCCAAATCTATGATAGGTGGTGAACAATCAGGACATATTATATTATCAGATCACTCTAATACAGGTGATGGAATTTTAGCAGCTTTAAAAATTACTGAAATTTTGATCTCAAATAAAAACAAGGCCAGTAAACTATTTGATTTGTATAATGATTTTGCACAGGAAAAAATCAATTTACATTATAAAAAAAAGACTAATAAATTATTAAATATTCTTAGTAAGTTAAAAAATAATAAATCATATAATAATAAAAAAATTAGATCTCTTGTTAGAATATCTGGGACAGAACCATTAGTAAGAATTTTAGTTGAAGGACAAGAAAAGATTGAGGTAAAAAAGAAATCTTATGAAATAAAAAAACTATTAAGGCCCTACCTTGGTTAATAAATTCTTAGTACCAGCAGGTTTTAAAGATAGTCTCAATTTTGATGTATCTATTGAACACAAATATAAAAACAGCATAATTAATTATTTTAGAGATAATGGTTTTACTTTGATTAAAACTCCACTTATTGAATATAGCAATAATTTAGATAGCAATACTTTAAAATTAAAATCAAATAACAAAAAAGATCTATTAAGTATTAGAAATGATATAACTCCACAAATAATCAGGATTGCTTCATCAAGACTAGCAAATAAAGTACGACCTCTTAAACTCTGTTATTATGGTGAGGTTGTCAGAAAAGTAGGAACTATATTAAGACCTGAAAGACAATTTCAACAAGTCGGTGCTGAAATTATTGGGTCAAAAAGCTATAAAGCAGATGTAGAGATTATTAACCTCGCATACGAAACATTGAAAAAAATTGGAGTAAAAAATATTGTTATTGAAATTACAGCCCCGTTTTTTTTAGATAGTTTATTAAAAAAAATAATTGATAAAGATTTAAAAGTTAAATTAAAAAAATTTATAAAATTAAAAGATATTAATAATTGTTTAAAATTATTAAAAAAAAATCAATTATATAATTCTTTTAAAACTTTACATCTATGTTCCGGTTCAATTAAAAATAAAAAAAATTATATTTCAAAGTTAAATAAAATAATAGGCTTTGATAATGAAGTTAAAAGGCTTGTAAAAATATCTAATCTAATTAAAACTTCAAAAAATGATTTGTTAAATATAGATTTTTTTGATCTTCAAAAAAACAAAAATTATTACAAAGGTATAAAATTTACATTTTTTGCTAAAGATGTTCGAGGTGAAATAGCGGGAGGAGGTAGGTATAATTTAAAATATGGTACCAACTCAGAGACAGCTATAGGATATACCTGTTATATGGATACTATTTTAAGATCTTCTTCATTAATTAACAATAACAAGAAAATTTTAATTTCATTTAATGCCAGTAATAAAATTAAACAAAAATTGTTAAATAAAGGTTATAGTTTATTTAAATCTTTTGAAGATGATTCTGATATAAAAAAAGAAGCAAAAAAATTTGGAATTAAGTATTATTTAATGAATAATATAGTTAAGCAGATCTAATGTTTTATACCATAGTTGGGACTCAATGGGGAGATGAAGGAAAAGGGAAAATTGTAGACTGGATTTCTTCAAAAGCTGATCTTATTGTAAGATATCAAGGAGGGAACAATGCAGGACATACAATTAAAGTAGATGATAAAGTTTATAAACTTAATTTACTTCCATCTGGAATAATAAATAATAAAAAATGTGCCATAGGTAATGGAGTTGTTTTAGATCCCTGGGCACTTGTTAATGAAATAGATAATCTAAAAAAAGAAGGAATTGATGTAAATTGTGATAATTTATTTATTGCTGATAATACATGCTTAATTTTACCCATACATAAATTACTTGATGAAATAAATGAAACCTCCAGAGGTCAAAATGAAATTGGTACAACAAAAAAAGGCATAGGACCTGCGTATGAAGATAAAGTGGGAAGAAGAGCAGTAAGAATTTGTGATTTAAAATATCCAAGTTACCTAAAACAAAAAATTGAAGATCTGCATCGATATCATAGTGACAAATTATTAGCTCAAAATTTAGATAAAAAATTAAGTAATTATTTCGATGAATTATTATCCATGGCTGATTATCTAAATTCATTTACAGTTCCAATGTGGAAAATGATTAATGAATTAGGATCAAATAACAAAACAATAGTTTTTGAGGGTGCCCAGGGATCAATGCTAGATATTGATTTTGGAACTTATCCTTATGTAACATCATCTAATACTATATCTGGTCAAGTTTTTTCTGGAACAGGTTTTAGTTTAAAAAATAATCATAAAATTTTGGGAATAACTAAAGCCTATACAACAAGAGTTGGATCTGGACCTTTTCCTACAGAGTTGAAAGATAATATAGGTAATCACTTAGGTGAAAAAGGTAAAGAGTTTGGTACTGTTACAAAAAGAAAAAGAAGATGTGGATGGTTTGATAGTGTGCTTCTCAAACAATCAATTAGATTAAATGGTGTCACAGATATTGTTCTTACAAAATTAGATGTTTTAGATGAGTTGAAAGAAATTAAAATTTGCATAGGTTATAATATTGAGGGTAAAGAATACGATTACTTACCAAGTGAAGAATTTTTATTTGATAAAATAAAACCAATTTATAAAAAAGTTGAAGGTTGGCAAACTTCTACTGCAGGTATAAATAATTTTAATGATCTGCCTAAAAATGCAATAAATTATATTAAAATTTTGGAAGATTTAATGGAGTCCAAAATTTCTATTGTATCCACTGGCCCTGATAGAAAAGAAACTATTGATATCTTTGAAACTTTATTGAAGATTTAGTATTTCTTTTTGTAACTTTTCCAATGCTTTTTCTTCAATTTGCCTAACTCTTTCTCTGCTAATTTTATATTTTTTGCTAAGCTCTTCTAATTTTAAAGGATTATCTCTAAGTTTCCTCATTTTGATTATTTCTCTTTCTCTTTCATTTAAAACTTTCAAGGCTTTCAAAAAAAGATTTCTTCGGTAATTTAATTCATCTTTATTTTCAATAATTTTATCATGCGTATCTTTTTTATCTTCAATTAAATCTTGCCATTCTATATTATTTTCTTCACCTAATTTAATATTCAAAGATTGATCTGATGTAAAAAGTCTGTTTTCCATATCAATTACTTCACCCTCTTTTACATCTAATCTTGTTGCAATTTCTCTAACATTTTCAGGAGATAAATTTCCAGAGTCAATTGATTCAAGTTGAGTTTTAATTTTTCGCAAATTGAAAAAAAGTTTTTTTTGTGCGGCAGTAGTTCCTATTTTGACCAATGACCAGGTATGTAAAACATATTCTTGAATTTGCGCTCTAATCCACCACATAGCATATGTTGCTAATCTAAAACCTTTTTCAGGATCAAATTTCTTAACTGCTTGCATAATACCAACATTCCCTTCTGAAATTAAATCTGTGATTGGAAGCCCGTACCCTCTATATCCCATAGCGATTTTTGCTACTAATCTTAGGTGACTTGTTACCAACTTATGGGCTGCATCAGAGTCTCCGTGTTCTTTGTATCTCTTAGCTAGCATATACTCTTCATTAGCTGTAAGCATGGGGAATTTTTTAATTTCCTGAAGATATACAGCTAAATTACCTTCACTTGATAAAACAGGTAAATTCATAAGTCGCCTATAACATAAAATAATAAATTTTTAATATTTTACCAATAATTCTAATAAATTCTTGAAATCCTCAGGTAAATCTACATCAAAATTCATTCTTTTTTTAGACTTTGGATGATCAAATGCAAGATGATATGCATGTAATGCTTGTCTTTCAAAATTTTTTAGTATCATAAATTTATTAAAAGTTGTCTTGTCTTTTCCAAATTGATTAATTTTACTTTTTCCATAAACTTTATCTCCAACTACAGGTGAATTTTTAGATGTTAAATGAACTCTAATTTGATGTGTTCTACCAGTATGTAATTCACAATCAATTAAACTAGCTATACCAAAAGTTTTTTCTAATTTAATAACTGTTTTTGAAAACTTACCTAAGCCTTTACTGTTTAAGCTCATTTTTTTTCTATTTTTTTTATTTCTATCTATATGACCTTCTATTATTTGACTATTAGGTAATCCCCAGACAATAGCTTTATATTTTCTTGATATAGAATGATCTTTAAATTGTTTAGCCAGATCAATATGAATATTATTATTTTTTGCAACAACTATTATACCACTAGTATCTTTATCTAATCTATGAACAATTCCTGGTCTTGTTCCATTATCTAAGTTACTAAGTTGATTATTTGTATAATACATTAGTGCATTAACTAGTGTACCGCTTTCATTACCAGGAGCGGGATGTACAACTAAATTTGATTGTTTGTTAATAACAATTAGATCTTCATCTTCATAAATTATATTAAGATTAATTTCTTCAGGCTGATGTTTTTTTTTATGATTAATAAATAAATTTATAGAATAATTTTCATTTTCTCTAGTAATGTGAGAAGGATCTTTAATTTCTGCTCCATTTTTAATAACATTACCATTTAATATTAAAGTTTTAATTTGAGTTCTGGAATAACTCTCTAACCTTGAAACAAGAACTTTATCTAATCTTTGCAAACTTAATTCTTTATTTATAATTAATTTAACATTATAAAAATCACTCATGTCTAAAAGAATTCTTCAATTTATCGTATTTTTGTTAGCATTTTTAATTTTCATATGCTTTCTGGCACTTGTATATGGTTTGTATATAAAAATAGCTAAAAAACAAAGTAATTTAGAAATAAATAATATTAATTATAATTTAAACTTAAAAGAAGGTCATGAAATAACCGATATAGATTTAATTGATGATAATAGAATATTATTTACAATTAAAAATAATGATAAAATTTATGCTTTAATATATGATATAAGAAAATCAAATATTATAAAAATAGATAAAGCAAATGACTAAAGATAAAAATAACTTTGAGACTAACTTACAAAAACTGGAAGATATTGTTGAAAAGTTAGAAAATGGTGAAGTTGATTTAGAGGAGTCTGTTAAGCTTTATGAAGAGGGAATGAAATTAAAAAAAACATGTGAAGATAAATTGAAAAGCATTGAAAGTCAGATAAAAAAAATAAAACAAGATAGTAATAAAATTTCAAAAGAAGACTTTAAGTAATTTCTAATATTTTGAGTAAACAATTAAAAATAAGATTGGATCAATTATTAGTAAATAAAAATTTAGCTGACTCTAAAACTAAAGCTCAGTCAATGATTATGGCTGGTCAAGTTTTAGTTAATGGAAAAATAATAACTAAAAGTGGAAATAATATTAATAAAGATTCAAACATAATAATTAAACAATTACATCCAAAATGGGTATCAAGAGGTTCATTAAAGTTATTAAAGGCAATTAAATATTTTAATATTGAAATAAAAAATAAAACTTGCTTAGATATTGGATCGTCAACAGGTGGATTTTCACAGGTTCTTTTAAAATATGGAGCCAAAAAAATTTTTTCAGTAGATGTAGGCACAAATCAACTTCATGAGAAATTACAAAAAGAAGATAAAATTATAAGTATAGAAAATTTTAATGCAAAATATTTAAATAATTCTATTATTTCTGAAAAGATTGATTTAGTTGTTTGTGATGTAAGTTTTATAAGTCTAAAAAAAGTGATCTTACCAAGTATAAAACTTTTATCAAAAAATTCCGAAATTATTGCTTTGATAAAACCACAATTTGAAACACAAAAAATTAATTTAAATAAAGGAGTTGTAAAAGATGAAGCGATTCACGATGAGGTTTGTAATGATATAAAAAATTGGTTTATAGAAAATTGTGAAGCTGAGGTTATTGGTTTAATAGAAAGTCCAATAACTGGACCTAAGGGAAATGTCGAATTTCTAATTTATTCTCTATTAAAGAAATCTTAAACAATGATCTGCAATTGTACTAGCAATCATTGCTTCACCTACGGGGACTGCTCTAATACCAACACATGGATCATGACGACCTTTAGTTGAAATTGTTGTTTCTTTTAATTTAGTATTAATTGTTTTTTTTGTTGATAATATTGAACTTGTTGGTTTTACTACAAATCTAGTTATTAGTTCTTGACCAGTAGTTATGCCGCCAAGAACACCCCCATTGTTATTTGATAGAAATATAGGTTTTTTGTTTTTAATTTTCATTTCATCGACATTAGAAATTCCAGTTTCATAGACACTATTAAAGCCATTTCCCATTTCTACACCCTTAACAGCATTAATTGACATTAATGCCTTGGCAATATCAGAATCAATTTTCTCATATACAGGTTCACCTAATCCAGCAGGCAAACCTTTTACCCTAATTTCGATTATCGCTCCTAAAGAAGAACCCAATTTTCTTGCAATTTCTATTTCTTCTTCCCATATTTTAATAATTTTTTTATCGGGACTCCAAAAATTATTTTTATTAATAAAATTATTATTCCAATTATTATAATTAATTTTATGATTACCAATCTGAACTAAAGCACCTGTAATCACTACTTCATTTTTTATTTTATTTTTTATAATTTT
>CACEMR010000005.1 GCA_902560725.1 uncultured Alphaproteobacteria bacterium
ATATTTCAAATAGGTTTTTAAAATTAGAAAAAAAATATTTTAATTTAATTTTTAAATTTATTGTTACTTCAAATGAAACTAAATCATTATTAATCAATAATTTCAAAATTACAAATCACAAAATTTCAGTTGTAGAACCAGGTATTTCAAGAATAAAAAAATATAAATACATTAAAAAAAACAAATTAAATTTTCTAACTTGTGGAAGTGTAATAGATAGGAAAAATTATTTATTTTTGATAAAAGTTTTTAAAGATTTTAATACTTTTTCTTTAAATATAGTAGGAGATACTTCAAGAGATATTAAATATTATACTCAAATTAAAAATTATATAAAAAAAAATAAATTATCAAAAAAAATAAAATTTTTGGGCAAAATATCAGATAGCAAATTAGCTAAATTATATTCACAAACTGATTTTTACATATCAGTTAGTAAATATGAAGGTTTTGGAATGTCATTAGCTAATTCACTAATAGTTAAAAAACCTATTATTACTTTTTATACAAAAACGATCCATCAAACTTTAAAACGAAAAGGTATTGTGTATTTTGACAAATTTAATATAAAGTATTTACAAAAAATTATACAAAAAAACTGTTTTAATAAATCTAACTTTGAAATAATTAAAAAAAATGTGAAAAAAAATAATAGATATTTTTTAACACCTGAAGAGTCAGCAATTAAATTTTTAAATATTGTAAAAAATGCATAAATTTAATAATCATTGGTTAAAACTTAGAGAGACAATAGATAAGAAATCAAGAAATTTAAAAGTTATTAAGTTAATAAATAATAAATTTAGTAAAAAAGATTGTATTTCTATAATAGATTTAGGAACCGGAGCGGGTTCTAATTATAATTATTTAAAGCCAAAATTGAAATTTAATCAAGATTGGGTTTTTACTGATATTTCTTCTAGTTCATTAAATTATTTCAAAAAAAATTTAAAAACATCTAAAAAAATTTACAAAACTAAATTTAAGATATTTGATGTAATTGGTGAATTAGAAAAAATCACTTTTAGTAATTATAATATAGTTACAGGTTCTGCTTTTTTGGATATTCTGCCAAGAAATTGGTTTTATAAATTTCATAAATTTAATATTAAAACAGAAATAATACTTTTTGCTCTTAACTATAATGGATCTTTTAAGTTTTATCCAAAACATAAAAATGATCAAGAGATAATTAACCTTTTTAATATAGATCAAAAAACTGATAAAGGTATAGGAAGTAAAGCTATTGGCCCTGATTGTAGTAAATTAATTAATAATATTTTTAATAAAACACATCATACTTATCTAATGAATTCCAAATGGGATGTTGTTAAAAATTATAAATTTCAAAAATATTTTTTAAATTTTTGTAAAGAAGTTATAAAAAAAAATAATATTGATTATTCTTTATGGCTAAAGTTTAGATACCAATGTATTACAAAAAAAAATTCAAGATTAATTTTACAAAATAAAGATTTTTTAGCTATTAAGAAATAAATTTATAACGAATTCTTTAGAAAGAAAATTATAGGAATATTTTGGTCTTATTGCTTTTTTAAGATTTGTAATTTTTTTAAGATTTAATGAATTAATACCAGAGCCAATAATAACTGGTGCAATTATAAATTGAAGTAAATCTATATATTTATTATTTATAAATTCTGAAATTGTTTTTGACCCACCTTCAATCAAAATATATTTATATTCTAGTTTATTAATTTGTTTAATTATATTTTTAGTAAAATTTTTATTATCAAGTTTTATAATTGTAGTATTTCTAAGCTTTTTGTTTTTTTTACTTTTAGTAAAAATTATATTTTGATAACCGTCATTAAATATTTTATATTTATTTGTTAAAGATAAGCTGCCATCTATAATTATTCTTTTAGGATTGGTACCTTTAATTTTTCTTGTAGTCAATTTTGGATTATCTTTTTTAATTGTATTGGATCCAACTACAACTGCATCACAAACACTTCTTAAACAATGAAGATATTTTATTCCTTTTTTCTCATTTATATAATGAGAATTACCATTAATAAGTGCAATTCTTCCATCAATACTTTGTCCTATTTGAGCAATAACTATTTTATTATTTTTTCTTAATATTGGTACTAAAATTTCAATAATTGATTCATATATATTATTTAATTTTAAATTATTTATAATTTTATTTTCAACTATGGAAAAATTATGTTTTCTATTTTTTGTTGTTTCTTTAATTCCTAATTTAGATATTTGAAGATATATATTTTCATTTTTTTTTGAATTCTTTATAATTTTTAGTAATTTTCCTATGTTTTTTGAACTAATCATTTGTTTTTATATATTTTCTATCTATATAAACTTTTCATGACTTTCAAATCTAATGCTGGAACCATTATAGATAGAGCTATAAATGAATTAAGAACTGGTAGACCCCTTATAATTCAAAATAATAAGGAATACTGGATGTTTTTTAATATTGAGCATTCTCAATCATCTATATTTAGTAAATTTAATAAGTATTTAATTGAAAAAAAATATCTTTTATTAACCAAACAAAAAGCTCAATCTATCTTTAATAGAAATTTAAAAAATAATATATATTTTGAAATTAATCCTAAAACTGATGTTAATAAAATAATTAATTTGTTTGAGAATCCAATTAATCAAAATAAATCCATTAAATTTACAAAAATAAAAAAATTCAAATCTAAAAAATTCCATGATGTTTGTATTGATTTATCTAAAAATGCTAAAATGATCCCATCTTTAGTTTTTAAAAAATTAAATAATAAATATAAAAAAAATATTAATGATTTTGCCTTTAAAAATGGAATTTTACTATTTGATTATAAAGATTTAGTTAATCAAAACGAATTAATTTCTAAAAGTATTAAATTAGTTTCTAGTGCAAATGTTCCATTGCCTCAAAATGAAAACTCAATTTTTAAAATTTTTAAATCATATATTGGCTCAGATAAACATGTAGCAATAATAGTTAATCCAAATAAAATAAAAAAAGAATGTGTGAACTTAAGAATACATTCAGCTTGCTTCACTGGTGATATTTTTCACTCCTTAAAATGTGATTGTGGTGAGCAATTAAATCAATCGATTACTTATATGGTAAAAAATAATGGTGGTATAATCTTATATTTAGAGCAAGAGGGAAGGGGTATTGGCTTAGCTAATAAGATGAGGGCTTATTCATTACAAGCTAAAGGTATGGATACTATTGATGCAGATCACAATATAGGATTTTTAGATGATGAAAGAGATTTTAAAATTGCTGCAAGAATTTTGAAATTATTAAAGATTCAGAAAGTTAATATGATCACAAATAACAAAAATAAAATTAATTCAATTAAAAAAGCAGGTATTAAAGTTGAGAATCAAGTTAATACAAAACCAACATTAAATAAATTTAATAAAAATTATTTTAAAACAAGAATTAAAAAAACTGGATATGGTTTAAAAATAGCTGTTTAATATGAAAAAATTTCCAAAAATAAAATTACTCCTAACAAATGGTAAAGAATTTGAAAGTTCTAAAATTAAAAATTCTATCGTTTTGTTCTTTTATCCAAAAGCTTTAACAGGAGGTTGTTCATTGGAAGTTGCTGATTTTCAAAATTATTTAAATAAATTTAAAAAACTAGGTTATGATTTAATAGGAGCTTCTAAAGACTCTGTTGAGAGAAATATCAAATTTTCTGATAAGTATAAATTAAAATATCCACTAGGATCAGATGTTGATCAAGATATAGATAAACTTGGTATTTGGATTGAAAAATCAATGTATGGAAAAAAATATTTTGGAATTAATCGTTCAACTTTTATTATAGATAAAAATCGCAAAATATTAAAGCAATGGAATAAAGTAAAAGTAAAAGGTCATGCTGAAGAAGTTTATAATTTCTGTAAAGACATAAACTAATCAATCAATCTTACCTATTTCTTTTTCCCTTTTTATAACAAATAATCCACTTAATGTGATTATGAAAGCACCTATAATCATGGTTGAACTTGGTATTTCATTTAAAATAAAATATCCAAAAATTATTCCAAATAATATTACACTATATCTCGCTGATGCAGTTAAAGATAATGGCGCATAATATACAGTCATAACAGAAAATAAATAGCCAAATAAAACAAAAATACTTGAAATCAAAATATGCGGTGTTTCATCTATTGTAACATGGTATCCGAAAATTAACGAAGCTAATCCAGCAAAAAATGTTATTAAAAAAGCAGTAATAAATGTAATTTCTACATTATTAGATTTAGTTGCCAGAGTTTTTGTTGCAATGTCTCTGATTGTTAAAAATATTGCAGATATAATTGGTAATAAAAATAAATAATTAAAACCAATGTTTTGAGGATTAATTACAACTACAACTCCTATAAATCCTATTATAACTGCAGCCCATCTTCTAACTCCAACTTTTTCTTTCAAAAAAAGAAATGCAAAAATTGTTACAAAAAAAGGATTAGTCATAAGCAATGTGTAGACTTCAGATATAGGGAGTACAATTAGTGCAATAAAAAAAAATAAAGCAGTCAAAACTTCATATAAACCCCTAATATGAAATCTTTTAATTGATAATATTTTGAACAAATTCTTTTTTTCAATAATAATTAAATAAAGTCCTAGTAATATTGTCGTAATACAACCTCTTGTAAAAATTACAGAAAATATTGAGGTATCTGTTTCAATATTTTTTACTGCAAGCTTAACAAAGCTATCATTAATTGCAAAAGAAAGCTGCCCTGCCATCATTAATAAAATACCAAATGACCCAGTTGAAAATAAGATCTTGCTTTTCATAGAAAAAAAAAATATTTAAATATTATGTTACAAACTAATAGTTCTAGCCATCTATACGGATTTACTGATTTAAAGTCATTAAATGAAAGAGGTCCACTTGTTATTTCTTATGGAAAAGGAATTTATGTGTATGATACTAAAGGAAATAAATATTTAGATGCAAATTCTGGTCTTTGGAATGCATGTGCTGGTTTTGATCATCCAGGACTAATTGAAGTAGCAAAGAAACAATATGAAAAGTTTGCTGGTTATCACTCTTTGTTTGGTCGTTTATCTGAAGAAACACTAGAACTTTCAGAAAAATTAATAGAAGTATCACCATTTAGTCAAGGTAAAGTATTTTTTTGTAATTCTGGATCAGAAGCAAATGACACAATGATAAAAATGCTTTGGATGTTCAATGCTAGAAAGGGTAGTCCACATAAAAGAAAAATTATTACACGAATTAATGGTTATCATGGCGTAACCATTGGCGCGGCATCTATGACAGGAAAACCATATAATAAAGAATTTGGATTACCTTTAAAAGAATTTATACATGCAGATTGCCCACATTTTTGGAAATTTGGTTTAAATAATGAGTCTGAAGAAGAGTTTTCAAAAAGAATGGCTTCAAATTTAGAAACTTTAATTTTAAAAGAAGATCCAGAAACGATAGCTGGATTTGTAGCTGAACCTGTTCAGGGAGCTGGTGGCGTAATACCTCCATCAAAAAATTATTTCAATTTAATTCAACCAATTCTTAAAAAATACAAAATACCTCTAATAGCTGATGAAGTTATTTGTGGATTTGGCAGAACAGGTGAATTATGGGGTTGTGATACATACAATATAAAACCAGATATAATTATTTCATCTAAATGTTTGACTGCAGGTTATTTTCCTATGGGGGCATTAATAGTTGATAAAAAATTTTCAGATCAATTTGTTGAAATATCTGAAGAAGCAGAAGAATTTCCTCATGGTTTTACAGCAGGCGGACATCCAGTTGGATGTGCCATTGCATTAAAAGCAATTGATATAATTATAAATGAAGGTTTATTAGATAATGTTAAATCTGTATCTCCATATTTTATGAATAGATTAAATGAGTTCAATAAATATGATAATATAGGAGAAACCAGAGGTGTTGGTTTGATGGCCGCTCTAGAAATGGTAAAAAATAAAAAAACAAAAGAGCCATTTGATGGGCATTTAAACATGGGTGATAAAGTAGCTAATTTATCTATTGATAATGGTTTGATATGTAGGCCCTTAGGTCCAGCTATTGTTTTGTGTCCGCAATTTATAATAAATAATAATCAAATTGATAAAATTTTTGACTCGTTACACAAAACTATAAAAGAAATTTTTTAGCTAATTCAATTTTCGTATTTAACAATAAACCCAGAATATTTAACATTGCTAATAATACTATTTGGTATTACTCCTTCAACTAGCGCCATTTCAGGGCCATTTTTAGCTTTTTCTGTAATTGATAGAATACTTTGCATATCTCCTTGAATTATTGCTTCAACCTCATCTTTACTTTCTTTATTTTGAATGTAACCATTTAGACCCAAGGATATTGCAATATCGCTAAACCAATGTCTAAATCCAACATTTTGCACTTTTCCTTTTATAATCAATCTGTATGTTTTTATTTCATTTGTATTCATACTTGTTTCTATCAATTCTTAGATAATAATATAATAACTATTATGTTTGATACAATATAATTTCTAAAAAAATGATTAATAAAAATGTAATTACAGCTTCCAGTTTCATTATATTAGCAGGTACTTTTTTCGTTACCAATGATGCCATAATTAATTATTTAGCTGAAAATAGAATTAAATTTTATCATTTTATTTTTTATGGAATACCAGCATACATCGCAGTTCCAATTTATTTATTCTTTAATGGAAGTTTAAAAAAAAATTTAAAATGTACGAATTATTATATACCACTAATTCGCAGTTTTATTTTTGCGCCAATGCCATTTATTACATTTATTTGTTTAGAAAATATTAAACTTCCTGAATTTACAACATTAAATATGGCATCTCCGTTAATAGCATCTATATTTGCAATTTTTCTTTTAAAAGAAAAATTGAATATTTTTACATATTTTTCATTAACCTTAGGTTTTTTGGGAGTTTTGTTTGTGATACAGCCTGGTTTCGAAAATTTTAATATATATTTTTTAGTTACTTTAATTGGAGTTATTTTTATAACAACTACAACTCTAATTGTTAATAAATATCATTATGTTACTACCGCTTCAGGTTTTTTTATCTATGGAGGATTGATAATTCATATAGTTTCAATAGTATTTTTTATTTATGATCCAATTATTGTTAACTATTTAGAATTTTTTTTAATAACAACTGCTTCAATATTTATTAATGCAGCTATATTCTTAGTTACTACAGCCCTTAGAATGGCTCAAAAATATTATTCTTCCGTTTTTTGTCTTGTTTATTTACAAGTCGTATGGTCTTCACTAGTAGGTATCTTTATATTTGATGAATATATGAATCTTTTTGCTTATTTCGGTGCTTTTTTCATTGTGTTAAGTGGTATTTTTTCAATACCTTCTCAATTGAAACAATTAAAAAAATAAAATGAAAATCTACATATTAATAATAATAATAATAATCTTTAATAAAAATATTCATTCTAGTGAAATTCAAATACTTGATGAAGTAAAAGGAACAGGTATTGAAATAGTTAATCATTCTAAAGTTTCAGTACATTATATAGGGAAATTAGAGGATCAAAGTGAATTTGATAATTCATATAAACGAAATGAGTATTTTAAATTTCAAGTTGGAACCAGACAAGTAATTCAAGGTTGGGAAATAGGATTATTAGGCATGCAAGTTGGAGGAAAAAGAACGATTTTTATCCCTTATGAACTTGCTTATGGAGATAATGGCACGGGTAATATTATACCTCCAAAATCAAATCTGATTTTTGATATAGAAGTTTTTGAAATCATTCCTCCTCAATATAAAGAATTGGATAGTCTTCAACTAAAATTAGCAATGACAGATGATCAATTTAAAATTTTTGATATTAGGATCATTGAAGAAGTTAAAAAATCTGGGATAATTCCAGGATCAATACTATCAACCGCATTTGATAAACAAGGGAATTTTATTCAAAAATTTTTAAATGATTATCAAGAGATTATTAATCCCGGAGATAAAGTTTTATTCGTAAGTCAAAATGGTCAAATATCTTCTATATTGGCAAATGGTTTTGTAGAACAGCTAAAACAAAATAATATTTATCATTTAAAAAATGGTATCGAAGGATTAAAAGAAATTAATTTTGAGTTTGAAAAAATTAAAAATTAATTTTCTTATTTTTATTTGCAGCATAATTTAAAATAAATTGCCATGCTGTTCTACCTGTTCTATTTCCTCTTTGCAAACTCCATCTTATAGCTTCTTTATTTGTATTTTGATTATATTCTAATTTAAATTCCTCACAATATTTTTCAATAATTTTTATGAAATCGTCTTGAGATAAATTATGAAAACCTATCCATAATCCAAATCTATCACTTAAACTAATTTTTTCTTCAACACTTTCATCAGTATGTATAGCAGATGATCTTTCATTATCAATCATATCTCTTGGCATTAAGTGTCTTCGATTTGATGTCACATATAAAATAATGTTGGTAGGTTGATTTTGTATACTTCCATCTAGAGTGGATTTAATTATTTTATAATCACTATCTATTTTTTCAAAAGATAAATCATCTATGAACAAAATAAAATTATACTTTTTAAATTTACCTAATTTTTCATAAATAATTTCTATATCAAAAATATTGTTTTTATTTATCTGTATTAATTTTAGTTTTTTATTATTTTTGTTTACTCTGTCAAAAACTGATTTTATTAAAGAACTTTTTCCATTTCCTCTTGAACCCCAAAGCAATGCATTGTTGGTAAAATTACCATTGGCAAAGTTATTTGTATTATCTAATAATATTTTTTTTTGCCTATCAATGCCTACTAACAAATTTATATCTATAAAATTCAAACTTTGAATATTTTTAATTTTTTTAACTTTACTATCCCAAATGAAGGAATCATACTTTGATAGCTGATTTTTGATGAGTAAATCCTTTAAAAACATAATAAATAGTTTAATTGATTTTTCTTATTACACAGTATAATAAATCTCACAAATTAAATCATCATAGGTACTTTTATGGAAGCTTTCGGCACTTTTTTACCACTTATCTTAATATTCGCTGTTTTTTACTTTCTTTTGATAAGACCTCAACAAAGAAAAGTTAAACAACACAAAGAAATGTTATCAAATTTAAAGCGAGGCGATAAAATAATTACATCAGGAGGTATTATTTGTACAATTAACAAAGTCTCTGATAATAGAGAATTGACAGTTGAAGTATCAGATAATGTTGAAATTAAAATCGCACCAGGAATGGTTGCTGATTTATATTCAATTCCTGAAGTTCAAAAAAAAGCACCTCCAAAAAAAGAAGATAATAATAAATCGGGACTATCGAGTCTTTTTTCAAGAAAAAAATAATTAAACTCATAAATGAAAAATTATCCTATTTGGAAATCATTTACAGTTATATCTTTAGTTTTACTTGGAATAATATTTTCAATACCATCATTAGTATATGATGAAAATTCTGAAAATTGGTTTTTAAAAAATAAAATAAATTTAGGCTTGGATCTTCAAGGAGGGTCATATTTATTATTGGAAGTTCAGTTAGATGTTTTGTATGATGAAGAGTTGGAAAATTTTAGCGATAGTATTCGTTTATTAGCAAGAGATAATCAAACAAAAATAAATCAAATTAATACTCAAAATAATGAAGTTATTGTTACATTTAATAACAATAATAAAATTGATGAAATAAAAAATAGTTTTTTTCAAATGTATAGAGGTATTTCACTCCAAGTTTCAAATAATCAATTAACAATCAAACTTGATGATTTGTATAAAAAAACTATTCAAGACTCTGCAATTAAGCAATCTTTAGAAATTGTTCGAAAAAGAATTGATGAATCTGGTACAAAAGAACCTTTAATTCAGCGATCTGGTAAAAAAAGGATATTGTTGCAGTTGCCTGGTGTAAAAGATCCTGAAAGAATTAAAGAATTACTTGGTAAGACTGCAAAATTAACTTTCCATTTAGTTGATGACGAAAATATAGATGCATTAAATGCAAATATTGAGCCTTTTGGAAAAATGATTGTATCAGATATATATGATGATAAAATTAAATACTTATTAGATAAACGTTCGCTTGTTGGCGGTGAAAACTTAGTAGATGCTAAAGGATCATTTGATCAAACTGAAGGTCATGCCGTTTCTTTTAGATTTGATACAGAGGGTGCACAAAAATTTGGAAAAGCTACATCAAATAATATTGGTAAGCGTTTAGCAGTATTATTAGACGGTGTAGTTATTACAGCCCCTAGAATTAATAGCGCTATAACTGGAGGGTCAGGAATAATAACAGGTAATTTTAATGCTCAAGAAGCTTCTGATTTAGCAGTTTTGCTTAGAGCAGGGGCTCTACCTGCACCTTTAGAAATTGTTGAAGAACGTTCTGTTGGTGCTGGTTTAGGAGCTGACTCAATTGCTGCTGGAAAAATTGCGGCTTTTATTGGAATGATGTTAGTATGTATATTTATGATACTCATCTACGGCTCATTTGGGGCAATTGCGAATGTTTCATTGATTGCAAATATTTTTATTATTATATCATTATTAGGAACTATTGGTGCTACACTAACATTACCAGGTATAGCAGGAATTGTTTTAACGATTGGAATGGCTGTTGATGCTAATGTTTTGATATTTGAAAGAATTAAAGAAGAAAGTCTTAAAAATACTAAAGTTTTTCAAATTGTAAAAAATGGTTTTGATAGAGCTATGTCCACTATTTTAGATGCTAATATTACTACTTTAATTGCAGCTGTACTATTATTTGCTTTTGGCTCAGGTCCAATTAGAGGATTTTCAATTACTTTATCATTAGGTGTTATTGCGTCTATGTTTACAGCTTTAATGTTAACAAATTTTCTATTGTATTTATATTTATCTATTACTAAAAAAAAGGAATTGGTTTTATAAAAATGTTTGGCTTAAATAAAATTATTCCTGTTGAACCAAATATTAATTTTTTAAGATTAAGAAGGAATTTTCTTATAATTTCTTCTATCGCAATTATTGCCTCAATTGTGTTATTATTTTTTAAAGGTTTAAATTTAGGAATTGATTTTAAAGGTGGTACTTTAATTGAAGTAAGTACAAAGAATACATCCATTGGAGAATTAAGAGATATATTATCAGTAAGTTTTAATGATGTATCTTTACAAGAATTTGGCAATGAAAATATAATATTAATTCGATTACAAAATAAAAATAATCAAGAAAGTATAGAAACTATAAATAATGTTAAAGATATTATTCAAGATAAAGTTGTTGAGTTTAGAAGATCTGAATTTGTAGGACCTACTATTAGTTCTGAATTATTATATAGGGGATTCCAGGCTGTTTCTTTCGCATTAATAGCAATTTTAATTTATATATGGTTGAGATTTGAATGGCAGTTTGGCTTTGGTGCTGTAGTTGCTTTAACTCATGATGTTATTTTTACTTTAGGTTTATTATCTATTTTAAATGTTGAATTTTCTTTGGCTACAATTGCCGCTATACTAACAATTGCAGGATATTCCATTAATGATACAGTTGTCATATTTGATAGAGTTAGAGAAAATTTAAGAAAATATAAAAAATTGGAACTTGTGGATTTATTTAATCTATCTGTTAACAATACGTTATCTAGAACCGTTATGACAAGTTTAACAACATTATTAGCTTTATTTTCTCTATTTATATTTGGTGGAGAAGTAATTAGACCTTTTGCACTAACAATGATTATAGGAGTTATAATTGGAACATATTCTTCTGTTTTTATTGCGGTTCCAACCTTATTAATTTTTAAGTTTAGACCGCAAGATGATGATGATTAGGCATTATTTAAATTTTCAGCTACTTTTTCCCAATTAACAAGATTATCAATAAAAGCTTTTAAATAATCTGGTCTTCTATTTCTGTAATCAACATAATATGAATGTTCCCAGACATCACATCCAAGTAGAGGTATATGCCCGTGAACTATAGGATTTTCAGCATTAGGTGTTTTAGTGATTTCTAATTTACCTTTATTTAGAACCAACCAACACCATCCTGATCCGAATTGACCAATACCCGCATTAATGAAATCTTGCTTCATCTGGTCTACAGAGCCTAAATCTGAATTTATTTTACTTTCTAATTCTGATGGTATCTTGCCATCAGGATTATTACTCATAACTTGCCAAAAATGTACGTGGTTTATATGTTGTGAAACATTGTTAAATACTGGTAAATTTTTTTGATATGAATTTATTACAATTTCTTCTTCACTATTTTCATTTATATTATTTTCTTTAATGAATTTATTACCATTAGTAATGTAAGCCATGTGATGTTTGTCGTGATGCAACTCTAAAGTTTCAGCCGACATGTAAGGCATGAGAGAATCTTTACTATATGGTAAATCAGGTAACTCTAGATTAATCATTTTATATTCCTTTAATTATAATATTTTTTTTAAGAATTTACCAGTATAGCTTTTTTTATTATTTGCAATATCTTCAGGTGTTCCAGTTCCAATTATTTGACCACCATTGTTACCACCTAATGGGCCTAAATCTATAATATGATCAGCAGTTTTAATAACATCAAGATTATGTTCTATAACAATTACAGTATTACCTTCATCAACAAGGGTATGTAAAATTTTTAGTAATTTTTTGACATCATCAAAATGCAATCCAGTTGTTGGTTCATCAAGTATATATAATGTTTTGCCTGTAGATCTTTTTGATAATTCCTTTGAAAGTTTTATTCTTTGTGCTTCACCTCCAGATAGGGTAGTTGCTGATTGACCAATTTTTATATAATCTAAACCAACATCCATTAAAGTTTGTAATTTTTGTTTTATTGAGGGAATTTTATCAAAGAAAATATAACCTTCTTCAACTGTCATATTTAAAACATCAGAAATAGATTTTTCTTTATATTTAATCTCTAATGTTTCACGATTATATCTTTTACCTTTGCAAATATCACATTCCACATAAACATCTGCAAGAAAATGCATTTCAATTTTTTTAACTCCATCACCTTCACATGACTCACATCTACCACCTTTAACATTAAATGAAAATCTACCAGGCTTATATCCTCTCGCATTAGATTCATTTAAGTTCGCAAACCAATCACGAATTGGTGTAAAGCATCCAGTGTAAGTTGCAGGATTTGATCTAGGAGTTCTTCCTATAGGTGATTGATCTATATCAATTACTTTATCTATATTATTGATACCCTTTATATTAAAACGACTTTCATCTTTGCTTAAAGATTTATTAAAATATTCATCAAGTCTTTGATATAATGTATCTATTATTAATGATGACTTTCCACTACCAGATACTCCTGTAACTGTAATAAAATTACCTAAAGGTAGCGTAATATCTAAATTACGTAAATTATTAGTTTGAACTCTATTAAGTTTAAAAACTTTATTTTTATTAAATTTTCTTCTTTTATTTGGAATTTTAATTTCAAGTGATTTATTTAAATACTTTGCAGTTAAACTTTTTTTATTATTTAAAACTTTACTTAGGTTGCCCTCTGCAATTATATGACCACCGTTTACTCCAGCATTTATGCCTATATCTATAATATGGTCGGCTTGTCTTATTGCGTCTTCATCATGTTCTACTACTATTACAGTATTTCCTAGATCTCTTAGTTTAAACAATGTTTCTATTAATTGTTGATTATCTTTTTGATGCAATCCTATAGAAGGCTCATCTAAAACATATAATACTCCTGTTAATCCAGAACCAATTTGACTTGCCAATCTAATTCTCTGACTTTCACCCCCTGATAAAGTCTTACTTGCTCTAGCAAGTGATAAATAATCAAGTCCAACTCTATTTAAAAAAATAAGCCTATCCTTGATTTCTTTTATTACTCCTTCAGCAATTTTTTGATTATTTTTGTCTAGTTTATTATTTAAATTTTCAAACCATTTTAAACATTCACTAATTGTCTTTTTGGTTATTTCACCAATATGAATATTATCAATCTTTATCGATAAAGCTTTTTCATTCAATCTATATCCTTTACATATTTCACAATTTCTTTCAGATAAATATTTCTCTAATTCATATTGCAACCACCATCTTTCAGTTTCTTCATATTTTCTATCGATAAAATTAATTATTCCTTCATAGTCATAAAGGAAACTTAATTCATTATTTTCATCTCCGTATAGAATGATTTTTTTAACCTTATTGGGAATTTTATTCCAAGCTGTGTTTTTATTAATTTTGTATTGTTTTAAAATTTTATTAATTGTTTCAACAAAAAATTTTTTTTGATATCCAAAAACTTTCGTTTCCCATGGTTTTATTGCACCATCAGCTATCGATCTTGAGTCATCAGGAATTATTTTATTTTCATCAAAATACTTTTCTACTCCTAAACCATCACATTCTGAACACGCACCCTGTGGTGCATTAAAACTAAAAAGTCTTGGTTCTATCTCCTCAATACTAAAACCAGATACAGGACAAGCAAATTTTGATGAAAAAATTGTTATTTTTTTTGTATCTATATTTTCTAGATATAATAAACCATCTGATAATGTAAGCGCTACCTCTATACTTTCACTAAGCCTTTGTTGAATATTATTTTTTACTACTAATCTATCAATTACTACATCTATATTATGTTTATAATTTTTTTTTAAATTTGGCACCTCATCAATATCATAAACATTATTATCTATTTTTAATCTTTGATAACCTCTTTTTTTTAAATCTTCTATCTCTTTACGATATTCACCTTTTCTATCTCTAACAATAGGAGATAGTAAATATATTTTTTGATCTTTGTTATTTTTAATTATTTGATCTGTCATTTCACTGACTGATTGTGATTTAATTGGTTTCCCTGTTGTTGGTGAGTAAGGTATTCCAACTCTAGCAAATAAAACTCTCAAGTAATCATAAATTTCAGTTACGGTTCCAACTGTACTTCTTGGGTTTTTTTGAGTTGTTTTCTGTTCAATTGATATTGCAGGTGATAATCCATCAATACTATCAACATCAGGCTTATTCATCATTTGCAGAAATTGCCTTGCGTAAGCTGATAAGCTTTCTACATATTTTCTCTGTCCTTCAGAATAAATTGTATCAAAAGCTAATGTTGATTTACCAGATCCACTAACTCCAGTTATTACAACAAGTTTATATTTTGGTATTTCAAGATTAATATTTTTTAAATTGTGTTCTCGCGCACCTTTTATAACAATTTTATCTAAATTCATTAATATTTGTATTAGTTAAAAGCTTTATTATGTTATATGGATATATAGAGAAATTATATGGTTGGTAGTGTTAATAAGGCTATTTTATTAGGAAATTTGGGCAGAGATCCTGAAATAAGATCAATGCAGTCAGGAGCTAAAATGGCATCCTTTTCTATTGCAACGTCTAAGCGTTGGAAAGATAGAAATACACAAGAGCAAAAAGAAAAGACATCTTGGCATAACATTGTTGTTTTTGGTGATGGACTCGTAGATATTGTTGAAAAATATGTAAAAAAAGGTTCAAAAATTTATGTAGAAGGTGAGTTACAAACTCGCAAATGGCAAGATAAAGATGGAAATGATAGATACACCACAGAAGTAATATTGCAGGGCTATAATAGCAATCTAACACTTCTTGATAGTAGAAATAATTCTCAAGTATCATCTGATAATTCAGAACAAATGGATCAATCAAAATCAATTGATGATAATTCATTTGAAAGTCAGAAAGCTGATTCTGAAGATTTGGATGAAGATATACCTTTCTAATAAATATTCTTTAATTTTATATTTAAATTATTGATAAATAGGTATTTATATTGCTTATTTCTTAGTTTTTATCATTTGTTTAAATTTTAATTTTTGTTATAAAAAAAGTATAATTTTTCACAGAAATACGAGTTTTTTTAAGTGCCTGACGATACAGATATATCCAATGAAAATAAGAAAAATGAGAGTACCTCATCCATAAGTTTAGAAGAGGAAATGCAGAGATCCTATTTGGATTATGCAATGTCTGTTATTGTTAGTAGAGCTCTTCCAGATTGTAGAGATGGTTTAAAACCAGTTCATAGAAGAATTCTTTATTCAATGAATGAGTCTGGATATAACTATAATAAGGCTTACAAGAAATCTGCTCGAATTGTAGGTGATGTAATGGGTAAATATCACCCACATGGAGACTCAGCAATTTATAATTCTATGGTTAGAATGGCTCAAGATTTTTCAATGCGCCTAGAGTTAATTGACGGTCAAGGTAATTTTGGTTCATTAGATGGAGATCCTCCAGCTGCAATGCGTTACACTGAAGCTAGATTGTCTAAAGTATCTGATAGATTAGTTGAAGATATTGAAAAAAATACAATATCTTTTCAGCCAAATTATGATGATACAACTTTAGAACCTACAGTACTTCCTTCACAATTTCCAAATTTATTAGTTAATGGAGCCTCAGGAATAGCTGTTGGGATGGCTACAAATATCGCTCCTCATAATTTGGGTGAAGTAATAAATGCAACTCTTCATCTAATTTCTAATCCTGATTGTAACACTATCGATCTTCAAAAATATATTTTTGGACCCGACTTTCCAACTGGTGGACAAATAATAGGTAAAAAAGGAATTTCTGAAACTTTTGAAACAGGTAAGGGGAGTTGTGTTGTAAGATCAAAAACCAGTATAGAAATTTTTAAAAAAGATAGAGAGGCAATCATATTACATGAAATCCCATACCAAGTTAATAAATCAAAGTTGTTAGAGAGAATTGCAGAAATTGTTAAAAACGGGATAGTGGAGGGTATCTCAGATTTAAGAGATGAATCAGATAGAAATGGTGTTAGAGTTGTTATCGAACTTAAAAAAGATGTAGACTCAAATATAATTCTAAATCAACTTTACAAACATACGTTAATTCAAACTACATTTAATTCTAACATGCTAGCTTTAAATAAAGGCAAGCCCGAACAAATGAACCTTAAAGATATTCTTTGCTCTTTTTTAGATTTTAGAGAAGAAGTAATTACAAAAAGAACTTTATTTGATTTAAATAAAGCTAGAGACAAAGCGCATATATTAGTAGGTCTAGTAGTAGCAAATGTTTATATTGATGAAATAATTGATTTAATAAAAAAATCAAAAGACTCTAAAGAAGCTAAAAATAAATTAATTAATAAAAAATGGAAATTAAATAAGGATAATATTTATTTTATCAATCTTGTTGATGATAACAATTCTCAATTAAAAAAAGATATTTTTAACTTATCTGAAAATCAAGCTAAGGCAATTTTGGAATTAAGACTTCAAAAACTAACAGCTTTAGAAAGAGATGATATTCAAAAAGATTTAGAAAAATTAATTTTAGAAATTAAAAACTATTTAAAAATTTTAAATTCTAGAAAAATATTATTAAAAGTAATTGAAAAAGAATTAATTGATATAAAACAAGAATTTTCAACAGATCGTAAGAGTGAAATAATTGATAAAGAATATGAGCAAGTAGATGATCTAAAATATATTCAACAAGAAGATATAGTTTTAACTATTTCCAATAATGGATATATTAAAAGATCTTTATTAACAAACTATCGTTCTCAAAAAAGAGGAGGCAAAGGTAAAACAGGCATGTCTACTAGGGAGGAGGATTTTGTAAAAGAAATTCATTTTGCAAATACACATACTAAACTTTTAGTATTCTCCTCTTTAGGTAAAGTATACTCATTAAAATCACACGATGTGCCAGAAGCTAGTCTTAAGGCAAGAGGAAAGCCAATCATTAATTTATTACCATTTAAAAACTCAGAAAAAATTTCAACATTTTTAACATTGCCTTTAGATGAGAAACTATGGGATGATTACTATGTTATATTTGCTACAAAAAAAGGTATGGTAAGAAAAAATAAATTAATTGATGTTGCGAAAAGTGGCAAAAGAGAACTTAGAGATTCTGGAAAAGTCGCTATTAAGTTAGATGAAAATGATTCACTAATTGGTGTTAAATTGTGTTCAGTAGATGAAGATATATTACTTTCTTCATCTAACGGTAAATGTCTCCGTTTCCCTGTTTCAAAATTAAGATTGTTTTCAGGTTTAAATTCCTCTGGAGTTCGAGGTATTAAGCTTGAAAAAGAAAATAATATTATTTCTTTGTCCATTTTAAAACATTCTATTATTGATATGAATATCAGAAATGAATATTTAAAGGCAGCTTCTGATAATCGAAGAAATGGATCTTTAACTCTTAAGAATGGATTTGAAGAACTTAATAATAATGAAGAATTTTTATTAGCTGTTACATCAAAAGGTTTTGGTAAAAGATCATCTGCTTATGAGTATAGAATATCTAATAGAGGTGGAAAGGGCATCACTGGAATTTTAACTTCTTCAAAAAATGGCCATGTAGTTGATTGTTTTGTTGTTCAAGGCAATGATGAAATTATTTTAGTTAGTGATAAAGGACAAATAATTAGAGTTAATGTAAATCAAATTAGAATAGGGGGCAGATCTACTAAGGGTGTTAGTATTTTTAAAATACCAGATAAAGATAGAATTGTTTCAGTATCTAGAATACAAGAGATAGATAAAGATGAGTAAAATTGGAATTTATCCAGGAACTTTTGACCCAATGACCAATGGCCATATGGATATTATAAAAAGATCACTTAAAATAGTTGATCATTTAGTCATAGCTGTAGCAAAAAATTTAAATAAAAACTCATTATTTAATGTAATTGAAAGAATTGATATTGTTAAAAATGATATCAGTTTATTAAATAATATTAATTCTAAAATCAAAGTAACTGAATTATCAGGTTTATTAACAACTTTTGCTAAAAATCAAAATGCTACATGTATAATTCGTGGTTTAAGAGCTGTATCGGATTTTGAATATGAATTTCAAATGACTGGAATGAATTATCAATTAAATCCAGACATTGAGACTATATTTCTCATGACTTCAGAAAAAAACTCATTTATTTCTTCTAATTTTGTTAAAGAAGTCCACAAACTCGGTGGTGATGTTTCTAATTTCGTATCTAATAATACTTTAAACATACTTAACAAAAAAAACACATAGTTAATCACTTGCACTTACAATATTTGAACTATATAGAATATTCTTTCGATGGGCCCTTAGCTCAGTTGGTAGAGCAATTCCCTTTTAAGGAATGGGTCGCAGGTTCGAATCCTGCAGGGCTCACCATCAAAATATGAATAAAACTAAGATTAAGAACATAGCGTCTGGTATAGAAAAAAGCTGTGATATATTAAGAAAAAATGATCAATTACTTGAAGTTGTTTTAGAAGATACAACTATAAAGATTTTGCTTAAAAAAAAGACAAATAAGTACGTTGGTTATTTCAAAGATATGGAGTTTGAGTCGGATGGTTAGTTTTTATTTCTAATATTTAGTTCATTTTCATAATCTATTTGTACTTGTTTTAAAATTTCTTTCTTTGTTTTTATTTTACCTTTTCCTACACCTGGACAATTTTTAGCAATATCGCTATTCCAAGTCTTTATATTCATATTTTCAGGCCAAAAAGGCCACGTTCTGCATTGTATAGGTCTTGATTTATAAACACTACATTTTTTGTCTTTCAAAAATAAACAATTACCTTTATTTTTTTTTAATTCCTTTAAGTGAATGAAACCATCAGTCTTTTGACAATAGTTTTTTATAAATTTTTGTTGTGTTATTTTAAGTTCAATAGCCAATTTTTTTATATCTTTTTTACTTAAATAAACAAAACCATAGTTACCCCTCGAAACACAGCAATTTCCTGAACCCTGACACTCAAATCTAATACCTTTTTCTATATCCATAAAAATTATCCAGCACTAAGAGTTAATATTGCCGCATCTCTCTCTTGCAAATATAATAAGTTTCGAAGATTATCACCCTCAATGTTTTCCAATTTAGGATTTTTTGCTAATATATTTTCTACCATAATTTTTGCATCTTCTAATAAGTCGTAATCAAAACTAAGATCAGCAACATAAAAAGATGGGCTACCAGATTGTTTTTTTCCTAAAATCTCTCCTGGTCCTCTGATTTTAAGATCTTCTTCAGCGATTTTAAATCCATCATTAGTTTGCTTCATTATATCGATTCTTTTTTTAGAAGTTTCTCCAATATTTTCTTTGTGTAAAAGTATGCAATAAGATTGAATATCATTTCTACCAACACGACCTCTCAATTGATGAAGTTGAGCTAAACCAAATCTTTCTGCATGTTCAACTACAATCGTTGTAGCAGAAGGTATATCAACACCAACTTCAATTACAGTTGTAGAAACTAAAATTTTATAATCTTCATTTTTAAATTTAGACATAATTTCTTCTTTATCTATTTCACTTAAACGTCCATGCATTAAAAGAACTTTTTGCCTAAAATGTTTTTTTAAAATTTTAAATCTTTCTTCTGCAGCTTTTAGGTCTAATTCTTCAGATTCTTCTATTAAAGGGCATACCCAATAAAATTTAGACGTGGAATTTTTAATTCTCTCTTTTATTCTATCAATAAGTTGAAGCTCTTTTGTTAATGACAATGAGCTAGTTATAATGGGTTTGCGGCCTAAAGGTTTTTCAATTAATTTACTCTCTTTCATATCTCCATATGCTGCTAATGTTAATGTTCTTGGAATAGGGGTAGCACTCATTACTAAAATATTCGGTTTATGATTTTTATGATTAAATACCATTCTTTGATATACTCCAAATCTATGTTGTTCATCAATTACCGCTAAACCTAAATTTTTAAATTTTACAGTGTCTTGTATCAATGCATGAGTACCAATTATAATATCTGCATTTCCATTTTCAATTTTGTTTAATTTATCTTTCCTTTCCTTCCCCTTATCCTTTCCAGTAAGAACAAGAACATTTATTTTTGAATCTTTTAATAAATCTAAAATATTCTCATAATGCTGAAATGCAAGAATTGTAGTAGGTACCATTAAAGCAGATTGAAAATTACTTTCAAAAACTTTTATCATTGAAATTAAAGCTACAATAGTTTTCCCAGATCCAACATCTCCTTGCAACAATCTTATCATTTGATTAGAACTTGCTAGGTCATTAAGTATTTCTTTGATTACATTGTTTTGTGAATTGGTTAGTTTAAATTTTAAATTAGAGTAAAATTTATTTATTGTCTTATTTTCACTATTAATTTTTAGTCCTTTTTTCTTTTGATTAAAATTTCTCATAATACCTATTGCTAATTGATGAGATAATAATTCATCAAATGCCAATCTTCTTCTGAATAAATTCTTATTTTTAATATTATTATCACTTGGATTATGAAGATTTTTAACTACTTCATTCCATGGTTTAAATTTATATTTATTTAATATTTCACTTTCTATCCATTCATTAAAATTTGGTAAATTGCTTAATATTTGATCAGTTAACTTATTCATTACTTTTTGATTTAAGCCATTAGTAAGACTATAGACTGCTTCTTTACTTTTTATTATTTTGTTATTATTTAAATCGCTTACATGACTAGGATGAGTTATTTGAAAGCTGTTTCTAAAATATTCTAATTTTCCAGATATTAATTTATTTTCATTTTTTGGAAGCATTTGCCTCAACATAGGATGTCTTGCATTAAAATATACTAAATCAATATTTGTATCTCCACAGATACATTTAATTTTATATGGTTGTCTTTTAAATCTTGAGGGTTCATGTTTAATAATTTTTAAATTTAATGTTACTAATGAATTAATCTCTGCATCATGAATATTTTCATAGAATTTTCTTTCAAGAATATTATTAGGTATATTCCAAACAAAATGGATATTCTTATAAATACCTAATTTATTAATAATTTGTTCTAATTTTGGACCAACTCCTTTTAGAGATGATATTGAAGATAATAAGTAATTTAAATTCTTAGGTCTCATAGATTTTTATATTATTATAAACTATATTCTATATTCACATTCTATGTCATTCAAATCACTTAAAAAAGTAATAAAATATAGAGTTTCTTACTCTGGAACAAAAGAAACAGATATATTGTATAAAAAGTATTTTATAGATGATTTTAATAAGTTTAATGAAGATGATCTGATTGATATTCAAAAATTATTTAATAATTACTCTGATAATGAAATGTATGATTTTCTAACTAAAAAAAGAAATATTCCTTACCAATATGACAAAATTTTTAAAAAAATACTAAATGAAAATTAAAAATACAATTGGACCTACAATTCATAAAGTAGAACCATTTTATTTATCTGATTATATAAAAAATAATAATGGATCAGTTTTGTATATTGGGAAAGATGAAAGAGAAATATCAAGTATAAAGAAAATATTAAATTGGCTAGTTCCTGAAATAGAAATATTATTATTTAAAGCTTGGGATCAAATACCTTATGATAAAGTTTCTCCAACTAAAGAAGTTCAAATTGAAAGATTAAAGACTTTAAAAAATTTAGCAGTTTCAAATTCTAAAAAAATAATATTGACAACAATTAATTCTATACTGCAAAAAATAATTCCAAATAATGTAATTAATGAAAATATTTTTAATTTATCAATAAATCAAAAGATAAATTTTAATGATTTAATTAATAGCCTCCTACAATTAGGATTTCAAAGAACTGCTGTTGTTCGTGAAAAGTCTGAATTTGCTTTAAGAGGATCAATATTAGATATTTTTCCAACAGATAGAGAATTGCCTGTAAGATTAGATTTTTTTGATGATGTAATAGAAAATATTTATGAGTTTGATGCTATTACACAAAAAAGACTTAAGAAAATTAATGAAAAATTAGATTTTAATTTATCAAGCGAGTTATTAATCAATGATAATTCTTTGAGTCTGTTTAGAGCTAATTTTAGAGAAATTTTTTCTAATTATAGAAATAGTCAGATTTATAACTTATTCTCTGAAAAAATTATTCCGACAGGTGGTGAGCAGTTCTTACCATTATTTTATGATAAACTTGAAACTTTATTTGATTATTTAAATAATTATACAGTTTTTTTAAATGATCAATTTGATAGCTTGTTAGATAACAGATTAGAAAATATTCAAGATTTTTACAATGCAAGAAAAGATACTATTGATAATTTTTTTTTGGAGCCAAAATTTTTTTATTTAAATAAAAAATTTATAAAAGATAAAATAAATAACCAAAAACATTTTTATTTTAATACTTTTGATAAAAATAATATTGATAACATAGATGTAAAAACAATACATAATTTATCATCAATAAAAAAAGAAATTGATTTTAATTTTATTAATCAATTTTTTAATACAAATTCAAATAATAATAAAATATATATTTGTTGTCGTACTCAAGGAAGCTTAGAAAGAGTTTCAAGAATTCTCTCCAAAAATATAAACATTACATTAAAAGAGGTTAAAAATTCAAATCATAGAAAAGAAGATAATATCTTAATTACTCAATTAAATTTAGAGGAATCATTAAAATTTAAAAATATAATTTATATTAATGAAAAATCCTTATTTGGTTATTATTTTAATAATCAAGTAACTAGATCAAAAAAGCAAAGTATTTTTTTTGATGAACTTAACAAACTCTCAGTTGGATCAATTCTTGTTCATGCAGAATATGGTCTTTGTAGATTTAATAACATAAAAAAAATTGATTTAAATGACTCTACTCATGAGTGTCTTGAATTAGAATTTGAAGATAATCAAAAATTATTTTTACCAGTAGAAAATTTAAATGTCGTATCGAAATATAGCGATGATTTAGATGAAAATATTACACTAGACAGTTTAGGATCTTTGCATTGGCAAAAAAGAAAAGCAGAAGCAAAGAAGAAAATTAAAGATGCGGCAAAAAAATTAATTTCTACTGCTTCAAAAAGACTTCAAACTAAATCTTATAATATTAATACTGAAAATCCTGAATATGATAAATTTGCTAGCACATTTCCTTATGTAGAAACAGATGATCAATTAAATGCAATTCAAGATGTTTTTAATGATTTTTCTAAACAAACTCCATCAGATCGTTTAATTGTTGGAGATGTAGCTTTTGGTAAAACAGAGGTTATTTTAAGAGCAATATTTCTAGCAGCTAAATCAAAATTGCAATCTGTTGTTCTCGTTCCAACGACTATTCTTTCGAGACAACATTATAATAATTTTACAAAAAGACTCTCAATTTTTAATATTAAAGTAGCGGAGGTTTCAAGATTAATTTCTAATAACCAAAAAAAAGAAATTTTTGAAAAATGTAATAGCGGAAATATTGATGTTTTAATTGGCACTCATGCTTTGTTGAATGATAAATTGCAATTTAATAAATTGGGATTAATTATTTACGATGAGGAGCAGAAATTAGGAACAATACAAAAAGAAAAATTTAAAGAAATTGCACCTAAAGCTCATTGTATTTCTTTAAGTGCTACGCCTATTCCTAGGACTTTAAGTATGTCTCTTTCAGGTATAAGAGATTTAAGTTTAATTTTAACTGCACCTTTTGAAAGATTGGCAGTTAGAACATATGTTTCTCCATTTGATTCATTAACTATTACTGAAGCAATTAAAAGAGAAATATTTGGTAGGAAAAATGGAGTTTACTTTGTTGTGCCAAGAAAAAAAGATTTACCTTTCATTGAAACATTCCTCAGAGACAATTTACCTGAAATTAAGTATGTTATAACGCATGGTAAACTTGCACCTAAATTATTAGAAGACAGAATATCAAAATTTTATAATCAAGAAATTCCATTAATGTTAAGTACCAATATTATAGAGAATGGTTTAGACTTACCTCATGTTAATACAATAATAGTTTATAGATCAAATATATTCTCGTTAGCAGCTCTTTACCAACTTAAGGGCAGAGTTGGAAGATCATCAAAACGTGGTTATGCATATATTACCTATAAAGAAAATGAATTAAAAAATACTGGACGAAAAAGATTATCAATAATTAATTCATCTGATCATTTAGGAGCAGGTTTTAATATTGCTTCCCAAGATTTAGATTTGAGAGGAGGAGGATCTATTATTGGTGAAGAACAAAGTGGATTTATTAGAGAGATTGGAACAGAATTATATCATCAAATGCTAGAGACAGAGATAAACATTCAAAAAAGTAAAATAAATAAAGAGATAGTAAACAAATCATCTTTTCATCCGATTATCAAAATTCCTGAAGAAATTTTTATACCAGATAAATATATAAATGAAGTTGATTTAAGACTTTCAATTTATAAGAGAATATCAAATATAAATACTAAAAAAGAAATAGATGATATTAAAATTGAATTAATAGATAGATTTGGAAACTTGCCAATACAATTAAATAACTTATTTAAAGTAGTTAAAATTAAATTACTTTGTTTAGATTTAAATATAGAAAAATTTGAGTTTAGTAGAAAAGGTATCTTAATAGGTTTCTATAGAAATAAACCAAAAAACCCTGATAAATTATTAAGTTTATCTCTTTCTAAAAAAAATACTTTTTTACTTAGACCAGATCAAAAATTATTTTACGACTTTGAAGGAAAAATAATTAATAATAAATTTGAATTATCAAAAAACATAATTAAATTATTAAAATAGTGAAAAAAACAATATTAATTTTTACAATCCTATTACTTTTATCTTCAAAATCTTTTTCTATAAATAGTATATATAAACTTTCATTAGTAAATAGCGGACTTGACTCTCCGTGGAGTTTTTCTTTTATTAATCAAAATGAAATAATAATTACTGAAAAAACAGGAAATATTAAAATACTAAATCTTATTAACGGTGATATTTCTAAAATTTCACATAATTTAAATGTAATTGAGGATAATAATTCTCAAGGAGGACTTCTAGAGATATTATACCATAATGATAACAATATTTATATTAGTTATGCTGAAAAAAGAGGTGATTTTAAATTATACGGACCATCAAGTACATCTATTGCAAAAGCTAAATTTAATAAATCAAAATTAGACTTTATAAATATTTTTAGAGCTGAGCCACCAATTAGATCTCCTTATCATTTTGGATCGAGATTCATTATTAAAAATAATCACTTATATGCTTCAGTAGGTGAAAGAGGAAAAGGCATGATTGCTCAAGAAGCTGATAAACATCCCGGCAGTATAATTAGAATTAATTTAGATGGTTCTATTCCACAAGATAACCCAAAATTTATCGATAAACCTAAATGGCTTCCTGAAATATTCCAAATTGGTGTAAGAAATCCTCAAGGTATGGCATTATCTCCTTTTGATAATAAAATTTATATAAGTAATCATGGAGCAAGAGGTGGAGATTGGTTTGGTGAAGTAAAAAAAAGTGAAAATTATGGTTGGAAAATATTAGGATGGGGAGGTAAAAATTATAATCTATCAAATATCGGTCCTAAATGGTTACCTGGATACACAAAAGCAATTCAATATTGGGTTCCGTCTATCGCTGTTAGTGCTATATCTATATATAAAGGAGATGAATTTCCTGAATTTAACGGATTAGCTTTGATTACTTCTCTTAAAGCACAAACTCTTCTTTCTTTAGACTTTTCTGATTTAAATAATATTAAGGAAAATATAATTATAGAAAAAGACATAGGAAGAATAAGAGATATTAAAATACACCCAATTAATGGAAAAATTTATTTATTAGCTCAAGATAAATTATGGCTTTTTGAGAAAAATAATAGTTAGAATAAAATTAAATAAATGGCGGAGAGAGTGAGATTCGAACTCACGAACGAGTTGCCCCGTTGCCGGTTTTCAAGACCGGTGCTTTCAACCGCTCAGCCATCTCTCCTTAAGAAAGCTTACTACATTTTTGACACAAAAAAGTCAAAATATTAAGAAATATATTATTTCCTTATTAGTGATAGTTTTGGTATTTTTAAAATATGTTTTTAAGATTTATAGTAATAACTATATTTGTATCATTTAACTTACAAGCAGCAGATTGTGAAAAGCCAAAAATGCCAAGTGATGAAGTTTGGAATTCTTGGTTAGAAGATACTAAATTAGAAGCTATACAATTAGGGATAACTAAAAAAACAGTCATAAAATATTTAAATAATATAAAACCTCAAAGTAAAATTATCATGAGAGACAGATGTCAGCCTGAGTCCACAATAACTTTAGATGAATATTTATATTATAGAGTTGATAAATCTAGGATTGTTGCAGGTAAAAACATGCTTAAAGAACATAAAGAATTACTTGATGAAATTAGTAACCATTTTAAAATTCAGCCTAGATTTATAGTTTCAATATTAGGAATGGAAAGTTTCTATGGAAGAAATCAGGGTAAAGTAGATACAATTAAAGCAGTTACCACATTAGCCTTTGATAGAAGAAGAAGTAATTTTTATAAAAAACAACTTTTTGCAGCTTTAGAAATTCTTGATAAAAATTTAGTTCCAAATGGTCAGCTAAAAGGAAGCTGGGGTGGTGCAGTTGGTATGACTCAAATGATACCTACAACTTTTCTTGAAACTGCTTATGATTGGGATGGTGGAGGAATAGATATTTGGAATAGTTTTGCTGATGCATTTGCTAGCACAGCTAATTATTTAACTTCACTAGATAAAAACCCTTGGTCGATTAACAGTACTTGGGGCAGGGAAGTATTACCTCCAAAAAATATTGCATCAATATATAAATCTTTTGAGCAAATTAATCCAAAAGGATGTGGTGCTGTGAAAAGAAGATCTCAGCCTAAAACTCTATCTGAGTGGACTGATTTAGGATTTACTAAAATAAATGGAGATCCACTACCAGAAAGAAATGACTTAGAAGCTAGATTAATAGCTCCAGATGGATTAAACGGAAGAATGTTTATAGTTTATCCAAATTATAAAAATATTTTATATTATAATTGTTCTTCATATTATGCTGTCTCTGTAGGATTATTAAGTGATAAAATTTCTAATTAGTTTTATTGTAATTTTATCAATAATTTCATGTAAGGAAATTCAAAAAAAACAAATTAATTCTAAAATAAATGATGGAATAAAAAAAATTGAAGAAATTATTGAAAAAAAAGAAATTAATAAAAAAGAAAATAATAATATAATAACTAATAATAATGATATAATTTTTTATTTCATTGGTGACCCATATTTTATTCAAGGTGTAGAATATGTACCAAAAGAAGATTATAATTATTCTGAAATTGGATTATCTACTTTTTACGGTAAAGAATTACATAATGTAAAAACAATAAATAATGATTATAACAAAGTTACTGAACTTTTAGGAAGGCATAAAACTTTACCTATACCTAGTATGGTAAAATTAACTAATTTAGATAATGGTTTGTCCATAAATATTAAGATTGTAGATAGGCATAACGATAATACAACTCTGATCCAAGTTTCTAGAAAAGTAGCTCAACTTTTAGGATTTTATAAAGATAAAATCGCTACTGTAAGAGTTGATATTTTATCTGATCCAAGTAAACAGTGGAAAAATGTTTCTATGAGTTTGAACGAACCTGATTTTGATAAAACATTATCATCTGCACCTACTGATATTGTTTCTATATCAAATATTGATAATATTAATTTAATAGAAGATGAAGAAGATAAAGATTTTTCAGAGCCAATTAAATTAAACTCTGAAGAGGTAAATGATTTTGAATTATATTTGAAAGTTTTTAAGTTTGAAGATTATGATGTTATTAAAAAAATTGTTGATAATTTCAATGGAGATTATAATTATACAACTGAAAAAAATGGTTTTAAATATGATATTATTATAGGACCAATAAATAAAAATGAAATTAATAATTTAGTTTCATACTTTATATCAAAAGGTTATAAAGAAACTAAAATTATTATAAATTAATCAAATTAAGGTCATAATTAATTGATAAAAAAATAAAATGAAAAAATTTATATTTACTATTTTATTATTATTTTCTTTTGAAACAAAATCTATAGATACTAAAGCTGAACAGGCAGTTGTAATTGATTTTGATACAAATGAAGTATTATTTGAAAAAAATTCAAATCAAAGAGTGATACCAGCATCAATGACAAAAATCATGACCATTTATGTTGCATTTGACAGAATAAAAAATTCAAATTTTAATATTAATAATAAATGTAGAATATCAGCAAAAGCTTACAAAATGGGTGGTTCAAGAACATTTTTAGAAATAGATGATCAAGTGACTGTTGATGATCTACTTAAAGGTATAATTGTACAATCTGGAAATGATGCTTCTATAGCACTTGCTGAATGCTTAGGTGGAACAGAAGAAGATTTTGCAAAATTAATGAATGTTTATGCAAAAAAATTAGGATTAAAAAATACTAATTTTATTAATTCATCTGGTTGGCCAGAAGACAATCATTATTCAAGTGTATATGATTTAGCTATTTTATCTAATTCATTAATAAAAGAATTTTCAGAATTGTATACTTATTTTGCAATGGATGAATTTACATACAACGATATCAGTCAACCAAATAGAAATAAATTACTTAAACAAGTGGAAGGAACTGATGGTTTAAAAACAGGTTTTACAAAAAAATCTGGATGGGGAATTGCAGCAACTGCAATAAGAGACAAAAGAAGAATTACTGTAGTAATAAATGGAACAAATAGCTCACGATCAAGATTAAATGAGTCATCTAATCTAATTAATTGGGCATTTAATCAGACTTCTCAAAAAATTATAGTAAATAAAGATCAAATTATTAAAGAAGTTGATGTTTGGTTGGGTGTAAATCCAAGAGTTAATTTAATCAGTTCAGATAAAATAATATCAACATTATCTTTTGACCAATTGCAATTAATGAATTCATCTATTGAATATACAAAACCAATTGCTGCACCGATTATTAAAGGTAAAGAGTATGGAAAACTAATTATTAATATCGATGGAAAACCTCAAATTATTCTACCAATTGTTGCAAGTGAAGATATCGCTAAAGTTAATCCTTTTATTAAATTAATTGAAGCAGCAAAATATTTATTGTTTGGAACTAGTTTAAATGAAAATTAAAAAAGGAATTTTTATTTCATTCGAAGGACCCGAGGCTAGTGGAAAATCTTCACAAATTATACTTTTAAAAAAATATTTTAAAAAAAATAATATTCCTTTTTATACAACTAGAGAACCAGGTGGAACGAGAATAGCAGAAAAATTAAGAAAAATAATTTTAAGTAATAAATCAAATATAAATAATATTGAAGAAATCTTACTCCTTATGGCTGCACGATCAAATCATATAAACAATGTAATAATTCCTAATCTTGATAAAGGAAAAATTGTAATATCTGATAGATACGCTGATTCTACATTCGTATATCAAGGTTTTGTTAATAAATTTGGTATCCCAAAAATAAAAAGATTGCACTCGGATATTTTAAATAATTTTAATCCTAATTTTACTTTTATTTTCAATTTAAAAGTAAATGAAATTATTAAAAGATTAAAAAAAAGAAAAAATAAAAATAAATATGATAAAAATAATATAAATTTTCATAAAAAAGTTATTGAAGGATATAAGATTATATCTAAATCTAAAAGATATATTAATATCGATGCCTCACTTAGTAAGGAAACGATTCATAAAAAGATTATTAAATCTTTAAATTTATAAAATGAATAATTTGATTGGTTTTGATAAAAGTTTCAATAAATTATTAGAAAATTATAATTCAATGAATTTACATTCATCAATTATATTTTATGGCCCTAAAGGAATAGGAAAGAGAAAATTTATTAATAATTTTATAAATAAAATTTTTAAAATTAATTTCGAACTTAATGATTTTTCTCATCATAATAATTTATTTCTAAATAATTCGCATCCAAATATAATGATATTAGAAAGAGAAATTGACTCAAAAACTAAAAAATTAAAAAAATATATTACTATTGATCAAATAAGAATTTTAAAGAAATTTATTAATGAAAGTGCATCATTAAAAAAAATGAGTAAATTTATAATTTTTGATAGTGCAGATGATTTAAATATTAATTCTGCAAATAGTTTATTAAAAAATTTAGAAGAACCAAATCAGAATACTTTTATTTTTTTAATTTGTCATAATTTATCATCTTTAATACCTACTATTAGGTCAAGATGCTTAAAAATAAAAATGAATAAACACAATTTAAATGATTTTAAAAAAATTTTATTAGATAATATTGATATAGATAATGATGATGAAATAAATTTTTTATATGATCTATCGCACGGGTCTCCTGGTAGCGCAATCTCTTTATATAATGGTGATATTTTAGATACATTTGAAATTACAGTTAAAAGTCTAATAACTAATGAAATTAATAAAGATAAAGTTAATTTATCAAATTTATTAGCTGACCTTGAAAATGATAGATTCCAAAATTATTTATCTTTTCTTAAATCTATTCTAATTATTTTAAATAAAATTAAAGATAATAATTATGACTCAAATTACTTTTTATCAAAAAAACTAAATATATTAAATGATGTCTCTAATCATTTAACAAAAAAAAATATCATTGATAGATTTGAATTTTTAATTAATAACGAAAAAGATTTATTTACTTATAATTTGGATAAAAAATTATTTATGTTAAAATTTTTGGCTAATTAAAATGAGTTTTTATATTACAACTCCAATTTATTATACAAATGATATTCCTCATATTGGTCATGCCTATACTACAATAGCATGTGATATCCGAGCTAGATATAATAATATAGATAATGGCGAAGTGTTATTTTTATCTGGAACTGATGAACATGGTCAAAAAGTTGAAAAAGCTGCAAAGGATGCAAATATTGATCCAAAATTATTTGTTGATAAATTATCAATTAATTTTGAGAAATTAATTCCATCTTTAGGATGTGAAATTAATGATTTTATAAGAACTACAGAAACACGGCATATTAAAGCTGCTCAGGCATTATGGAGTAAGCTTGTAGAAAATAATCAAATTTATTTATCAAATTATGAAGGATGGTATTCAGTAAGGGATGAGGCGTTTTATCAAGAAAGTGAATTACAAAAAGTAGATGGTAAATTTGTAACTAAAGATGGCTCACCTGTTGAGTGGATAAAAGAAGAAAGTTATTTTTTTAAATTATCTGAATGGCAAGAAAAGTTGCTGGAATATTATGAAAGTTATAATAGACCTATTTCTCCAGAAAGTAGAAGAAATGAAGTCATTAGTTTTGTTAAAAGTGGCTTGAAGGATCTTTCTATATCAAGAACTACTTTTAAATGGGGTATACCTGTTCCTAATAATAAAGATCATGTTATGTATGTATGGATTGATGCTTTATGCAATTATTTAAGTGCAATAGGATATCCTGATACAAATTCTAATAAATTCAAAAAATATTGGCCTGCTTTCCATGTTGTAGGAAAAGATATATTAAGATTTCATGCTGTTTATTGGCCTGCATTTTTAATGGCTGCTGATCTGGAACCACCTTTAAAAATTTTTGCTCATGGATGGTGGACTAATGAAGGTCAAAAAATTTCTAAATCACTTGGAAATGTAATAGATCCCTATGAAATTATCAATGAATATGGATTAGATCAAATAAGATATTTTTTATTTAGAGAAGTTCCTTTTGGTAAAGATGGTAATTTTTCAAGAAACTCTATTTCAACAAGAGTTAATGCAGATTTATCTAATACTTATGGTAATTTAATTCAAAGAATTGCAACGTTCGTTGTGAAAAATTGTGACTCTAAAATAACACCCTCTAATAACTTAACTGATAAAGATAGAGAATTACAAGAAATAATTCAAAATACTGTTGTAAATTATCATCGTGAGATGGGTGAAATGCTTTTTGATTTGTCATTAAAAAATATAATGAGTTTATTGAACGAAGCAAATGCATATGTCGACTCCCAAGCACCTTGGAAGCTTAAAACAACAGATCCAGAAAGAATGAAAGTTGTTTTATATATTGTTTTAAATATTATTATTAAATCCTCCATTATGCTATATCCATTTATTCCACAAAGTGCAGAAAAGGCTTTATCTTTTTTTAATATTTCAAAAGATCAAATAAGCTTTAAAGATTTAGAACTGTTAATTTTGTCTGATATAACAATTAATAATCCAAAGCCTTTATTTCCTAGAATTGATTAATGATTGATTCACATTGTCATTTAAATTTTAAAAAAATAGCTAATAATATTGATCAAATTATTAAAAATTCTAAGGTCAACAATGTAACTTCAATATTATCAATCAATACTAATCCATTAAAATTTAATGAACACTTGAATTTAATTAAAAATTATAAAGGTATTTATATATCTTATGGTCTTCATCCTTGTGAGATAACATCATTTGATCAATTACATTTATTAGATTTTGATAAGTACTTAAAAGATCCTAATGTTGTTGGAATAGGAGAAACAGGTATAGATTTATTCCACTCTCAAAATTATTACAAAGAGCAAGTTCAATCTTTTGAAATGCACATTGAAGCATCTATTAAACATAATATACCTATTATTATACATCAAAGAAATTCAGAAAATGAAATTATTAATATTTTAAAAAATTATATTAATAATAACTTAAAACTAGTTTTCCATTGCTTTGCAGGATCAAACTATCTATTAGATTTTTGTTTACAAAATAAATTTTATATATCACTCTCAGGTATTGTAACTTTTAAAAATGCTATAAACTTACGTAATACTATAAAAAATTTTCCATTAGAATATATTCTAATAGAAACTGACAGCCCATTTTTAGCCCCAGTTCCAATGAGAGGTAAGGATAACGAACCTTCATATATCAAATATACTGCTGAATATCTTTCTAATTTTTACAATTTAACTTTTGATGAATTTGAAACAATTACTGACAATAATTTTTTTAAATTGTTTAATAAAACAAAAAGATATAACTATTTATAATGAAAATTACTATTCTTGGTTGTGGAGGATCATTTGGCTCACCTCTTGCGTGGCAAAGACATGGTAATATTGATTTATTGAATAAAAAAAACTTTAGAACTCGTTCTTCTGTATTGGTTCAAATTAATAAAAAAAATATTTTAATTGATACTAGTCCAGATCTTAGAAATCAACTTTATGATGCTAAATGTACTAATATTGATGCAGTTTTATATTCTCACGAACATTCAGACCATACATCAGGTATACCAGATATGAGGGCTATGTCTTTAATAAATAAAAAAATTATACCTGCTTTTATGCCAAAACATATGATTCCCAAAATGGAAAGTTTTTATAATTATATTTTTAATGGTGAAAAAGATTATTTGCCATTTATGGAAATAAAAGAATTAAAAAATTCTTTTAAATTTAATAATATTGATATTGAAACTTTTACTCACAATCATGGTTCAATTGATGTACAAACTTTTAAAATAGGTAGTTTTGCTTATTCTACTGACTTAAAAAAATTTTACGATAATGATATTGATAAATTGAAAAATCTTGATCTTTGGATTGTTGGTCTTTTAAGAGAAGATGATCATCCTGCTCATGCAGGTTTTGATAAAATATTAGAATATATTAATTATATTAAACCTAAAAAAACTATATTTACACATATGACCGCATTATTAGATGAGGTTACATTAAAATCAAAATGCCCTAAAAATGTCTATCCTGGATATGATGGTATGGTAATAGATTTATGAAAAATGAAGTTGTTGGTTTTATAGGAATTGGCAATGTTGGCTCAAAACTTGCAAATAATTTAGCAAAAAAAAATAAAAAATTATTCATTTTTGATTTAAATAAAAATACTTATTCTAAATTTAAAAGTAAAAATATTATTAAATGTAAAAATCTGGATGAAATATCTTATAATTGTTCAATTATTATTACTTGTTTACCTTCACCTATAGCCGTTAACCAAGTTATTGACTCTTTAATTCCTAATATTAAAAGAAATCATTTATGGATTGAAATGAGTACAACCGATAAAAATGAAATGATAAGATTAGCTAAATTAATCAAAAAAAAAGGGGGTGAGGTTTTAGAATCACCAATTACTGGAGGTGAACATAGGGCGGATTCAGGTAATATTTCTATATTATCGGCTGGTGAAAGAAAAAATTTTAACAGAGCATTTCCATATTTATCAAAAATGGGTCATCAAATATTATTCTGTGGAAAATTAGGAAATGCTTCAATCTTAAAATTAATAACAAATTATTTAGCATCACTACATTTAATTGGTATTGGTGAGGCGTTAGGAGTTGCAAAAAAACATAATATTAATTTAAACTTAGCACATAAAGCAATTTCAATAAGTTCAGGAAATAGTTTTGTTAATGATACAGAAACAAAAGTTATTTTATCTGGATCATATGACGTCGGATTTACAATGGATTTAGTTAATAAAGACTTATCTTTATTCAATAAATTAGCAACAGAAAAAAGTATAAATGTTGAATTAGGAAAAATAATAAATAAAATATTTAAAAAAGGTATGAAACATTTTGGTAATAGGTCTTTTAGTACTAAAATTGTAAAATTAATTGAAAATGAATATAAAATTAAATTTAGATCTAAAAATTTTCCTAAACAATTAAAAGATATCAATTCTAAACAAAAAGGTATTGAGATTTAATATAATGAACAAAAGTAAATTAATTTCTGCGGATCAAGATCCAAGAAACCCATCATATAAATTTAAAGATATGGAAAATGAAGAAGTTGAAAATTCAAATAAATTTAATGAATATGTAAATAAAAATAAAGTTATTAAAATCTTTTCTGGTACACTTTGGGCAGAGGGCCCAGCTTTCATACCTCATTTAAATACATTAATCTGGAGTGATATACCAAATAATAGAATGATGAAACTAGTTGATGGAAAGGTATCTGAATATAAAAATCCCTCTAACTATTGTAATGGTAATACAATTGATAATAGTGAAAATTTAATATCATGTTCACACGGTGGTCGTTGTATTTATAAAACAGATGATAATCTTAACACTGAAATATTAATAGATAATTATTTAGGAAAAAAATTTAATTCACCAAATGATGTATACGTTGATTCAGATGATAATATATGGTTTACAGATCCTCCATATGGGATTTTAACTGACTATGAAGGATATCCTGGTGAACAGGAATACGATGGATGTTATGTCTTTTCTTACAATCCACATTTAAAAGAATTAAATGTTGTTATTAAAGATCTTGTTAGGCCAAACGGTATAACAATGTCTTCTGATGAAAAAAAATTATATGTTGCTGACACTGGTGAAAATATTAAACATTTATACTCATATGATTTGAATGATAGAAAAGCTTTGAATAAAAAGAAAATATATGATTTTAAACCTTTTTTTTCTGATGGTTTTAGATGTGATAAAGATGGAAATATATGGACTAGTGCAGGTAAAGCTATTAAATGTTTTAATCCTAGTTTCGATTTAATTGGCCAAATAAAAATCCCTGAATTAGTTTCAAATTGTGAATTTGGCGGTCCAGATGGTAATATTTTATTCATTACAGCTACAACTAGCCTCTACTCAATTGAGTTAAATCAACAAGGAGCCAAATTTGATTAAAAATAAAGATCTATCTAAAATTAAATGCGAACCGTGTAATGGTAATACACCTAAATTAAATTTTGAAGAAATTAGTAAATATTTATCAACTCTTAATGAATGGTCAGTTAATGATAATCAAGATATGATTTTTAAGAAATTTAAATTTAAAAATTTTAATGATGCTCTAAATTATGCAAATAAAATTGGAGAATTATCTGATAAAGAAGGTCATCATCCAGATATATCTATTGGCTGGGGTTATTGTTTAATTATGATGCATACACATGCAATTAAAGGTTTATCAGTTAATGATTTTATTTTAGCAACAAAAATAGATTTGATATAAATAAATATGAAAATTAGTAAAAATTTTGATCAATATAAAGATTCTATAAATGCTATTTTATCAAAAATTTCTCAAAGTTATATAAATCAAACTATTAAAATTATTAAAAATACAATTTTAAAAAAAGGGACAATATATATTGTCGGTAATGGAGGTAGTGCTTCTATTGCAAGTCATGTTAGTGTAGATTTTGCTAAAGCTGCTAGAATTAAATCTTCGACATTTAATAATGCTAATTTAATAACTTGTTTTGCTAATGATTATGGATATGAAAATTGGGCAACTGAAGCTATAAAAGCTTATTTAAATAAAAATGATATGGTAATTTTAATAAGCAGTAGTGGAACTTCAAAAAATATTGTTAATGCTGCAAAATATTGTAAAAAAAATTCTATTAATTTAATTACTTTTAGTGGTTTTAAAAAAAATAACCCTCTATCGAAACTAGGAAATGTTAATTTTTATATTAATAGTAGAATTTATAATTTTATTGAAATGGCCCATCATATTATATTAGTTTATCTTGTTGATTATTTTACAAAATATAAATAACTTTATTCTATTTATTTTATTAAATTAAGTGCCACAAAAAGTTTCGTAAACTCTTTCATCATTTTTTGGTTTATTAAAGTAATTTGTTTTTATTAATTCTTTATTATATGGATTTTTAAGTATCTCAGCAAATTCATACAAATTTTCATTATTATTATTTGAAGATTCATTAATAATTTTTTCAATAATATGATTTCTAGGTATAATAACAGGATTTGCTTTGTCATATTTTAATAATTTTTTATTTTGATAAACATTTAACCATTTTTTAAAAATTTTATCATCTAAATTGTTATTTTCTAAATTAATAAAAGTATTTGTATAATCTAATTTGTGAATATGCATTAAATCTAAAAAATCATTAACTATTTCTTTGTTATTGTGATTTGTATCTAAACTAAGTTTTTTACTCATCATATTTAGCCATTTTTTTTCAAACATTTCTTTATATTCATTTAAAATATTCTCTATGATGGAAATTGATTTCTTTTCATTATTATCAATTAAATGAAGAAATGTTTCGGCTAATCTAGCTAAATTCCAGAAACAAATTTTTGACTGGTTTTCATATGAATATCTTCCCATTTTATCAATTGAACTAAAAACTGTTTTTGGATTATAAATATCTAAGAAAGCACATGGGCCATAATCAATTGTTTCTCCTGATAAACTCATATTATCAGTATTCATTACTCCATGAATAAAACCAACTCTCATCCATTCGATTATTAAATTAATTTGTAGTTCACATATTTTTTTAAAAAAAATTATATATTTTTGATTGTTATTTTCTATTTCAGGAAAAAGCCTATTTATTGTGTATGTAATTAAATTATCAAAATCTGAAGTATTTTTTAAAAGACTACCAAATTGAAAAGTTCCAACCCTAATATGTGATTTTGCAACCCTTACTAATATAGCTCCTGGTTCAAATTTTTCTCTTAATATTTTTTCTCCTGTTGTTATAACAGCTAAAGCTCTAGTAGATGGGATTTGTAAATGATGCATTGCTTCACTTATTAAATATTCCCTTATCATTGGACCTAGTGTTGCTTTTCCATCCCCATTTCTTGAATATGGAGTTTGTCCTGATCCTTTAAGTTGTATATCAAATCTTTTGTTATCTTTATTTATATGTTCTCCAAGTAAAAGTGCTCTTCCATCGCCTAGTATAGTAAAATGGCCAAACTGATGACCTGCATAAGCCTGAGAAAAGAATTGTTTATTGTCTATTTTTTTACCAAGTAAAATATCACAAATTTCATGATCATTATTATTATTGAAGTCTATATCAAGTTCATTTGCAAGATCATGATTGAATAATAATAATTTAGGTTTTTCATAAATATCAGGTTTTACATTTCTATAATATATATTTGGCAATTCAGTATAACTGTAATCAAAATTCCAATCCATATAATCCAAATATATATTATTTATTTTAATTTAACATGAATGACTTTAGTATATAATTTATAAATTTATGAATAATCTTAAAGAATTAATCAATTATAATCTCCATCCTTTAGATAATCTTGAATATATTAATCAATGTAAAGAGGAGATAATGAGTAATTCTATATTAATATTAAATCATTTCTTAACAAAAGAATGTCTGGATGCACTAATTTCAGAAGCTATTCAATTAGAAGAAAAAGCATTTTATTGTTCCCAAAATCATACAATTTTATTGAATAAATATGATCCTACTAAAGATAAAGATGATCCTCTAAATATTGAAGTAAAAAGTGATAAAGGTTGTGTACCACACGATTTATTAGATAAAAAATCTAAATTAAACATAATTTATAATTCTAAAATCTTTAAAAATTTTTTGAAAGAAGTTTTGAATTTAAATAATTTATATCCTTATTCAGATCCTTTATCTTCAATAAATTATAATTATTATAAAAAAAACCAACAATTAGGGTGGCATTTTGATAATGCTTCTTTTGCTATTACTTTAATGATTCAATCAGCAGATAGCGGTGGTGAATTTGAATATGTGAGCAAAGGAAGAGATTATAATAAAAACTATATTGATAAATTATTTATAAAAAAAATATTAGAAAATTGCATAAAAGTAAATAAAATTAATGCTGATCCAGGTACACTTGTTTTATTTTATGGAAGAAATTATCTACACAGAGTCACACCTAATTCATCAGATAAATCAAGAATTTTAATCACGTTGAATTATAATGAAGAAGAAGGTACTCAGTTATCTGAGAATGCGAGGTTAACTTTTTTTGGAAGAATAAGTTAATGATGATTAAAAAAAAATAATTGCCGACCATTTTTTTTGAAATTGTTGATTAATATTTTTGCTGAGTCTGAGATTATCCAATTAATATATATTTCTGCATCTTTAATATTAAGATTTCTATTTAATTCTTTATTAACTAATATAACACCATATTGATTAAATAATGGTGGTAAGTTTTCGCAAACAATTTTTAAATTTTCCTTTTTATTAAATGAGATCCAAGTGCTTCTATCACTTAAGGTATAAGCTCTTTTATTATTTGAAATTAATAATGTTTGCCCCATACCTTGACCTACACTTAAATACCAATTCATATGATTTTCAGTATTGATTTTTATTAAATCCCAAAGTTCTTTTTCTTTTTTATGTGTACCACTATTATCTCCTCTTGAAATAAAGTTTAATTTATTATTTGCAATTTCTTTTAATTTATCTTCTATGGAACTACATTTTTTATTATCACTATTCGGTCCAACTAGGACAAAATCATTGTACATTAAATCATATCTTAATTTTCCATAACCTTTATTCATAAAAGCTAATTCAGATTGCGTATGATGAACTAATAAAATTTCTACATTTCCATCTTTAGCAATTCTAATTGCCTGACCTGTTCCTAATGAAATTACATTTGTTTTGATATTAAATTTTTTTGTAAATTCTTTATTAATTGTTTTTAGCAATCCTGTATCATGTGTTGATGTTGTGCTTGCTATGGTAATTGTATTTTCTTTTGCATATATCTTTTCACTAAAAAAAATAAAAGGTAATAATATCAATAATTTAAACATATTTTTTAAAATAAATTTTAATTTAGTTATTTGTTTTAACATCTTACAATACAAAAAATTATAATTATCTATTTATTATTATTTGAAAGGAAAAACATGAAAATTTTAAAAGTTTTAGAAAATACTGAGATAGTAGTAGTAGACTTGGAAGTAAATCTAGGCAAAGAAAAGAGAAATGGTTTAACATTATGTGTAAAATACAAGGGCGACTTTTATCCGTTAAATACCGCTCATGATGGAAGACCAATATTAATGAATAAAGAAAATGCTATTAAAAATTAAAATTAATTTTTTTTATTAATATTATAAAAAAAAAATACGCTAAACTAGTGCTTAAAATAGCTACAACTATTGAAAAAGTAAAGTTTTGTTTCAATTTTAACATTATTGGTAATAAGATAAAAAATAGAATTGATGGAATTGTCATTACAATTGTACCTAATGATAAATCAATTACTTTTTGAACATCCCTGGTATCATAATATAACCAAATAAATGCTAATAATGATGTTAGAGGAATAGAAACGATTACTGCAGCAGTCCAAGTATATTTTTTTGCAATTTCTGAGACTAAAACGATAATTAATGCCGTAACTATAGTTTTTATTATAAAATACATATATTCTAACTAATATATAATCTCATTTTCTAGTAGCAATATATACACCAAAAGTACATATTAGTAGTCCCAAAATATCAATTGCATATAACCTTTCTCCCAATACAAAATATGCCATAATTGCAGTAGTAGGTGGCACCAAAAAAAAAAGGTTTGAAGTTTTGCTTGCTGTGCCAGTTTTTAATAAATACATTAAAATAGCATATGCACCAAATGATACCATAATTATCTGCCATCCCATTGACAATATAAATCTATTATCAAAATTTATTAGAGGAATTTCAAAATTAAAAGAGATTAACAATAAAAAAAATGTAGCAGCTAATGCTTGATAAAAATTATTTACAGACAATGTCATATTACTATTAAATTTTTTTTGCCAAATAGTTGCAATAGTTGCTCCAATTAAGGCTATTATTGAAGCTATGATACCTAAAATTGGGATACTACTGCCTATATCATAACCAATTACAAACACAGTACCTATAAAACCAAGAATAATTCCTATCCATTGAATAACAGTAACTCTTTCTTTCAATATTGGACCACTAAGAATATTTGTCAAGATAGGTTGTAGTCCAACAATCAATGCTGATAAAGTTGCCGATAGACCAACTGAATAAGAAAAAAAAACTCCACCAAGATAAAAACCATGAAATAAAATACCTGTAATAGAAGCTTGAAATATTAAATTTAAATTTACTAAAATTTTTTCTCTAAAATAAAAGGAAAATAATAAAAAAAAAATTGAGACAATAAAAAATCTAAATGATAAAGCAGCAAATGGAGTTGCTGATTGAACTATAAATTGCCCACTTATAAAAGCAGAGCTCCAAAAAAATACAAAAAGATATGGAAAATATAAGTTCATAAAAAATATCAATATAAATATTCATTTATAAATGTTATGAAAATTTATTCATAGTTCTTTATGCAAGATATTAATAATTTCAATTGTCCAAATTGTAACTCAACAAATTTTATTAACAAAACAACGATAGGAAAAAAAAATACAAATGGACCATATAAAAATGTTTATTCTGAAATACAATGTTCAGAATGTTTTATGGATATTCCATCTAATTTATCAGAAAATATAGAAAAAATTAATTTAGATAAATGTAGAAAACTATGGAATGATGTTTATAAACCTGCGCATACATTAGAAGCAGCAAAATGTTCAAAATGTTTTCGTTATTATTGGGATATTGAAAAATACTTATTTGAAAGTAATATTCCAACAAAGGATATTTTTTATCAAGTCTATAGTCCAAAAAAAGGAGTAGGGAGCTTAGTTTGCAAAATATGTGATCCCTCAGCTTTTAAATAGATAATGAAAGCATATCTTTTAAATATAATAGGATGGATGTTACTTCCATTTATGGATGGAATTGCGAAATATCTTTCCGTAGAAATTCATTTTATGCAAGTAGTTTGGGGGAGATATTTTTTTATGTTTTTTATTACATTAACGATATCTTTTATTTTTTTTAGAAAATATCTTAAGTGGCCATTAAATATTAATATACAATTGGTAAGAGGTTTTTTACTCTTTATAACTACTATACTATTTTTTTATTCAATTTCTGTAATAAGTCTACCTGAAGCATTAACTTTAGCTTTTATTTCACCAATTGTAGTTACACTGCTTTCAATATTTATATTAAAAGAGCGTGTTGGCATTCATAGATGGATTGCTGTTTTTACAGGTTTCTTAGGAGTTTTAATTATTTTAAGACCAGGCTTTAATGAAATAAATTTTGCATCTATATCTGCCTTACTAGCAGGTATTATTTATGCATTATTTTTGATTTATACTAGGAAATTATCATTTACTGATAGTCCCTTGGTAACATTAATTTTTACAGGTTTTGTAGGCACTATATTAATAACTATAATTATCCCGTTTTATTGGACTGATATCAATTTAAATCATTTATTGTTATTATTTTTGCTTGCAATGATTGGATCAGTTGGACATTTTTTAATAATTTTATCTTTAAAATTAGGAGAGGCTTCCAAGTTAGCTCCACTAGGTTATTTTGAAATTATAACAAATATATTTGTAGGCTTTTCATTTTTTGGTTATTTACCTGATGTTTATATTTACACAGGATTAATATTAATTGTATCTAGTGGTATCTATATTTTTATAAGAGAACAAAAAAAAATATCAAATTATTAGTTATTTTCTCTAGCAGTTTTTAGCATAAATATAAATACTGATAACAATAAGACTAAACCTCCTATAATTGTATTAAATGGTGGTATTTCTTTTATAATAAACCAAACCCATGCAGTTCCTAACACACTCTCCATTAGAAAAATTAAAGCTACTTCATGAGCAGGTGCGTATTTTGGAGCTATAGTTAAAATCATAAAAGGAATAGGTAAAATAATTAAACACATAATTAAAAGTAATATTATTTGAGAGCTATCTAATTTAAAGTTAACATCAAAAGGTAATGCATAAAGAGCTGCAATTATACATCCAATAAGGCAGGCAGGAACTAAGTCTATATCTTTATATAATCTTACTAAAACCATACTGAATCCCATTCCTAACGCGACAATTAATGCCATTAAATCTCCAAAAATTCCAGATGTCGTATAACTTCCCCAGCCAATAATTATCATTCCTACTAGAGAAATTAATATTATTATCCATGTAAAAAAATTTGGTATTTCTTTCAGAATAAAAACTGAAAAAATTGCTGCAAAAATTGGTGCAGCTGCAATTAATACTAATGTATTAGCTACTGATGTATTTTGTATTGAATAAACAAAACATACATGAGTAATAGCATATAATATTGCATACAGAATTCCAATTTTTCCAATCAAAAAAAAAGAAATAAATAATTTAGTCTTATAAATATAGAGAAGAAATAAAAAAATTGTTATTACAGGGATAGCGCTTCTATAAAATATTAAACTAAAGTCATCTAAATTTACTAATCTAATTAATAAACTATCAGGACTTAGTATTAAAACACCGATCAGTGATAAAATTAAACCTTTATTTCTTGTCTGCATTAAAATTATTTGAAATTTTTTAGATTATTCATATTTATCATATAGCTAATAAATTAATATATTTTTATGCGTTTTTTTATAATTATTTTTATCTTATTTTTTTCAACTAAAATATTTTCAATCGAAAATAATCAACTAATTTCAGAAAAAGATTTACATTACCTTTTTGAAAATAATCAAAAAAAATGGAATGAAACATTAATCTTTTTAGATAAAAAAAAATCACTATCTAAAATCAATGGTTCTAATGATGTCTATTTTTTAAAATCATATTTCAATTATGGTTATGTGATTATAATGCCACATTTCAAAAATAATAATATTTATAAAATTTTATTTACTTATAAGTTTGATAAGTTTGATGATGAGATAAGTGATATATTTTTTAATCACTACATGTATTCATTCAATAAATTCTGTTCAAAGGTAAGCAGAAATAAATTGTATTTAAATATTGAAATTAAAAGATGCAATTAATTAAAAACTTCATATGCTGCTTGAAATACAATACAATGTCTTTTAGCTAATTCAGCTTTGTTATCAGAATATCCTCCACCAATAACCGTTGCAATTGGTATAGATTTATTTTTAAAAAAGCTAATTACTTTTTTATCTCTTTTTAAAATTCCATTACTTGTGAGTTGTAAATTGCCAAGTTTGTCGTTTTTGTGCACATCAACCCCTGCATCATAAATTACAAGTTCTGGATTAAAAATTTTTAAACACTCATTTAATGTTTTATTTAATATTTCAATATATTCATTATCATTTACATTATCATCTAATTCAATGTCTAAATCACTTTTTGTTTTTCTAAAAGGAAAGTTATTTTTACAATGAACAGAACATGTAAAAATATCTTTATCATATTGTAAAATTTTTGCTGTACCATCACCTTGATGAACATCTAAATCAATAATTAGTATTTTTTTAACAAGATTATTTTTTATCAATGTTTTAGAGGCATAAGATAAATCATTAAATACGCAGTATCCAGATCCAAAATTTTTATGAGCATGATGTGTTCCTCCAGCCAAGTGACATGCAATTTGTTTTTTTATTGCTTGCTTGCATGTGAGTAAAGTACCATTTACTGCTAAGAAAGATCTATTTGATAATATTTCTGACCATTTAAAACCAATTTGTCTCATTTCTTTTTCAGATAATTTACCATTTTTAATTTTTAGTATGTATTCTCTATCATGGACTATCTCAAGATCTTCAACAGACGCTTTCTTTGGTTTTAAAACAACAGCATTTTTATAAAAATCTTTTAATTTTAACTCCTCATAAAGATCTGAAAATTTACTGGATGTAAATCTATGGTTTTTTGGAAGAGGAATGTCATATTGATAGTGTGTAATCCAACTTATTTTTTTCACAATATTGCCTCTTTTTAACTAAAATTATGTCTTATTTATCTTTTAATTCATAAATTGTGGTGCCGATCAACCAATATATATTTAGTTAGTAAATGTATTCTATCCATAAAAATCAGCACCACTGTATTTAAAAATGGAAACATTACTCTTTTTAGATTTGTTTATTATTTGTTTAGTAGGTCTATTTATAATTCATTATTATTGATTTATCTTTAGTCTTTTAATAAAATATACCCTTAAAATGATTAACAATTATGCTTCAAATGGATATTTTTCTCCACTCAAACTTTTTAGTAATGATCAAGCATATATATATAGAAAAAATTTAGAATTAGCTGAGTCTAAAATTGGCCCATTACATTATTTTGCAAAAACTTACACAATGATGAAGTGGGTTTATGATGTAGCAACAAATAAAATTATGTTAGATTTTGTAGAAGACATAATAGGTAAAGATATTTTACTCTATAATGCTACTTTTATTATCAAGGAGCCTAGATCTAAAACCCATGTAAGCTGGCATCAAGATTTAACTTATTGGGGATTTGATGATAATGAAAAACAAGTAAGTGCATGGATTGCATTATCAGTTGCTAACGATCTTAGTGGTTGTATGAAGATGATACCGGGTTCTCATAAAAAAGGTATTTTTGATCATGAATCTACTAATGATAGTAATAATGTTTTATCAAGAGGGCAAACTGTTACTAAGGTTAATACTAAAAATGCAGTTTCCTGTCCTTTAGATCCAGGTGAGGCATCTTTTCACCATGGACTAACACTTCATGCGTCACAACCTAATAAAAGTAATGATAGAAGAATAGGCCTTAATTTACAATTTATTACAACTGATATGAAACAATTAAAAAGTGATAATGATAGCGCATTACTAGTACGTGGAGAGGATAATTACAAAAATTTTAAAATGGATATAGTTGCAAAAAATGATTTTGATGAAGAAGGTTATGAAAGGCTTCTAGAAAGAAATGAACATTATAACAAAACGATACGTGAAAAATAATTTATAATATGCAATTTAGAAAATTTAGTAATCTAGGATGGAAGGTTTCTGAGATTGGAATAGGGTGTTGGGCTATTGGATCTGAGTGGGGTGATGTTTCAGAAACTGATGCTAAAGAAGCTCTTTATACATCTTTAGATAATGGAATTAATTTTTTTGATACTGCGGATGTTTATGGTGATGGTAGAAGTGAAAAATTTATAGGAGATATTTTAAAAAATAGTAAAGAAAAAATTTATGTTGCTACAAAAACAGGTCGCAGACTAAATCCTCACAATGCTGATGGATATAATATTCAAAATATAGAAAATTTTATTGATCGTTCATTATTAAATTTAGGAGTAGAAGTCATTGATTTAGTCCAATTACACTGTCCACCAACTGAAATTTGTGGAAAAGTAGAAACTTATCAAATGATGGATGAACTAGTTTTAAAAGGAAAAATAAAACATTATGGAGTAAGTGTTGAAAAAGTATCAGAAGCGATGGATGCTATAAAGTTTCCAAATGTAAAAAGTATTCAAATAATTTTTAATATTTTTCGTCAAAAACCATGTGAACAATTTTTTAAAGAAGCCAAAAAAAACAATGTAGCTATTATCGTCCGTGTTCCATTAGCTAGTGGTTTATTAACAGGTAAAATGAATGCAGAATCTTATTTTCCTAAAAATGATCATAGAAACTATAATATAAAAGGGGAGGCATTTGATGTCGGTGAAACTTTTTCTGGAGTTGATTTTCAAAAAGGACTTATTGCAGTAGAGGAATTAAAAAAGATATTACCAAATAATTTTTCTCTCACAGATCTTGCTTTAAAATGGATACTTTCTCATAATGAAGTTACAGTAGTAATTCCTGGAGCAAAAAATAAATTACAAGCTCAATTGAACTCAAAAGCAACTGATCTCCATAATATCGATAATTTAGAAGATGAAATTGTAAATATTTATAACAAATATTTCAAAAATGATATTCACCATAAATGGTAACTATTCAATTTCCAATTATTTTAATTACTCTAAAATAAACAGGGTTTTTCCCTCTTTATATATTTAATTTTTTTTCCAAGGTCCAAAATCTTTTTGATCACTTGTAAATTCATATGAAATAAATTCATCATCACTCACAATCCATCCATCATGTCCTGGTGCTAAATAATATGCATCACCAGCTTTAAAATGATCTTCTGACCCATCATCATGTTTTACTTTCATTTCACCTTGAATTACTACTCCAACATGCCCAGCCTGGCAACTTTCAGTACCAACAATTGGTTTAATACATGAACTCCAACTCCAACCTGGTTGTAGAGTAGTTTTACTCATTGTAACATTTCCAAGTTTTACAGTTGATGAATGAGCTTTATCAGGTGTTTTTATTTCTCCATCTTCAAAAGATATTTTCATTACATTATTCATATTAAATCCTTGAATTTAATTTGTATGGTTTAGAGTTACATCTCCAGTTTGAGTATCAACAACCTCAAATACATTTTCATTTGCACTCATTCTTTTAGATCTTGCAGCTGAAGCGCGCTCCATTGCATCACTATCAGCATACAATGATATTGCCATTACTGTTGTTTCACTTGCTCTTATTTGTAGTAATTGCTCTGCCTCTGGAAATTCACTGGGCGCATTAGATGAATAATCTTCAATAGATTTATCTGCATCTTCTTTTGATTTAAATTTTATAGTTGTTATTCTAGCTACAGACATTGGTCCTCCTATTAATTTAATATTTAATTATTATATTATTAGTTTCCTATAAAACTTAAAGTTATTTCTCTTGAATGTGCATTATATCTATGTTCAAAAAGATAGACTCCCTGCCAAGTTCCTAATATTAATTGTTTATTTTTAATAGGAATAGTTAAAGAAGTTTGAGTTAGCATGTACTTAATATGTGCTGGCATATCATCATCACCTTCATATCCGTGAGAATATAATGATGAGTCTTCAGGTACTAATTTTAAAAAAAATTGATTTATATCGTCTAAAACATCTGGGCTTGCATTTTCCATTATAGTAATTGAAGCCGAAGTATGTTTTATAAATAGATTTAATTGACCTTGATCAACTTTATTTATTTTTACCCACTCAATTATTTTATTTGTTATTTCATACATACCTTTGCCAGAAGTATTAAAATTTAAATCATCAATAATATTTTTCATTATTTATGTTTACTATAACTAAATAGTTAATCCAAATGAAGTTGTGGCACCAACAAGGAGAATTATTATAAAAAATAATGAAATGAAAAAAAGAACTATTCTTTTGATAAGTGCCACGATAATATGTTTAAAGTTAAATTCTGTTTAAATAAGGATATAATTAAGGAAATTTTGTGATAAGATAGTTTTTGAGGTTATTTTTTGATTAAATTAACAATTATTGGAGCAGGAAGTGCTGTATTTACTAAGAATATAGTAGTTGATTTATTACATATATCTTCATTTAAAAACATGCATATAGCATTGATGGATATAGACGAAGATAGATTAAAATTAGCAAAAAATCTAATTGATGTAGTATCTTCTAAGCTTAACGCAAAACCTAATATAACATTACATACTAATAGAAGAGAGGCACTTGAAAATTCTGACTTTATTCAAACAACAATACAGGTAGGAGGTTACAAACCATCAACTAAAATAGATTTTGATATTCCAAAAGAATATGGCCTTGCTCAAACAATTGGAGATACAATTGGAATAGGGGGTATTATGCGCGGTTTAAGAACTATTCCAGTTTTATTAGATATAGCAAAAGATATCATGGAAGTTTGTCCTAATGCACTTTGGTTACAATATGTAAATCCCATGTGTTCTAACATGATTTCAATAAATAAATTATTTCCAGAAATAAAATCTTTAGGTTTGTGCCATTCAGTCCAAGGAACAGCAGAAATGTTAGCAGAAGATTTAAACTTAGATATAGAAAATATTGATTTTACATGTGCTGGCATTAATCATATGGCTTTTTTCCTTAAATTTGAAAAGAAAAGTAAAAGTACTCCAGTAGATTTATATCCAGAACTAAAAAAACTTGCTGATAATATTGTTAATGATCAAACCCTATCATCCCGCAGTAAAGAAAAAAATTTTGAGTCTAATAAGTTTCTTCACGAAAAAGTTCGTTATGAAATTTTGCGACGATTTGGATATTTTGTAACCGAGTCTAGCGAGCATTTTGCTGAATATGTTCCTTGGTTTATTAAAAATAACAGATCAGATCTTATTGAAAAATATAAAATTCCTATAGGTGAGTATATTGATAGATGTGAACATCATATTAAAACATGGCAAGAATTAGAAAAAGATATTACTCCATTAAATAATGAGCCATTAAAAATTAGTCAAGAATATGCATCTCATATTATGGATTCTGTTTACAATAATAAGAATATTAAAATAAATGCTAATGTTATGAATAATGATTTAATAACTAATTTACCAAAAAATTGTTGTGTTGAAGTTCCATGTGAAATTAATTCAAAAGGATATATACCTCAAAAGATAGGTGATTTACCTGAGCAGCTATCTGCTTTAATGAGAACAAATATCAATGTTCAAATATTAACAGCTGAAGCAGCGATTACTAAAAAAAGGGAACATATTTACCACGCAGCACTTCTTGATCCTTTAACATCATCAATACTTTCTATAGATGAAATTTATTCTATGACAGATAAATTACTTGAAGCACATAATGATTTTTTACCAGATTATAACTAATTATAGCATTTAAATTTTTTTTAAATTATCTTCTAAATAGAGCTAAAAGTATAAATCTTAAATTTATTATACTTCTTATAGATGCAGCTAAATAAGTAAGTGCTGCAGCAGTTAAAACTGATCTACATTGTTTTAAATTTTCTTTTGGTACATATTTATTTAATATTGGCAGTGCTTTTTTGAAACTAGCATCTATTTCAGTAGGCAATGTGATTAAATGAATCAGAACATTTGTAGAAAAAGATGCAATAATTATTAAAGTCATTAATAATACTATAAAGGGACTTTTAGTTAATGCAAATATAGATGGAACTCCTATAATAAGAACTATTGATCCTATTTTTTGAAGTACACTTGTTTTTTTAATTAGTGATATTCTTAAATTTAGTAACTTTGAATTTTCTTTATCTTGTATGGCATGCCCAATTTCATGAACTATAACAGCTAAACTAGTTATACTTTTTCTTTCATATATACTCTCAGAGATATTGATTTCCTTTTTTTTTGGATCATAATGACAACTTCCAATAGGTAAATCTTTAATTGAATTAATAGGAATTTCTTTGATATTATTTTCTTCTAAAATTTTCTCTCCTAATTCTTTGCCAGAAAAGGGCATATCTTTAAAAATTTTATTATGTTTTTTAAAATTATATTTTATCCATAAATCTGGTAAATAAATTAACCCTAAAGGTATTAAATATAAAAATATTTTAATCACTTAATTTAAAGATATAAAGGGTATATTAATTGATTTTGATTTATAAATTTTTTTTAAGCCAAATTTACTAGACAGATTAATGTATCTTTGTTTATTAGGCAAATTTACCGTTTTAAAATGAATGTTATCATGACCAAACATAGATTTTTGGCCATTAAGTTCATATAATTTTTTATAGATACTAGATTTATTTTTTATGACCATATTTTAATAAAAAAATAAAATTGTTAAATTTAATGCCAAAAAAATAAAAACAATTGCAATTGCTGCATATAAGTTTCTTTTATTCATAAGTATTTATATTAAATTAAATATTAAAAAGTCAAGTTAGTAAATTAATTTAACATTAATGATTTCAAAAAATCTAAATTTTCAATTAATCTTCTTAATTCACCAGGATCTAAGCCTTGTAAATTTTCTTTAAATAAATCTTGATAATCTAAAGTGTCGATACGATCAGTGTATATTTCTTTTAAAGATATAGTGTTTGAATTATCATAATCATAATTTCCAATTAGAATTTTTGATAATGCTGGAAAAATCAGAGAGGTAGTAGTGTATGTAGCAAATCCAATATCTCTATCTTCTTCAAGTTTTTTATCTATAAATGTAAAATAAATAACTATTCTTGCAGCACGAGTTAGTTCAGCAACTGATAGTTCATTGTCTTTTGATACGTCAAGAAAACTAAAAGTTTCATTTATGCAATTAGATGGATTTGTATCATTGTTACAGGTTTCTATAAGTTGCGAATTCATTAAACTAATTATTTCTCCATAAATTATTTGATATATACTTGGTATTGACTCACATTTTTCATAAGAAGAATACTCTGATGAATTTAAAAAAGAATAATCTATCCCATCCCATTCTTCAGGTGCTGTAATTTCTAATAATTGATTTCCATCTTTTTTTAAAAAATAATAATAACTACCATCTAGTTCTCCCCATTTATATGCTACCCAATCTTGAACTTTAGAAGTTTTAGAAATATTAAATCCTACATAAGTTTCGTCTATCCACATACTAGTATTATTGGAAATAATAAAAACTTGATATTCCGATTGACAATCTTCACTCCAAATTCCCTGTAAATTTTTAGGAAAATTATCTTCAAAAACTAATTCAGCATTTATTTTAAATGATAAAAAACAAATAATTATAACTAAAATTTTTAATAAATTAATTTTCATATGGCATTACTCTAACATCATCACCATAAATAATAACAACACGTTGACCTTTAGCAATTGGATTTTTATCGCCTTGAACAAAAGCTTTATCTTGATCACTCTCACAATTAGTTAAATTTTCACCACACTTATCAATATTAATAATATATTGAAATCCATCATGATTTCCAATTTTTGCTTGTATTACTGAACCTAATGCAGCACCCCCAATTGCACCATAAACTATGGCTATGTCTTGACATTTTGTACCTAAAACTTCTTCTTGACCACATATTTGAGTTCCTAATAATCCACCAATCATTGCTCCTGCTGTTGCACCAATCCAATCACTTTCTCCTTTTATCTTTACTGGGAGTGAAGTTTTAATTGTTCCATATTCTATGTTAGTAATTTTTTGGGCATCTGATTTTTTAACATTATCAGAAGATGTGGTATTGCAAGAAAATAGAGACAAACTAAGTACTAAAATTATTAATAAATTCTTATAAATTTTGAACATTATATTTTAGATTATAAATTAAAATTGTCTAAAATAAGTAATAAAATACAATAAAATCTTAAAATTAGAGAATAAGTTACTATCTTAACTTTAAATGAATAGCTTATTTATGATACTTGGAAATCAATTATTTCCTATAAAAAACCTTGAAGATTATAAAAAATCCATTTTTTTCATGTGTGAAGATTATGGTTTATGTACGTTTCAGAAGCATCACAAACTTAAATTATTGTTGTTTTTATCTTCAATGCGCTCTTATGCAGATCAGCTTAAAAAAAATAAATTTAAAATAAATTATCTAGATCTAAACAATGATTTCAAAGTGCCTTACGAAAAAAAATTAGAAATTTTTATAAAAAAAAGTAAAATAAACCAATTAGTTTCATTTGAAATTGAAGACAAATTTTTTGAACAAAAAATAATGTCCTTAACAAAAAAACTTAAAATTAACTGGAAAGTAATACCTTCTCCAATGTTTTTGAATTCCAGAGATGATTTTAAAAACTACCTATCAAAAACAAAAAAACCATTTATGGCTAATTTTTATAAAATAGTGAGAACAAAAACAGATATATTAATGGATAAAGGTAAGCCAAAAGGAGGAAAGTGGAGTTTTGATTATGATAATAGAAAAAAACTTCCATCATCAATTAAAATACCAAATATGATAAGTGCTAATGAAACTTTGCACACACAGAAGTTAAAAAAAGAAGTACAAAAGCATTTTCCAAAACATCTTGGTGATGTAAATAATTTTTGGCTTCCAACGACTTATTTCGATGCAATTAAATGGCTTGATCATTTTATTGAAAAAAAATTTAATTTATTTGGAGACTATGAAGACGCTGTAGATACAAATAATAATTTCTTATTTCATAGTGCATTGAGTCCACTTATTAATTTAGGATTAATAACACCTGAAATTATTATTGAACGTATTAAAAAAGTAGAAAGTAAGATTAAAATTAATTCCTATGAAGGTTATGTAAGACAAATAATTGGTTGGAGAGAATTTATTAGAGGTATTTATCAAAACTATGAAAAAGAATTAGAAAATAAAAATTTTTTTAAACATAAAAATTCTTTAACTCAAAGTTGGTATAATGGATCAACAGGATTAGAACCTTTAGATTATACTATCTCAAATGCTATTAAATTTGGATATTCTCATCATATTGAACGTTTAATGATTATTTGTAACATAATGAACTTGTGTGAGATTGAACCTAAACAAGTTTATAATTGGTTTATGGAAGTGTACACTGATTCAAGTTGCTGGGTTATGAGCCCAAATGTTTATGGAATGGGATTATTTTCGGATGGAGGAATTTTTAGCACTAAACCATATATTTGTGGATCAAGTTATTTTAAAAAAATGATGAATTTTAAAAAAGGTTCATGGAATGATATTATGGATGGTTTGTATTGGCGATTTATTAATAAAAATAGGAAATTTTTTCAAAAAAATCCTAGATTAAATATGATGGTAGTGATTTATGATAAAATGAAATCAGAAAGAAAAAATAATATAATTAAAAAAGCAAATCAGTTTATTCGTGATAATACAAATTAATGAAATTAACGCACGTAGTTGCAGCTATCATAATTAAAAATAATAAATATTTTATTGCTAAAAGAGCAAAAGGGAAGCACTTAGAAAATATGTATGAATTCCCAGGTGGTAAACTTTATACAAATGAAACACATGAAAAAGGTTTGAAAAGAGAAATTAAGGAAGAACTTGATATAGAAATAGATATTATAGACAAAATAGGAGAAGAAAATTTTAGTGATAATATAATAAATGTTAAGATTCATTATTATATTTGTTCTCATAAAAGTGGGAAAATAACTCTTAATGAACATCAGGACTCAGCTTGGGTAACTAAAGAAGAATTTAAAAATTACGAATTTGCTGAAGGTGATAAAGATATAATTTCTTTACTATAATATTTATTTAACACCTATTAATATTCACAGAACTTAAGGAAATAAATCATATTACTAAACATTACTTTAATTTAGTGATAAATGAGCGCGATTTATGAAATTAGATAAAGATCAAATTTCTGCGTGGGGAGTTCACGCATTTACAGGCTCCGGAGCAATTCTTGGTTTTTTAGCACTTGTATCAATATTAAATAATGATCAGGTTGGAAGTTTTCTATGGCTTGGAATGGCTTTACTTGTTGATGGTGTTGATGGAACATTGGCTAGAAGAGTAGGAGTAGAAGAGAAAGCACCTAATCTTGATGGTATAATATTAGACTCAATAATCGACTACCTTAACTACGTAATAAATCCAGCACTGATGATATATTGGTTTCAAATGGTACCATCTGGTTTTGAATTGATATTACCAGCATTAATTTTTGGTGTTTCATTGTATACATTTATAAATGTAAATATGAAAACTGAAGATTATTATTTTCAAGGTTTCCCAGCAGTATGGAATGTAGTAGTTTTATATTTTTTTATTCTTAATACTAATGAATGGATAAACTTAATAGTAATAGTAATTTTATCGATATTAACTTTTGTTCCTTGGAAGTTTGTTCATCCGTTAAGAGTAAAATCATACAGGAATTTAACCATATTTTTTACTGTCATTTGGGCGGCTACTACATTAAGACTTGTAACTAAATCTGAATTTAATTTAATTATAAATGATACAATAGTATTATTAATATGGTTAATTTGTTCTGGATATTTTACATGGATGTGCTTTATTAGATCAATTAAAGACTATTGATTAATTAATATTTAAAAAAAAATATTATCCTATAGATTTAAAATATGGAAATTGAGAAAATATTTAAAAACTTAATTTTAATAGATTTTGTAATTTTAATTCTAATTGTAATTTCATCTTTTTATCAATCTAATCAATATTCAGAAGTTTATCAATATTTAGATAAAGGTTTATTTGCAAATTATGGAAATTTTAAAAGTATTATTTCTATAATTTTATTTTTTTTATATCTATTTACTTTAAATTTACTTTATCGTTTTATATATTATGGAAAATCACTTTATTTATTCATAATAGTAGCTGGTTTGTTATTAAATTACTTTAATGGTTCTGTTATATACACTGCGTATGGAGGTATACTAGATCAAATAGGTGGCATTATAAGTGGGGCAATTTTAGTATTATTATATTTTTCACCCGTAAAAGAAAATTTTAATAGATAGATATTTCCTAGTTTTTTAATAATTATTAAGTATTTATTTCAATTTTTTTATAAAATTATATAATATTGATATTCAGTTTGGTCACTAGCCTGAAAACTTAATTTAAGTTCAGAGAAAAAAGGCCCAAAAAAAATAATGAAAAGTGGCTCGTATATTATCTAAAATAATTGTTGCAATGCTAGCTTTATGGGCCGCTTTCATCGTAATATCAGAAATAGCAGGTGTAACTGTTTTTTTTCCATTTAATTTTGTAGAAACTGTTGAAATTCCATATCATAGAATGCAGGCAGTTCGTCTATCAGTATTTTTAACTTTTATATATTTTGGAGTTTTGTATATTTTTATGCAATCTGAAAAATTGTATCCAATCCAATTTTTAGATATTTATATTAAATCTATAACAATTTGTTCTTTATTTATTTTTTACTCTCAAAATGTATCTTTTAGAGAATACTACTTCGTATTTTTCTTTTTTGTTGTATCTGTAATATTACACTTTGCTTCAAGAAAAAAAATTAGAAATTATTTTAATTAATCAATTTTATAATTTTATTATTTTTTATTTGATTAGCATATTCGTAACCCATTTTGCAAAATGATGAGTTGGATTATCCAAAACTGGAGAGAAGTTACCTCCATTATAAATTGGGGAATTTCTACCTTCTTGCATTCCTTCAATGATCTTTAAATCTTCAATCATAATATCTTTCCATTGTAGAAAATTCTCTTTACGGATTTTTTTATATTTATTTGCAAATGCTGCTTTTTCTCCAACATAATAAATTTCCATATGTTCGCGAGTTTTATTATATTTAATAGGCTCAAGCCAAAATGCATAGTAATGATCTTTATGAAGAGCAAGCATTACGTTTGGAAATAGAGCAACGTATTCTGCATATTGTTGTTTATTAGATTTCCATGAAGGAAAATTTGGAAAAATTTCTTTATTCTTAAATCTTGGATTGTAAACTGTAGTTCCTTGACCTGCAAAACGATTTGGTAAACCTTGGATGTGATAATGATCATCAATTTTTGAATATTCATTTAAATTTGGATGAACAAAAGGTAAATGATAACTTTCACAATAGTTTTCTATTGCAAATTTCCAATTACAATTAGCTTCAAAATTAAAATAACCATAATCATTTGGTTTAGTAACTAATTTAAAATCATCTTTTGATATAAATCGAGACCATCTTTTTTCTAATGGTTTTATATATTCATAAAATGGAATAGCATTTCCAGAAAGGTTAACAAAAATTAAATCTAACCAAACATAGGACTTGACTTCTTTTAATCCACTTTCATCTTTCCTAAAATCATCATGATTATGAATATCAATGCCTCCTATATGGGGTGTTGCAATTAAATTACCATTAAAATCATATGACCATGAATGATAAGGACATCTAATTATTTTTTTTAAACTACAATCTTCATTAATTAATTTATAACCTCTGTGACTACAAACATTATGAAAAACTCTTACTTTCTGATCTTTATCTTTTAATATAATTAGAGGTATGCCTAATAGATTGAATGTTTTTATATCTCCAGTTTTTGCAATAGAACTAGATGTACCTATAACTACCCAATTATTTTCAAATATTTTTTTTCTTTCAATTTTATTATATGGACCGTCTAAATAACATTCATTAGGTAATCCATGGGCTTTTTCAATAGATTTTAAAACTACAGATAATTTATTTTCATCAATATAATTATAGATCTCACTCATAAATAAATAGAAGCTTATTTCTTATATGTGATAAAGGAAACAAAATTTATGTTAAAAATTCTCATTTTTATATTAACACTAAAAAAAATACCAGAATTACAATGGAGTTCTAAATATGAATATAATTTAAAACCAAAAAAAATAACAATTTTTTATTTAATATTTGGATTGATTTTATTTGGTTTTGGTGAAGCATTATTAGTTACTGCCAGTATAGGTGTTAGCCCATGGTTTGTGCTTCATCAAGGTTTAGCTTTTAAGACAGGTTATACAATTGGAATTACAACATTTATAGTAAGTATAGTGGTATTATTACTTTGGTTTCCTCTTAAACAAAAACCAGGAATTGGAACTATACTAAACGCAATTTTAATATCTGTAGTAATAGATCTTTCATTATTTATTTTACCATATCCAAAAGAATTTTTGTTTCAATTTCTTCAAGTTATAATTGGCATATTAATTATAGGTATTGGTAGTGGGTATTATTTAATAGCAAATTTAGGTCCTGGTCCGCGTGATGGACTAATGGTAGGTTTATCAAAACAAACTAATCAATCAATAGCTTTTGTAAGAACTATTCTTGAACTTTCAGTTGTAGGAATTGGTTTTCTTTTAGGTGGAATAGTAGGCATTGGAACAATTATATATGCTATTTGTATAGGTTTTTCTGTTTCGCTAGGTTTATTTTTGGTAGGAAAATTTTATAATTAGTTATAAATTATGACTTACCATTTTAAAAACATCATAGTAAGAAAGCCTAATAAAAGCATCCAAAATGCTTTAAGTTCTCAAAATATAAATCCTGTATATAAAAATATACTTGAAGAACATACTAGCTATCTTAAAACTATTAGCGCATTAGGTTTAAAAATAAACATCTTAGACCCATTAGAAGATTTTCCAGACAGTATTTTTGTTGAAGATCCTGCTTTAATTTACAGATCAACATGTATAGTTTTAAACCCAGGAAATAAAACTAGAAATGGAGAAAAATCAATTATTAAAAAAGAAATGCAACAATTTTTTAATAATATACTTTCTGTAGAAAAGGGGTTTGTAGAAGGCGGTGATGTTTTGAATATTAATCAAGATCATTTTATAATTGGAATTTCAAATAGAACAAACAAAGTAGGTGCAGAAAATTTATCAAAACTGCTTCAATCACTTGGAGCTTCTGTTAAAATATGTGAGACACCTAAGAATGTACTTCATTTTAAATCTGAATGTAGCTTTATTGATGATGATGTAATTTTAGTTAGCAGTAATATGGCACAAATTGAATATCTAAAATCAAATTATAAACTAATTAAATTACCAATTGGAGAGGAAGGCGCTGCCAACACTTTACGCATTAACGATAAATTATTGATACCATATGGATTTAATAAAGCTGAAGAAATTTTATCAAATAAATATAGTATAATTAAAATTAAAGTTGATGAAATATCAAAGATTGATGCTGGATTAAGCTGTATGAGTCTCAGATGGTAAATTTATAATAAAAAATATAGACTTTTTGTTTATTCAAAACTAATTAGTAAATATGACTCAATTAGATCTAAATAAACTTGATAAACTGGCCTATTTATCAATTAAAAAGGGCGTTAATATACAACCCGGTCAAGATTTACTTATTACAGCATCAATAGAATCTTTACCGCTATTAAGAAAATTAGTTGATTATGCATATAAAGAAGGTGCTGGTGTTGTTACACCAATATTCACTGATCCTCATATAACAAAATCAAGATTTCAATATGCAACTGATCAATCTTTTGATCGTACACAAACATGGTTGTATGAAGGTATAAAAAATGCTTTTAAAAATAATACTGCTAGGTTGGCCGTTGTTTCTGAAGATCCGCAACTCTTATCTAATTTTGATTCTGATAAGGTTTCAAGAGCTAGTAAGGCAACGTCTTTAGCTTACAAGCCAGCTTTAGAATATATTTCAAATTTTGAAATTAACTGGAATATTATATCTTATCCTGGAAAAGCGTGGGCAAAACTTGTGTTTCCTGATTTAAGTGATGAAGAAGCAGTTAAAAAATTGGGAGACGCTATTTTTCACGCTTCAAGAATAATCAATGATGATCCATTAAAAGAATGGGATGACCATAATAAAAAACTCAAAAGTAAAGCTAAATGGATGAATGAAATGAATTTCGAATCATTATTGTACAAAGGACCCGGAACCAATCTAGAAGTCGGTTTAGCTGTTGGGCACGAATGGGTTGGCGGAAGCACAAATACAAAAAAAGGAATTCCAACTTTTCCAAATATGCCAACAGAAGAAATATTTACAACTCCTCACTGTAAAAAAGTTAATGGTACTGTTCGTTCAACTAAACCATTATCATATCAAGGATCATTAATAGAAAATATTGAAGTTGAATTTAAAAATGGAAAAATTATAAAAATGAATGCTTCAAATGGAAAAGATGTTTTCTCTAAAGTTTTAAAAACTGATGAAGGCGCTTCACAACTTGGTGAAATTGCACTTGTTCCACATTCTAGTCCAATTAGTCAAACCGGATTAGTCTATTACAACACCTTATATGATGAAAATAGTAGTTGCCATTTAGCTATTGGTCAATGTTATTCAAAATGTTTCAAGGATAAAAGTTTAACAAAAGAACAAGTTATTGCAAATGGGGGAAATTCAAGTTTAATTCATATAGATTGGATGATAGGTTCAGATAAAATAGATATTTCTGGCAAAGATCATAATGGAAATTTAATTCCTGTTTTCAAACAAGGTGAATGGTGCAATTAAAAAAATCTGATAATTATTAAAATTTCTTATTTATTTTAATTTAATTTCAAATAAATTCATTTAATGGATAAAATCTTAGAGCGATCTAATGGTTCTGCAATAATAGAATTAGAAAATAACAATATAAAAAAGTTATTTCAAAGTGGTTGTTCTAAAGTTTTAAATCCTAATAATTATAATTCCATTAATGAATTAGTTTTAATAAATACTGCTGGTGGAATTACTTGTAATGATAATATTGAAACTAATATTTTGATTAATAATTCACAATTGAATATTTGTACTCAAGCTGCTGAAAAAATATATTCAGGAATCGGTGACCCAGCAAAAGTAAACATAAATATTACTTTAAAAAATTCTAATTTATTTTGGTTACCAAAAGAGTTGATTTTATTTAATAATTCAAAATTAGATAGAAAAATTAATATAAATCTCTCTAAGAATTCAAATCTAATTTTTTGTGAAACTTCAATTTTTGGAAGAAAGGCAATGTCTGAAAAAATTGAGAATATTTTTTTTTCAGATAAATGGAAAGTATTTATTAATTCATCTTTAAAACATCTTGAAGCTATAAATATTAAAGGATCTTTTATTGATAATTACAAGAACAAGTATACGTTTTCAAATCAATCATCTATATCAACAATTTTAATTTTTGGTAAAATAATTAACCAGCTTGAACCAGATTTACAAAAAATTATAAATAATATTCAAAATCATTATTGCGAAATGACAAAATTTGATGATAAAATTATTATAAGAAGTTTAGCAGAAGATAATTATGATTTAAAAAAAACATTAAATTATCTTATGAAAAATATAATTCATGATAAACTTCCAAAAAATTGGGATTTATAAATGAAGCTAACACCAAGAGAAAGAGACAAACTAATGGTCAGTATGGCAGCAAATGTTGCAAGAAAACGTCTTGAAAGAGGTGTTAAACTTAATTATCCTGAGGCAATAGCGTTGATTACCGATTTTGTAATTGAAGGTGCAAGAGATGGGAAAATGGTTTCAGAATTAATGGAAACTGCTGCTCATGTAATAAAAAAAGAAGAATGTATGGATGGAATTTCAAATATGATTACAGAAGTTCAAGTTGAAGCGACTTTTCCTGATGGAACAAAATTAGTAACAGTACATAAACCGATTAGATAATGAAACCTGGTGAAATAATTACAAAAAAAAATAGCTCTATACATCTCAACGAAGATAGAAATTCAGTAACCATAAAAGTATCAAATACTGGAGACCGACCAATACAAGTTGGGAGTCATTATCATTTTGCTGAAACAAATGAATTCTTAAAATTCGATAGAGAAAAATCTAAAGGTATGCGGTTGGATATACCTTCTGGCACAGCAATAAGATTTGAACCAGGGCAATCAAGAGACGTAGAATTAATTCCTATAACTGGAAATAGAAAAATATTTGGTTTTAATAAAAAAGTAATGGGTAAATTATAATGAAGAAAATAAATAGAGATGCTTATGCAGATATGTATGGTCCAACAACTGGAGATAAAATTAGACTTGCTGATACAGAGCTTTTTATTGAAGTAGAAAAAGATTTAACAACATATGGTGAGGAAGTTAAATTTGGAGGTGGTAAAGTTATTCGAGATGGCATGGGACAATCTCAAGTACCTCGTCAAGATGGAGCTGTTGATACAGTTATAACAAATGCTTTAATTGTAGATGTAAATGGAATTTATAAAGCTGACATTGGCCTTAAAGATGGTTTAATTAACGAAATTGGGAAAGCCGGTAATCCTGATACACAACCAAATGTAAATATTATTATTGGACCTGGAACAGAAATCATAGCAGGTGAAGGAAAAATTATAACAGCAGGTGGTTTTGATAGTCATATACATTTTATTTGTCCTCAACAAATTGATGATGCACTTCACTCAGGTATTACAACTATGTTAGGTGGAGGAACTGGACCTGCACATGGTACGTTAGCTACAACTGTTACACCAGGACCTTGGCATATGGAGAAAATGATTCAATCAGCTGATGCTTTTTCTATGAATTTAGCATTTGCAGGTAAAGGCAATAGCTCACTACCTCAAGCTCTGGAAGAACAAGTTATTGCTGGTGCAAGTTCATTAAAATTACATGAAGATTGGGGAACAACTCCTGCAGCAATTGATAATTGTTTAAATATTGCCGATAAATATGACATTCAAGTTATGATACATACAGATACTTTAAATGAAAGTGGATTTGTAGAAAGCACAATTAAAGCAATTAATGGAAGAACAATACATGCTTTTCATACAGAAGGGGCTGGAGGTGGCCATGCTCCAGATATTATAAAAGTTTGCGGTGAGGAATATGTTATTCCATCTTCTACAAACCCTACAAGACCTTACACAATAAACACAGTCGAAGAACACTTAGATATGTTAATGGTTTGTCATCATCTTGATAAATCAATACCTGAAGATGTTGCATTTGCAGAAAGTCGTATTCGAAAAGAAACAATTGCTGCTGAGGATATACTTCATGACATGGGTGCGTTTTCAATCATTGCATCTGATAGTCAAGCAATGGGTCGTGTAGGTGAAGTTATTATTAGAACATGGCAAACTGCACATAAAATGAAGGTACAACGTGGACAATTAAAAGAAGAGAAGGGTAATAACGATAATTTGCGAGTTAAACGATATATAGCAAAATATACAATTAATCCTGCGATAGCTCATGGTATATCAGATCATATTGGTAGTATTGAACAAAATAAACGTGCAGATATAGTTATCTGGGATACAGCGTTTTTTGGAGTTAAACCTGAAATGGTGCTACAAGGTGGAAGTATTTCTTGTGCACAAATGGGTGATCCCAATGCTTCTATTCCTACACCTCAACCAGTATATTCACGTCCAATGTTCTCTTCTTTTGGTAAATCTTTGGAGAAATCATCTGTTACCTTTGTTAGTCAAATATCTTTAGATAAAAATATTCATAAAAAATCTGGAATTAGCAAATCTTTGTTGCCTGTTAAAAATATTAGAAAAATATCTAAGATGGACATGATATTCAATGATTACTGTCCAAACATAGAAGTTAATCCAGAAACTTATGAAGTTGTTGCAGATGGAGAATTAATTACTTGTGAACCATCTAAAACATTACCATTAGCCCAACGTTATTTTATGTATTAATATGGAAACTGCTTTTAAAATCACACAACATAATGATACTAATAAAGAATTGTTAGATGAAATATCATTATCTTATGAAGAAAGATTTATTCGTCGAAAAAAACTAATTACAAATAATGGTACTGAATTTTTAGTCAACCTTGAAGAAACAGTTAGTGTTGATGAGAATCATTTTTTTGAATTAGAAAACGGCAATTTAATTAGAGTTATATCTAAGGAAGAGAATTTAATTGAAATTTCAGGAGATAATTTAAAACAAATTATTTGGCATATTGGAAATAGGCATTTACCTTGTCAAATTGAAGATACTAGAATTCTCATTCAAGATGATGCTGTAATTTTAGATATGATTTTAAAATTACACGGAAATGTCAAAAAGGTATTTGAAAAATTTAAACCAGAGGGTGGAGCATATGGAATAGGGCGTACCCACAGTCATAAACATTAAAATGAAAGACCCACTTCAAATTTTACAAATTTGGTTTTCCTCCTCTTTTCCTGTTGGCTCATATGCTTATTCACATGGAATTGAAGCATTGATAGATCATAAAAAAATTAGAGATAAAAAGGATGTGAAAGAATATTTAGAAGCCTTACTATTTTATGGTACTTTGAAAAATGATTATATTTTTTTAAAATCTTTATATAAAGGCGATGAAATTAATGATCTAATTTTGGCTAGCGCATCATCTAAAGAACGACAAGAAGAAATGATTAATATAGGAAATTCATTTCGAAAAATAATGAAAGATAGTTGGGAACTATCACTAGAAAACAATACAGCTTTTGTTTATTGCGTTGGTAAAGCCGCTCTTCATTTTAATATTGAATTTAATGATTTGATTAAATTTTATCTTCAATCCTTCATTTCTAATTTAATTAATGTATGTGTTAAACATATTCCTATTTCACAAAAAGATGGTCAGACTTTAAATGTTTATTTTATTGATCAAATAAAAAAATTTTTAGATGAGTCAAAAAATCTTTCTCTTAAAGATATTGGTACAACCTTTTTTATTGGTGATATATTTTCTATTAAGCATGAAAATTTAGAGTCAAGAATCTATTTAACATGAACAATATTAATGGACCTTTAAAAGTAGGTATTGGTGGTGGAATAGGGACCGGTAAAACTAGTTTAACTGAAGCTTTATGTCGTCATTTATCAAAAAAAGTTTCAATGGCAGTAATATCAAATGATATTTATACAACGGAAGATGCTGAATATTTAATGAAAGCGCAAGTTCTGCCTATCGAGAGAATTAAAGGTGTAGAAACTGGAGGATGTCCACACACAGCAATTCGTGAAGATTGTTCAATTAATTTATTAGCAGTAGAAGAAATGAAAAAAAAATTTCCTGATTTAGAATTATTACTTATTGAGTCTGGCGGTGATAACTTAGCAGCTACTTTTAGCCCAGAGTTAGTTGATTTAACAATTTACATGATTGATGTTGCACAAGGTTCAGATATTCCAAGAAAAAAAGCACCTGCGATAAAAAAATCTGATTTATTAGTAATTAATAAGATTGATCTTGCTCCATATGTTAATGTTGATTTAAATCAGATGAAAGAAGATGTTAATGAAGCTAGAAATGGATTGCCATTTATATTTGGTGAAATGAAAAATAATAACGGTATTGAAAAAATTTCTGAATTCTTAATTTCCCAAGGTGGTTTATAATATTTTTTTTCTGTTCTAAACTTAGCAATTATATTAAATGACAAGAGATAAATAAATCACGTTTGTCGAGTTTAGCTAATTGCCAAACAATCGACAACATACGTGATTATTTTCATATAGGTATTAAATATTACAATTCAATGAATATTAAATTATTTTCCATCCTTTTTCATTGCATCTTGCATTGAAACGTTGTCTTCATCAATATTTTTAGTATCTTTTTTTATTGATTGAACCTTGTCAGATAATTTTATATCACCACTTATTTTACCACCGAGTTTAATTTGTAAATTCTGATACTCGATGGTCCCTTTGACAACTCCTTCTTCTTGGATTGTCAATGTACCAGATGCTTTAATATCACCATCAAACGAACCCCAAACATCAGCATTGTGAGTTTCAATATTTCCTTTACAGTCTCCAGTTGTACCAACAACTAGATTATCTGTTTTCATAGTGATATCAGCATCTCCATCAATTTGAACTTCATCTGCTTTTTTTATTTCACCAGTTATAGTTACACCATGACCAATTACAACTTTTGCTGACCCTTTTGCAGGTCTAAAAACATCGGTTGTTGTTGATGTATTACTTTCGTTTTTTTTTTCAAACATTTATTCCTCCAATATGTTTTGATAATGCAGGTTTCATGATACGACTGCAGAAGTTTTGATAAAGCAGGTTACTGCAACTGCTATAATTATACTACAAATTCTAACATAATCAGAAAAATTTATCTATAAATTTTGAATTTTTATCTATGTTTGAATTTAATAGTAAGTCAAATAATTCATTATTTTTGTTACATTCTAAGAATTTTATTTTTAGATCATTAATACTCATCGGCCTTTTAAGACCACCTTTTACATCTCCGATAGTTTTTTCAAAAACGCTTCCATTTTTCATTATTACTTTAACTGAGCAAGGAAAATCTGGACTCATTTCTTTAAAGGAAGAGGGTACTTCATAAGCCAAAATTGTAGCAATATTAGTTAGTTTTTGTCTTTCATCAATTAGAAATATTTCATCCATAAAATCAGCAGGAACAATTTTTCCATTTTTCAGAGTAATCATTGCACAATAAGAAGGAGAGAACCTTGCTTCCGCCTCATTATTAGGAATATGGAATCTGGATACTTTGGTAAATGGTTCTGGAGTTTTTATAATAACTTTATCTACATCATTTATAGAATTAATTTTTGAATATAAAATTTCTGAGGCTTCAACAATTCTATGTGTACATGAACAAGAAGGCCAAGGTTTTTTTATTACAGGATAATCTAATGTAGCATAACCTAGTTTACGTAAAGATGTACTTTCATCCAATGTTTTACTAAAAGAAGTTCCATATAAAGTTTTAAAACCATCTAATTCATCATAAAAATTATCATTAGCTTCAATGTTCTCTTTTGCCAGATAGGCTGCTTGAATTCCAGCTTGTGCAGCTAAACCTAAATGAACAACTTTCATTTCATTACCAAACTGGATTTTCATACCTCCTGAAGAACTAGAGGCAATTGATAGAGCTTTTAACATTTGTTTAGAATTTAATTTTAATAATCTTCCAATTGTTGCTGCAACACCTATTGTGCCTAAAGTTGATGCAGCGTGCCAACCTTTTTCATAATGACTATAACCAAGTGATAAACCAATACCAATTATAATTTCATAACCAACTGTCCAAGCTTCTAATATTTGTTTATATGAAAAGTTATTTTTTTTATTTAAAGCTAAAATTGATGAAATTATTGGAGCGGAGCAATGAGACGATCCTGCAGCTTCATAATCATCGTAATCGAGTATTCCTGCCTGACATCCATATAATAGCGCATTACTGTAAATAGAATTTTCTTGATTAATATTTTTATTATATTTTTTTATTTTTTTTGTAATGTTATGTTTTTGTCCAGCAAGTATACAAGCAATTGTATCAATAAATGAATGTTTAGCATCTTCCATAGCATCAGAAGAAAAAATTAATTCATCATTAGCAGACCATTCTGAAAATCTTGTAAGATATTTCATTTAATCAATCCTTTTGATGATTTACAACATCGACTAAAATAGCAATTACTAAATTTAATATAGTAATTGAACAAATAGCAATAAAACTAATAAAATATATCCATGCCCACCAGTAAATATTTTGCATTGGCAGCATTACATTTTCCCAACTAGATAATGTTAAAACTTGAAAAAGAGTAATAAGAGAAATACCAAGATCAGACCATCTTTGAGGATCATCCTCTCCAAATAAAATAGATCCCATTGTTGCATAAATATACAGAATAATAAAAAGAAGAAGACTAACGTAAAAAACCCTCTTTATTGATGCAAGAATTGCTTCAATAATTTTTTTTAGTTCTGGTATAACTGATATTAACCGTAAAACTCTAAATATACGGAGTAATCGTAAAACTAAAAAGCTAGAATTATTTGGAATAGGGATAAGTGATATTGCTACTATTATAGTGTCAAAAACATTCCAACCATCTTTTAAAAAATTTTTCTTTTCTTTTTCACCTATAAAACGAATTAAAATTTCAATTACAAAGAATACTGTTATCGCGTAATCTAAAAGATGAATAATATTTAAAAATAATGGATCTAATTGATAAGTTGTAGCACCAATTAATATAGCATTTAAAATAATTATAGAAACAACTGTAAATTGAAAGATGCGGTTATCTCTTAAGTTAGAAAAAAAATCTATCACAATTCACATCACCATATTAATTTTTTCCTAAAAGATTTACTAATATTACTCCAATAATAATAAAAATTAATCCTACAAAGGCATATAAATTAGGCCATTGATTAAATCTTAAAATACCTAGAATTGTAGTTGCAATAATACATAGTCCAGCAAAAGTAGCATAAGTATATCCAGCTGAAATTGTTCTCATTACTTGTGATAAACAATACATACAAAGAATAATTGTTAATGCACTGAGAAATGATGGTAATATTTTTGTAAAACCTTCTGCCTCTTTAGCAAAAATATTTGAAGCTGTTCCAAATGCAACAGCTGCAATTAAAAATGTATAAGTTAAAAATATGCTCATAATAAAAAAATAATGAAGCAAAAATCCTCATTGAAGAGGGCTTTATACTTTAAATTATTATAGTCTATACTTTAATTAATTTCTACTCTTCTAAGAAAACTAACTCTTGAGTTTCAATATCAACACCAGCATCAGTTCTAAGTTTAGCTAATTCAGGATCTTTAAAAGCTTCTTGCATTTTTTCCATAGATTCATATTCTAGAACTTGATAAATTTTATTTTCATTATCTTTAGGGTGACCGTA
>CACEMR010000006.1:0-7500 GCA_902560725.1 uncultured Alphaproteobacteria bacterium
ACAAAATGATTGCTATTGGTACTAATTTTTTTTACTTAAAACTATTTTAGTTATCTTAAAAAATCTTTTATTAAATTAGATTTTTTAGTTTTTGATTAAAAAATTTTTTAATTTATTGTTATTTTTAAGTTCGTTTAGAATTATTAAAAAATTTTCATTAACATCTGGATATTTTATCCTCAACAGATTTTCAGATTTTTCTAGCTTTAATATTTGATTTTTATTTCTTTTAGCTACTAAATTTGCTTTACTCAGTTTAGAATTTAACACATGAGAAGAATCAATTTTTAGGAAAGATGCAAGCAATTTAACAAATTTATACTTCGTATATTTAAAATTACTATTTATGTGTATTACGCCCTTTAAGTTTATTTGAATAACCAATAATATATATTTTAATAAAAGTGATGTGTGAATTGGATTAAAATACACATCATCAAATAACTTTATACTTTTTTTTAAAATTAATGAGGATAATGCCCAATTTAAGAAACCAGAATTATTTAAATAATTAAAACCAATTGGGGTAGTTCTAACAACTACATTATTTGAATTTTGTAATATTATTTTTTCTGACTTTAATTTTGTTAATCCATAATAGTTATCAGGATTTGGAGTATCTATTAGATCATTATTATCTTTTGAACCAAAAACAGCATCTGAAGAAATATATATGATTTTTTTATCATAATATGTATCTAATAAAGATTTTGTTGACTCAACATTTATTTTGAAAGCTCTTGATTTATCAGTTTCACACAAATCAACATTTGTCATGGCAGCACAATGAATGATAATATCTGGATTAACAAAATTTTTTAAATTTTTGAAAGTATTATTATTCTCAAAATCACTCTGAAAAAAATAATTATTTAAATTTATATTACATTTACTTCTTGAGGTTAAATAAACTTGAAATTTATTTTTATCTAGATTTTTATAAAAATTTTGACCGACCATACCGTTTGATCCGGTAATTAAAATATTCATATTTTGTTTTTTTGTTTATATATTAGTTCTGCCATTTTCCAATCTTCTAAATCATCTATATCAATTGCATTTAAATTACTTATTTCAAAAGAAGTAGCATCGGTGTGCATTTTATTTTTGTTTTTCCAATTTTTTACATTCGATATATAGAATTGACCAGCATCATGATAAAAATACTTTAAATCTTGAGTTCGTTTATATTCAAAATTTGGAAAAAGGTACCTAATTGATTTGTTCTTATTTAGTGAAAAAGATCTTTGTATTGGATGTTTATATCTTAAACAAGGATATACGAAACTTTTTTTTTGTTTGTAAAAAATGTTAATTCCTTTTTCTATATCTTTAACATTAATTAGTGGAGTGCAGGGATAAACACAGCAAACAATTTTAATTTTTTTATTTATGAAGTATTCATTACTTAAAAAACCTTTAATTACATCTATAGTTGATATTTTATCACCAGATAAAAACTTATCTCTTAAAAAAGGCACTTTTGCACCATAATTTTCAGCTACGTTAGCAATTTTCTTACTATCAGTAGATACAAATATTTCATCAAACAAGTTAGATTTTTTTAATTTGTTTATTGTATAGCTTATAATTGGTTTACCTAAAAAATTTTTGATATTTTTGTTTTTAATTCTTTTACTTCCTAACCTAGCAGGTATAATTGCGATAAGCATTAGTTATTAAAAATTAATTTTTTTAATTCACTAACACTTAAAAATGGTTTATTATCTAAAGAGTTGTAATTAAACCCTTCCTTACATTTTTTTCCCTTGTCCATTTTATTCTTATTTAAAAATTTATTAATATTCCATTTTAAATATTCTTTACTTGGAAGAATTACATAATAATTTTTAAATTCATAAGAATTAATTGAATCGCTTATACTGATCATTTCTTCATGAAGTTTCTCACCACCTCTTATTCCTATTTCTTTTATGTTATTTTTTGGATTAATTGCTTTTGCTAAATCTAAAATATTATATGAAGGTATTTTTGGTATAAATACTTCACCGCCCCACATTTTATTTAAAGATAAAATTACAAAATTTACACCTTGGTTTAAAGTTATATTAAAGCGTGTCATTTTTTTACTTGTTATTGGAAACCATCCTAAACTTTCATGTTCAAGAAAAAATGGAACAACTGATCCTCTACTTTTTAAAACATTACCATATCTTACAATAGAAAATTTAATATTTTTTTTACCTTTATAATTATTAGCTGAAATGAATAGTTTGTCTGAAGTTAATTTTGTTGCACCGTAGAGATTAACAGGGGAGGATGCTTTATCAGTACTTAAAGCTACAACTTTCTTAACATTATTTTTTAAACACGCTTCAATCACATTCTGAGACCCAATTATATTTGTTTTTACAGTTTCAAAAGGGTTGTATTCAGCAGTTGGGACTTGCTTTAGTGCAGCAGCATGTATCACTATATCTACATCCTGAGTTGCCATTTCTAATCTATCCTTATCTCTAATATCGCCAATAAAAAATCTTATTTTTTTTTGTTTAAAATATTTTTTTATTAAAGGATCATTCTGCATTTCAAATTGCTTTAGTTCATCTCTACTAAAAATTATAACTTTTTTAGGTTGATGATGTAATAAGCATTGTTTTATGAATTCTTTACCAAAAGAACCTGTGCCACCAGTTACAAGAATTGAATTATTTTTTATTGAATTATTTGTTGTGCTCATATTTTTTTTCTAGAATCATATAAATAATAAACCCAAGAGGCAAGTAAATTAAAAAGCTAACATAATTATTAAAAAAATTACCTGAAGGCACAAAAGGCCATAGATTTATTACTATTGTTGAGGATAATATGATAAAATTATCTTCTAAATACTTATTTTTTTTAAATAGTGAAAAATATAAATCTTTAAAATATATAAATATTACAGTTAAAAAAGTAAAAATTATTGGAAAAGTTCCTATAGGGCCAGTCTCTGTTAGTAATTGAATATAGAAATTGTGAGGATGAGTTTGACATCCATCAACTGAAAAATCTTGCTCTGTAAAAGTTTTATATTCTTCAATTTTACAATATTCTCTAAAATTTTTAGGACCAATACCAAATAAATAATTATCTTTGTATATTTTTAAAGAGGTTAAATAAATTACCTCATGCTGAACTGAGAACAGATTTGGATTTTTTCCTAGTAAATTTGTTTGATCTATAGTTTTTAAAACCATTCTATCAAAAGAAGATTTATTTTGAATTGAAACAAATAAAATAAATACTACTGATACTAAAAAAGCAGAAATTCTAATTACTTTAAAAGATTTTGTTAAAAAAATTAATATTAATGAAAATAATAATAGATTAAAAAAAGCAACCCTTTCTCCAGACAGATATACAATAACATCAACTAAAATTAAAATTATTATACCAAAAATTATCATTCTAAGATCTTTATTATAAATAGTTAAAAACAATCCTATCAGTAGAGGAACTAATCTTGACATATAGCTTCCTAAGATTTTTTCTTCACCAAAGACACTCGAAAGTCTAATACCGTCGTAACTATTTCCAAATAAATCAATTAAAAAGTAGTACTGATAAAATGAATTAAAAATTAAAAAAACAAATACTAACAATAATGAAATAAAAAAAAAATATATAAAATTATCAAATTTTTTAATAATAAAATATACACAAATCGAGAAAATTCCGAATCTAAAATAAAATAGAGAGCTTTCAAGTGACAGAAGAGGAAATTTAGATAATAAAGAATTTAAAATTAAATATAAATTCCAAATAATAAAAATAATAAAAAAAATATTTTTAAAATATTTAAATTTTTTGTTTATTAAAGAATAAATCAAAAAAAATAATGATGAAACAGATATAAATAAATCTGTTAAAAGAGGACCTGTTATAGAAACTAAAGGTAAACCAATTATTAAAAAAAAAATACTTTTTAAAAGAAAATCATTTAGCGATTGAAGCATTTAAAACTATTTTTTGGAAAATCTAGACATTATAAAAGTTATTATTAGTCCAATAATAAATCCTAAAATTGCAAAAGATATTATACTGTTGTTATCTTGAAGAATTAATCTTGTTGTATATTTTTTTTTGTAATTCTCGCTCAAATTAGATGACTCCAAAAAGAAATCAAAATCTTTACTTAGAATTCCTGATTTTTGTATTTCTATCAAATATTCGTTTTTGGTATTAAACTTTGGAAAAGTATCGATAAAATAATTTTTATATTGCTCATGATCCTGAAGTGAAAAAATTGTTAGATTGAAAAGCCAATCTCTATCAACTTCATAATTATAAAATATATTGTCAATTTTTTTATTTATAATTGCACTTGAATAATCAACTATATTTTGCAAATATATAGAGGTAAAGTTATCTAACATATAATCAGAATAATTATCTGAAAAAAATATTCTTATTGTTATTTGTCTTTTGCCATTTATATCTTCTTTAAGTGATAAATAACTGGGATTACTTTTTATTAGAAGATTATCCTGATCGGTTTCTGAAGAAAATTCAGATTGGACTTTTTTATTATAGAGGGAAATTGTTTTTTCATATAAATTACTATTTTTAGTATATTCAAGCATAATATAATTTATATCTTGTGTTGTAATTTTTAATTCTTGAGGGTCTCTTTCAATCATACTAAAACTAATGGGTAGTTTAGGTTCTGCAGCCTTTAAATAATTTATAAGTTGTTTTTCTCTTTCAAGTGCAGCAATTTTTTTTGTGCTTTCATTTACAGAGTTTAATTTTATTTTTGTTTCATAGTTATGTTCTTGTAAAATAATTTTTATTTCAAATTTCTTTGAATTAGTTTCCTGATTAATTACAAAATATCCAGTTATTAAACCAACTAAAGTACAGAAAAATATTAGAAAAATATTTTGAGCAAGAATTCTAAATATATCTACAATATCAATACTTGTTATATTTTCTTTTTTTATATTAAAAATCATTTTTTGCTATTGAACCATTCAAAATAATTTCTTATTCCTTTTTCTAATTTAATATATTCTTTTTTATTTATCAATTTATCAATTTTACTTGTACTAGCTTGTGTTTTTCTTACATCTCCTTTTTGAAGAGGCAATTTTAAAAATCTAGCTTTCTTTTTAAGGTTTTTTTCAATTAAGAAAATAAAATCTTTGAGTTTATATGATTTATTTCCACCAATATTATACACTGCATATGGTATTTGTTTTTTAGGAGGTTTTTTTATAACAGCTGCAACTGCATCTACTATGTCACTCACATATGTAAAATCCCGTTCATGATTGCCATAATTAAACAATTTAATTTTTTTGTTGTTTTCAATACTTGTTGCAAATTTAAATAATGCCATATCTGGTCTGCCATAAGGGCCATAAACAGTAAAAAATCTAAAACCAGTTGAAGGTATGCCATAAATGTTACTATATGAATGTGCTATTACTTCATTGCATTTCTTTGTTGCAGCATAAAAGGAAAGAGGTCCATCAGTAGAGAAGCTTTCTTTTAGAGGATATTTATTTTGATTACCATAAACAGAACTTGTTGAAGCATATAAAAAATGTTTTATTTTATTATGTCTACTTAAATCAATAATATTAAAAAAACCTCTAATATTATTCTCAAAATAATTTTTTGGATTTTCGATTGAGTATCTTACACCTGCTTGCGCTGCTAAATTAATAACAATTTTAAATTTATTTTCCTTAAATATTTTTTCAACTTTTTTATAATTATTTATATCAATTTTTTTAAATCTAAAATTTTTATATTTTTTCAAAATAGAAAGTCTATTTTTTTTTAATTTTACATCATAATATGAATTTAAATTGTCAATACCTACAACAAAATCTTTTTTATTTTGAAGAATTTTTTCTACTAAATGAAACCCAATAAATCCTGCAGCTCCTGTTACTAATATTTGCATCAATTTGTTGGCATTTTAAATTCAGGCCCTGATTGAATACTTTTTGGCCATCTGCTTGTAACAGTTTTTAGTTTAGTATAAAACCTTACTCCCTCAATGCCATGCATTGCATGATCGCCAAATAATGATTGCTTCCATCCTCCAAAACTATGGAAAGCCATTGGTACAGGAATAGGAACATTTACACCTACCATTCCAATTTTGCAATTAGTGGTAAAGTGTCTAGAAATTTCTCCATCTGAAGTGTAAATACTTGTTCCGTTTCCATAAATATGTTTGTTTACTAAATCTAATGCATCTTCATAATTTTTTACTCTAACAACTGATAATACTGGACCAAATATTTCTTCCTTATAAATTTTCATATTTTCAGTAACATTGTCAAATAACGTCGGTCCAATAAAATATCCATTTTCATATCCTTGAATATTAATTTGTCTGCCATCTAAAATTAAGTTCGCACCCTCTTTTTCACCTGTTGAGATATAATCTAGAATTTTATTTTTATGTTCTAGGGAAATAACAGGGCCCATATCGGAGTTTGAATCCGTCCATGGAGCAACTTTTAATGTTTCTGCCTTTAACTGGATTTTATTTACTAAATTATCTGCAATGTCTCCAATTGCTACAGCAACCGAAACCGCCATACATCGTTCACCTGCTGATCCATATGCCGCACCTATTATTCCATCAACAGCTTGGTCTAAATTAGCATCAGGCATAACTAAAAGATGGTTTTTGGCTCCTCCTAATGATTGAACTCTTTTTCCATTTAATGCTGATTTTTCATAAATATATTTTGCTACTGGAGTTGATCCTACAAAACTAATAGATGAAATTCTATTATCATTGAGTATCATATTAACTACTTCTTTATCACCATTGACAACATTAAATACACCGTCTGGAAGACCGGCTTCAGAAAAAAATTCAGCTAATTTTATAGGGCAGGAAGGATCTTTTTCTGAAGGTTTTAATAAAAAACTATTTCCACATGCAATTGCAATAGGAAACATCCACATAGGCACCATTGCAGGAAAATTAAATGGTGTGATACCAGCTGTAATCCCTAAAGGCTGTCTAATAGACCAAGAGTCAATATTACTACCAACATTTTGTGAAAATTCTCCCTTTAACAAATGGGGGATCCCACATGCAAACTCTACAACTTCCAAACCTCTAATTACTGAACCTTTTGCATCATCGAGAGTTTTACCATGTTCCTGACTTACAATTTTAGCAAGAAGTTCAATATTCTTTTCAAGAATTTCTTTATATTTAGAAAGCACCCTCGATCTTTTTAAAGGTGTAAAATTAGACCATTCAGCAAAAGCTTTTTTAGAACTTTCCAAAGCTAAATTTAGATCATCAGCATTTGACATTATAACTTCAGCTATTTTTTCTCCTGTTGATGGATCATCTACTTGTAAATAATTCGAGGAAATTGAACTTACAGAACCATTTATATAATTATTAATTTTTCTCATTTTTAACTCTATATATTAATAACAAATTTCTTGAATATACAATTAATCCTATAGCTTGTGCTAACATAAAAGGAAAGCTTCCGATATGATGGGCAT
>CACEMR010000006.1:10000-68128 GCA_902560725.1 uncultured Alphaproteobacteria bacterium
CCCTGCGCAGATTAACTTTACGCAGGAAACCTTAGGATTTCGGCGAGAGTGTCTCTCACACTCTTTATCGCTACTCATGTCAGCATTCGCACTTCTGATACCTCCAGCATTTTTTTCAAAACACCTTCAACGGCTTACAGAACGCTCCGCTACCCCTTATAAAAATCGCAATTTTTATAAAGTCACAGTTTCGGCAAATGGCTTTAGCCCCGGTACATCTTCGTCGCGGAAAAACTTAATTAGAACAGTGAGCTGTTACGCTATCTTTAAAGGATGGCTGCTTCTAAGCCAACCTCCTGCCTGTCTTGGTCTTTCTACATACTTTCCCACTTAGCCATTATTTGGGGGCCTTAACTGGTGATCTGGGCTGTTTCCCTCTCGACTATAGACCTTAGCACCTATAGTCTGTCTGCTGTGTATAGAGTATCGGTATTCAGAGTTTGGTTAGGTTTGGTAGGAATCGCTTCCCCCTAGCCCATCCAGTGCTTTACCCCCGATATCATTCACACAACGCACTACCTAAATAGTTTTCGCGGAGAACTAGCTATAGCGGAATTTGGTTGGCCTTTCACCCCTTAACACAAGTCATCCAAAAACATTTCAACGTTTCCTGGTTCGGTCCTCCGATGCATGTTACTGCATCTTCAACCTGCTCATATTAAGCTCATCCCGCTTCGAGTCTAATCCGTACAACTAACGCCCTATTAAGACTTGGTTTCCCTTCGCCTACACCTAATGGCTTAAGCTTGCTGCACAGACTAAGTCGCTGACCCATTATACAAAAGGTATGCCATCACTTCTTAAAGAAGCTCTGACTGCTTGTAGGCATTCGGTTTCAGATACTATTTCATTCCCCCTATCGGGGTGCTTTTCATCTTTCCCTCACGGTACTAGTTCACTATCGGTCATTAAGGAGTATTTAGGCTTGGGAAGTGGTCTTCCCATATTCAGACAAAATTTCACGTGTTCCGCCCTACTCGAGAACAAATTTACTTTTTACCTATACGGGACTATCACCCACTATGGTCTTACTTTCCAGAAAGTTCTAGTTATTATAAATTTGTTACTGGCCTGATCCGCGTTCGCTCGTCACTACTAACGGAATAGATTTCTTTTCCTCTAGCTACTAAGATATTTCAATTCACTAGGTTAACTTTTATTAACTATGTATTCATTAATAAATAACTCTAAAGAGTTGGGTTTCCCCATTCGGATATCTAAGGATCAAAGTGTGTTGACAACTCCCCTTAGCTTAACGCAGCCTGCCACGTCCTTCATCGTCTCTTAATGCCAAGACATCCACTAAATGCCCTTTTGCGCTTGATTGCAATTACGTACAGAGAAAAATTTTGTACGTATTAAAATCAAAAAAAATTTATTTTGATCAGTTATTAATTTCATATTTACATTTTATAAGAACAAATAAGATATAAAAACTAGATTGGTGGAGGATAGCGGGATCGAACCGCTGACCTCCTGAATGCAAATCAGGCGCTCTCCCAGCTGAGCTAATCCCCCTATTATTGGTGGGCCGAGGAAGACTTGAACTTCCGACCTCACGCTTATCAAGCGCGCGCTCTAACCAACTGAGCTACCAGCCCAATATAATTAAATAGGCACCCAGTACTAGCTAATTTTTTAAAGAGATACATAGACAACAACCCGGACGCTCAGCGAACTGAGCATCAATATCCTTAGAAAGGAGGTGATCCAACCGCAGGTTCCCCTACGGTTACCTTGTTACGACTTCGCCCCAGTCGCTGACCCTACCGTGGACGGCTGCTTCCTTGCGGTTAGCGGACCGGCTTAAGGTAAAACCAACTCCCATGGCGTGACGGGCGGTGTGTACAAGGCCCGAGAACGTATTCACCGTAGCACGCTGATCTACGATTACTAGCGATTCCAACTTCATGGACTCGAGTTGCAGAGTCCAATCCGAACTGAGATGGTTTTTTGGGATTAGCTTTATCTTGCGATATTGCTGCCCTCTGTCACCACCATTGTAGCACGTGTGTAGCCCAGACCGTAAGGGCCATGAGGACTTGACGTCATCCCCGCCTTCCTCCAGCTTATCACCGGCAGTTTTTCTAGAGTGCCCAGCATAACCTGATGGCAACTAAAAATGAGGGTTGCGCTCGTTGCGGGACTTAACCCAACATCTCACGACACGAGCTGACGACAGCCATGCAGCACCTGTGTGTGTGCCAGCCGAACTGAAGAATTACGATTCTGTAATTCAAACACACCATGTCAAGGTCTGGTAAGGTTCTTCGCGTTGCTTCGAATTAAACCACATGCTCCACCGCTTGTGCGGGCCCCCGTCAATTTATTTGAGTTTTAATCTTGCGACCGTACTTCCCAGGCGGAGTGCTTAATGCGTTAGCTACGACACTGAAACTATTGTCCCAGCGACTAGCACTCATCGTTTACTGCGTGGACTACCAGGGTATCTAATCCTGTTTGCTACCCACGCTTTCGTATCTCAGCGTCAAAAATGGCCTAGTTAGTCGCCTTCGCTTCTGGTATTCTTTCCAATATCTACGAATTTCACCTCTACACTGGAAATTCTACTAACCTTTACCAATTTCTAGATCACTAGTTTTAAATGCAGTTCCTGGGTTGAGCCCAGGGATTTCACATCTAACTTTTTGATCCGCCTACATACGCTTTACGCCCAGTGATTCCGAACAACGCTAGCCCCCTTCGTATTACCGCGGCTGCTGGCACGAAGTTAGCCGGAGCTTCTTCTTCAACTAATGTCATTATCATCATTGATGAAAGAGTTTTACAACCCTAAGGCCTTCTTCACTCACGCGGCATTGCTGGATCAGGGTTTCCCCCATTGTCCAATATTCCCTACTGCTGCCTCCCGTAGGAGTCTGGGCCGTGTCTCAGTCCCAGTGTGGCTGATCATCCTCTCAAATCAGCTATAGATCGTAGCCTTGGTGGAGCAGTTACCTCACCAACTAGCTAATCTAGTGCGGGCTCATCTGAAGGCGATAAATCTTTCTCTTTGCAGACACATCCGGTATTAGCTACAGTTTCCCGCAGTTATTCCGAACCTTCAGGTAGATTCCCACATGTTACTCACCCGTGCGCCACTAGGTCCGAAAACCTCGTTCGACTTGCATGTATGAGGCATGCCGCCAGCGTTCGTTCTGAGCCATAATCAAACTCTTAAGTTAAATAATTTTGACCGAAGTCAAAAATTACGGAACGTCCGTTAAAGCGGAATACTTCTTGTATTAACAAAAAATATCTGTTGATACGTATTCCACTAACATTCGTATAAATTGTATTACGAATTGTTGTCTACGTATCTCTTTATTATCTTATTAACATTTTAAAGAGCATAGTAATTACTCAAATAAAGCTTATACAATATTTAGAGAATTACCCCTTTTCCCTAGAAAAGAATATAGGGCTATATATCAATAAAAACCCATGTCAAACAATAAAAATAGAAAAAATTCCTAGTTTTCTGGGGAAAAAATGTTTGAAAATTACAATTTTTATTTAATTTTAGAATCTGTTTTAAATAATGATTATTAGTTAGATTTACTTAGATTTCTTCTTCAAATATTCATTAAGATTTTTGAATGATGTTAATTCAAGTCTTTCAATATCATCCATATTAATCTTTAAATTGAGTTTAGTTTCTAAATCTAATAGTAATTCAATAAAACCAAAAGAATCAAAAATACCATCATTTATTAAATCAGTTTTATTAGTTATTTTTTTTTTTGATTTTTTTTGAATACTATTTATTAATTCTTTTAAAGTATTTTGATTTTTTTTTCTCATATTATTTTAAGTAGTAACTTATTATTTTATTTGAATCAATTTTTCCATTTAAATTTCTTGGAATATTTTTTATAATTTTTATTTCATCAGGAATGTGAGACTTTGAAAGTAATAAGTTTAATTTTTTAAATATTCCATTTGTTGTTTTAAATTTTTGTTTTTCAATAAATGTAATAATTTTATTTTTATGAAAAATTGTATAAGAAATCTTAACACCAATTTTTTTTAAAGCAAAATCAATTTCAGATAACTCGACTCTATGACCTAATTTTTTTATTTGCCTATCTACCCTTTTGAAAAAGTATAAATTTTTATTTATTTTTTTTACAATATCACCAGTTTTAAAATATCTAAAAGTTTTATTATTTTTTTTAATTTTACCAAAACTAATTTTTGTTTTTTTAATTTCTTTCCAATAACCTAAAGCTACTTGCGGTCCTATGATAATGATTTCACTAATATTTTTATCACCATATTTTTTTAATGTAATATTCATATTTTTTATAGGCCTTCCTAAACATGCATTCATCAAAGTTTTAGATTTATAATTATTATATGTAAATATTTCACAAGTTACAGATACTGTAGCTTCAGTTGGTCCGTATGTATTATGAACTAAAATATTTTTTTTAGCTTTAAATATACTTTTTAATTGATGTTCATGCAATGTTTCACCACAAAAAGTTATTAAACGTAATGATTTTAAATATTTATTACTAACCTGTTTAGTCTTATTCATCAAATCAATAACACTAGGTACACTGTTCCAAATTGTTAATTTATATTTTAGAATTGCATTTGCAGGAAATAATTTGTCAAATTTGTTATTGATTGGATATAAACATGCACCAAATGAAAAGCATCCATAAATATCTAATACTGATAAATCAAAAGAAATACTTGGATGTTGTGACATCCTATCTCTATTTGTAACTTTCATATCCTTCTTTATCCACTTTAAATAATTGATCAGCCCTTCATGAGGCACAATAACGCCCTTTGGCTCCCCTGTCGAACCTGAGGTAAATATTACATAAGAAATTTTATTGTTTTTTAAAAATCTTTTAAAAAAAATATTTTCTAATTTATTGATATTAATTACTTTAATTTTTTTATCAAATTTATAATTTTTGCTAATTTTTTTATCAACAATACATATGTCAGGTTCAAATCTTTTTATAATTTGATTATTTAAAATTTTAGGGTTTTCTGAACTTAAAGGAGAATAATATCCCCCTACTCTCAAGCATGCAAACATAGATGCATAAGCATATTCATTTTGTTCTAATAATATAACTACTTTTGGTTTTTTTATTTTATGTTTATAAATATTGGCAGCAATTTTTGACGTAAGTTTGTTTAAATCACTGTATGTTAAAAATTTATTATTTATAAATATTGCATTAAGTTTTTCATTTTTTTTAAAGTTATTATAGAAAATAGAATTTAATGTTTTCATTTTATTTTTCTAAAAAAATTTTATTATTATTATTATAGATATTAATGGAGTAATTTTTTAAAATTTTAAGTGAAATCAAATGGCTTAAGCGATTTGAATTTTCAATTTTTTCGAAATTTCCAACATTATCATTTAAAAGTATTTTTTCAAAATAAAGTAAATTAGTTTTAATATTATAGTCTTTTCTCGCAAAATACTCGAATTCATGAGTTTTAATTTTATTTAAAATTTTAATCTTTCTATTTAAAATTAACTTTTTTCTATAATATGCATTTACTAAATATTCCACATGATGAATAAATGTTCCTCCCTCTTGATAATTGCAGCCTAGTAGTAATAATTTAAAATTATTTTTATTTAGAACATCAAATATGGAGTCTTTACCAAAACATTTATTATTATTTACTTTTTTACATATATCTTTTTTTTTTCCATATAATATGTATGAATTAATTGGATTTGAAGTTCTTTGAATATTTTTTAAGCTAAATACAAAATTAGTTAAGGCTCCCATATTATATGGTTTAGATAATTTCGGATCGTAAATATCATTTTCTTTTAAATTAAAAGTAAATGCAGGAACAGCAATAGTCCCATTTACTCCAATTGTATTTTTTATTATGTTAAAGATTTCAGAAATATTACCCTTTAATCTTCCAAAAGATATTAGTCTTGAATGAATACAAATTGAGTCACCTTTTTTAATACCAAGTTTAATTAAATGTTTTTTAAACTGTTTATTTGAAAAACTATGATCCATTATTTTTATACAATTACATTATAAAAGCTTTTTCCAGCCTTTATAGTCTAATTTTTTTCTATTTTTAAATTTAGCTAATTCTATTTTTATTCCTTTACCATCTTTAGCTTTAAATACTGGTTTATTCTTTTCAAATACAATATTACCTTTTTTAAAATTTATATTTTTAATAATTTTTGTTTTGTAAATAAATATATTTTTAAATAAACTAGGTTTAAATGTTGGTGAATTTAATGGTAAAAAATTACCAGCCCTTACAAAGTTATGAATGTACTCACTATTTTTTTTAAAATCAATTTCGGATTTTGGTATATCATTAATATAATATATTTTTCTTTTTTTATGATTTTGTTTTCTTAAATTTATTTTTTTATTATTAATTATTTTGTCTATAACTGTTTTATAAGAAAGAAATCCATATTTAAGACACTTAAGATATACGGAAAGACCAGTATCTTTTTTGTTAATTTTAAATTTTTTTTCTAATATTATATCTCCATAATCAATTTTATTGTTAATTAAATGTATAGTACTGCCAAAAAGTCTTTCATTATTTAATATAGCCCATTGATAAACATACATACCTCCATAATTTGGCAATATACCGGGATGAAAATTTACACATTTATCTTTATATAAAAATAAAATTTCTTTATTTATCAATTGAGTATTTTCTACTCCTAATATCCATATTTTGTTATTATGTTTTTCTTTATGATTTTTTACGTTATTTATTTGTTTAATTTTAAAGATTTTAAATAACTTTCTGTACTTTTTTATCCTTATTTCATCATTTGAAAAAATAGACTCAATAGCTTGATTTTCTTTTATCAATAAATCAATTACTTTTGATAACATTAAACCTTGACCAATAAGAATAAATTTTTTTGACATTTATTATTCTTATAAATAATCTATAAATAATTCAAATATAAAATTAATGGATTGGACTGACAATTATTCCAGGGTAGAAATTAGTAATCTATCAGATAATATAATTAAAAAAACAATTTTACGATTAAAAAGTATTTACAACGAAGAGTATCCTAAATTAAACTTAAATTTAGAAGAAGTAGATATTATATTAAGACCATCAATTAATATAGCAGTAGTAACTTTTCTAGAAAGACTAATTACTGTCGAAAATAATATTATAAAAAAAAAAATTTACGATAAGATTGATCTCAAATCATATTTTTATCCTAATTATGAAAATTTAATTAACGTATTAAATAATTATTATAATAATTACGACTTAAATATTAAATTACTTAGTGAAGTTAATATGTGTTTTATTAAAAATATAAATTTAAATGAATATGAAATAATTAACTTTAGAAAAAAGTATAATAATAAAATAAACCGTAATCATATTAAGTCACAAAAGATTATTGATTTTTTAGAAAATATTTTATTAAAAATTCTAAATAAAATAAAAATTTATTTTAATAAAATTCTTTATAAGAAAAAAAATAAGATCTTATACGAACAATCTAAATGGTTGAATATTATTTTTGATAAGGAAAATATCATTCCCGAACACAAACTGAGTAAATCATTAAAAAATATTAAAATACGGAATAAAATAATTTTTGAAACAAAATTTATTTTAGAGGAAGAAATTAAGAAATTTAATATTTTTAAATTAAAATTGCCATTTGATAGTCTTAATGGTTTATTTGGGAATTGGATTGAAAAGAGTATACCTTTTAGTTTATTAGAAAATATTGATATTAAAATAAAATACTATTTAAGATTTATCACAATATATAAACCTAGCTCAGTCCATTCTGCTATAGGTTTGTACCTTAATGAAAATTTTAAAATTATTTCATTATTATCAAAAAGACTTAAGATCCCATTAATTGGACATGATCATGGGACTAATAATTTTATAAATAACTATCCAAAAAACAATTATATTCCAAACTTTACCAAAAATATGCAAGCCTATAATTCCATTGACATGTATATATCTTGGGGCAAAAATGAACTTTGTGATTTCTGGGAAAATGTAGATCTAAAAAATAATATAAAAATTTGTAATATTGGTAGTGTTTATTTACATTCTTTAAAAAAAAAGAAGACGAATACCATTAACTATAAGAACAAGATTAAATTACTATATATAGCTTCACCTTCAAGAACTTTTATGGCAAGCTTTAATGAAATATCAACAAATGATAATATAGAGAAAAATAAAAATATAGTAAAGTTTTTGAAATTACTTTTAGATAAATATCATAATTTAGAAATTATTTATAAAAATTTTACAGGAGATTATTCTTTGGACGATATACACAATAATTTATATGATTATTTTGATCAAAATAAAATAAAAATATCTTATCAAAGTCCGGTTAAACTTATGTATGATCACGACATATTACTAACTGATATGGTTAGTACGGTATTTGCAGAAGCAAATATTATTGGTATACCAACTCTAGTTTTTAGTAATAGATTTGATTATAGTTTATGTTCAAATTTTGGAAAAAAAATAAATGACGATTTAGAAAAAAAACAATTATTGTTTTATGATACAAACAAAGGTCTAGAAAATTTTGAATATCTACTTGAAAACTATAATGATTATTATACAAATAATGAAAATATTTTTAAAAAATATGAAGATGCAATTGCTTATCCAATTGATAAAATAAATTTTAAGGAAAAATTAAAAAATAAGATTAATAAATTTTTTTAATTTTTATTAATTTGTGTTTTAATAGTATTTCTGAGATATCATATAAATCCCAAATTGCTACATTGCATATATTTGCTATATCTAAAATTGAATTTTTACCATCACTAAGGCTTAAAAAATTTACCAATAGTTTAACTTTTTCATCTTTATTTTTTTGTAAAACTGTATCCCAATACAAACCTCTTTTACTGAGTTGAGGTTCACAATTTTTTGTCGCTATTGGCACAAAATTATTTTCAATGCAGATTAAAGAATTTTTTATTGCGTTAAAACCTCCCTCTAATCCTTTAATTGAAATAAAATCTAAATTATCTAATGAAGTATGATATTCTTTATAAGTTTCATATTTTGATCTCATTATGCTAGCAATAGGCAAATCAACATTAGGTGAACAATATTGACGCTCATCACCACCTCTTTGAAGCCATGTATAAGTTTTGTAATTAGTGTAAGTATTTTTTAAAATATGCTTAGCAACCTCATCGCTATAAGTATTGCCATTCCTTGAAGGAATATAGGAGTAATTATAATTATCACCAATACAAACAACATTAAAACCTGCGATAATATTTTTTTTCATTTTTTTTAAATTAAAATATAGATATGCAATAGCTCCTATAGTTTCAGGAATAAAAATAATACGATAAGTATAATTAGTTTTTTTTAAACTGCTTACCCATTTTGCTATAAAAGTCGTAACGCAAATTCCTGATAACTCATTATTACCCATAGATGGATGACAAATATTAGTGGAGAGGAATATTTCTTTTTTTGATTTTCCTTTTATAATTATTTCACCATAATCTAAGCTACCTATTGTAAAATTAGAGTCTATAAATACTTCGTATTTACCTTTTTTTAATTTCTTTTTTTCATTTTCACTAATACAAAAGCCCCAATTTTTTTTATAATAAGATGTTATATAGGGAATTGCCGATGGTTGTTTTTTTAAAGAATGTAAATTTTTTTTTAATTTTTCAAGACTAATTTTTTTATTAATTGGTTCACTATAGCCCACAAGATGGAGGTTATTTTTTTTAAATTCACATATTTTTTTTCCATTTACATCTTTTATCCATGCATCTTTTACATTCCATTCATTAGGTACAGTCCAGTCATAAACTTTTGTACCTGATTTTATTTTAAGTAACTTTAATTCAGGGAGTTCTTTTTTTATTAGTTTTAAAGTTTGTCTAACTCCCTCACCAGTTAAACTTCTATTTATTGGCCAAAGTTTTTTTGCAAATTTATATATTTTTTTTCCAATCATTCATTTCCAGTAAAAGTTTTTATCAATCTACACAATTTATAAAATAAATAAACTCTATATGGATAATTTATAATTTTCCTATTACTAATTGAATGATTAAAAATCACCTTAGCTGCTTTAAAACTACTAATAGATAAAAATGAAAATGCTAGTTTATTTAGTTTATTTTCATTTTTTATAAATCTTTTAATTTTTGTATTAATTGGGCCAAACGAAAAAAGTTTATAGTTATTATTTAAATCATTTTTTTGAACTTCATTAAAATATCTATTTATTAAAAGTTTACTGAAATAATACCCCAAACTATTTTTATTTGGAAATATTGTTGAAAAACTTGATATGAATATTAATTTTTTATTTGAATATTTAAGTTTCTTTATATGATTACAAAAAAACATTACAGAAAAGAAATTTGTTTTTATAACCTCATTAAAATTATCGATGTCAAAATCTTGATCAAAATCAATTTTATTTATTCCAGCGTTAAAAATAAAAATATCTGGATCTAAATTATTTTCATGAAGTTTTTTAAATAGTAAAATAATTTCATCTTCTTTGGTTATATCAATATTATAATTGTAAACATTTTTTGTTTTGTTAATATTTGAGTCTATTCTATTTAATGAGATTACCTTAAAATTTTTCGATAAATAAATTTTTTCTAAATCTTTGCCAATACCATTAGTTGTTCCTGTTATTAGTACAAATTTATCTTTCATTTTTGAAAACTGCAGTAAAATAACCTTTTTCAAACGCTCTATCATTTAGACTTGTTAAATTTTTTGAAATTCTTAAGTGAAGTTTTTTTAAATTATAATGAGGTACTTTAGGACAAAGATGGTGTTCGTGGTGGAAATTAACATTAAAAGTGCCAATTAAAATTTTTTCTAGAAAATAAATTATTTTAAATTTATATTCATTAGAGGGTGTTAAAAATGATCTGGTATGTAATAAACCTTCTTGAACACTCTCAATTTTCTTATTAATTTGTTTTGAAAGACCATGTTCAGCTATTCCTCTAATTCTCATTAATAACATATGCGGTCCTATAATTGGATAAATCCAAAAAATTATATAGTAAAAAATGTTAAGTTGAAAAAATAGTAAAATTACAATTTGGACAATTAGAATTTTTATTAAATTAAATATAATTTTTGTAAATGGAGGCTTTTTTACGTTTTTTTCTCCCACTGAAAAAAAAACTTTAAATGCACTATATCCAACTAAATCATAAATACATAATTTATAAAAATTAAAACTTTTTACATTAACCTCCTCATATTTATCTTTATCAGATTCAGGTTCCTTTGAGGTAGTTGTGTGAGCATGATGATGCAAATGTCTTTTTGTATAGTCATCAAAAATTATTCCTATAGGGCAGCCTAAAAACCAAGATGCAATAAAATTATTTATTTTTTGATTAGTAAATAAAATACTATGAGATGCTTCATGCATTAGATTTAAAAATGCACCAACTCTGCTAGCTAGTAGAAATAACATTGGAAAAGTTAGGTAAATTAAAATACCTTTTTCAAAGAATAATATAGAAATGTAAATTAATAAAAATGAAGATATGAATAAGCTGATTATTGAAATAATAGATCTAACATTACTCTTGGTTTCTAAGTCAGTAATATCTTTACGAGTTAGACCCATTTTTATAAAATTATAAGCCATACAATATTAATATCTATATATATGATTATAAATTAATTAAATCTATATGATGAAAAAAATAAGATTAATTTGGTTGCGGGAGTAGGATTTGAACCTACGACCTTCAGGTTATGAGCCTGACGAGCTACCGGGCTGCTCCACCCCGCGTCAATTAATTTTGACTGTTATTACCTAGATTAGCAAAAAACAAGTAAATTTTGGTAGCGGAGGAGGGATTTGAACCCCCGACATCACGAATATGAGCCGTGCGCTCTGACCAACTGAGCTACTCCGCCTTTAAAAAAGACTAATTATTCCTAATATATGCTTTGTCAACTTTGATTAATTAATATTTTTTTTGTTTTTTTTGTAAAATTATCTAATAGACTTAATTATATTTAAATATTATGCCTTTAGAAATTGAAATAAAAAAAAGCTTTAAATTATTTACAAATATAACTGATAAAGTATCTGAAGAGTCTAAAAAATGGGGTAAATCAGGTATAGTTAATGTTTTTAGTACACATACATCATCTTTTGTAAGAATTGTAGAAGATGAAGTGTTATTACATGCAGATATAAGATTTTTTTTAGACAAAACATTTCCTAAGCATAAGCCAGAAAATAGAAGATACTTGCATGATCTACTCTCAATAAGGAAAGATGTGGATCAGGATGAAAGGATAAATGCATTCTCTCACTTAAGAGGATTATTTTTTAATAGTTCTGAAACTGTTCCTATAAAAAATGGGAAACTTCTTTTAGGCAAATGGCAATCAATTTTTTTTGTTGAACTCGATCCTGTTAGAGATAGAAAATATATAATTACATTTTGTGAAGAATAAAAAAATCATAAAGTTTTTCATTATTATTAAATCAAAATCTTCAAGAATTAAAAATAAAAATTTTAAAAAATTAGATGATATTGAACTATATCGATATTTATTAAATGAAATTAGTAGTGAAAAAGTTTACATTGATACTGACTCCGAGAAAATTTTAAAAAAAGCAAAAAAAGATAAGCTTTTAAAAAAATTTACAATTTACAAAAGAAATCAAAAATTCATAAAACTTGAAAAATCAAAAAAATTTAAGTTAAGCCCAGCACTTTTAATGATTGAAAATTTTATTAAAAATCATTGCTCAGATAATGATATAATTGTTTCATCACACGTAACATCACCATTTATAAAAAAAGAGACAATTTATAAAGCTATAAAATTTTTATCAAAAGGTTATGACTCTGTTAGTTCTGTAACATTAAATAGAGAATTTGGGCTAATAAAAAAAGGGAATGCATATAAGCGAATTAACTTTGAAGATAATAAAATTAATAAAACACAAGACTTGAATCCAATAATTTTATTGAATGGATCCTTTTTTATATTTAAAGCTAAAACATTTATGAAATACAATTCAAGATATTCAAAAAAACATTATTATTATGAAATTAAATATCCTGAAAGTATTGATATAAATTATCCTGAGGATTTTGAGCAAGCTAAAAACTACTTAAAAAGTATTAAAATAAGATGAAAAAAATTTTTATTACTGGTTTAAAAAATGGATTTGGTAAATCACTTAAAAATATTTTTTATCAAAATTCATTTGAGATTTATGGAATTTCTAAATCAATAGTTAAAGAAACAAATAAAATAAAAAAAATTGATTTAAAAAATACTAAAAATATTAATAGTAAATTAAATTTATTATTTAAAAATAATAAAAAGTTTGAATATCTTATTCTTAATGCAGGATCACTAGGGCCAATTACAAAAACTGTAGAATTAAAGATTAAAGAAATAAAAAAAAATTTAGATATTAATGTTTTTTCAAATAAATTAATATTAGACTACGTTATTAAAAATAATATTAAATTTAAATCTATCATTGCAATTTCATCTGGCGCTTCTCTAAAAATAAAATTTGGTTGGTATAATTATTGTTTATCAAAAGTTGCACTAAGATTTTTAATAGAGTCATATGCATTAGAGTATAAGAAACTACATTTAATAAATTACAATCCTGGTTTAATAGAAACTAGTATGCAAAGGAAATTAAGAAAAATAAATAGCAAAAAGATACCTTCTGTAAAATTATTCAAAGAAAATTATATAAAAGGAAATATTCAAAAACCTGAAGATGCTGCTATAAAATTATATAATAATTTAAGTTTAATAACTAGTAAACAATCTGGTTCTTATATTGACTCAAGAAATTTAAATATTAAATGACTCTCCACATCCGCAAGTTGATTTTTCATTTGGGTTATCAAAAACAAATCTAGAAGCAAGTTTATCAGTTCTATAGTCCATTATCGAACCTAATAAAAACATTGTTGCTTTTGGATCTATTAAAACTTTTGCCCCATCATGATCGATACTTTCATAATTTTTTAAATCAGATGAATTTCCAAAATCTAGTTTGTAAGAATAACCACTACAACCTGACTTATCTACTCCAATTACTACTGAATCAAATCCATCAGGTGCGTTGGATAAAATTTTTTTTATCTGGTTAGAAGCATCTGTGGTTATAGATAATAATTTATTCATAAATACTCTATAAATTAATTTAAAAAATATCTAAAGCAAGTTTTGCTTCTTCCGACATCAAATCCTTGTGCCACTTTGGATCCCATACTAAAGATACCTCAATAGAATTTAAATTTGATATTTTTTCTACTGATTTTCCTACACTTTCTGGCATACTTCCTGCAACTGGGCAGTTTGGGTTAGTTAAAGTCATTTTAATTTTTATGTCATTAATGTCATTAATTTTTATTTCATATATCAAACCTAAGTCATATAAATTTACAGGTATTTCAGGATCCATAACTCCCTTTATACATTCTATGACTTGTTCTTCTTTGATTTTAGTTACATTGTGTAAATTACCAAATTTTTTTGTGTAACTTACATTTTTACTTGGTAAAAAATCTTTCAATTTTTTATCTTCCATTACTTATAAAAGGATTTTAATAATTTCATCAATACTATCTACTAAATAGTCAACGTCATCTTTTGTATTATATACTCCAAATGAAACTCTTGATGTGCCAGTGACATTAAAATGTTTCATTAGAGGTTGGCAACAATGATGCCCCGTTCTTATTGCTATATTTTTTTTATCAAGCATTGCCCCTAAGTCTGCATTATGCACTCCTTCAATATTAAATGAAATAATTGCTCCTTTATTTTTATTTGACCCATATATTTTTATGTTGTTGAATTTAGATAGCTTTTCATAGGCATAATCATGAATTTTCATTTCGTGATCATAGATATTATTTGGATCGACTTCATTCATAAAATTTAGGGATGATGAAAATCCAATTACTGGACCAATAGGAGGAGTGCCTGCCTCGAATTTTTCATAACCGCTTGCATATGTACTTTTATCTATGTCAACATCGTGAATCATTTGACCTCCTCCTTGGTATGGAGAAAATTCATCTATCCACTTGTCTTTCATATAAAGTACTCCAAGACCTGAAGGGCCATACATTTTATGTGCAGAAAAAACATAAAAATCAGGATCTATATCTTTAAGGTCAACTTTTTTATGGGGCGCAAATTGACAACCATCAAGTAGTAAAGGAATATCATTTGTTTTTGCTATATCTTTTACATTATCAATATTAGTTATTGAGCCTGTAACATTTGACATGTGAGTTAACGTAATAAGCTTAGTTTTTAAGTTAATTTTATCATTTAATTCATCATAATTAATTTCACTAATTTCATTTAATCCCAAAGGTACAATTTTTATTTTTTTGCCAGTTAGATGCCAAGGAATTAAATTTGCATGATGCTCAAGATAGCTTAAGATTATTTCATCTCCATCCTTTAAATATTCTTTAGACATGCAATGAGAAATTAAATTGACACCTTCAGTGGCGCTTTTAACAAAAATAATATTACTTTGAGAGACATTAAGAAAATTAGCTACTTTTTTTCTGGCATCTTCAAATTTTTTTGTGAGGTTAGCACTTAATTCATAATTGCCTCTATGGATATTTGCATATTCATTTGTGTAACAATTATTTGTTGCATCAATCATTTCGTCAACTTTTAAAGCAGAGGCAGCTGTATCTAAAAATACTAAGTTAGGATTTTTTTTGAATACAGGAAACTTCGATTTTATATTAGAAATGTTCATTTTACTTTACTTAAATATCTAATAAGTTTCTTTTGTATCAATTCAGACATTTGTTCATCATCAATACTACTTAATTCTTCATTAATAAATGAAGATATCAGTATTTTAGTTGCTGCATTTTTACTCATACCTCTAGATCTGAGATAAAATATAGCATTCTCATCAATTGGCCCAATAGTTGAACCATGACTACACTTTACATCATCGGCATATATTTTTAATTCAGGTTTAGAGAAGTAAGATGCATTATCAGATAAAAGTATTCCTTTGCTAAGCTGATATCCTTCTGTTTTTTGCGCCACTTGATCAACATGAGTATTACTAAAATAGGTAGCTTTAGCTCGATCCTTCAAAATACCTTTATAAACTTGATTACTTTTACAATCTTCAGCAAAATGCTTAACAAATGTTTTATTATTTGATGTGTTGTTATCTTTAAGGAAAAAAATTCCTTGCAAATCAGCTTCTGAGTTGATTTCTAATAGTTCAGAAAAATGGAAATTTCTTACATAACCATCAGAAAAATTATAAACTCTTTGATTGTAAAAAGACTCTTTTTTACATGAAGAATGGCTCGTTATGACTAAATTATGATTAGAAGAATTATCTTGTATTAAGAAGTGATTTAAGGAAGATTTTTTTTCTAACTTTATTACATTTAATATATTAGACGTAGAATTATTTTTATTTTCATACTCTTCTATAAGACTTAGAGATGAACCCTCTTCACAAATAAAATTATTTTTTTGAAAAATAGTTAAATCATCATCAGTGACAATATTTGATATTTTAATTTTAATATTATTATTTTTTTTTATTATAATCTTAAAGCCGCTATTTAAAAATAATGAATTTAAATTTACAAAATGATCATTTTTTTCAATAGTATTATTTTTTGAGAAATCATTATAATCTTTATCTGATATTTTAGTAATTTCAATTTTATCATCTTTAAAACTTGCACATTGACCATTTACAGAAACTATTGAATAACTGCTATCTTGATTATTGTTTATTACTGATGTTTCTTCAGGAAGAAGATACTTATATTTAAAATCAAAAAAGTTTTTTAAATTTATATTTTTTAGACTTTCATTACTTTTTTTATCAAATCTATCAGTTATAAAAACATTTATTAGTTTCTCTCTATGAATTTGAATGTCTTTGTTTTCTGAAAAAAAAATGTTTTTTTTATTTTTTTGATAAATTTCCTGAATATTCATTATTGAAATTGTTGAAAACCATCTTTTTCGATTTCAGATGCTATTTCAGATCCTCCAGATTTGACTATTGAACCATTATTCATAACATGAACAAAGTCAGGTTTAATGTAATCTAATAATTTTTGATAATGTGTTATAATTAAAAAAGAATTACTTTTTGTTTTAAGTTTATTTACTCCTTCTGTTACAATTTTAAGCGCATCAATATCTAAACCAGAATCTGTTTCATCTAATATTGCAAGATCAGGATTTAGAATACTCATTTGTAAAATTTCATAACGTTTTTTTTCACCTCCAGAAAAACCTGTATTTACAGAACGTTTCAACATCTCAATATCAATACCTAAATCACTTGCTTTAGATTTTAATAATTTAGCAAATGATAAATTATCTATTTCTTTTTGATTAAATCTATTTCTTTTTGAATTTATAGCAGAATGTAAAAAAGGGGTTATGTTAACACCGGGTATTTCTACTGGATATTGAAAAGCTAAAAACATACCCTCTTGCGCTCTCTCTTCAATGTTCAATTCAAATAAATTTTTATTTTTAAAAGTAACTTCTCCTTCAAGAATTTCATAATCCTCTTTACCCGCAAGTACATTTGCTAAGGTACTTTTGCCAGAGCCATTAGGGCCCATAATTGCATGAACCTCGCCTTCATTTATATTTAAATTTAAGTTTCTTAAAATATTTTTATTTTCAATTTTTATTGATAATTTTTTAATTTCTAAAAACATTTTTATCCAACACTACCTTCTAAAGATATTGAAACTAATTTTTGTGCTTCAACTGCAAATTCCATTGGCAGTTCTTGTAAAACTTGTTTACAAAAACCATTAACTATTAATGAAACAGCTTCTTCATGACTCAAACCTCTTTGTCTACAATAATAAAGTTGATCCTCATTAATTTTGGATGTCGATGCTTCATGCTCAATGACTGCAGAATTATTTTTTGACTCAATATATGGCACTGTATGTGCTCCGCATTTATTACCTACTAAAAGTGAGTCACATTGAGTATAATTTCTAGCTTTATCAGCTTTTCTTAAAAATGAAACTTCACCACGATAAGTATTTTGAGATTTACCAAGAGAAATACCTTTAGATATAATTTTACTCTTAGTATTTTTGCCAATATGAGTCATTTTGGTACCAGTATCAGCTTGTTGATAATTATTAGTAATTGCTACTGAATAAAATTCACCAATTGAATTATCACCTTTTAAAATACAACTTGGATATTTCCAAGTAATAGCAGATCCAGTTTCAACTTGCGTCCATGATATTTTGCTATTGTTACCTGCACATAAACCTCTTTTGGTAACAAAGTTATAAATTCCACCTTTTCCTTCTTCATCACCTGGATACCAATTTTGAACAGTAGAGTATTTAATTTCTGCATCTTCTAATGCAATTAACTCAACATTGGCTGCATGAAGTTGATTCTCATCTCTTTTTGGGGCTGTGCAGCCTTCTAAATAACTAACGTAACTACCTTTATCAGCAATAATTAATGTTCTTTCAAATTGGCCTGTATTTTCTGAATTAATCCTAAAGTAAGTAGATAACTCCATTGGGCATTTAACATTTTCAGGTATGTAAACAAAAGAGCCATCAGTAAATACTGCAGAGTTTAATGCAGAAAAAGAATGATCTCCAGGAGGTATAACAGAACCTAAATATTTTTTTACTAATTCTGGATGTTTTTGTATTGCCTCACTAATAGAGCAAAATATAATTCCCAACTTTTCTAATTGACCCTTATAAGTGGTTGCAACTGAAACACTATCAAAAACAACATCAACTGCAACACCAGCTAAAACCTTTTGTTCCTCTAAAGGGATTCCAAGTTTATTATATGTTTCAATAAGTTTAGGATCGACCTCACTAAGATCTTTTGGTTTCTTCTCAAAGCCCTTAGGGGCAGAATAATAATATATATCTTGATAATCAATTTTAGGAAAATTAAGATTTGACCACTTCGGCTCTTTAATCTTTTTCCACTTAGAAAAAGAATTCAATCTCCAATCAAGCATCCATTCAGGTTCATTTTTTTTAGTTGATATAAATTTAATTGTTTCTTCGTTAAGACCTTTTTTAGGCTTATCTGAATCTATATCTGTTACAAATCCATATTTATATTTATTTTTGCTATAACTATCTAACTTATCTAATGTCTCAGTGTTCACAATGTATCATCTAATCCATTAATTTAAAAAATCCAGTTATTTCAACAAAAAACAACCAAATTTAGAATAGATTATAAATTTAAGCAGTTATCCAGCCACCGCCCAGTAATTGGTCGTTTTTATAAAAAACACATGCTTGACCTGGAGATGTGCCATCTATTTGAGAATAAAATGTGAAAGTTCCAGAGTCATTTTTAATATCAAGAGTTCCTGGCAAATCTTCTTGTGTAGATCGAATTTTCGCTGAACATTCTAATTTACTTGGCTTTATAAGACCTCCAAGCCAATTAATATTTTTGAAATTAATAATATTTTTTTTTAATTTTTCTTTTGACCCTAAGGTGATTGAGTTTTGATTTTTGTTTATGTCAATTACATACAAAGGTTTCTCAAAGCCACTTACTCCTAAACCCTTCCTTTGCCCAATAGTGTAGTTTGCAATTCCATCATGCTTACCTATAATTTTATTATTAGTATCATAAATATTTCCTTTTATAATCGATTCAGGATTTATATTTCTAATTAAATTTCTGTAAGAATCAGAAGTTACAAAGCAAATATCTTGGCTATCCGGTTTATCACTGACTTTTAATTCATACTCTTTAGCTTTTTTCCTTATTTCAGATTTTTTAAAATTACCTAGAGGAAATCTTACATAATTTAGCTGTTCTTGTAAGGTAGCAAAAAGGAAAAAGCTTTGATCTTTAGAGTTATCTTTTGCTTTGTGTAAGCTTGCATTAGTTAAGGATCCTCTTCTAATTGCATAATGGCCCGTGACTAGTGCATCAGCACCTATATTTTTAGCCTCATCAAGTAAATCTTTAAATTTTACTGTTTGATTACACTTAACACAAGGTAATGGAGTTTCTCCATTTTTATATGATTCAATAAAATTATTTATAACTCCATCAAAAAATTTATTCTGATAATCTAAAACTAAATGTCGAAAATTATTTTGTAAAGCTACATTTTTTGCATCTTCGATATCAATACCGGCACAACATGATTTATTTTTTGAAACATTAGAATTATTATATAATTTTAATGTAATACCAGTTACATCATAACCTTCTTTTTTTAGCATTACTGCAGCAACAGAGCTATCTACACCTCCAGACATAGCAACGACGACTTTTGTCAGCCTTTCTGACTTATTAAAACCAAGAGAATTCATATATTTAAAACATCTATATTTACAAAATCATATAAGTTCAATATTAGCTTTTACAAATGGTAGACTTATTAATTCCTGGACCTGAAGGTAAAATAGAAGCAAAATATTCTCATAGTAAAAATGATGACTCACCTATTGTAATTATTCTACACCCAGACCCATCTAAAGGTGGAACAATGCATACTAAGGTAGTTTTTAGACTTTATAAACTTTTTATAGAATCAGGATTTTCAACAATTAGATTTAATTTTAGAGGTGTTGGAAAAAGTGAAGGCATATTTGATGATGGAGAAGGAGAGTTAAGTGATGCTGCGTGTGTATTAGATTGGTTACAGCAATACAACACTAATTCTAAAACTTGCTGGGTTGCAGGTTTCTCTTTTGGTGCCTGGATAGCAATGCAATTACTCATGAGACGACCTGAAATTAATGGTTTTGTAAGTGTTTCTCCGCCAGCAAATATGAGAGATTTTAGTTTTTTGGCACCATGTCCATCTCCTGGACTTATTGTTCATGGTGATAAGGATAATATATCATCATTTGACTCAACAAAAATTTTAGTTGAAAAGTTACAAAAACAAAAGAAGGTTGATATTCAGTTCAAATCTATAAAAGGTGCTGATCATTTTTACGAAAATTTTGCTAAAGAATTTGATAGCTCAATTAAGGATTATATAGAACAAACCTTACAAAAAAACTAATTAAAAAATGACTCAAAAATCAGATTTTATTAATGAGATTAAGCAAAGAGGATTTGTTTATCAAGCTGCTTACATAGATGAACTCGAAAAAATTATGTCAAAAAAATCAGTGGCTGGTTATATCGGCTTTGATATAACAAATGATAGTCTGCACATAGGAAGCTTAGTTCAATTAATGCTACTTCATTGGTTAGATTATTATGAACATAAAGCTATAGCTTTAGTTGGAGGTGGAACTACACTTGTTGGTGATCCGTCTGGAAAGGACTCTTCAAGAAAAATTTTGAATAAAGAAGATATTGATAAAAATATTTCTAATATAAGCAAGACATTCGATAAATTTATTAATTTAAAAAAAAAATCTATAGTCATCAATAATTATGACTGGTTGTCTGAAATAAATTATATCAACTTTTTAAGAGAAATAGGTTCTAAAGTCACATTAAATAAAATGTTAACCTTTGAGTCAGTAAAAAATAGGTTGGAAAGGGAGCAACCTTTATCAATTCTAGAATTTAATTATATGCTTCTACAAGCATATGATTTTGTACATTTAAACAAAAATTATGATTGTATTTTACAAATGGGTGGATCAGATCAGTGGGGTAATATTTTAAGTGGAATTGATTTAATTCGAAGAATAAATAATAAAAAAGCTTTTGGAATTACATCTCCATTAATTACTAACTCTGATGGCTCTAAAATGGGTAAAACAGCTGATGGTGCAATATGGCTAGATGAAAAAAAATTATCAAACTTTGATTTCTTTCAATTTTGGAGAAATGTAGATGATGAAAATGTTGAAAAATTTTTATATCTATTTACAAAATTACCTATTGCTGAAATAAAAAAATTATCTGCATTAAAGGAAAAAGAGATTAATGAAGCAAAGCAAATATTAGCATACGAAATAACTAAATTAGTTAGAAGTGAAAAAGATGCTAAAGAAGCTATGGAAATTGCAAACAATTTATTTAAATCAAATATACCTGACTCAAGAGCAAATAACTTTAGTGTAAATATTGAAAATATAAAAGATAAAAGTTTTTCAATTATTGATGCAGTATACAATTTAAATCTAGTAAAAAGTAGAAGTGAAATTAAAAGACTTATAAAGTCAAAAGGTATAAAGATTAATGATAATATTTACATTGAAAGTGACTTTAGTTTAGATAAATTTATAGACGAAAGTAATGAATTAAAAATTACTGTAGGTAAGAAAAAAATAGGAATATTAAAATTCAAAAAAAATATTTAATTAAATAGTAAGAGACTCTTCAAGAAACTTATCAATTTTTCCATCTAAAACATCACTTACATTTGAGGTTTCATAATTAGTGCGTAAATCTTTTATTAATTTATAGGGATGAAGTACATATGATCTAATTTGATTGCCCCATCCTATTTCTTTTTTACTTTGATTAATCGTGTTTTCTTTTTCTTTTCTTTTTTGAAGTTCTAATTCAAATAATCTAGACTTTAACATGCTTAAAGCATTAGATCTATTTTTATGCTGAGATCTATCATTTTGACATTGTACAACTATGTTTGATGGAATATGTGTAATTCTAACAGCGCTATCAGTTTTATTTACATGCTGTCCACCAGCGCCTGATGCTCTGTAGGTATCTATCCTTAAATCAGAGTCGTTTATTTCTATTTCAATTTTATCATCAATTTCTGGATAAACCCAAACACTAGCAAAACTAGTATGTCTTCTTTTGTTACTATCAAAAGGTGATATTCTAACAAGCCTATGAATACCACTTTCTCTTTTTAGCCAACCATAAGTAAATTCCTTCGAAAACTTTAAAATGCAAGATTTGATGCCTGCCTCTTCTCCTTTAGTTTCTTGCAATAAAGAAATTTTACAATTATTTTGTGATTCAGCCCATCTAACATACATTCTTTGAAGCATTTCTGCCCAATCTTGACTTTCAGTTCCACCAGCACCTGCATGAATTTCTACAAAAGCATTATAATGATCTGCTTCTTCATTTAGTAAATTAAGATATCGAGTTCTTTCAGAGTCTTTTAAAACTTTTTCTGCTTCTGTAACCAATTCTTTAATTAAATCTGAGTTAGAGTCATTTTTTACTAAATTATAAAATTCTTCTAATGATTTTATTGCATTAGATAATCTATTATAATCATCAATTCTATTCTCTTTAAATTTTAATTTTTGAAATAAATTTTTTGCCTCTGAATTACTCCATATATTTGGATCTGCAGTTTTTTCTTTTAGTTCCTTAATTTCATTTTTAAGTTTTTCATAGTCAAACCCCCCTCCTTATAAGCTCAAAGTTTGAACTTATTTTCACAAGACTATTTTCGATCAGTTCTTTAAAATCTTCCATAATTATTCTAATAGACCACCAGTCCCTGAAATGGAATGACTTTCCACATTATTTAGATTATCCAAAATATCTATATCTGTATTATATGGCTCAGATCCCAATATATAAGGTTCTAAAATACTATTTTCATTTATTGATGGTAGTCCTGTATTTGGATCTATCCTAACAAAACTCATTCCAGATGGAACTCTAAAAGGTATTTTTTTACTATTTAAGTTTATTTTTTTTGCAAATCTTTTAAAAATAGGTACTGCAACTGATGATCCAGTTTGTTTGTATCCTAGTGATTTTGGTTGATCATATCCAACATAAACACCTATTACCAAATTAGGAGTAAAGCCTATAAACCAAGCATCTTTATTTTCATTAGTGGTACCTGTTTTTCCCGCTATTGGAACATTAAATTCTTTTAATTTTTTAGCTGTACCTCTTTTTATTACCCCTTCCATCATTGAAGTAATCTGATAAGCATATTTTGGATCAATCGCCGTTTCATTATCTTTTGTAATTTCAGGTATATGAATATTTTTTTTATCTATAAATTTTAAATTGCACTTAATACAACTCTTGTTATTTTCATTATAAATTACATTACCCTCTTTTGAATAAATAGTGGATATAATAATTGGATTAATTTTAATTCCACCGTTAGCTATAACTGCGTAAGCATTCGTAATTTCAAGAAGTGATACAAGACCTGAACCAAGAGCCATTGATAATTGAGAACTTATACCTTCTTTTAATCCAAAATTTTTTATTGTATCTAAAATTTTCTCCATTCCTATTTTATCTGCAAGTCTAACTGTCATTAAATTTCTAGACTTTTCAATTCCTGTTCTCATTGTAGTTAATCCATAAAATTCTTCAGTGTAATTTGCAGGCTTCCATTTTGGTAAGCCAGGGCCTTGGTCAACTACATATGGAGCATCTAGAATTAAAGTTGATGGTGTATAACCCTCTTTTAGAGCAGTTAAATATACAAATGGTTTAAAAGCTGAGCCAGGCTGCCTTTGTGCCTGTGTAGCTCTATTAAATTCGCTCAACTTATAACTAAAACCTCCAGACATAGCTAAAACATCTCCATTATGAGGATTCATAACCACAATGGCTCCATTGACTTCAGGAATTTGTCTTATAATTTTTTCATTATTTTTTATTTCTATAAATATTACATCGCCAATATTAAAACGATGACTTAGCAACCAGGAATTATCATCTGAGTCCATTTTTATAAAATGTTCATTATTTAAATGATCTACAACTAACAATTTATCTTTTAAGATTTTCTCTTTTACTATTACAGGTATCCAATCAGAGAGAAATGGATTAATATTTTTATAATATCCATCGTTGTTGTGAAATTCAGTCAGACTAGTATTATTAAGGACACCTCGCCATCCTTGGGATTTATCATAAGCAATAATTCCTTCTTGAAGACTTTGATCTGCAAAATTTTGAAGATTTGAGTCAATTGAAGTCTTAATAATTAATCCTTCAGAGTAAAGTTTTTGTTTTCCGTATTTTTTATATAACCTTTTTCTAATTTCTTCATAATAATAGTCAGCTTTAGTAAAAAAATTATCTTTTCTTTGAAAAATTTCAATTGGCTTATTTTTTAATTCCAAATATTTTTCTTTAATAAATCCATTTTTATACATTCTTTCAATTACCCAATTCCTTCTTTCTACTGCATTTTGATAATTTTTTACCGGGTGATAATTATTAGGTGCTTTAGGTAAGGAAGCAAGATATGCTATTTCATACAAATTTAATTCATTAATAGATTTATTGAAATAATTTAAGCTAGCAGATCCAATACCGTATGATCCAAATCCTAAGTAAATATCATTTAGATACAATTCTAAAATCTGATTTTTTGTTAAAATATTTTCAATTCTAATTGCAAGAATTATTTCTTTAATTTTTCTTGAATAACTAACTTCATTTGTTAGCAATAAATTCTTTACTACTTGTTGAGTAATAGTCGATGCACCAACAACTCTTTTATTTTTAGAAAAATTTATTATATTAGTAATCGCAGCCCTGATTATTGCTATTAGATCTATACCCATATGACTGTAGAAATTTTTATCTTCTGCAGAAATAAATGCATTTTTGATGTTTTCTGGCACTCTCTCAATAGGTATAAATATTCTTTCCTCTAAATAATAACTCTTCAAAAGCATTCCATCTGAACTATAAATTCTTGAAGAAAGATTTGGCTTATAATTAATAATTTTTTCGTAAGATGGTAACTGAGGAGAATAATTCCAAAGAGTAGTAAAAATTAAGATTAATAATGAAAAACTTATTATTAATAGAGAAAATATAGCAAATTTTAGGTATTTCATAATATTAGATAAATCTACATTGTGAAATAGTTAAAAATATGACATTAGACAAAATAATACAAATACATTCAAAAATGATTTTAAATTATAAAAATTTTTACGGAGTTTCGGCTATATGTCAAAGAATATACTTATTGATACTACAAATAACACAGAAACCAGAATTGCGGTTACTGATAATGGGAAATTAGATGATTTTGAGGTTGAATCTAATAGGAAAAATGCTGTTAAAGGAGATGTCTACCTAGCAAAAATTACACGAATAGAACCCTCCCTTCAGGCTGCATTTGTTGATTTTGGAAAGAATAGAAATGGATTTTTACCTTTAACGGAGATTCATCCTGATTATTTTAAAATCCCAGCTGCAGACGAAAAAAAAATAAAAGATCTCAGCGAAAAAGCTTTTAATCAAGATTCAAGTGAAGATGAATTTCAAGACAAAGAAAAAAATCCAAAAAAAGAAAATCAAGAAATTAGTCCTACTGAACTAGAAGATGAGATCAATGAAGATGAAAGCAGTCTTAATGTAAATAAAATAAAAAATAGAAGAAATAATCCAAAAAAAGAATACTTTAATTTTTTTAGAAAATACAAAATACAAGATGTTATTAGACCTAGACAGGTAATATTAGTACAGATAAATAGAGAGGAAAGAGGCCTTAAAGGTGCAGCTTTAACTACATACCTATCGTTCGCTGGAAGATATTGTGTTTTAATGCCAAATAGTATGAATAGTGATGGAATTTCAAGAAAAATTGGAGATATAGAAGAAAGAAAAAAATTAAAACAAATTTTATCATCTGTTGAAATTCCAGACCGTATGTCAGTAATAGTAAGAACCGCTGGTATAGGACGAACAAAAAAAGAAATTTCTAAAGATCTTACTTTTCTTTTATCACAATGGAATAAAATTAGAGATTTAACACTTAAATCAGAAGCTCCTGAAATAATTTATGAAGAAGGAAATGTTTTAAAAAGAGCAATAAGAGATATGTTAACTGAAGATGTGGAAAAAATATTAGTTGATGGAAAAGATGGTTTTGATAAAGTAAAAAAAATTACTAAAAACTTAGTTCCTGGATCTGTAAAAAAAATCAAACAATTTAAATCTAAAGAAAATTCTTTGTTTGCAGAAAATAATATAGAAACTCAAATTAATGAACTTTTTAGTCTTAATGTTAAATTAAATTCAGGTGGATCAATTGTTATAAATTCAACTGAAGCTTTAGTAGCAATAGATGTAAACTCTGGAAAAAATACTTCTGAGAGAAATATTGAAAGCACAGCCTTAAAAACAAATCTTGAAGCGGCAGTTGAAATCGCGAGACAACTTAGATTAAGAGATTTGGGAGGATTAGTTGTAATTGATTTCATAGATATGGAAGACTATAGAAATAATTTCAAAGTTGAAAAAACTATGAAAACTTCATTAGTTAGAGATAGAGCACGAGTACAAATTGGAAGAATAAGCATGTTTGGTTTAATGGAGCTATCTAGGCAAAGATTACGATCAAGTTTAATAGATAAATCATTTGAAAAATGTAACTTTTGTGAAGGTTCTGGACTTATACTTAATTCAAACTCGATCAGTGATCAAATAATTAAAGTTATTAAAGAAAAAATGGCAAGCAACGCTAATTCAACAATTGGTGTAAGATGTAATACAATTTTAGCAGAAAATTTATTAAATATAAAAAAGAATGAAATTGTTCAGCTTGAAAACAACTTTAATTCTAAGATAAATTTTTATTTTAACAATCAATATTCTCTTCATGATCCAATAATAGAAGTCGAAGGTGTTAATGATACAGTTAAAAAAGATGATAATATTAATAGCGATAGTAAAAAAATTAAAAAACAAAAGATATTAAAAAAAAATATCTCACCAAAAAAAAGAGTTACTAAGAAATCTATAGTTAAAAAAAATAAAATAAAGATTAATAAAAGTAGTAACAAAGAAAAAGAAATAACTAAAGAAATTGATATAGAGACTAATAATATTGGTGACGAAAAAACTGGATGGTGGTCATAAAAAAATTTTACTTTTTTGTTTTTTTATTTATATTTTTTATAAGTAATAATTTAGCTGCATCTAGAATATTAGATCATGAAACAGAAAATTTTATTTCATCAATTATTGCTGAAATTAAAAATACAAATAATATAAATAGAGATCTTAAATTTACAATTATTTCAAGTAATGAAATTAATGCCTATGTTGATCAAAATAATTTGATTTATATAACTACTAGCTTAATTGAAAATTGTGAAGATTATGTAGCTTTGTTATCTGTTATTGCTCATGAAATTGGGCATATAGATAGAAATCATATTTCAAATAGAAAATCATCTCTTCGTAAATTAAAAAATATTAATTCTTTATCAAACTTATCTATTATTGCTGGCTCAATGATATCAAATAATCCAGAAATGTTGAAAGGTTTAGCAATAAGTTCAGCAGGGATTTCAAATGTAAATATTAATTTTAGTAAAGATCAAGAGAGAGAAGCTGATTATTACTCATTAGAAACTTTGAAAAAATTAAATATATATTCTGACTCAATAATTAAATTATTAAATACAATTGAGGAGAGGTCAATCGAAAAAGGTCTAACTAAAGAGATGATAAAAATTAGTACTCATCCATATTTTGAAGAAAGAATAGATATTATTAATTTTATAAATCAACATAAAAAATCAAATTATGACTCTAATAAAAATATTGAATTCAAATATATTAGATCGAAATATTTAGGTTACAATGGTAGATTAGAAATAATTAATAAACTTGAAAACCCATTTAAAGCTTATGCCCTTTCTATTCTTAAAGCTAAAAATGGAGATCTTAAAGGCTCATTAAAGGAGCTTAATAGACTAATATCATTAAACGAAAGAAATATTTATTTCTTAGAGACTAAAGGGGATATTCTATATTCATATGGATACACAAATGAGTCTTTAAAATTTTACAAACAAGTTTTAAAAAAATTACCTGAAAATTTGTATGCACAGATAAGAATATTTGAAAATATGGAAATTAATGAATTATCAAAAGATAATAAAAATGAATTATTTTATGAAAATTTAAATTTACTAGAAAAATTTTATAATAATCAAAAAATTCTTTCAACATATTTAAATTTATCTATGGATAGTAAAAAAGAAGATTGGATAAATTTCTTAAATTTTTGGATAAATAAAAAAAACGATAAAGAAATTATTAAAATTAAGCTAAAAGAGTTTAAAGAAACTAATGATAAGGATTTAATAAGCTTGATAAATATAATACTTAAAAATATATCATGAATGGATCACTAACTCATAAGGATTATAAAAAATTATTTGATGATAAACAAATACAATCAATCAAATTTAATATTGATCAAATTCAACCATCTAGTTTAGATTTAACTTTAAGCAATGAGTGTTACGAGATAAAATATAGTTTTCTTTCTCCAAAATCAAAGGTTATGAGTAAACTTAAAAATTTAATTATAAGAAAAATAAATTTAAATAAAAAATTTAAATTTAAAAAAAATAAAACATACATTGTTAAACTTAATGAAAAACTTACTTTAAATAAAAATATATTTGGACATTGTAATCCCAAAAGTAGTACTGGTAGACTCGATATTTTTTGCAGAACTATAGTAGATTATTCAGATGAATATGAAAAAATTCCAAAAGGATATAAAGGAGATATATTTTTAGAAGTTACCACTAGATCATTTGATATTAAATTCCAAGCAGGAGATAAACTTAATCAATTAAGATTGGTTTATGAGAAACATAATTATCTAGATGATAAAGATTTAATAAGTATTAATAAACAGGATCAAATTGTGTTTGATGAAAAAAATATCAATTTCAAAATTGAGAATGGACTTAAGGTTTCTGTTTATTTATCAAGCCCAAATAAAGTCTTAGCATATTGTGCAAAATCTAATACTCCAGCAATTGATTTTAGTAAAATTAATTTGCATAAAATAAATGATTATTGGAAACCAATTTACAGTAAAAATAAATCAATAATTATTGAAAAAAATAAATTTTATATCCTAAGATCAAAAGAAAGAGTCAGAATTCCTCCTAAACTCGCTGGAGAAATGATTCCCTATGATACAGGTATAGGCGATTTCAGGGCTCATTATGCAGGTTTTTTTGATCCAGGCTTTGGAGATCCTAATGGCTCATATGCAGTCTTAGAAGTAAAAACAAATGAATTACCTTTTTTGCTTGAAGATGGTCAAACAATTGCCAGAATTAAATATGAAAAGTTGAACAAAAAGAGTAATATTGTATACGGTTTAGATATTAAGTCTAATTATCAAAATCAAGGTTTGAAACTGAGCAAGCATTTTATAAATAATGAAGAAGAAAATTTTAATTATTAATGGCCCTAATTTAAACCTACTTGGCCAGCGTGAAGATGATATATATGGTAAAGATACTCTAGAAAATATAAAAAATGCGTCTGAAACTAAAGGCAAATCTCTAGATTTAACGATTGATTTTTTTCAATCAAATAATGAGGGTGAAATAATTAACAAATTACATGAAGTTGAAGAACTTTATGATGGGTTAATTATAAATCCAGCAGCATATACTCATTCATCAATTGCAATTCTTGACTCTCTAAGAGCAATTAATAAACCAAAAATAGAGATACATTTGTCTAATATATATTCTCGAGAAGAATATAGAAAAAAAAGTATTACATCTGAAGGCGTAAATGGTTTAATTTGTGGTTTTGGAACAAATAGTTATATTCTAGGAATTGAAGCAATAGCTAAATTGATTTATAATTGACTTAAAGTTATGACAAAAATTGATAAAACAGATATTCAAAATATTAACTTAATTATAAAAGAAACTAATTTAAAAGGTGTTTCAAAAGTTAAAATAAAAAAAAATAATTATGAAATAGAAATTACTTCAGATAGTATTTTACAAGGTAATCAAATTTCGCAAGTAATTGATAGACCAAATGAAAAAAATGAAAAATCTGAATCAGTTGAAGAAATTGATAATGAGAATATTGTTAAATCACCAATGGTGGGAGTTGCATATTTATCAGCAGATCCAAATTCGGCTCCATATATTAAAATAGGACAGCATGTAAAAGCTGGAGATACACTTTTATTAATTGAAGCAATGAAAACTTTTAATGAAATAAAAGCTCCACGTTCAGGAATAATAAAAAAGATTGTTGTTTTGAACAGTCAACCTGTAGAATATGGTGATACACTAATTATTTTTGAATAATGTTCAAAAAAATACTTATAGCCAATAGAGGTGAAATTGCATTACGTGTATTAAGAGCATGCAGAGAACTAGGCATTAAAACTGTTGCTATTCACTCTGATGTAGATGAAAGTGCAATGCATGTAAGGATGGCTGATGAAAGTATTTGTGTTGGACCTGCATCTGCTCAATCTAGTTACTTAAATATACCTGCAATAATTACTGCCGCTACATTAACAGATGCTGATGCAATTCATCCTGGATATGGTTTTTTGAGTGAAAATCAGAGATTTGCTGAAATAATTGAAGAACATAATATTAAATTTATTGGTCCAAGTTCAGAGCATATTAAAATGATGGGTAATAAGATTGATGCAAAAAAAATAATGGATGACTCGGGAGTACCAACAGTAAAAGGTATCAATGACTTAAGCAATAAAGAAAAAATAAATGATTTTATTAAAAATGTTAAATATCCAATAATAGTTAAAGCAGCTAGTGGTGGTGGTGGAAAAGGAATGAGAGTAGTTACAGAAGATGATGATTTAGAAAAATCAATAAAAGAGGCAAAAATTGAAGCAAAAAAATCATTTAATGATGAAAATGTTTATTTAGAAAAATTTTTAACTTCACCTAAGCATATTGAAATTCAGGTTTTATGCGATTCTCATGGAAATGTTGTTACGCTTGGTGAAAGAGATTGTTCAATTCAAAGAAAACACCAAAAGTTAATTGAAGAAAGTCCAAGTTCTGTCCTTAATGAAACAGAAAGAGATAAAATTTCAGATCTTTGTAGAAAAGCTATGAAAAAAATTAATTATGAGGGAGTTGGAACTTTAGAATTTCTTTATGAAAATAATGAATTTTATTTTATGGAAATGAATACAAGATTACAAGTAGAACATCCAGTTACTGAAATGGTAACTGGAATAGATTTAGTGAAAGAACAAATACTCGTAGCAACTGGAGAAAAACTTCAAATTAATCAGAGTGATATCAGTTTAAATGGAAATTCGATCGAATGTAGAATTAACGCTGAACATCCAGAGAGTTTTATACCTTCACCTGGAAAAATTACACAATATCACCAACCTGGTGGTTTAGGTGTTCGCGTTGACTCAGCTGTATATGATGGATATTCTATACCATCTAATTATGATAGTATGATTGGTAAATTAATTACTTATGGATCAAATAGACAAGAAGCTCTAAAAAAAATGACGCGTGCTCTTGAAGAATATGTAATTATGGGAATAAATACAAATATCCAGTTACATCAAAAAATTATTAAATCAGATGAATTTACAAAAGGAAATTATGATATTAATTTTATGTCTAAATTCAATTGAAAAAAATAATTAATTTAGAAACTTTAATTCAATTCTACAAGAAAGCATATTTTCCGATGGCGGAGTCTCATGAAATTGATGAAATTAAATTTTATAAACCTAAGTTAAGATTTATAATTCCAATTTTAAATTTTCATTGTCCAAAAAAATTATTAAGTGAATTCAAAAAAACTAAATATACTTTTAGAATTAACTATAACTTTCCTCAAGTTATAGAATACTGTAAAAATGTAAAAAGAAAAGATAAGGATACATGGATAAATTCAATTATTATTAATACATATATTGAGTTAAATAAAATAAATAAATGTCATAGTGTTGAATGCTATGAAAATGAAAATCTAATTGGAGGATTATATGGTGTGCATTTAGGTTCTTGTTTTTTTGGAGAAAGCATGTTTAGTTTAAAAAAAAATACAAGTAAATTTTGTCTTCTTTATTTATTATCAATCCTAAAAAAGAATAATTTTAAACTTTTAGACTCACAGTTTTTTAATTATCATCTTTTACAATTTGGTGCATATGAAATAAAAACTGAGTCATATGAAAAAAAACTAGAAGAGAGTCTTAAAGTTAAATCAAATTTTAAAGACTTAAAAAATTTTCAAGAGTCGTTATCATTAATACAATCTAGCAACCAAAGATCATAAATTGGATTTTCCAAAGGAGTAACACTAGGCAATGAAGATATCATCCAACCTCGATAAATATTTATTTTTTCCTGATTGATATTGTCATATACATCAACAAGAACATAGTCTTCGGGTATTTCAGTTGGTATTGTACTTGCGCAATACAAAACCTCGATATTTAAAGTTTCCCAATCAATATTTTGATTTACTGATATTTTTTTTTGTGAAACTTTGTTAGTTGTTTTATTTAATAATTTGAATAGAGCATAATTTTTTTCTATTGTTTCTCCATAAATAGAAAAAGAAAAAAATAATAATAAAAATATTTTAATCAGGATTCCAAGATTTATATTCATCTCGTTTTTTCTCTGGATCATAATTTTTAGATAAAGGGTGTGATGATGGAAAATATGCTTCACTTGTTCCAGTCATATTTGGTTTGTGATCTTTTTGCCATTCATATTTGTGATTATAATTAATTGGAGGGATATCAGTTGATTTATGAAGCCACGCATGCCAATGAGGTGGTATTTTAGAAGCTTCAATTTCTCCACTAAAAATAACCCATCTTTTAGCGTTCAAATCTTTAAAATCTTTTGAATTGCAATAATATTTATTGCCAATCCCATCTTCTCCAACAAAATTTCCCTTAAACCAAGTAAATATTTTTGTTCCTATAGACATTTATGTTTCTATTATCATTAATTTATCACTTTCCAATTAATTTTTTTATTTGCATAAAAATTTTTAACTTTAATATTTTTATAAACTGAAAATTCGGGCACAATCCAATCTTTTTTCTCTAATTTTATTTTTTTATCATTGTGAGAGAAGTTATAAAAATTAGCCCCATTAATTGATGAAAAAACTTCTAAATTATTTAATGCATTTTCTTGATCAAATATTTGAGTATATAATTCTATTGAACAAGGTGCAGAAAATATTCCAGGCTTAGAGTTTGCATTAGATTTTTTTTCTTCAATGGGATGAGGTGCAGAGTCAGTACCTAAAAAAAATTTAGTATTATCAAAACATGCCGCATTTCTTAATTCAATTAGATCACTTTCATCTTTTACCACAGGCATACAAAAATGATGTGGATCAATTTTGTCACTAATAAATACATCTCTTTTAGTTAATAACATATGATGAGGAGTAATTGTTCCAGCTATATTTTTGTTTTGCTTAATATATTTTACACCATAGGCTGTTGACACATGCTCTAAAACAATTTTAAGTAAGGGAAATTTTTTTCTTATAATTTGTAATTCATCGTCAATAAAATATTTCTCTCGATCAAATATGTCAATTTTATCTGATACTTTTTCACCATGTATCAATAAAGTACTATTTTCTTCCTCTAAAATTTCAAATAAGTTATAAATATTAGAAATTTGTCTAACCCCATATTTAGAATTCGTTGTTGCATTACTAGGGTACAACTTTGCACCAAAAAAATATTTATTTTGTATTCCTGATCTGAAATCATTTATATCCAAACTCTCAGTAAGATAGCAAGGAATTAAAGGTTCAAATTTATCTTTTGAAGCTTTATTTATTTTATTTTTGTATAATATAGCTTTATTGCTATCTGTTATTGGAACTTTTGTATTAGGCATTGCTACACATCTATTATTAATTCTAGAAGAATAATTAGTCACCATTTCGAGCATATCACCTTCTCTAAAATGAATATGCCAATCATCTGGTTGAACAATTTCTAAAATATTAGGCACAGTATCCTTTTCTTTTTAAAATATCATAAACCTTTTCAACACTTATTGAGTCCATATAAGACTTGGTTTTATCAATTGTGATTTTTTTAAAATCGTCATAACTTTGATTGGTTCTAATAATAAAAGAATTATTATCAAATGGTCCATAAACTTTATCATTAGTTGGTCCAAATAATACAATTGATCTTAATTTTGATGCTGATGCTAAATGAGTAAGCCCAGAGTCATTTCCAATAAGTAATTTTGATTTTTTCATATAAGCGGCAGTTTGCGTAAGTGATTCACCAAAAAGGTTTATTATTTTTTTATTATCAATATTTTTTGTTAATTTACTATAATATTTATCCTCTTCTTCTTTAGATCCTACTAAAATAAATTTAATATTATCGTTAGTTGATGATATTTTTATTAATAAAGAATTATAATTATCTATATTCCATATTTTAGGCTCCCAGTTACCTCCAGGAAATATAACAAAATAGTCAATATTTTTTGATATTTTCTTTTCAACAATTTCATCTTCTTTTTCATTAGTTTGTATATGAAGTTCAGAACAATCAAAGCCAAAATATTCTGATAGTTGTTGTATGTGATTTGTTATAGTATTTTTTTTAAAAATATATTTTTTTTTACAGTTCAAAAAATACGATATTAATGAACTTCTGAAATCAATTATAATATCCCATTTTTGACCAAAGCAACTTATAAGTATTTGTAACCAATGTAAATTGTACTTTTTTTTGGTAATAGGTATTATACGCTCTAAAGAATGAAAATTTTTAAATAATGTTCGTGCTGAGGGTCCAGTTACGAATGTAAATTTTGCATTAGGATTGTTACTACTTAAATATTTTATTACTCCAGTTGAAAGAATATTATCCCCTATAAGATTTGATGAAATAACAAGAATTTTCACAGAAATGTTACACTTTTTAGTTAATCAATATATATTTACTAAATTATGAAAAATAAATACTTTTTTAATCATAAAAATTCAAGATTTTTTAAAGTATCTGGTGAAGATAGTATAACTTTTATTCAAAATTTAATTACGAATGACATTAATAAATGTAAAAATAATGATATTGTTTATTCATGTTTACTAACACCTCAAGGTAAATTTTTAGCAGATTTTTTTATTTTTAAAAATGACGATTCTTTTTATTTTGAAACAGACAAAAAATATTACAAAAATTTAATTAATAAATTAAATATTTATAAACTGCGTTCAAATATTGACATTAAAGAGGTAGAGAATATTTTTTCTTATTCAATCTTTAATTTTTCCTATAATTTTGATTCATTAGTGCAAAATAACGATCCAAGAAATTTATCTTTAGGGAAAAAAGTAATCTTAAGTAATAAAATTTTGTTAAATGATAATAATTTAAAACAAATTAATGAAAATGAATATCATGAAATTTTAATTAAAAATAGTACACCCTACTCTCATCTTGATATGGTTGAAAACAAATCTCTACTTTTGGAAAATAATTTTGATAATATAAATGCAATAGATTGGGATAAGGGATGTTATGTTGGACAGGAAATAACGGCAAGAATGAAATATAGAAGTCTTTTAAAGAAAAAAATTTATCCCATGAAAATTATTAAAGGTGATATTTCCATTGGTAGTGAATTAATCATTGATGAAAAAAAAATTGGATATATCGTATCAAAAGCAAACTCTTATATCTTTGCATTATTAAATATTGAATTTGTAAATATTTTGGTAAAAAATAATTCAAAAATTAATTTAAATGACACTGTAGTATTAGATTTTTTAAATTAAGAATTTTTTTCTATAAATACTTATTGGTAATAGCAATATTACAAAAACAATAAGCATTGGAATAAAAATATTATTTATTCCATAATTATTTGCAATATATCCCAAAGACGCAGGAGCGCCAATAAACGTCCCATAAACTGCAATAGATATTATAGTTATTCCGACTCCACTATCTATACCCTCAATTTTTCCTGCAATACTATAAGCTATTGGAACAATAGAAGATGCTCCGATTCCTAATAAAGAAAATCCTATAACAGACGATAATATTCCACTAAAATTTAATAAAATAAATAAACTTATAATTGTTGTTAAAAATAAAAATAAAATTAGGAGAAAAACTCCAATTTTATCTCTAACCCAATCTCCTGTTAATCTTCCAATCACCATAAATATATTAAAACTAAGTGTAGCTAGACCAATTTGAAATCCATCTACTTTTATGAAATCTCTCATATACAAAGCTCCCCATGCATCTACACTCCCTTCAGTTAATGCATTTGCCATCGCTATTAAAGCCAACAAAATAATAATAATAGGCCACAAAAAGAAAATATTTTTTTTATTTGAAATATCTGTTTTTGCAGATGATTGATTTTCTAAACAAAAAACAAAATATAAACTTAATGGTAAAAGTATAACTACGTATATTAAGATATTAGAAATAAATGAGTAATTCCATTCGAGTAATAAACTAGTAACTACAGAACCAAATAATACTCCAAGACTCCAAAAAGCGTGGAATCCTGACATCATTGATTTTTTTTCTCTTATCTCTAAGTTTGAAGCATAAACATTACATGCTATTTCAAATGCACCATAAGTCATCCCAAAAATAAAAGAAAAAATAAAAAATATCCATAACTCCTCTATGAATGGAACTGGTAACCATAATAATCCTTCAGCAATCAATGTAAAAGTAAGTATAGTTTTAGTTGATGTTTTAAGAATTAGGGAATTAGCTATAATCATAGCAACTATAGATCCAACTGCAAATGACAGCATTATATAACCAATACCTATATAATCAGTTAATAACTGATCTTTAATAGATGGTATTCTTATTGACCATAAGCCTACATAACAAGCTGTAATAAAAAAAATAATTTTAATTGCATGAATGTCACTTATTCTTTTCATACAATAAAATTATTTAAAATAACTTTTGTAATAATCGGCTAAACTTTCAATTGAAACTCTCTCTTGTTTCATTGAGTCCCTATCTCTTACAGTAACACTTTTGTCTTCTAGTGTTTCAAAATCCACTGTTAAACAAATAGGTGTTCCAATTTCATCATGTCTTCTATAGTTTTTACCAATGTTTCCTGAATTTTCTAAAACAACCCTTCCTAATCCTAATGTTTGAAGATTTGACTTAATTTGTTTAGATAAATTAACTATCTCTTCATTATTTTTTTTTAGAGGGATAACAGCAGCTTTAATAGGTGAAAGATGTGGTTTAAGTGACAGTAAAGTTCTCTTATTTTCACTATCAGTACTTTCTTCTTTATATGCCTCATTAAGTATAGCTAGAATCCCTCTATCGACACCTGCTGATGGTTCAATTACAAAAGGAATATACCATTTTTTTTCTTCTAAATCTTGTACCGCCAGCTTAGTTGTAGAGGAAGAATTTTGCATTACCTCTGATTTAATTTCAAAATCTTTTTGATTTTTTGTATGAGAACCTAAATCAAAATCAGTTCTATTAGCAATTCCCTCTAACTCTTCTTCACCATGAGGAAATAAATAATTTATATCAACAGTTCTCTTTGAGTAATGAGAAAGATCTTCTTTATTAACTTCATTTTTTTTCAAATTTTCTTTTTTTATTCCCTGATCTACCCACCATTGTATTCTTTTTTCAATCCAATATTCATGCCATTTATCATCTGAACCAGGTTTAACAAAAAATTCTAGTTCCATTTGTTCAAACTCTCTAACTCTAAAAATAAAATTACGAGGTGTTATTTCATTTCTGAAAGCTTTTCCTATTTGCGCAATTCCAAATGGAACTGTTCTTGAGGTAGAGTCTAAAATATTTTTAAAATTTGTAAATATTTGCTGGCATGTTTCTGGCCTTAAATAAGCAAATGATGATCCATCGTCTACCGGTCCAATAGCAGTTTTAAACATTAAATTGAAAGGCCTTGGGTCAGTTAGATCTTCTGATTTACAATTTGGGCACTTATTATTTTCTAATAATTGATCTGCTCTCCACCTAGATTTACATGAACGGCAATCAACAAGAGGGTCAGTAAAAGTATCTTCATGACCAGAATGTTTTAAAACAACTGGAGAGCTTAAAATAGAAGCATCCAAACCTTCGGTGTCATCCCGCTCATAAACCATAGATTTCCACCAAGATTGTTTGAGATTATTTTTTAATTCAACACCCATTGGGCCATAATCATAAAGACCTTTTATACCGCCATAGATATCATTTGATTGAAATAAGAAACCTCTTCTTTTACAAAGGGAGACTAACTCTTCCATCGTCTTTGCAACCATAAAAAACCTATTTAATTAATCTTTTGGTTTATATTCTTTAGTCTTAGGATCTATTTCTAGATCTATTACCGACTCTTTATTTACTTTATTGTCACTGAATTTGTCTTGTTTTTTTTTGGCAAATTTTAATATTATGAGAATAGTTGCCAAAATTATAAATAAAATCAAAAACTTCATTATAATCCAAACCTTGATAACATAAGTTTTTCTTCAAATTTATTTAAAATTTCATCAGAATTTAATATTGATGAAGATAATCTTCTTTGAAGAAAAGATTTTTTTTGATTAATCATTTTAATATTGACTTTTTTTCCATATTTATTTTCAAGTATTTCACTAATAGAACCAATTCCATCGGCAAGCCCATATTCAATTGCTCTAGATCCAACCCAGAATAATCCAGAAAAAATATCATCAAATTTATTTTGATCAAGCTTTGATCCTCTTCTATCTTTCACATAATTAATAAAATTATCATGAATTTGTTCTTGGATATCTTTTAATCTATCTATGTCTTCTTTATTTTCTTCTTTAAATGGATCCAAAAAACTTTTACTTTTTCCAGAAGTATAAACTCTTCTTTCAATACCAATTTTTTTAAGCAAATCAACAAATCCAAAACCAGGTGATATAACTCCAATAGAGCCAATTACAGAATTGTGATCTATATAAATTTCATCAGCTGCACATGCTAACCAATATCCACCAGAAGCAGCTACATCCTCAACAAATGCTAAAACTTTTTTATTTTTTTCTTTAGCTAGATTAATTATTTTTTTTGCAATTAATGAAGATTGTGTGGGAGAACCGCCAGGAGAATTAATGATTAAAGCTACAGCTGGAGCTTTTTTATCAGCAAATAATTTTTCTATTAATTTTTCTAAATTATTTATTGCTAGAGCAGAACTAGTAATACTTGATTGTGATGAAATAATTCCCGAAAGTCTAAGTGTAGGTATTTGCACATTTCTTGAAAAAAGTCTTTTAAACATAACCTGTTTTACCAAATGTTCATCTTTTCACAAAGTATTATGTAAGCATTTATTTGTAATTTTGATTAAAAGTGTTTAAGTGCGTCAATTAAGTTAATGAATTAATAAATTAATCAAATATTTTATCCATATGTCTAATGTTTTACCATTAAAGAAAAAAGAAATTACTTTTGAACAGGATATTGATGAAATATCAGCATTATTTAAAGAAGATTTAGTTTCTGTAAACACTATCATTCTTGACAAGTTGGATAGTAATGTTCCTTTGGTTCAAGAAGTTGCAAAGTATCTAATTCTTTCTGGAGGTAAGAGATTAAGACCCCTCTTAACAGTATCTAGTTTCCACTTGATAAACAATGGGGGCTTGCAAGAAGAAAATTCTATAAACCATATTGGTCTTGCAGCTGCTGTAGAATTTATTCATACAGCAACACTGTTGCATGATGATGTTATCGATGAAAGCAAACAACGTCGAGGTAAGCCAACTGCAAATGAAAAATGGAAAAACAAAACAAGTGTATTAGTAGGAGATTTTCTATTTAGTAGAGCATTTCAACTAATGACAAAGTATGGAAATTCAGCAACATTAAAAATCTTAGCTGATACAAGTGTTACAATTTCTGAAGGGGAAGTTTTAGAATTAGCTAATGATAAAAATCTTGAAATTAATGAAGATTTATATTTTGATGTAGTCAATGCCAAAACTGCATCTTTATTTAGTGCGGCTTGTCAAGTAGGATCGATAAGTGCAAACGGAACAAAAGCTGAAATTAATGCATTGAAATCATTTGGAACAAACTTTGGAATGACTTTTCAATTAATAGATGATGCAATTGATTATTCATCAAATCAAAAAATTATAGGTAAAAATATAGGAGATGATTTTAAAGAAGGTAAAATAACTCTTCCAATTATTTTAGCCTTTGGAAGATCAAACGATAAGGAAAAAAGGTTCTGGAATAGAACCATTTCAAAGTTAAAACAAGAATTAGGAGACTTTGACAATGCACTAGAAATTATAAATAAATATCAATGCATTGAAGATACCATAACTAGAGCAAAACATTTTTCTAACGTAGCAATTGACTCAATCGATATATTTAAAGAAAGTAAATTTAAAGAAAAGCTAGCTTCATTGGTGTCGACGAGTTTATCGAGAATATATTAACTATATTCTTCGTATGATTTAACCTCAACTAGTTCAGAACCAAAATTGTTATTAATATCAGATTTTACATTAGCTCTTTGATCATTAGTAAAATAAACACTTCTTGCTAATTCTATAAATGTTTGATCAAATTTTTTATCTTTTTCACATTCTCTGATTTCATCCTCTATCTTCCATAATTTGGAATTAATATCATTAAGTTTATCAAGGTAGGTTTGAATTTCTTCTTGCTCAACATATTGTGCTAGAGTTTTTTTTAAAACATCTAACTCCTTAGTTACATGATTTAATTTTTTTTGATCAGATATATTTTTTTGTTTAATCATTAGGATAGAAACTTTATCTACTAACTCACCAAGAGATATAGGTGTATTAATTAGCATTAAACTCTTTCGTAGATGTCTTCATATCTTTTAATGTCATTTTCATCTAGTCTTTCTCCATACCACATTTCTATTATTATTAAATCATCACTTTCCTTATTTGACATTCTATGAATTGTACCTTTAGGTATAAAAATATTTTCATTTTCTTTGAGAATAGAAATATTATTATTAATAGTAACTTCTGCTTGTCCTTTAGCAACAATCCAATGTTCTGATCGATATTTATGACTTTGAAGAGATAATACGCCACCTGGTTTTACATAGATTTTTTTTACAAGAAAATTTTCTCCTGAATTTAAAATTGTGAAGGATCCCCATGGTTTTTCTACTACAGAATTCATTATGAATGTTTGTTTATATATTATATATTTATTTTCAAAATGGTAAAAATATCTCCTTCAATTTTATCAGCAGATCTTCTAAAAATAGAGGAAGAGGTAATATCACTTGATAAGAGTGGAGCTGATTATATCCATATTGATATAATGGATGGTCATTATGTTCCAAATATAACTTTTGGACCAAATATTGTTAAATCTATTAAGAGTATAACTACTAAAACACTAGATGTTCACCTTATGATAGAGCCTGTGGAACCATATATTAAAGAGTTTATTGATGCGGGATCTGATATAATTAGCTTTCACCCAGAAGCTGACAATAATGCATCACAAATTATTGATATTATAAATAATGCAAGTATAAAATCTGGAATAGCAATACATCCAGATAAAAATGTTTTAGATTTTGAACATTTGTTTAAAAAAATTCAGCAAGTTATTGTTATGACAGTGGTACCTGGTTTTGGTGGACAAAGATTTATGGAAAATCAAATTCAAAAAATAAAAGAACTTAAAGATATTCGCAAAGAAAATAATTATAATTTTGAAATATCTGTTGATGGGGGAATAAATAATGAAACTGGTAAATTATGCATTGAAAATGGTGTTGATGTTTTAGCAGTTGGATCATATTTACTTTCACAAGATGATCAAAATTATAATAAAATTATAAATGCTTTAAAATAATGGACTGGGATAAATTAAAATCATTTTATGAAATAGCACTTGCAAGAAGTATTTCAAAAGCTAGTGTAAAGTTAAATATAAGTCAATCAGCATTAAGCAGACAAATTCAAGATTTAGAGTTTGATTTAAAAACTCCATTGTTTATTCGACATCAAAAAGGAGTAAGATTAACTGAACAAGGAGAAAATTTATTTAATACGGTAAATCAAATTAATTTTTCGATATCAGATTTTGAAAAAAAATTGTTAGACAAAAAAACAAAACCAGTAGGGAAGTTAACTGTAAGTACCACAGTTGGTTTTGGATCAACATGGTTAACACCACGCATAAATAAATTTGTTGATCAATATCCTGACATTGAAGTAAGTTTATTGATGAGTGATGATGAAATAGATTTAGCATCAAGAGTTGCTGATGTAGCAGTTAGAGTAAAAAAACCAACTCAGGCAAATTTAATTTTTAAAAAATTTGTGAACTTTCATAATCATATTTATGGTGCTGCAGAATACTTACAAAAAAACGGGATACCAAGAAATGCAAATGATTTAGATAAACATGATTTAATTTGCTTTGGTGCAGGCTTACCTTCACCTATATCTAACATTGATTGGATATTAAAAATTGGAAAAGAAGGAACAAAAAGACGTCCAAAATTTAGAGTAAATAGTATTTATGCCATGTCATTAGCAATAGAAAAAGCTAGCGGTTTAGCGTCACTACCAGATTACATGGTTGCTGATAAGCCTCAATTAGTAAGAGTTCTTCCAAATCTTGAAGGACCGTCATATCAAACCTACTTTGTTTATCCTGAGTCATTTAAAAATGATAGAAGGCTTGAGGTTTTTCGTGACTTTTTATTTAATGAAGCGAAAGATTGGCATTATTAGTCTTTGACTTAATTTTTTATTTTTGTATACCGTAACTTCATTATGGGATATCCAAAAAAACACAGAGGAAGACGTAAAAGAGGTTCTAAATATAGAAGGAACAAAAAACGTCAGAAAAAGAAATAATTCATTTTTTTAACTACTTTTTTATATAACTTATAAGACTATATAATATTTATGTTTAAATTTTTTACTGAACCAAAATGGTATCTATGGGCATGGGCAGGTTCTATAATTATTCTTTCATCTCTTTGGATTCAAGTACAAATTGACGTCAGAATTAATGAATGGTTTGGTGATTTTTATGACATGATACAAAAAGCTCTCGGTGAACCAAATTCTATTACCATCACTGAATATTGGGCTAGTCTTCTTTCATTCATAACATTAGCAGGAATTTATGTTGCATTGGCAGTTGCTGTTAGTTTTTTTACTGCTCATTTTTTATTTAGATGGCGAACAGCAATGGTAGAATGGTATCATTCAGTTTATGATCAGGCCAGAACTATAGAAGGTGCATCTCAAAGGGTTCAGGAAGATACTATAAAATTTTCAAGAATTATGGAAGGACTTGGTACAAGTTTCATAGAAGCTGTCATGATCATTGTTGAATTTATCCCTATTTTATTTGGATTAAGTATTGGTATACCAATCTTCTTTTTTGGAGATTGGGAATATGGTTTAATTACTGGAGCATTATTGTGGTCTGTAGGTGGTACGTTGTTTTTAATTATTCTTGGATTAATATTAAGACTAGTTGGAGTTGAGTATGATTTGCAAAAACAGGAAGCTGCTTATAGAAAAATTTTAGTAATAGCTGAAGATGATGGAACAGTTAGACCAAAGAAATTAGAAGAATTATTTGATGATGTAAGAAAAATTCACTTTCTAAGTTATGTGAGATACTTATATTTTAATATTGGTAGAGTTGCCTACCTTCAAGCAAATGTTTTAAGCGCATACGTATTTCTTGCTCCTGCAATTGTTGCTGGAGTTGTGACTTTAGGAGTAATGCAGCAAATTATTAGAGCTTTTGGAAGAGTTGAAGGATCCATGCAATATTTATTAAGAGCATGGCCAACAATCATTGAACTTGCAAGTGTATATAAAAGATTACGAGAATTTGAGAATAAAATAGAAAAAAATATTAAGGATGAAAAAACTGGTATAGTTCGTTAGTGATTTTTTTAGTTTTTATAATTATTCCAATTATTGAGATTAGTATTTTTATAACAATTGGAACAAATATTGGCATCTTAAATACAATAGCTATTATTCTTATTACAGCATTAGTTGGTATTTTCTTAGTAAGAAGACAAGGAATAAAGCTTTTATTTGATGCACAAAAAAATTTATCACAAGGAATAATGCCTACAGAGGAGATCAAAGGAGGAATATTTCTTCTTATATCTGGATTGTTATTAATTACTCCGGGGTTTTTTACTGATTGCATTGGTTTTTCTTTTTTTTTAAAACCAGTCCAAAACTTAGTAGCTCTTCAGGCTAAAAAATATTTCAAATCAAGAATTCGCTATTAGCGGATCAATTTTTTTAATTAATTCATTTAATATTAAAACTGATTTATGATTTTGTGGTTCATGTATTTTTTTTAAAGGAGGTAATACATTGTTCCATTCAGAAATATTATCAACAATAGAAAAATATGCTTTCATTAAACTTATTGGCTCATGCGATGTTATGACTTGTCTTATTTGAATTAATAATTTTTGTAATTCTGAAAAGTTATTGATTTGATTTTCATTTTTGTAATTTTTAATAATAAAACTTAATAATTTTCCACACACATTTGTTCCTGCTGTTATAGCACCAGCTCCGCCTCTTTTAACAACATTTAAAGCTAAACTATCATGGCCACAAAAAACTGCAAAATTATCAAAATATTTAATTACTTTCATCATTCTATCACCATCTCCACTTGAATCTTTAAGACCAACAATATTTTTTGGATAAAACTTTAGTAACATCTCAATAATTTTGAAATTAATAGGTACATAAGAATTTTGAGGTATGTGATATAAAATATATTGCATTTCATTTATGCCAACTTTTTCAATAATATGGCGATAATAATTGATCACTCCTTCATCGCTAACATTTTTATAGTAAAATGGTGGAAGTAAAAGAACAGCTTTTACTTTGTAAGTGGCTGCATGTTTTGTCATTTCAATTGCATCATTTAAAGATGAAGATCCAGTACCTGGTATTAAGATTTTAGGATCAATTCTATTTGAGAGTAAAAATTCTAGAGTATCCTTTTTTTCTTTAATGGAAAAACTGTTAGCTTCACCAGTTGTTCCAAATATTGCTAAACCATCATGACCTTGTCGCATCAAGTGCTGGCAATGACGGAGATAGAGGTCTTGATTTATAGATAAATCTTTCCTAACTGGCGTAAGGGCAGCACTAAATACACCTGATATATTATGCATAAAAATATAATAAGATAAAACCCAACATAACTCTATAAATAATAAATATATTAAATGTAGATCTTTGAATGAAATGCATCATAAGATTAATAGATAATAGTGCTGTCACACATGCAATAAATGCCGCAAAAATAGATTGATATAAATTAATATTTGCCTCTGAATTGCTTACTATATCAATGCTTGTTAGAATAAGAGAAGCCAAAATAATAGGAATTGATAATAGCATTGAAAATATTGCTGCTGAAGAACGATCAAAACCTAAAAACCTTGCACCAGTAATTGTTACACCTGCTCTACTTGCCCCAGGAATAAAAGCTAAAATTTGAAATAAGCCAATTATAAATGCTTGAATATAAGTCATGTTTTCCCATTTAGATATTTTGATTTTAAAATGATCAGCAAAAAATAGTAAAGCTGCAAAAATAATACTCGTAATTGCTACAACTTTTAAATCTCTAAAATAATTTTGAACGAAATCAAAAATAAAATATCCCACTATAACTGCAGGAAGAGTAGCAATAATAATATTTATAAAATTTTCATTATTACTTATTTTAAATGTAAGTATATTCCTAAACAAAGAGAAAATATGATTTCTTAAATAAATTATTACAGCTAACAATGTGCCCACATGTACAGCAACATCGGTAAATAAACCTTGATCTTGCCAATCAGTTAATTCTGATACCAGAACTAAATGTCCAGAAGAACTAATAGGTAAAAATTCTGTAAAACCCTGAACAATACCAAGGATAAAATATTGAAGTTCAAACATTAACCGAAGATAACTTTACTTAATTCTTTCCCACTTGGAAGAGGTTCTGCATTTTTATTAGAAAAATATTTTTCCATAAAACTAAGATAAATATTGTAGTCTTTTAAGATTTGCATTTTTTGATTTTTATTTTCATCATCGCTCTCTTCCATTTTTGAAAATTCTGTATCTGTTTGAGACATGGCTTCAGGAATAGTCGTAAATGGTCTTTCTTGATTTATTACTAAACGATCATGTAACTCACGATGAACCATTTTGAAATCATCCTTCGATAAAGTTTTTGGACTTTCATCAAATATAAGTCTTTTTAAAATAAAGTTCGCTCTTGGCTCCTTAATAGATAAAGCAATTTTATATTTTTCGTTCCAATCACTCTGATCATGAAATTTAGCTATTTCTGTTGATTGTTTAAAGTCAAGAAAGGCATTAGCTTTGCTTTCAGGAAAAATATTATCTTGAGATGACTCATCTTCTTTTTCAATGCGTCTATCTATTTCCATAAGTTTAAATTTGTCTGCTAAATTTTTATTTTTAAATACTATTTTGGCTCTTTCATTAAGTACATCTGCACCAATTTCATCATAAGGCTCATAATTAGCTGCAATTTTACCAGGTAATATGATTGGATGTTGATTTGTTATTACATATCTATTTTTCTTTTTAATAAGCTTCTTAAACTCTTCTGAATTGGCTTCTAAAAGTGGGGCTGGATCATTGGCTAAATCAATAGTATGAAACCAACCATTATATTGTGACTCACAAACCATTGATAATGCTTGAAGTTTAATTCTTCCTCCAAAACTAGTCATAAAGCAAAAGCCTTTGTTTTTATTTATATATTCAATCGTATCTTCTTTACTCATTGTCATTTGAAGTTGATTCCAATTACTTACATCAGCCTCATTAATAAATTTAGTAAGAGCAATTGATGTTTTAACATCTGAAAAAGCGTCATGAGCAAATTCGACAGGCAGGTTGTTCATCTCAGCAATTTTTTCTAACTTAAAACTAGGATTACCTCTTTCGGTGAGTGGTGTTTTGATACTTGATGGATTGATGGCATATAAGCCTCTTGCTAAATTTAATGTGTCTCCCCTGCTCTTTCTTGTAACATAAGGATACAGCATATGATTAAACAAATTATATTCTAAAACTGACTCATCAAATTCTATTATGTTATGTCCAATAAAGGTAGAATTTGGATCATCTTTTTTCCAATCATCAAAAGTATCATTTATTTTTTTCATCAGCTCATAAGATGACTGTGGAGCATCAAGTGCTTCTCGCATTCCTTTTAAAGTTGTAATTAATGCACCAGGCTGAGATATAATTGAAGTTCTTGGTCTACAAAACTCATTCATATTTTGATTTGTTTGATTAAAATTTGAGTCAGTAACTATTGCAGCAATTTGCATTATCTGTTCCCACTTAGGGGTCGTTCCAAATGCATTAGGATATTCTTTTTTTCCTCTTCCAGAGGTTTCTAAATCATAAAATATATATTTTGACACTGATAAAAAACCTTATTCGTGTTTATAAACTATTAATTATCTCTTTTGGACCAATAAAAATGATAGAAAAGTGTTGCTGCTATCGCAACAAATAATGAAATAAAAGCTACGTAAATTATTATTGCAATTGCCCAATATGCTACTGCAATTAACAAACCTAGAGCTGTAATTCCAGCCCAAAAATATAGTAGTCGTTCAAGAAATAATTGCATGAATAAATTATATATATCTGTTTATAGGATTCTATCAATCTCTTCACGAGATGGCATGGAATTGGCTGTACCTATTTTAGTTGTAGATAAACCAGCAGTGGCACTTGCAAATATCAGGGAGTCTTTAATATTCTGCCCCTCAGTTAACGCTGCAGCTAAACCAGCATTAAAAGCATCGCCAGCCCCAGTTGTATCTACTACTGGATTTGAAAGATTAGCAATAGGAAGAGAAAATTTTTCCTCACTATTAGCAAAGTATGCTCCTTTTTCTCCAAGAGTTATGACAACATTTTTAATTCCTTTATCCAATAATTGTGATGCTGCTTTTTCAGCATCTTCATATGTTATAACATCATGATTAACATAGAAACTGGCCTCAGTTTCATTAGGTGTAAAATAATCAATTAAAGGAAATAAAGAGCTATCAATTTCTGCAGCTGGTGCTGGGTTTAAAATTGTTTTTACATTTAATTTATTTGCTTTTTTTAATGCATAAGTAACAACATCTTTTGGGGCTTCTAATTGTGTTAAAAATATACTTGAATTTTTAATAGCCTCTTCTGCTTTATCTATATCTTCTTTCGTTATAGCTCCTGCAGCGCCGGGAAAGACATTAATTGCATTTGCACCTGTTACTTCGTTTACAAGAATACCGGCGGCACCAGTAGAATGGTCTTTTGAAATAATAACATTACTATAATCAACACCAGAATTATTATATATTTCTGTTGCCATTGTGCCAAATTGGTCGTCCCCAATTTTTGAAATAAAAAAAGTTTTCGCCCCAGCTTTCGCTGCAGCTACCGCTTGATTGGAACCCTTTCCACCAGGGCCAATAACAAAATTTTTACCAAGAATTGTTTCACCCTCAACAGGAATTTTTTCTCCAAAAAAAACTAGGTCAGCTACAAAAATACCAAGTACGCTAATCGACATAATTACTTATCGATTATCCAAACAGTACCATCTGGTTTAATTACACCTTTTGTTAAAATAAAATTACAATATGGTCGTCTTTCACTAGTTGTAATGTAAGCATATGTTGATCTTGATTGCTTGTAAAATTCTTGTCTTTCATATGATCCAATGTTCCAATGATCACCTGATACTTCCTTAATAGCTTCGATTACTTCTTTATTAGCATCATTAATTTCATCTGGTTGATTATCGACTTCCATACGATGAACAGCTGAATCAACAAAACTATCTAATGGGAAGACAGATAAAACTGCTTTTATCACAGTTGTCATGTCTAGCCCATCTAATCGATGAACTCTATTATGATTTGAATGAGCAGGATAATTAATATCAGATATGACCAGTCTATCACCATGGCCCATCTCACGAAGTGTTTTTAAAATATCAGGACTTAAAATAGGATCAACGTTAATTAACATATTTTTAGTATATCACTCTCCGTATGGGATCCAAATATTTTTTACTTGAGTACTGTGATGTAAAAACTCTTGTAAAAAACTATCATCGTTAGAAGACCAATCAAGATTTTTTGATTGTGGACACCAACTTCTCTTTAAATTTGATGTTGTGCTTTGAGTAATTTTAAGACGTTCATTATTATTTTCACTAAAATACCAAATACCATCTATATTTTCGTGTTCAGCTATAATTTTATTTAAACTATTTTGTTTAGTTGTAAGAATATTAATATATCCAGCTGGAACATCGGAAGTTTCAAGTAATTGATATAATTCTGTTGCTAAGAGGGAAGTTGTTTGACCTGGAACAATAATATTAGCATTACCAGCTGCAAAATTTGCTCCTAAAGTTGTTATTAAGCTTAAAAGTGGAAAATCATCATTTAAAATATTTGCCACTACACCAATTGGTTCTTTAACAGCTAATGTTAAACCTCTTATAGGAGGATTATGAATGGATCCTTCAAACTTATCAGCCATAGCTCCATAATAAAATAATCGCTCAATTGATTGATCAAATTCTTTATCAGCATCTTTTTGAGAAATTCCTATTAAAGATGATAGTAAGTTGGAAAAGGTATTTTTTCTGTCTTGTAAATTCTCAGCTAAGTAATAAAGAATTTGAGCTCTATTAAAGTTAGTAGAAGATTTGCTAACTGCCTTAGATGCAGCCTCAACAGTATCTCTTACATCTTTACGATTGGCATTTGGAACATCACAAATAAAATTATTTTTAGAGTCATAAGAAGAAAAAGAATAACCACTATCAGGTCTTTTCTGTTTACCGCCAATATATAATTTTGGTGTCCTATCTATAGAATTAGATGATTGAACTTTAGATAATTTCTTTACTCTATTTGATTTATATCTAGGCAATGGTAACTTTGAATATGCTCTTATGCCTTCCGCACCACCTTCTCTTCCAAAACCACTTTCTTTGTAACCTCCAAAGCCACATGCAGCATCAAATAAATTTGTAGAATTTATCCAGATCACTCCAGCTTTTACTTTGGGAGCAATATCTAACGCTAAGTTAATATTTTCAGACCAAATACTTGCGGCAAGTCCGTATGGAGTATTATTAGCAATTGAAACTGCTTCACTTGGTGTTCTAAATGTCATTGTTGTTAAAACTGGTCCAAATATTTCTACTTGAGCAATAAAAGAAGATGGAGTTACATTAGTAAACAATGAAGGAGGATAAAATAAACCATTTGTTGGACAAGACCATGAAGGCTGCCATAATTTATTGCCATCTTTTTGTGCTTTATTTACTATAGAATTAATTTTTTTAAGCTGAACTGGAGCAACTATGGCACCAATATCTATAGATTTGTCTAATGGATCTCCAACTCTTAATTTTTCCATTCTTTTCTTTAATTTTTGAATAAATTTTTTCTCAATACTTTCTTGCACAAGCAATCTTGATCCGGCACAACAAACTTGGCCTTGATTAAACCAAATTGCATCAACAACGCCTTCAACAGCACTATCTAAGTCAGCATCTTCAAAAACAATAAAAGGAGATTTACCTCCAAGTTCCATAGTCATTTTTTTATCTGGATCGATATTTGTTTGAATTATTTTTTTTCCAACTTCTGTTGATCCAGTAAATGCAATTTTTTTAATGTCTTTGTGTGATGTTATAAGTTCACCAGTAGAACCATCTCCTGTAATAATATTAATTACACCACTTGGAATTTTTGCTTTTTGGCAAAGTTCAGCAAAGTATAATGCAGTAAGAGAAGTATATTCTGCTGGTTTTAGTACTACTGTGTTTCCAAGAGCAATTGCTGGTGCAATTTTCCAAGCTAACATTAATAAAGGAAAGTTCCATGGTATAATTTGCCCAACAACACCAATTGAATTATCAGAATTATTTATATTTCTAGCAGCCCAACCAGCATGATAATAAAAATGTCTTGAAACAAGTGGTATATCAATATCTCTTGTCTCTCTTATTGGCTTCCCGTTATCAATAGTCTCTAAAACGGAAATAAACCTGGAATTTTTTTGAATAAGACGGGCTAGTGCATATAAATATTTTGATCGCTTAAAAGAGGATAATTTAGCCCATTTAACATGAGCTTTTTTTGCAGCATTTACTGCTAAATTAACATCTTTTTTAGAGGCTATAGAAAGTGAAGCAATTTTTTTATTGGTAGAAGGATTAATAATATTTATATTTTTTGAACTAGAAGATTTTACAAATTTACCATTTATAAAAAGGTTATTGGGGTTTTTTAAATTTTTTATCCAACTATTTACTTCATTGCTATCTTCAGGAGCTGGTCCATAAGAAATATTTTGAAAATTTTTAATGACCTTATTCATTTTATCCTATCGCTAATTTTTCTTTATTTGCATATCTTCCACTTGTATAATGGTATAGCTGTCTTTCAATATCAATTAATAAACTAGAGGCACCAATTCGCAATAATTTAGGATTTATCCATTCAAATCCTAATTCTTCGGCAACTAATATTAGAAATTCTAAAACTGACTTAGATGTTGATATGCCACCTGCTGGCTTGAAACCAATTTTCTTACCCGTTTTGGAATAAAAATCCCTTATCATTCTAAGCATTACAAGACTATTATTTAAATTTGCATTTGTACTTTCTTTACCTGTTGAAGTTTTAATAAAATCAGCTCCTGCCATCATACAAACCAATGATGCCTTTGCCACATTTCGAAGCGTTTCAAGATCACCAACACCAAGAATAGCTTTTACTTTTGTTTTACCTGCTGTATTTTTAAAACTTCTTACCTCATCATATAATTTTTTCCAATCATTCTGTAAAACATAACCTCTATTGATAACAATATCAATTTCATCAGCGCCATCTTTAATTGAGTCAGTAATTTCCTTCTTTCTTGTTGCATATGAAGATAATCCTGCTGGAAAACCAGTTGATACTGCAGCTATTGGTAATTGACTTTGTAATAATTTCTTACAATCCTTTATAAGATGGTGGTAAACACAAACAGCTCCAACTTTCACAGAGTTTTTTTCTAAACCAAGATCATTTAATATATAATTATCTACAGGGTTTAATGCTTTATTGCATAATCTCTCAACTTTCCCAAATGTATCATCCCCACTTAAAGTTGTTAAATCAATTAGAGTAACAGCTTTTAGTAACCAAGCAACTTGAAATTCTTTTTTTACTGTTCTTCTTTTAGTCAATGTTGTAGTTCTTCTCTCCACAGCACTTAAATTAATTTGAACGTTATCGATCCAACTAGTATCTAAATTATAAAAATCTTTATTATTCATTGCTAGATTTTTTCATCTCTTAATGGCCTATTTAAAAGTTTAATTAGTTCTTCTTTTAAATCATACTTATTATAAAGTATATTATAGACAGACTCCATTATTGGCATTTCAATATTATTTTTTTTTGAAATATTATAAACTGCCTCAACAGTATAATATCCCTCAGTTACTTCTTGAGATTGGATTAAATCTGAAAAATTTTCATATTTTGATGAAGCAATCTTAATTCCAAATTGCGTGTTTCTAGAACTATGTGATCCACATGTTAAAATTAAATCACCAAGTCCAGATAAACCAAATAATGTATTTTTATTTGCTTTGAATTTTTCAGCAAATCTTGTCATTTCTACAAATGATCTTGATATTAATGCACTTTTAGCATTTTCACCTAAATTTAATCCTTCTGCAATTCCTGAAGCTATAGCATAAATATTTTTTAATGCTCCTCCTATTAGGTCTGAAGAATAATACATTCTAAAATTTTTACTTGTTATTAGTTCTGATATTTTATCAAAATCTTTTTTTTTCTCAGTAGCTAGAGTAACTGCAGTAGGTAAATTTTGAGATACTTCACTTGAAAATGATGGACCAGATAATACACTTATCGTTTTATAATTTGTTAATTCATTAATTACTTCAGTTAAAAATTTTGAGGAAGAAATTTCAATTCCTTTTGAACATAAAATAATATTTTTTATTTTATTTATTTTTAACTCTTGAAAAACTTCTCTAATTTTCTGAGCTGGCAAGGCAATGAAAAGAAATGTTACATCTGTAAAATCACTTAATGAAGAAGTAGCTGATACGTTTTCATTAAATGAGCTATATTTTAATTTTGGATTTATTTTATGCTCATTGATTGATTTTACGATATTTTCATCCCGAGCATATATTATTACTTTATGCTGACTTAAAATTCTAGCAAGTGCACTGCCCCATACTCCTCCACCTAGAATTCCTATTGTCATAAATTTTGTCTTTATCTGGTGAGACAAATGAAGTCAATTTATGCTTTTTGGCTGAAATTATGGATATTTTTTGAAAAAAACTGCATGATTGATTTTTGTAACTAGTATATGAGTGAAATTATTAAAAAGTATACTTTTTTGGAGGAAATATGAAAAAATTACTTCTAGCTGTTATTGTAAGTTTGTCGACTGTATCGACTGCTTCATTAGCAGAAATTAAAGTAGGAATTATTCTTGGTTTTACAGGACCAATTGAATCTTTAACTCCTGCTATGAGAGATGGTGCGAGAATGGCATTTGATGAAGCATCAAACTCTGGAAACCTATTAGGTGGTGAATCAATTACTATCTTAGAGGCTGACTCAACTTGTGTTGACTCTGCCGCTGCAACTGCAGCTGCTGAAGGATTAGTAGCTGATGGTGTAACTGCTATAATGGGTGCTGACTGTTCAGGTGTAACAGGTGCAATCAATGCTAACGTTGCTGTACCAAACGGTATCATAATGGTATCTCCATCAGCAACATCTCCTGGTCTAAGTAGTGTTCCTGATAATGGAACTTTTTGGCGTACAGCTCCATCTGATGCAAAGGGTGGTCAAGTATTAGCTAAACTTGCTCTTAGTAGAGGAATTGAAAGCATTGCTGTAACTTATACAAACAATGACTACGGAAAAGGTCTTGCAGAAGTTTTTGAAAAATCATTCGCTTCTGGCGGGGGGGACAATTACGGCTTCTGCTTCTCACGAAGATGGTAAAGCTGATTATTCTTCAGAAGTTGGTGTTCTTGCATCAGCGGGTGGAGATGCTCTTCTAGTTATTGGTTATATCGATGATGGTGGAAAAGGAATGATTGAAGCATCTTTAGACTCAGGTGCATTTGATTTATTTGTTCTATCAGATGGTATGATTGGTCAATCAATCGTAGATAACATTGGTGCAGATTTAGAAGGTTCATTTGGTTCTATGCCAGGTGCAATTTCTAAAGGGTCAGCAAAGTTTGGTGAATTAGCAGCTGCTCAAGGCATGGATGGAAGTGCTCCATATGTTGGAGAGTCTTATGATGCTGCAGCTATAATTGCTCTTGCAATTCAAGCTGGTGGATCTGCTGATAAGCAATCAATCTTAAACAATATTAGTAAAGTATCTAATGCTCCAGGTATTGTAATTAACCCTGGTCAATTATCATACGGCTTACAAATGTTAGCTGCTGGTAAAGATATTGACTACCAAGGTGCTACAGACGTAGAATTTAATGCGTTTGGTGATGCAGCTGGTGCATTTAAAGAGTTAGAAGTTAGTGGTGGTGAATTCGTTACTGTTGGCGCTCTTTAATACTTAATAATTATATTAATTTAACCCCAGCTTTTAGCTGGGGTTTTTTATTAAATATTAACAATATTTTAATCAAGAATGTCTAATTTTTTCAGGTATAATCCCTTTAGGACGATATCGTAAAATTAATAATAATATTATTCCCATAAATAAATACCTAAAATAGGGAACACTATCTAATAAATGTAATTTCAAAGCATTTGTGGGTTCTAAACCTGCTGTTAATTGATTAATAATAAATGTTGTAAGTGGTGCAGCTTCAATCCAAGAAAACCAAATAACAAAACCACCAAATATAGCTCCTAGATTATTTCCACTTCCACCAACAATAACCATAATCCATATAATAAAAGTAAAACGAAGTGGTCTATATCCAGATGGGGTAAATAGCCCGTCTAAAGTGACTAACATTGCTCCTGCGACACCCACTATAGCTGCTCCAATAACAAAAATTATTAAATGTTGTTTGACAACATCTTTGCCCATTGCATTTGCAGCCGTTTCATTATCTCTAATTGCTCTCATCATTCGACCCCAAGGGGATAATTGAGCCTTATTAGCAAAATAAAAAATTATCAGCATGACAATAAGAAATAAAATGGCATATGATAATTTTACAAAGATTCCTGAACCGTCGATAATAAGGTTATTTAAAAATTGCTGTTTCTCAGTTGGATCTATGATGTTATTTAACTTTGATGAATTTAGATAAGTTACCAAATTAATAAACCAATCAGTATTTTGTAAATCAATTTCATAGGGAACTGGTCTTTTTAAACCAATAACATTTTTAACTCCTCTTGATAACCATTCTTCATGTTTTAAAACACTGACAACTATTTCAGAAATACCAAGGGTAACAATAGCAAGATAATCTGATCTTAATCCAAGAGCTACTTTACCAATGATAAATGCGACCCCTGCTGCAAAAAACCCTCCAACAATCCATGAGAATATTATTGGGAGCCCTAACCCACCAAGAAAACCTGCAATGGCTGGATTAATATCTTCAATATTATCAGTAGCGTTTAAATAAAAGTGTCTAATTACTAAAATACCAAAAAAAATTACTATCGTATTTAAAAGATATCTATTCTTTTTTTGTTTTACAATTTTATTAATATACATGACTGCAATAACTAATATGACAAGTAAAATAAAACTAATACCTAATCCTCTTCCTCCAACTTGCCATGACTCTGTAATAGGAGGATAAGAAACAATCACAGCAGCTAATCCACCCATAGCAAGAAAACCCATGACACCAAAATTTATAACTCCAGCATAACCCCAAGAAATATTAACACCCATTGTCATAATGGCTGAAATAATACACATATTTAAAATTACTAAACTAACTGACCAACCTTGAATAATGCCTACAAAAATAAACAGGGAAATCATGATGGCAATAGCGACCCATTCGAATCTCTCAAACTTAATCATAAAACTCTTCCTTTAAATATACCAGATGGTCTAATTAATAAGACGATAACTAAAATTGAAAATGACACAGCAAATTTATAATCTGTTGAGAGTAATTGAACCAATCCTGTTGGCTCTAAAGGACTTGGAAGTAAATATACAAAAAATTTCTTATAGGCATAAGTTACCATAATTTCAGAAAAAGCAATTACATAACCCCCAACAACTGCACCAAAAGGATTGCCTATCCCTCCAACAATGGCTGAGGCAAAAATAGGTAATACAAGATTTAGATAAATGATTGGTTTATAACTTTTATCTAAACCATAGAGAGTACCAGCTACACAAGCTAGAACACCTACGATTATCCATGTTGTAAAGACTACTCTGTCAGGATTAATACCTGATAATAATGCTAAATCTTCGTTATCAGAAAATGCTCGCATAGATTTTCCTGTTTTTGTTTTTTGTAAAAACCAAAAAGTAAATGTTAGCAAAGCAATAGTTATTAATATTGTTATCACTTGAGAAGATTTTAATGCTAATCCTTCATTTAAACCGGTCATGACTTTAAATTGTTTTGCCTTCATTATAAATTTTTGACCATCTGAAAATTTTATTGTTTCTGTTCCAATAATAATTCTAATTATTGCGTTAATAACAAACATTACTCCAATCGAGACCATTGCTAAAACAACTGGAACACTTTTTTGATATCTATAGTATTGAAAAACAAACTTATCTGAAATAATGCATAAGATTATAGTCGCTACTATTCCAATAGGTAATGCTAATAAAGCTGTTGGAAAGATGCCTAAGTTAATATTTTGTGATTGAAAAAACCAAGTAAACAATATTGTTATCATAGCTCCAAAAGACATAATTTCTCCATGTGCAAAATTTGCAAAACGAAGAATTGCGTATACAAAAGTTACACCTAATGCTCCAAGTGCTAATTGGGAGCCATAAGATATTCCAGGAATAATAATAAAATTAAGAAGTACAACAATGGAGTTTAAAAAATCTATCATTTTATTAGCCTCCTAGAAATGACTTTCTTACTTCTGGATTATTTAAAAGTTCTTTCCCTGAACCTTCTCGGCTATTTTTTCCATTCACTAGAACATATCCTCTATCCGCAATACTAAGAGCTTGTTTGGCATTTTGCTCAACCATTAATATACCTACACCTGT
>CACEMR010000007.1 GCA_902560725.1 uncultured Alphaproteobacteria bacterium
AATCAATCAAGTTAGAAACTTCGTAACAGATAATTATGGTGCTAATTATTTGCCTGATAGCCCAAGAGTTTATAAATCAAAGGCAAAGAATGCTCAGGAGGCTCATGAATGTATAAGGCCTACAAATATAAATCTAACACCAAAAGATATTAAACAATATATTACTCTTGAAGAGTTCAAACTGTATGAAATTATTTGGCAAAGAGCAGTAAGCTCTCAAATGGCAAGTGCTATATTAGATCAAGTGGCAGTAGATATTACAAATGAGGAAAAAAAGATTGTTTTACGAGCAAATGGTTCAACAATTAAATTTCCAGGAATGTATAGAGTTTATCAAGAAGCGAAAGATGATGATAAAGATGAAGAAAAAGAAACAATCCTTCCAATAATGAGTGAGGGTGAAATTTTAAATTTGAAAGAAGTTGAAAAAACTCAACATTTTACTTCTCCTCCTCCTCGTTATACTGAAGCAAGTTTAGTTAAAAAACTTGAAGAGCTTGGAATAGGCAGGCCCTCAACTTATGCATCCATTATTAAAGTTCTTCAAGATAGAGATTATGTAATTTTAGATAAAAAACGATTTAATCCCCACGATAGAGGTCGCATAGTTTCAATATTTTTAGAAAAATATTTTAATCAATATGTTGAATATGATTTTACAGCTGACTTAGAAAATCAACTAGATGAGATTTCAGATGGAAAACTTGATTGGAAAGAAGTTTTAAGAAAATTCTGGGAAACTTTTAAACAAATATGTGATGAAACAGTCGGTAAATCAAATAGAGAAGTAATTGATGTGCTTGATGAAGCATTAGGACCACATTTCTTTCCTCCTAATGGCGCAGATGAAAAAAGAAAATGTCCAACCTGTGATAATGGAAGACTAGGAATTAAAGTTGGAAAGTTTGGAGGCTTTATTGGATGTTCCAACTATCCAGATTGCAAATATACAGTTCAATTTAATCAGTTAAATGATAAAGATGGAACTGCTCTTAGCGGACCAAAAGAAATTGGTATTTATCCTGAAACAGGTGAAATGATTACACTCAGAAAAGGTCCCTATGGATTTTATATGCAAGTTGGCGAAGGAACGAAAGAAAAGAAACCAAAAAGAGTTTCTATACCCAAAAATTTTGAGCCAGATGAAATTGGGTTAAATACCGCAATTCAACTGTTGGGCCTTCCACGCAAATTGGGATTTCATCCTGATACGAATAAAACTGTCAGCGCTGGTATTGGAATGTATGGTCCATATATTTTGCATGACAAAAAATATAAAGCACTTGAAAAAACAGATAATATTTTAGATATTGAACTAGAGAGAGCAATTGAACTAATTGCAAAACCTACACAAAGAGGCAATGCTACCCTCAAAACCTTTGGAGAACATCCTACAGAAAATAAAAATATAACTGCTCATGATGGAAAATTTGGACCCTATGTAAAATGTGGAAAAATTAATGCATCAATTCTTGGTGATCAAACAATAGACAGCTTAAAACTAGAAGATGCCATTAGGTTAATTGATGAAAGAAAAGCTAAAATGGGTCTCAAAAAAAAGAAAAAAACAGTTAAGAATTGAATTAAACTGAAATAGTTTTAAATAGACAATATGGCTAAAAATATATCTCTATCAACAATCAAAACTTTCAAAAATAAATTTCTCAGAAATAATAAAAATACAGCTTCAAGAAATGCATTGATTAAAAATGATTTAGCAAACGTTGCACTTAATTGGGAAAATTTTAGTCAAATCAATCATAATTTTTCTAATCTAATAAAAAAAGAACTGCCCGCAACAAATCAAATGGCATCAGGTAGATGTTGGGGATTTGCAGGATTAAATCTTATGCGCTTACAAGTTGTTGAAAATCTTGAACTAAATACATTTGAGTTTTCACAAAATTATTTCATGTTTTGGGATAAGTTAGAGAAAGCCAATTATTTTTTAGAGAATATTATTAAATCTAGAGATGAATCGTATGAGAGCAGACTAATAACTCATCTTTTAAAAGCACCAGTGCAAGACGGCGGACAATGGGATATGTTTGTTAATTTAATTAATAAATATGGTGCTGTACCTAAAGATGTGATGCCTGAAACAAATCATAGCAGTAAATCTGGTGCTATGAATTATATTCTTACACACAAATTAAGAGAGTTTGCTTCTATACTAAGAAAGAAACCAGCAAAAAATTCTTCAGCTCTTAAAAAAGACATGATGGAAACAATCTATAATTTACTTGCAATGTTTCTTGGTCAACCGCCTGATGTTATCAATTGGTCCACTAGAAATAAAGATAATAGACACATTGTCATTTCAGATATGACACCGATTGATTTCTGTAAAAAATATGCTGATATCAATATTAAAAATAAAGTTTGCTTAATTCATGCCCCAATGAGCAATAAAAAATTTAATACAATGTACACGGTTGAATATCTAGGTAATGTTGTTGAAGGACAAATTATTAAATATCTTAATGTGGATATTAAAGAATTAAAAAAATCTGCAATGGATTCAATAAAAAACAATGAAGCTGTGTGGTTTGGTTGTGATGTTGGTAAACGTTTTAGTCGTGATATGGGTGTGCTTGATATGGGCATTTACGACTATGAAAATGTCTTCCAAACTTCATTTAAAATGAATAAACAGACTCGCTTAGAGTACGGTGATAGTGAAATGACTCATGCCATGCTTTTAACAGGTGTCGATATTAAAAAAAGAAATTCAACTAAATGGAAAATTGAAAATAGCTGGGGGACAAAAGGCGGCAATCAAGGATATATGATGATGACCGATGAATGGTTTGATGAATATACCTATGAAGTTGTCATTGATAAAAAATATCTAAATAAAAAACTTTTAAAATATTTAGACATGGAACCAGTAGCACTTGCGCCTTGGGATCCAATGGGTGCTTTAGCTAGATAAGTTGAATAAAGATAACGCATCTAAAATTTGGAAAATAATTCAAGAAACAGGTGATTTTTTAAAAGGAAAACTATCTGATCACCCTAATCATCCGAAAGGCAGAAATCCTTATGCTCATGTAGCATTAGAGGTAAAAAATTATTTTGGGATGACCTATAAAGATATTCCAGATGAAAAATTTAATGATGTTATTAATTATCTTGAAGAAATAAAATCTAATCCTGAGTAGTTATTCTTTGATTACTATGAATGGGTAAGAAAATAATAAAGATTGAAACTACAGCCATCATTATCGCATTAATTAAAAACAAATAAGTAAACTCTAAAGTTATGGAATATATTTCTGAAATTAAGAATACCGAAATTGGTCCTGATCCAAATGCAAGAATAAACTTAATTCCATACACAACACCATGATACTTTTGAGGCGTAAACCTCCCAAGTAGCAGATTTTCAGTAGGAAGAATACTTGCATTAAATACGGCAGCTAGAATACATAACACCACTAAAGAGTAACCAGATATGTAAGCTATACCAAGATAACACGGAAACTGAAAAAATATACCAATTATGTAAATTGTTTTTAAATTAAATCTATCAGCAAGTAAGCCTCCGATAAATGTTGTAGCTCCAGAAATTAAATAGATAACAGCTATCATAAATCCAATTTGAATAGAGTTTATATTACCAATTCGTATTTCAAAAACTTTAGGTAATGCTGTTTGTGTATTATGAAAAGATAATCCAAGAGCAAACATTGATAAAAGCATTATTAATGCAATTAAAATCATTTCGTTACGCGAATGATCTTGCTGATCATTTTTAATGAAATAATTTTTGTAAGATATTTTATCAATTAAGATTAAGTAAATAAGAATAAATCCAATAATAATAGATATTAAACCAGGCAATATAAAAGCTAGTTGCCAAGTTAGTAATTCGGTTAGAGTGCCAGCTACAAATGCTCCAGACCCTATCCCTATCCCACCAAAAATACCATTTATACCAAGCGCTCTTCCCTGTTTGTTTGCTGCATGAATAACCCAAGGAATACCAACAGGGTGATAAATTGAACAGAAAAGTCCTAGTAGTGATAATGAAAAAAATAAAAAAGAAACTGATGTGCTTAAACCACATAATATAGAAGCTAATCCCATTCCAATAAACATAATTGTCATAGTTCCTGAACGAGACCATTTATCACTTAACCACCCGAAAGGAATTGCCCCTAAGCCAATTAATAAAGCTCCAAGTGACCATAAACGAATTAATTGATCATAAGAAATATTCCATTCCTTTTCTATCGTCAGAACGATTACAAAATAAAATGCTGCAAACATATGCATAAGCGCATGACCTATTGAAGAAAATAGGAGTGTATAAAAAGTATTATTCAAACTCTTCGTAATTAATTGAAAGAGAATTTACACAATATCTTTTGCCAGTTGGCTCGGGGCCATCATCAAAGACATGGCCTAAATGTGCATCACATTTGGCACACATAATTTCAATACGGACCATTCCATGGGATCTATCAGTCTCTGTTTTAATTGCTTCAGGTGATATTTGTTCGAAAAAACTTGGCCATCCACAATAAGAGTCATATTTTGTTGAACTATTAAATAATTCATTACCACAGCATTTACATTTAAAAATACCGCCATTAATAATTTCAAAATTTTTACCAGAGAAAGGAGGTTCTGTACCCTTTTGCCTTGTTACATAATATTCATCTTCTGTTAAAAAAGATTTCCATTCTGTGTCCGTTTTTGTAATTTTACTCATTTGATAATTTTATATTGGATAATATAATTCCCGATAGTATAAAAAGTACACCGATAACATGAAAAAATGCAAATTTTTCATTTAAAAAAGAAATTGCCCATATTGCACTAAAGACAGGTATTAAATGTAAGAAAAGACTAGCTCTATTTGGCCCAATTATTGAAACACCTTTGTTCCATGAAAAAAAAGCTACAATACTAGCAAAGACTGCAACATAACTAATTATAGCTAAATCTAATCCAGTTGATGGGAGATAAGTCGAATTAAATGACTCCATAAAATAAAAAGGTATTATAAATATCACACCTATAATTATCATCACTTCTAAATTTGCTAGTTGTGAAGTTTTACTATCAATTTTTTTTAGCAAAACAGAATATAAGCACCAAGAAACAACAGCAGCTAACATCCATAAGTCACCAGCAGTGAAATATAAATTATATAAATTGTTTAAGTTACCCTTTAGGACAATAGCAAAAGCACCAAGCAAAGATAAAACGATACCTGTAAATTGTAGGGTTGTTGTTTTAGTTCTAAATATTAACCAAGAAAAACCTATCATCATAACAGGCGCAACAGATGCCATTAATGTTGAATTAATAACCATAGTAGTTCGAAGGGAAATATAAGTAAAAGAATTAAAGATTGTGACTCCTAAGATCGAAATTACAGTCATTAATAGAATATTTTTTTTATAATATTCTAAATCTTTAATTATTTGAGCATAAGTAAAAGGTAGTAAAATAAGTAATGCAAGTATCCAACGAAAAAAACTTAGTTTAAAAGGAGAGAGGTCTGATAAAAATGCTATCTTTCCAGAAAAAAAATTTCCTGACCAAAAAAATGAAGAAGCTATTAATAGAACAATAGCTAAAACTAAGTTTCTTGACATTTACTTGTCGACTAAAATCATAAGTGAAGAGGTGTCAAGCCGATTACCTCCATTTTTTTGCACTTCTTCATAATATTTATCTACAATTTCTGTTACAGGTAATGAAGCTCCATTTTTTTTAGCTTCATTAAAACAAATAGATAAATCTTTACGCATCCAATCAACAGCAAAACCATAATCAAATTTACCATTTAGCATTGTTCTATATCTATTTTCCATTTGCCAAGACTGAGCAGCACCCTTTGAGATAACATTTAATACTTTTTCCATATCAACTTTTGCCTTTTTACCAAATGCCATTCCCTCTGATAATCCTTGCACTAGACCTGCAATACAAATTTGATTAATCATTTTAGCAATTTGTCCAGAGCCTGAAGGTCCAATTAACTCAATTGCTTTTCCATATGACTCTAAAACTGGCTTTACAACTTCAAAATCTTTTTTTTCACCACCGAGCATAATTGATAAAACACCATTTTCTGCTCCAGCTTGACCACCTGATACTGGTGCATCTAAAAAAGAAATATTCATTTCTTGAAGTTTTGTAAAATATGTTCTGGCTATTTCCGCAGATGCAGTCGTATGATCAACAATAGTTAATCCACCTTTTGCAGAAGAAAGAATGCCATTGTTTCCTTCCATTACTTCAATAATATCTTCATCACGACCAACACACATAAAAACAATTTCTGCATTTAAACAAGCTTCATTTGGAGTCTTCCCCATCTTACCACCATATTCTTCAACCCATTTTTTTGCTTTAGACTCAGTACGATTGAAAACAGTAACATTGTATCCATTTTTTTGTAGATGACCTGCCATCGGATATCCCATTACACCTAGACCAACAAATGATACATTTTTTATAATCATATTAAACTCCTAATTTATTTAAAATTTGTAAATTAAATTCTTTTGAATTCCCAACTATTAAATTGTTATTTTTTTTTGTAAAATTGTATGGCTGGCGATCAAAATCTATGTCTGAGCACCCAGCCTCTCTTATAAATAATACTCCTGGAATATGATCCCATGGTGAAAGCTTGGATAAAATAGCAAAGTTTCTTTGACCTAATCCTATATCTAAATATTCATATCCTATACATCTATAAGATTTAACTTCTGCAAATTCATTTTTTAAATTTTTAATTTGATCCCAATATTTTTTATCCCAATATTTAGTACTAATTGATCCAATTGCTGTATCTAAACTATTTACGCCATTTGTTTTTATTTTCTTATGATTAATAAATGCCCCTTCATTAAAAATTGCATGAGACATAACTTTTTCTAAAGGTTTATAGATCCAAGAATAAAGAATTTGTTCTTTTTTTGTTAAAGCAATCATTATAGCAAATTTCTCTCTTCCTTTAACAAAGTTTGTTGTTCCGTCTATGGGGTCTACTGTCCAACAATAATCATCTTCTTGATATGATTTTAATATATTATGATTAGTTGAATATTCTTCTTCGCCAATAAAACTAGAAGATGGAATTATCTTAAGAAGATTTTTTTTTAATTCTTTTTCAGCAGCAATATCAGCAGAGGTTACTAGGTCAGATCCATTCTTATATTTGATATCTTCTTCTTTAAGATTTTGATATTTTGGTAAAATTATATTTTTACTGATATTAAAACAAATATCATAAATATCTTCTTGTTTTATATTAACCATTCATACATGATTTAGTGTACATTTCTGCAAGTTTCAAAGTAATATTTCCAATTTTACCATTATTAATTTTCTTTTTATCAATTTTTAGTATTGGAGTAATAAAACTTCCTGAACTAGTTAAAAAAACCTCGTCAGCATCCAATAATTGCTTATGAGTAAAACTTTTTTCTACTAATTTAAGAGAAGTTTTTTTTATAATTTTTAAAATTGATGTTCTTGTTACACCTTTTAAAATATCTGTATTTGCTGGATGAGTTATCAAATTATTTTTTTTAATTATCCATATATTAGAAGATGTACCTTCAGTTACTTTACCATTTTTCAATAAAATTGCTTCGTAAGCTTTCATTTTTTTTGCTTTGTTTGCAGCAATAATATTTGGTAGAAGATTAACTGTTTTAATGTCTCTTCTTTTCCAGCGTAAATCTTCATGCGTTACTGTATTTACACCTTTAAAATTTTTACCTGGAAGATTAAATTTTTTATTTCGAGTATAAATTATCAAAGTTGGCGTTATTTTATCCTCATATTTGTGTTCTCTGTATTGAACACCTCTAGTTACTTGCAAATAAATAATACCATTTAATGTATTATTTTTATTAAGTAATTTTAAAAATATTTTTTTTAAATCATTATGATAAAATTTATATTTTATATCAAGCTCTGCTAAAGAATAGCGTAATCTTTTTAAATGGAAATCCAAATCAATTAAATTTCCATTAAGAACAGCAATTACTTCATATACGCTATCAGCAAATTGCAAACCTCTATCTTCTATATGAATTTTAGCATTCTTAAAGTTAACATATTTATTGTTAATATAAGCAGTCTTAGGCATCTATATCACTAAACTTTAGATAAAAGTTTTTCTAATTTTTTAATACAGTTTGTTTCTGCAAAAAAAACTACATCATCATTTTCTTTAAATATTGTTTGGCTATTTGGAATTATAACTTTTTTATCTCTTAAAATAGACCCAATTCTGATACCTTTTGGTAAATTCAATTCTTTTAAATTTTTATTACATAAAGTAGAGTCTGGTTGAATGTCTGCTTCAATAACTTCACCAAAACCATCTCCTATTGAGTAGTCATTTCTTATCTTAACACCTCTTACTTTTTCTAATATTTTTGAAATTGTAATTATTTTTGGATCAATAGTCATATCAACGCCAATATTTGTTAATAGTGATGAATAATTACTATTATTTATAAGAGTTAAAGATACAGATGCTCCTGCCCTTTTTGCAAGTAAAGACGATAATATATTAACTTCGTCATCTTCAGTTACAGAAATACAATATCCAGCCTCAGAAATATTAACTTCTTCTAAAATTTGATTATCTAGCCCGTCGCCATTTGTTACAGTAACATTTTCTAGGTTTGTTGCTAAAAATTCTGCTCTTTCTTTATTATATTCAATTAACTCAGTTTTAATGTATGTATCTGATTTTTCTATTAACTGAGCAAGAGAAAAACCTATATTTCCACCCCCAATAATTACCACTTTTTTTGCCAGAATTTCCTGATGACCAAATTCTAATAAAACATCAGTTAAATTCTCAGTTTCAACAACTAGAAAAATAGAGTCATTCTTTTCAATTTTTGTAGAAGAATTTACTGTAAATTTTTTATCCCCGCGGATAATAAACATTATATTAGCTAAGTAATTTGGAAATTTTTGAGATAATTCTCTTACGGTCAAACCAGCGTGAGCAAAATTATCTTCACATTTTAATCCAACTAATTTTAATTTTTTATCTGATAATTCAAGCATATCTATAGTGCCTGGTGAGATTAATCTTCTATAAAGTGATTTAGCAACTTCTTGTTCTGGAGAAATTATTGCATCAATAGGAAAATTGTTGTCATTATATAAACTTTGCCATTGATCTCTCAAATAATCTTGTTGCCTTATTCTTGCAATTTTTTTTGGAATTTTGAATAACGAATGTCCAATTTGACAAGTAACCATGTTTGTTTCATCACTTTTGGTTACTGCAATTAAAATTTCACAATCTTCAGCACCTGCATCCATTAAAACAGAAGGTAAACTAGGAGTACCATTAATTGTCTTTACATCTAAACTTTCTGAAACTTTTGAAAGTCTATCATCAGATTCATCAATAACTGTTACTTCAAAATTTTCTTTTGATAATTTATCAGCTATACTATAGCCAACATCGCCTGCACCACAAATAATCGTTTTCATATAATAATTTTATTAATCTATTTTAATATCAAGTGATTTAATTTTTCTATAAAGTGCTGTTCTTTCCATGCCGGTAAAATCAGAAACTTTAGATATATTACCATTAAATCGATTTATTTGCGATATTAAATATTCTTTTTCAAATTCAAATCTAGCTTCTTTTAGTGACTTATCTAAAGATTGATTTGATGAAATACTAGAACTATCATCACCCATTTGTAAAGCAAGATCATCAACTTCTAGTTCATTTGAATGATTATTGTCTTGGTTTAATATCAAACTTTTTTCAACATAATTTATTAACTGTGATACGTTACCAGGCCAATCATAAGTTTGTAGTTTTGTTAATGCTGATTTAGAAAATTTAAAATTATGTCCACTTCCACTGATTTCTGCAAGGTAGTGATTTAAAATAGGTAAGATATCATCCCTTCTTTGCGATAATGGAATAGTTTTAATGCTTACTGTTGATATTCTATCTAAGAGTCTTTTTAAAAAATTACCTTTATCAATTTCTAAATTTAATTTTTTTTCCGATATACTTATAATTTTTAAGTTGAGCTTAATATCATGATTTTCAAAAAAATTTTTATTTTCTAAAAAAAATATTAATTTTTTTTGATAATGCAATGGAAGATATTCAATATTTAACAAAATTAAAGTGTTATTATTTGATCTTACAAATAAATTTTCATTTAAATTTTCTTTAGTATCTAAAAATAATTTATCTAGAGCTTCATTAGTTAATTTTCTAAAATCAATTGCAACTGGCAATTTATCTTTAAATTGTGACTTTTGATGAATAAAGTTAGCTAGGTGTTTTTTACCTGTTCCAAATTCTCCTGATATATACAATCTGGAATTTGAAACAGCTTGTTCATTAATAATCTTTGATAATTTTTTAATAAATTGAGAATTACCTACTAGAGGTTTATTAGGAACAACTAGATCTTTTAAATCCTTATTTTCATTTATCAATTGAGAGCTTTCTATTGCTCTTCTTGCTAATATAATTAACTTGTCACTATTGAATGGTTTTTCCAAAAAATCATAAGCTCCATTTTTAATTGATTTTACAGCAAGATCTACTGTGCCATGACCACTGATAATGATAATTGGAATTTTACTATCTAAAGATTTAAATTCTTTTAAAAGCTCAATTCCATCTAATTTACTATTTGAAAGCCACACATCTAAAATAATAAGATCTGGTTTATTTTCAGAAAATTTCTTAATTGCTTCATCAGAATTAAGCGCACTAATTGTTATATATTTTTCATCTTTTAAAATTTCAGAAATTAAAAAACAAATATCTTTTTCATCATCTATTATTAATACTTTATGCATTTTGATCAAATATAATTAAAGAAGTTGTCCCTGCCATATTTTTATTCTTTTCAATTTTAATTTTTCCACCATGATCTTCAATAATTCTTTTTACAATTGATAACCCTAAACCTGTTCCCTTTGATTTAGTAGTAAAATAAGGTTCAAATATTTTACCAATCATTTTATCATCAATTCCAACACCATTATCCTTAATTTCGATAAAAATCTTACTATCATTTGTATAAATTTTTACCTCAACAGCAGGATTGGGTATTTTTTCTACTGCCTCTATAGCATTTTTAATTAAATTATTTAAACATCTAGAAATTTGTAGTTTATCAAATTGAAAATAAATATCTTTTTGTGTATTTACTAAACTTAGTTTTATATCTTTCCTAGAATTATAATATAATTGAAAAGAGTTATTTAAACATTGAGTTAAGTTATCAAGCTTTATTTCTGCCTCAGGCATTCTCGCAAAAGATGAAAATTCATCAACAAGTTTTCCAATATCGTCAACTTGCCTTGAAATAGTTTTAGTAAGCAGTGAAATTTCATCTTTTGTAAAAGTATTATCAAAAAATTTCTTTTCTATTCTTTCTGCAGATAATTTTATTGGGGTTAAAGGATTTTTTACTTCATGAGCAATTTTTCTTGCTATATCAGACCAGGCTGCATGTTTTTCTGCAAGAATTAATGAAGTTGTATCATCTAATGCCACAACATAACCCTCAACTTCATTTTCACCAATTTCTTTAATTACTCTAATATTAAAATTTCTTTGATCATCAAAGATTGTAAAATCATATTGAAAATTTAATAAAATTTTTTTTGATTTTTTAAAGTTACTAAATATCTCATTCCATTCAGGAAAGATTGTTAAAAAATTTTCATTAATTTTAAATTTTTTTGTATTTTTAAATAAAATAGACGCAGTTTTGTTGTGTAAAACTATGTTAAAATTTTTATCTAACGATAGTACACCGATTGTTAGTAGACTTAAAATTGCCTCAATAAATATTCTTTTATCCTCATCTTGATTACTTTTTGCTATCAACTCATTTTGTTTATTTTCAATTTCTGAAATCATTTTATTATAAGATGAAAGTAAAATTTTGATTTCATCAAACTGATCATTTTCATTGACTTTCGCGTCAAAATTTCCTTTTGATATTTTGTTAGCTGATTGAATTAAGTTAGTAATTGGTTTACTTAAATTTGTTGCTAAGTTGAAACCTATTAATATTGCTATTAAAATAAAACAAATTGAAAATAAAACAAATATCATTGAATAAGTTACTTGAACGCCTGAACTTTCTTCTTCTTTAGTTGTGTATATTCTATAAGCTTCTTTTGTAGCACTTATGTGATCCCATATATCAGTATTTAATTCTCGATTAACTTGCATATACACATTATCTAAAAAATTAATTTTTTTGAAAGCTGCAATAGATTTTTTATTAAGTTGAAAAATATAAACTCGATTTTGATCTAAAATACTATAGGTATCTAGTGATGGGTTAGAAAAATTTTTGTTTTCAACATCTTTTAAACTTAAATATATATTTCCTTCATTGTTGAATATATAAATGCTTGAAATAGTTCTAAGGTTAATAAATTCACTTAAAGCCTTTTGAATATTATTTATATTTACTTCATTATTTTGAGATGTTTGAAGTATCTCCCTTGTTATTAATTGAGTATCAGAAATTAATTCTGCTTGAATTTCATTTTCATAATTTTTTGCTACTATATTTGAATTAACAACGGCATCTCTCACGGCATCACCATACCAGGTTCGCAGTTCTAAATTAAAAAATAAAGAAGTTATAATTACAAGACCTATAGCGGGACCTAAAGCCATAGCAGCAAATAAATTAACAAACTTTATATATAACCTTGACTCATCATAGCTTTTTTTTCGTCTAACAAAGATAAGTACAATTTGACGAATAATTATAGATATTAGTAATATTACAAAAATAATATCTGCTAGTAAAAAGTATTGTAATCTTTGGGGGTCTTTAACTAAATTATTGTTTGGTAGCATTAAATAAAAAGTTATGGAAAAACTAACCAGTATAAGAAAAATTAAAAAATAGAATGATATCCTTGTTAAATGAAAAGATTTTAAAAACTTTGATAAATCAAACACTTTTAGACTTTTGTTAGTACTTAAAATTAATGTAAATATATATATACATTATATAAATGAAATTTATGAAAAATGCACTCGTAATTCTAGCAGGAGGAAAAGGAAAGAGATTTGGTCAAAAAACTCCAAAGCAATTTTATAAAATTGGCAACAATACAATTATTAGTTCATTTTTGGAAAATTTAGATATCAAGCCTTTCAGTGTAATTGTTCTATCAATAGATAAAAAGTATAGAGATAAAATTAAAGATAATTTTAAATTAATTATACAAAAAAATAAAATTATTTTTTCAGAACCTGGCAAAACTAGACAAGAATCATCATTTAATTCTTTAAAAAAAATAAAAAAATATAAAATTAAAAATGTTTTAATTCATGATGCTGCCCGTCCATTTTGTACAAATAAATTAATAAAAAAAATATTAATCAAATTAAAACACAATAATAATTGTATACCTTTTGTAGAATACAATGATAGACAAATAAATAAAACCAATAAAAAAGATGAAAAAGTTATAAATATACATACGCCTCAGGGTTTCGATTATAATTTAATTTATAATGCTCATAAAAAATTTAAAAAAGAAAGATTTTCTGATGATGCTGGGTTGATACAAAAATTAAATTTAAAAATTAATTTATTAAAAGGTGAAAAAGAAAATATTAAAATAACTTATCCAGAAGATTTGGTATATTTCAATCTTTTAAAAAAACCAACAATAAGAAGCGGTATTGGATATGACATTCATAAAATTGATAAAAAAACAAAAAATGGTTTAAAATTATGTGGAGTAAAATTACCTTTCTCTAAATTAATTGGTCATTCCGATGCTGATGTTGGGCTTCATGCAATTTGCGATAGTATTTTTGGAGCATTATCGATGAGAGATATTGGATATTATTTTCCTAATACAAAATCAAAATGGAAAAATGCTGATTCTTCGACGTTTATAATTTATTGTAAAAAAAAATTAATAGAAAAAGGATATTACATAACTAATCTTGATATAAATATAATTGCAGAAAAACCTAAAATTAATACATTTGTTACATTAATGAAAAAAAGAATTTCTAATTTACTTAATATAGAAAAAAATATTATCTCTATTAAAGCAACAACAAATGAAAAAATAGGATTTATTGGCAATGGTGAAGGAATAGCAGCAGAGGCAATAGTTCAAATTTCAAATGAAAATATTAACTAATATTTTTATATCATTATTTTATTCTGGCTATGTAAAGAAATGGCCGGGGACGTTTGCCTCATTATTATCTATAGTATTATTATTCCCTATTATAAAGTCAAATATTATATCTATAGAAATTTTTATATTAGTTTTTATATTAATTTTTATTTTATCTTTATTTTTTATTAATAAGTTTTCTCAGCTTTCAAAGACTCATGACTCAGGTATTATTGTAATTGATGAATTTCTTGGAATTTATTTAATATTTATTTTTTATGATTTTATTTATTTTATTAATTCTTATTTAACAATTTTTTTAATCTTTATTCTATTTAGATTTTTTGATATTTTAAAAATATTTCCAGCAAATATAATTGATAAAAGAATGAAAAATTCACTTGGTGTATTGCTTGATGATTTAATAGCAGCAGTGTATACTATAACTATTCTTTATTTATTTAATGTCTACACTTAATAAAACTATCTCAAAACTTATTAAGAAAAATATTTCAATTTCTGTAGCAGAATCTTGTACTGGAGGATTAATTTCATACAATATAACTAAGTATAGTGGAGTTTCAAAAATATTTTCAGGCGGAATAATTTGTTACTCCAATAAAGCAAAAATAAAATATTTATCAGTACCAAGAAAAACTTTATTAAAATATGGAGCTGTAAGTTCAAATGTTGCAGAAGCAATGATCAATGGTTTATACGATAATGAAAAAACACAAATATGTGTATCAACTACTGGAATTGCTGGTCCAGATGGTGGCACTAAAAATAAACCGGTAGGTTTGGTATTTATAGGCATAAAATTTAATAAAAAAAATTTTATTTATAAAAAATTTTATAAAGGTAACAGGCTAGAAATTCAAAGAAAAGCAAAAGAATTTATTTTTAAAACAATTGAAAAACTAATCTAATATTTCATCTGCCCTTTCTTTAAAGGATTCAATCATTTTGTTTTCAATTAAAGGAAAAAAAGCTTCAGCAATCTTTTGATGAAAAAATCTTTTAAACTCAAATTCTACATTAAAACTAATTAAAGTTTGGTTTTTTTTTAGAGATTTAAAAAACCAACTTGTTTTTAAATCTTTTAGAGGGCCTTCAATATAAGTTGTTTTAATATTTAATTTTTTTTTATCAAATTCAACATGAGATCCAAATTTTTGAGGCATAAAATACTTATACCAAACGATCATATCCGCATAAATTTCGTTATCATTTTTAGAATGAACCTTCATTGCAGAACACCATGGGATAAAATACGGATAACTTTCTATATCTAATACTATATCAAATAGTTCTCTAGCATTATGTTCAACGATTTCTTCACGATTCGATGATTTCATTGAATAGGATGTAATTTGTTTCTTCTTTTTTGCTGCATAACCTTAAAATCATCTGAAGCATGATAGCTTGAACGTGTTAATGGAGAAGATGCAACCATTAAGAAACCTTTTGCATAGGCCATTTTTTTATATTCTTCAAATTCTTTTGGTGTAATAAATTTTTCTAACTTTGCATGTTTAGAGGTTGGAGGAAGATACTGACCTATTGTCAAAAAATCAACATTTGCTGATCTTAAATCATCCATTACCTGGTAAACTTCATCTTTAGTCTCACCAAGTCCAACCATTAAACCAGATTTAGTAAATATATTTGGATTTTTAATTTTTATCTCGTGTAATAAATTTAAACTTACAAAATAACGAGAACCTGGTCTTATAGAAGTGTACAATCTTGGAACTGTTTCTAAATTATGATTAAATACATCAGGTAAATTTTTTGATAATATCTCGATTGCATCAGGTTTGTTTTTAAAATCTGGGGTTAATATTTCAATTGTACATTTTGGATTTAAACTTTTTATTGAGTCTATTACATTTATAAAATGCATAGCTCCTCCATCAATTAAATCATCTCTATCTACACTAGTAATAACAACATGCTCCAATTCTAACTGTTGTACCGATTCAGCAATTCGAATTGCTTCACCATGATCTACAAAGTTAGGTTTTCCTGTCTTTACATTACAAAAAGCACATGCTCTAGTACAAGTATCTCCTAATATCATGAATGTAGCATGTTTTTTTTGCCAACACTCGGCAATATTTGGACAAGCAGCCTCCTCACATACTGTTACAATTTTTTTATCTTTTAATAATTTGTTTGTAGTTTTGAAAAATTTAGAAGTTGGTGCTTTTACTCTTATCCAAGAAGGTTTTTTTGGAATGGGATTTTCCTTATTTTTAACTTTTTCTGGGTGTCTTACTGCAGTCATAATTACTAAATAACTTCCATATCGAGGCTATTCAACCATATTTGGAAAGGATCTTCTAATATATCACTGAAATCTTTGAGTAATTTTGCCGCAACGGCACCGTCCAAAGCTCTGTGATCAGCAGATATGGTAGATTTCATTGTATGACCTATTTCAATAATACCTAAATTAGCAACTGGTTTTTCTACTATTGATCCGACAGCAATAATATTTGATTGTGGAGGATTAATAATTGCTTGAAATTCTGTAATTCCAAACATGCCTAAGTTTGAAATAGTTGTAGATCCTCCAATATATTCTTCAGGCAATAATTTGTTTTGATTAGCTTTTTTTACAAGAGATTTAATTTCTGATGATATTTCAACTAAACCTTTTTTATCTGCATTTTTCACAATTGGTGTAATCAAGCCTTCTTTTAATGCAACCGCAATAGCAATATCAATATCAACATATTGGTGAATTTTTCCATTTACCCAAGAAATATTTGTTTCTGGGTTTTTAGCTATAGCCATTGCACACGCTTTAACAATTAGATCATTAAAAGAAATTTTAATATCACTATTTATATTAATTTTTTTTCTTAAATTTATTAGCTTATCCATTCTTGTTTCAATTGTAAGATAAAAATGAGGAACCTCATTTTTGGTTTGAGTTGTTCTTTCAGCAATTATTTTTCTAATACTCGAAGGTTCAATTATAGTAATATTTTCATCATTAATTTGTAATTCAAAGTTTTGAATATCTTTTTTTATTATTCTACCATCTGGACCAGAACCTTTGATTAAAGTTAAATCTATATTATTATATTTAGAAAATTTTTTAACAAAAGGTGAAGCAAAATTAGTATTTTGATCTGTATTTGATTTTGCAATTGTCTCTATAAACTGATTTTTATCTTCACCAGTATTTCTTTGAGATTGTTCTGAAACTTCAATTTTTTCATTATTGCTTAAAATTTTATCTTGCTCATTATAATCTTCTAATTTTTCATCTTTTTTACCATTAATTAATGCAATAACAGTATTAACAGCAATTTGTTTATCAGGTTTTGTTTCAATTAAATGAGTAATTTTTCCTTCATCTACTGCCTCAACCTCCATTGTAGCTTTATCAGTTTCAATTTCTGCTAATATATCTCCAGCCGAAACAGTATCACCAATATTAACTAACCACCTATTAATTACACCTTCTGACATTGTAGGTGATAAGGCAGGCATTAAAACTTTGATTGCCATTTAATTAATATAACTTACTTTTTTTGCTGCATTAATAATATCATCAACTTGAGGAAGATATAATTTCTCAAGGCTAGATGAATATGGCATTGGAACATCAGCACTATTAACTTTTAAAATAGGTGAGTCTAAATAATCAAATGCATCCCTTTGAACTATATTTGCAATTTCAGAACCTACGCTACCAAATGGCCAGGACTCTTCGACAGTAATTAGTCTATTGGTTTTTTTAACTGAATTTATTACTTTTTCTGTGTCCAAAGGTCTTAATGTTTGTAAATCAATAATTTCCACATCTAAATTATATTCATCTTTTAATTTTAATGCTGCTTCTTTAGATTTTTGCAGCATAATAGAATAGGTTACTATAGTTAAATCTTTTCCTTCTTTTTCAATATTTGCTTTACCAATTGGAATTGAGAAGTTAACATCATTATTAACTGGACCTTTCAATCCATAGAGAATTTCATTTTCTAAAAAAATTACAGGGTTTGGATCTAATATTGCAGATCTTAACAAACCTTTTGCGTTATAAGGAGTGGATGGTGCAATGACTTTTAAACCTGGTACTTGAGAATACCAAGAAGAAAAATCCTGACTATGTTGTGCAGCTACTTGTGCTGCTGCACCATTTGGTCCTCTGAAAACAATTGGACAATTAATTTGTCCTCCAGACATGTATAGAGTTTTTGCAGCAGAATTTATAATTTGATCAATTGCTTGCATAGAAAAATTAAAGGTCATAAATTCAAGGATTGGTCTTAAGCCCTTAAAAGCTGCACCAACTGCTAATCCAGTAAATCCATGTTCTGAAATAGGAGTATCTAATACTCTTTTTTTACCAAATTCTTCTAAAAGACCTTGAGTAACTTTATAAGCACCCTGATATTCAGCAACTTCCTCGCCAAGCAGGAAAACTTTTTTATCTTTTCTCATTTCTTCTGCCATTGTATCTCTTAGAGCCTGTCGCATAGTTATTTCTTCTGAACTTAAGTTTTTATCTTCTTCTAATTTAGCTGATTGCTTATCAATTTTATCATTCTTTTTAATCTCAACTTTTTTCTCAGTAGTTTTTTCAATTTTGTTTTCTTCAATTACTTTTTCTTCGGGAGCTTCTTTTTTTACTTCAACTTTTTCATTTGGATCACCAATAATAGCTATGGCTTTATTTACTGGAATATTTGCCTCTCCTTCTTTAAATAAAAGATCAAGAACAACACCTTCGTCTACCGCTTCTACTTCCATTGTTGCTTTATCAGTTTCAATTTCTGCAATTAAATCACCAGCTTTAACAGTATCCCCTTTTTTAATTAACCATTTAGACAGGTTCCCTTCCGTCATTGTTGGCGATAATGCAGGCATTAAAATTTCTGTGCTCATATTTTATAAATAAACATCCGTATAAAGTTCATTTTCCTTTGGAAAAGGACTGTTGGTTGCAAATTCAGCGGCATTTTTAATTTCTTCTACAGTATCTTTATTGATTTTTTCAATTTCATCATTGGATGCAATTTTTTTCTTTAATATTTCAGATTTAACTATTTCGATAGGATCTGTTTCCTTATAATTATCTAATTCTTCCTTAGTTCTATATTTTGCAGGGTCTGACATTGAATGCCCTCTGTATCTATATGTTTGTACTTCAATAATATAAGGTCCATTTCCTTCTCTAACATATTTTCCTGCTTTATCTGCTGCTTCTATAACAGAAAATACATTCATTCCATCTACCTTCTCACCAGGGATACCGAATGCTTCACCTCTTTTATATAAATCTAATCCTGCTGCAGCCCTATCTACAGACGTACCCATTCCATATTTATTATTTTCAATAATATATAATACTGGAAGTTTCCATAAAGCAGCTAGATTAAAAGCTTCAAAAACCTGTCCATTATTCATTGCACCATCACCGATGTATGTTCTGCATATATTTTTTTCTCCATTGTATTTATGTGTGAATGCAATACCAGTTCCAATAGGTACTTGAGCTCCGACAATACCATGACCACCATAAAAATTATTTTGTTTCGAAAACATATGCATTGAACCACCTTTACCAGCGGAATAACCATCTTCTCTTCCAGTCAACTCTGCCATAATACGTTTTGGGTCTAATCCTCTTGCAATCATGTGGCCATGATCTCTATAAGTAGTTACAACTGAGTCATTTTTATCAATTGTCATTAAAATACCTACAACAACAGCTTCTTGGCCAATATACAAATGACAAAAGCCACCTATTTTCCCCATACCGTAAAGTTGAGCTGCCCTTTCCTCAAATCTTCTAATTTTGAGCATGTAGGAATACATTTTAATATAATCTTTTTTTTGAAGTTTTTTCATATGATATTCTTTAACTATAATTAGGGTGATTTTTTGTCAAATAAATCAATCTACTCTATAATTATAACTGTTTCGTTTTCTGCAGTAAATCCGGTAACTTTTCTAAATGTCTCATCTAAATAATCCAAATCTATGGTATTTGGTTGTAATCTTTTTATTCTATCTAGATAAAATTCATTTTCCTTTTTGAGAGACAGATATTGCTCATTATATTGAGAATTAAGATTTTTTAGACTGAAATATTTTAATAATCCCCTCTCCCCGTTTACAAGAAAATAAAGAAGGTAAACAAATAGAAAAAAGGTAAACAAAAAAGAAAAATAAAAATAAAATTTATTTTTTAAAACTAAAGATTTATTCATTTTTTATATAAATAGCATATTTAAGATCGAAACTGTCAATTATTATTTAAGATAGAAGATCCAGCATAGCTTGTTTTGTCTTTTAAAGCTTCTTCAATTCTTAATAATTGATTATATTTTGCTGTTCTATCAGTTCTTGATAATGATCCTGTTTTAATTTGACCTGCTGAAACACCAACTGATAAGTCTGCAATTGTAGTATCTTCAGTTTCACCAGAGCGATGTGATATTATAGTAGTAAAATTATTTTCTTTAGCAAGTTTAATTGATTCTAAAGTTTCTTTTAAAGTTCCTATTTGATTTACTTTAACCAAAATAGAGTTTCCTGCACACTCTGAAATACCTTTTTGTAATCTTTTTTTATTAGTAACAAATAAATCATCACCAACTAATTGAACTTTTTTTCCTATTGATGATGTTAAATTAGTCCAACCTTCCCAATCATCTTCTGACATTCCATCTTCAATTGAATATATAGGATAAGCATCTACTAACTTTTCTAGATATTGAATCATTTCATCAGAAGATAAAATAATTTTTTCACCTTTTAAATCATACTTATTATTTTTGTAAAATTCTGTTGAGGCAACATCAAGCGAAAGATAAATGTCTTTACCAGGTTTAAAACCAGCATCCTCAACAGATTTCAAAACAGTTTCTATTACTTCACTAGAACTATTTATATTAGGAGCAAAGCCCCCTTCATCTCCGACGTTTGTATTTAATCCTTTTGATTTTAAAAGTGATTTTAATGAATGAAATATTTCACATCCATATTGAAGTGCTTCTGAAAAGCTTTTTGCACCAATAGGAGCAACCATAAATTCTTGAATATCAACATCATTATCTGCATGTGATCCACCGTTAACTATATTCATCATTGGAACTGGAAGACTCATTGTATTTCCTTTACCAAGAAAAGAGTATAATTCTAGACCTTCAGAAGAAGCTAAACATTTTGCAAAAGCTAAACTAGCTGCAAGAGTTGCATTAGCTCCTAGGTTTGATTTATTTTCAGTACCATCAAGTTGTATTAAAAAATCATCATAAGAAGATATATCATCGAATGATTTTCCAACTACTTTATTAGAAATTTTATCATTAATATTTTTTACTGCTTTTAAAACTCCTTTACCTTTGTATTTGGATTTATCATTATCTCTCAATTCTAAAGCCTCATGAATTCCAGTAGAAGCACCACTTGGAACAGAAGCTCTTCCAAATATAGAATTTTCAAACTCTATATCACATTCAACAGTTGGATTACCTCTACTATCTATTATTTGTCTAGCTGTTATTTTTTTTATTTTAGGCATTATTTTTTGCTATATCATCAAATTGTTTCAGTTTAATTAATAAATTTTTAACATTTTTTATGTCAATCATGTTTGGTCCATCACTAGGTGCATGGTCAGGATCATTATGTGTTTCTAAAAATAAACCAGCAACACCTATAGATATCGCAGCCTTACACAAAGATGGAATATGCTCTCTTTGACCACCACTTTTATCACCCATTCCTCCAGGTTGCTGAACAGAATGAGTTGCATCAAAAATTATAGGATATTTGTATCTTTTCATAATATCTAATCCTTTAAAATCATTTATAAGAGTATTATATCCAAAAGATGTTCCTCTTTCTGTAATCATTATATTTTTATTACTTGTAGTTTCTATTTTAACAAAAATATTATTAACGTCACTTGGTGATAAAAATTGTCCTTTTTTAACATTGATTATTTTTTTTGTTCTACCGGCAGCTAACAATAAATCTGTTTGACGACATAAAAAGGCAGGAATTTGTAATATATCAATAGTGCTATCTTGATTTAATTGATTACACTGATCTTCATTATGAACATCAGTTAATATTGGCAAATTGAAATGATTTTTAATCTTTTCAAATATTTTTATAGCTTGATCAAGTGTAACTCCTCTGTCACTATTGATACTTGATCGATTAGCTTTATCAAAACTAGATTTAAAAATTAAATTAATGCCAATACTGTCACAAATTTTAAGCAGCTCCTCAGCAATCATTAATGAATGACTTTCATTTTCTATAACGCATGGACCGGCAATTAGGACAAATGGTTTATCATTTGATATAGAAAAATTTTTAAGATTAATATTTATCATTAATTGCTGCCTTTATAAATGATACAAAAAGAGGATGTGGGTCTAGTGGTCTAGACTTTAATTCTGGATGGAATTGAACTCCTATAAACCATTTATGATTTTTACTTTCCAATACTTCTGGTAATAATCCATCTGGTGACATACCACTAAAGTAATAACCTTTATTTTCAAATCTTGATAGAAATTTTTGATTGACCTCATATCTATGTCTATGCCTTTCACTAATTTTCGAAGTTTTATAAATAGAATAGATTTTAGAATATTTTTTCAAAACAGCTTTATATGCTCCTAGACGCATAGTGCCACCTTTGTTACTATTTTTATCTCTTTTTTCAATTTTATTTTTATTTACCCACTCTGTCATCAAACCAACAACAGATTTTGAGGTTTTCTTAAATTCTGATGAATGAGCGTTTTTAATTTTGAGAACATTTTGTGCTATTTCAATTACAGCAAGTTGCATACCAAGACAAATACCAAAAAAAGGAATATTATTTTCTCTTGCAAATTTAATTGCATTAATTTTACCATTAATACCTCTAAACCCAAAACCTCCTGGAATCAGAATTCCATTACTTCCTCTTAATTTTTTCATCAAGTTTAAGTTACTTTCCTTTTCAGAATTTATCCATTGAATATCTACCTCAGTAAAATTTTCTATTCCTCCGTGCTCTAATGCTTCATTTAATGACTTATAACTATCTTTAAGATTAGTATATTTTCCAACTACTGCAATTTTTACTTTATGTTTTCTATTTTTTATTTTTTTTTGTAAATTAATCCACGGTTTTAAATTAAGCTTATGATTTTTTGATTTATAACCTAAATGTTTTAGAAGTGCCTCGTCTAATCCATACTTAGAATATAAAGATGGAACCTCGTAAATTGATTCAGCATTTAAGGCTGGTATAACAGACTCTTTTTTTACATTACAAAATAAAGATATTTTAGAAATCGAATCTCTGTCTATTTGCTGCTCTGATCTGCACATAATTATATCTGGTTGAATACCAGCATTTAGTAGTTCTTTGACAGAATGCTGTGTAGGTTTTGTTTTTAACTCTCCTGCTGAACTTAAGTATGGAATATATGTCATATGAATTAAAGCAGAAGATATACTTTTATCATTTCTTATTTGTCTAATTGCTTCCAAGAATGGAAGAGACTCAATATCTCCAACAGTTCCTCCAATTTCATAAATAACAATATCTTCATTTTTTAAATCACTATTAATAAAAGATTTGATTTCATTTGTAACATGAGGAATAACCTGAATTGTTGAGCCTAGATAGTCACCTTTCCTCTCCTTTAAAAGAACATTGGAGTAAATTTTTCCTGATGAAATGCTATCACTATTTTTTGCTGACTGATTTGTGAATCTTTCATAATGTCCAAGATCCAAATCTGTTTCTGCCCCATCATCTGTTACATAAACTTCACCATGTTGATATGGGCTCATGGTTCCTGGGTCTACATTTAAATAAGGATCTAATTTTCTAATTCTAACTTTAAAATTTCTTGATTTTAGAAGAGTGGCTATTGAAGCTGAGGCTATACCTTTACCTAAAGATGAAGCTACACCTCCCGTAATAAAAACATAATGCATTACGGAATACCCTGATACATAAATGAACTCTTTATAGCAAGAAATAAATTATTATTCTGGTATTGATGGTTCTTCAGGAAGTGCTTCTTCTTCATTTAGAGAAGGAAGGGATTCTAAGACATTTTTATCAGAACCAATAGAGGCAGTAATTGTAAGAACAACACTCATAACCATAAATAAAGTAGCTGTTAGGGCTGTTAATCTTGATAATAGATTGGCAGAACCACGAGCAGACATCATGCCACCAAATGTTCCACCTCCTAAACCTAATCCTTCATTATCTGATCCTTGCAAAAGAACGAGTATTACTAAAGCTAAAGCAAGAACTAGTTGAATTACTATTAGAGTTGTCATAACTTTTTTGCTTATATTTAATACATTTCAATTATCAAGATATAATTGTATTGAATTCATTAACTTTCAAAGAAGCACCACCTATTAAACATCCATCAACATTTTTTATTTGGTTAATATCTGCTGAATTTGAAGATTTTACTGAGCCTCCATATAATATTTTAAATTTATTAAATTTTTTATCAATATTTCTAATATAAGAATGAACCTCATCAATATCATCAAGTGTCGGTGTTAAACCTGTACCAATTGCCCAAATAGGCTCATAAGCAATTATTGTATTTTGATTATTTGATATTGCAGGAATGCTCTCATTAATTTGTTTTAATAGAACATCTTTTGTGATTTTTTTTTCTTTTTCTTCTAAAGTTTCACCTATGCAAACAACAGGAATAATTTTGTTTTTAATCAAATTAATTGATTTTAAATTTACTGCTTTATTACTCTCATTAAAATGTTGTCTTCTTTCTGAATGTCCAACAATACAAAATTTAATATTGTTATCATTTAACATTGCTGCTGATATCTCACCAGTATAAGCACCTTCATTGTAAATCGAAACATCTTGCGCACCTGAGAATAAATTAGAGTTATTGGTTTTAAGTTGATGTAGAAATATATTTGGTGGGCAGACAACTACACAATTATTGTTACTAGGTATCAATTTTTGATAATATTCTTTTATAAATTGAATATCTCCATTTAATTTCCAATTTGCTATAAAAATTGAGGAAAAATTGTCAAAATTCATCATAATTACTTTTATTTATAGAAGCTAATAATGTAGAAGCAATCGAAATTTTATGAGAGCGTTAAATAAAGGCTGGATAGGAATAGCTTTAATCATACTTTTTGGAGCAAGCTTGTTCTTTTTTAGAGGATCATCTAGATATTCCAATTTGTTCAATTCAGATAATTTCGTAGCTAATGTATCTGGAACTTCAATATCTACTACACAGTTCATGAGATCATTGGAAATGAATATAGGACAATTCGCACAAATGATTGGTGAAGATCTTACTGGGGATCAGATAAGAGCTTTTCAAATTCATCAATTAGTTCTTCAAAATTTAGTTAATAATGCAATTTTTGAAAATGAGTTTGATAATAAAAATTATATTCTTGATGATACAACTATAGCAGAAAGAACACAAAAAAGATTTCCAAATTTATATTTAAAAAATAAAATTAATGATGATGCATTAAGCAGCTTTCTTAGACAACAAAGATTAAAAATTCAAGATTTAGTTAATATTGTTGATTATGAAACAAGAGCTGAAGTTTTTGATGATTTATTTTTTGAAATAAATTATCCTTCTGAATTATCAGAAAAAATCAGCATGATAAATAATCAATCAAGATTGATAGATCTTTTAAAAGTTCCTTATGATAAAATTAAACTACAAGATTATAATATTGACAATCTATCAAAAGATAATGCAGAATTAATCTCTTATTTTGAACAAAATAATAATAATTATATAAGTAAAGAAAAAAGGGATATATCCTATTTAGTTATCAACAAAAAAAATTATGAAGATAATTTTGTTCCAAATCAAAATGAAATAGTTGATTATTTTAATAACAATAAAAAAATTTATATAATTCCTGAAAAAAGGAGCTTTAAGCAATTTAATTTTAAAACTCAAGAGGAAGCTGAAGATTTCAAAATAGAAATTACTGGACTCTCAAATGATGAGATTTTAAAACTTATATTAGATAAAAATATAAAATTTAATGAATTTAAAGATGTAAATAGCAATCAAGTTTTAGATGAACTATCAGATGTTATTTTTGCACTAAACATCGGTCAGATATCTGAAATTGTAAACACAACACTTGCACATCATATTATTATTCTTGATAAAATAGATATTGAAAAAGAACCAATGCTAAATGATGTATCTGAAAAAATAAAAACAACACTTACAATGGTAAAATTAGACAATTATTTTAATGATTTAAAATCAAATATTAATCAAAAAATTTTAGATGGTTTTTCAATAATCGAATTATCAAATGAGTATAATTTATCGATAGAAAATATGAACAATGTTGCTCTTGATTCTGAAAATGAAAATAACTTAGAAAAATATGTTATAGATTTATCTTTCTCTCAAAACAAAGATTTTATAAGTGATATTTATGATTTTGATGAAAATATATCTTTAATTATAAATGTAGATAATATTTACCCTTCAAAAGTAGAAGATTTAGAATCAGTATATGAAATAGTATTAAATGATTTTATTAATTCAAAAAAACTAGAATTTTCTCAAAATCTTTTTGATAACAATAAAAATGATAATGATTTAATAGCAATAAATTCTATTTTTAATTTAGAAATTGAAGAATTGAATACTAAATTAAATTCAAATGATATATCCTCAATACTTAATAATAGTATTGTTAATTCTGAATTAAATAAAATTAATTTTTCTTCTGATGAAAAGAACATTTATTTTTTTAAAGTTAAAAAAATTATAATTCCACAAAATATTGATAAAAATCAAAATATAAATTTATTGGCTGATTTAAAAAATGCATTCGGCAACGAGATTATTAAGACTAAAAATATTTCATTTAACGATGAATTAATTAATGGTCTTTTATCTCAATACAAATGAATATAGAAAAAAAAAAATTTATCTCAAATTATAAAAAAGGTATTCCTCAGCTATTAAAAAAAAATTTAATCGCTGATATTGAAACACCCTTTTCATCATTATTAAAAATTAGTAAAAATGAAAAATATTCATTTCTGCTAGAATCTTTTGGTGGTAAAATTATTAAATGTAAAGAGATAATGCACGGAAAAGTTGACATAATTAATCACTTTGGTCACTCTATATTTAAAAATGTAGAAAAAAAATTTAAAGCAACTAGGTATCACTCTCTTATAATTGATAAAAAGTCTATGCCTAAAGATTTTGTGATTACTGCTGAAACAAATAATAAGATTATTATGGGTATTGCTCATAAAAAATTACCAATATTTGGTCTACAATTTCATCCAGAGAGCATAGGTACTGATACTGGAAAGATTATTTTAAAAAATTTTTTAAACTTAGCTAAATAATGAATCATATTTTAATATTAAATAAAATTCTAGAAAAACAAGATCTGAATGTTGAAGAGAGTATGCATATATTCAATAAAATTATGAATGGAGAATTAGATGATATTAAAATTACATCCATACTCATTGGATTAAAGTTAAAAGGTGAAACAAAAGAAGAAATTATTGGTGCTGCTAAAGTAATGAGAGAGAAATCTCTAAAAATAAATTCTCCACAGAATACTATTGATACATGTGGAACTGGAGGAGATATGAAAGATACATTAAACATATCTACAAGTGCAGCAATAGTAGCAGCAAGTGCTGGTGTAACTATAGCAAAGCATGGTAATCGTTCAGTTAGTTCGAAATCAGGTTCCGCAGATATGCTTGAAAAAATTGGTTATAAGATTTCAAGTAATTTAGAAGAATTAGAAAATTCACTATCAAAAAAAAATTTTTGTTTTTTATTTGCTCAAAATCACCACTCAGCAATGAAAAACGTAATTAACGTTCGTAAAAATTTAGGTACACGCACAATTTTTAATTTATTAGGCCCACTAACTAATCCAGCTGCAGCAAGTAAACAACTTTTAGGTGTTTATTCTAAAGATTTAGTTTCGATACATTGTAATTGCCTAAGAGATCTAGGTTCTGAAAAAGCTATGGTTGTTCATGGATTAGATGGTTTAGATGAAGTTAGTTTATCTGATAATACTTATATAAATGAATTGAAGGATAATAAGGTTTTCGAATATATTTTCGATCCAAGAGAATATGGATATGATTTAATTAAATTAGAAGATATAAAAGGTGGTGATCCAGAATATAATGCTAGCTGCTTTAATAAAATGATAAACGGTGATTATAAAAAATTCCAAAATATTGTTGAAATTAATGCTGGCGCAGCAATATATTTATCTAATATAGCAAAAAACCTAAAAGAAAGTTTTGAATTAGCAAAAAAAGTTATTGAAGAAGGAATTACAAAAGATTTTGTAAACTCATTAATTGAATGAGTAATATACTACAAAAAATTTGTGATGATAAATCTAAGGAATTAGAAGAAACAAAAAAAAGATGTTCTTTTAAGACATTAGAAAAATTAATTTCCCCAAAATTAGAAAAACGCGAATTTAAAGAAATATTAATTTCTGCTCAAAAGAATAAAAAAAATCTTATAATTGGTGAAGTAAAAAAACAAAGTCCAAGTGCCGGTGAAATAATTTCAGATTATATCCCTGAAGATATTGCTATTATTTATGAAAGGTCAGGTATTGAAGCATTGTCAATTTTAACAGAAAATAAATATTTTTTAGGTAATATTGACCATTTATCTTTAGTTAAAAAGAAAACTAATTTACCAATTTTAAGAAAGGATTTTATTATTGATAAATATCAAATTTTAGAAAGTAAAATTTATCAAGCGGATTGTATATTATTGATTTTATCAATATTATCAGATGAGCAAGCAATAGATTTTATTAATTTTGCAAATGAATTAAAGTTAGATTGTATAATTGAAGTACATGATGAAGAAGAACTTAAAAGAGCTATTAAATTAGATTACCCAATAATTGGAATTAATAATAGAAATCTTAAAAATCTTGAAATAAATTTAAATAATTCAATTAATTTGAATAAAAATTTAACAAATGATTTTATTTTAATTGCAGAAAGTGGCATAAAAACTTCAGATGATATTAAAAAATTCAATTCAGCAGGAATTTATAATTTTTTAATAGGAGAAAGTTTGTTAAAATCCAAAGATAAAGAAAAAAAAATTGGAGAATTACTTTTAAATGAATCACATTAATAAAAAAGGCAATCCTTATATAGTTGATGTATCTAATAAAGATATTACAGAACGAATAGCAATTGCTTCTGGTGAAATAAAATTTGATAAACTAACATACAAAAAGATAAACTCTTTTAAAACCAAAAAAGGAAACCTAGAAAAGACTGCTATTGTTGCTGGAATAATGGGGGCAAAAGAAACATCTAGATTAATACCTTTGTGTCATAATATTCCTATTAATCATATAAATATTGATGTTAAAAAAAATGATAAAGGATTTAGTTTAATTATTAAAAGTACTGTCAAAACTCATTCAACTACTGGTGTAGAAATGGAGGCTTTAACTGCAGTTACAATTAGTTGTCTTACAATTTATGACATGTGTAAATATTTAAATAAAAAAATTAAAATACAAAATATACATCTTGTTTCAAAAACTGGTGGTAAATCTAATATATAACTAATTGAAATATATATATTTTTATATTTGTTCTTGTTTTGATCTTAAAGAACATATATAGAACAATTATGTTAACAAAAAAACAAAAAGAATTATTTGATTATTTAAAAGAATATATTTCAAATAACCAAATTTCCCCTTCATTTGAAGAAATGAAAGAAGCCGTTAACCTTAAATCTAAATCTGGGATTCATAGACTTATTTCGAGTCTTGAAGAAAGAGGATTTATTAAACGTTTGAAACATAAAGCTAGGGCAATGGAAATTGTTGATAAAGAAATTAAAAATAATATCTCTATAGATAGTATCAATATTCCATTGATAGGTGCAATTGCTGCAGGTGAAGCAATAGAGGCAATAGAAAATACAAATGACTTTATTTCTGTCCCTGTTTCTATGACTTCTCCAAATGCAAAATACTTTGGATTAAAAGTAAAAGGGTTGTCAATGATTGATGAAGGTATCTTTGATGGAGACATAGCTGTAATTCGTAAAACTAATAATGTTGAAAATGGTAAAATTGCTGCAATTTTAACTCAAGATAATGAGGTAACTCTTAAAACTATTAAATTTGATAAAGATAAAGTTATTTTAATACCAGCAAACCAATCATATCAAACAAAAGAGTATAAAGTTGGTGAAATACAAGTACAAGGTACTTTATCTGGAATTATAAGAAAATATATTTAATAGTTATCTTTATAAAAAGATGACACCAATTATTACTCGATTTGCACCATCTCCTACTGGTAACTTGCATATTGGAAGTGCCAGAACAGCTTTGATTAACTTTATAGTAAATCAACAAAATCCCTTATCAAAATTTTATATCAGAATTGAGGATACCGATAAAGAAAGATCTAGATCTGAATTTAGTCAAAATATTCTAAAGGGATTAGAATGGCTAGGTTTAAATTGGGAAAATGAAATACAAATTCAATCAAAAAGAATAAAAAGACATCAAGAAATTGCCAACAAGTTATTAGAAAATAAATTTGCTTATAAATGCATTTGTTCAGAGGAAAAGCTTAAAACACAAAGAGAGCTAATTAAATCTAATAAAAATTTATCTAAAAAAATATGTACAGAATGTAAAATTAATAGTGAAGTCCAAGATTTGAAAGAAGGTTTTGTTATTAGAATAAAAATTCCTGATGATGGAAGTTTAAAGATAGAAGATAAAATCCAAGGAAATGTGGAAGTATTAAATAAGGAAATCGATGATTTTATATTATTAAGAAAGGATCATTCACCAACATATATGTTATCAGTTGTGGTTGATGACAATGATTTAGGTGTTAATTTTATAATTAGAGGAGACGATCATTTAAATAATACTTTCAGACAAAATTATATATACAAATATTTAAATTGGAATTCACCAGTATATGCTCATATACCATTGATACACGGAGAAGATGGTTCAAAGCTTTCAAAAAGGCATGGAGCTGTTGATGTTTTAGATTTTAAAGAAAAGGGATACCTACCTGAAGCTATAATAAATAATTTAATATTACTTGGCTGGTCTCCAGGTAAAGAAAATGAATTAATAGATATAAATGAAATTATAGAAAAATTTGAAATTACAAAATTATCTAAATCTTCAAGTATATTTAGTTATAAAAAATTGAATTTTTTTAATAATTATTACTTAAGAAACCAATCAGGTTTAAATAAATTCTTAGAATATTGTAAAAATAATAAAAAATTAAAAGATTTAATTTTAAAAAATGAAAATAAAATAAAAACAATCTTTGAGGTATATAAAAAAGATTTAAATAATTTTGCAGAAATTCTTGATATTGTAGATGTCTATTTTGATAAAAACTTCAAACTTGACCAAAATGAAGTATTTAGTGATGAATTTAAAAGTTTATACAAAGACTTTTTAAACTCCATTTCAAATATTGATAATTGGGATAGAGAAAATATTCAAAATACTATTTCTGATTTTCTGAATTTAAAAAATATTAAATTTCCAATTTTGGGCAAACCTATTAGATTTTTAATGACAAACAGCTATAATGGTCCATCTATTTCTGATATTTTTCTTATTTTAGGTAAAAAAGATTCAATAGATAGGCTAAATCAATATATAGAGAAAAATTAATTATGGCTGATTTTGAAGATAAAAAAATAGATAATAAACAGTTTACATTATTTAATAATGAAACTGGCAAATCTTATCAATTACCAATTATAGATAGTAAAGAAGGGCCAAATGTTATTGATATTAGAAAATTATATGAAGAAACAGGCTTATTTACTTTTGATCCAGGTTTTACTTCTACAGCTTCATGTGAATCAGGCATTACTTATATAGATGGAAATAAGGGTATACTTCGTCATAGAGGTTATGACATACATGACCTAGCATTAAAAAGTGATTTCTTGGAAGTTTGTTATCTATTATTACATGGTGAACTTCCCTCTCCAGAGGATAAAAAGAAGTTTAAAGATGTAATTACAAATCACACTATGCTTCATGAACAGCTTGTTCATTTATATAGAGGCTTTAGACGTGATGCACATCCTATGGCTATTATGGTAGGAGTTGTGGGAGCTTTATCTGCTTTTTATCATGATAGTACAGATTTCTCAGATATTAATCAAAGAATGATTGCATGCCACAGATTAATAGCAAAAATTCCAACAATTGGTGCAATGGCATATAAATACTCTATTGGTCAACCATTTGTATATCCTCGTAATGATTTATCTTATGCTGAAAATTTTTTATACATGACTTTTTCAGTACCATCAGAAGATTTCGAAATAAGTCCTAAAATTGTAAAAGCAATGGATAGGTTTTTTATGCTCCATGCTGACCATGAACAAAATGCATCTACGTCAACTGTTAGATTAGCTGGATCATCAGGTGCAAATCCATTTGCTTGTATTGCAGCTGGTATTGCATCACTTTGGGGACCTGCTCATGGCGGAGCTAATGAAGCTGTTATAAAAATGTTAGAAGAAATTGGTGATGTGTCTAATATTCAAGAATATATTAATAAAGCTAAAGATAAAAATGACCAGTTTAGATTGATGGGATTCGGACACAGAGTATATAAAAATTATGATCCAAGAGCAAAAGTAATGAAAGAAAGTGCTCACGAAGTTCTCAAGGAATTAAATAAACTAGACGATCCTTTATTAAAAATAGCAATTGAACTAGAAAAAATTGCCTTAAAAGATGAATATTTTATAGAAAAAAAATTGTTTCCTAATGTTGATTTTTACTCTGGAATAATTTTAAAAGCTCTAGGCTTCCCTACAAGTATGTTTACTGTATTATTTGCTATAGGAAGAACTGTTGGATGGATTTCACAGTGGAAAGAAATGATTGAAGATCCAATAAATAAAATTGGAAGACCAAGACAACTATATACTGGATACAAAAGTAGAGAATATCAAATTGAAGACTCAAGAGAGAAAAAATCTATATTTAACTGGCTTTGGAAAAAATAATTCAAATTAAAGATAATATTCTTTTAACACTAATATCATATGGACTTTGACTGGACTCAATAGAAGCTAGATAATAGTTTATATTTTTTATTTGTGTATTTTGTTCTTGTTCATTATTTAATATTTTTTTAAACGCATTTATTAGTTTGCTATTAGTTAGATTAGAATTAACTATTTCAGGAATAATCATCTTATTACTAACAATATTTATTATGCATGCATATTTAACTTTTATAAATAATTTAAGAACTATTTCGGTTATAAAATTCAGTTTATAGATTATTATTTGAGGAATATTTCTTTTAGCTATCTCTAAACTAGCTGTACCAGAACAGGTTATACTTATTAAAACATCATCATAAAAACTATCAAATTTTTCAAATTCATTTGAGATCAAAGTTTCAGTTTTCCAATACTTAGTTTTTTTAATAATTATATCTTTAAGATGTGGTAATGTAGGTATAAATATTTTCAAATTAATTTTATTGGTAAAAATATAATTTTCTAGAACATCAAAATATTTAAATAATTTATTTATTTCATTCTCTCTACTTCCTGGTAAAAAAGAAATATATTTATATGAATTTTTGTTAATTCTTTTTTTAATATGATAAATTGGATGGCCAACAAATGTTGTTGAAATATTAGGAAATTGAAAATATTTTTTTTCAAAATCAAATAAAAGAAATATTTCATCATATAGATTTGCAAATTTTTTTGCTCTTCCTTGTCTCCATGCCCATACAGTAGGTGCAACAATGTGTATAATTTTTTTTGAATAATTATTCTTTCTTAATGATTTTACTAATTGATAATTAAAATCTGGTGAATCTATACAAATAATTAAATCATAATCATTATTTATAATTTGTTTTTTTAAAAATTTTATCATTTTCACATATTTCGAAAGTGATAATATTACTTCGACTAATCCAATTGATTTAAAGTTTGAAATATCATAAAATTTTTTATTTAAATATTTTTCAGAACGCTTTCCTGAAACACCATCAACATTAATATTTTGCAAATCTAATCTTGAAAGAATATTAAAAGATATATTTTCACCAGATTGTTCTGTGCTGCAAATAAAAATATTCTTTTTTTTCAATTTAAATCCATGCTTGATATAAATATTTTATTTTTGTTTGCATAATTAATTACTTCTTTTTTATCAATAATAAGACATTTATTTTTTTCTAAAAAAATGCCTTCATAATTAAAACTTTTTATAGCTTTAATTGTGTCTAATCCTATAAGTGGAATATCAATTATGGAACTTTGATTTTTTTTACTAAACTTTACAATAATGCCTTTATCTCCCTTTCTTTTATAATGAGAACATCTTTCAATTAATTTGTCAGTTCCTTCAATTGCCTCCAACCCTAAAACTAGTTGATTTTGAATTATCATTGATTGACCAACATCTATTTTTTTAAAATATTTATAAATTAATTTTGATTTAGCAAAATTTAGTTTTGCTAATTTTGAAGGTTTTATAGAACTTATATATTCATCAACAGAAAATAATTCTGAGCAATATTTTGTCCAATTAAAAAATATAAATCCTTTTGATTGAAGATAATTCTTAATTGAAATTAATAAATTATTATCACCTTTTTTTTCTAAGAACAATTTTTTTGCTAATTTTATTGTTTCTAAATCAAAACCTAAATCACTAATACTAGGCCTTCTTAAGCTACCTGCAAATATAATTTTTTGAATATTATTTTTTTTTAAAATATTAATTATGTTTTTAATAGAAATAATATCGATTATAAAATATTTCTCATTTTTATATATTTCTTTATTTTTAATTGATTTCAATAATAAATAAGTAACATCAAAATTATTAGCTTTAAGAATTGTGCCAATATTGATTGGCAAATTTCCATCTCCAGAAATTAGACCTATTTTATTCATTTTCTAAAGAGCAGAGTCCTCTTTTAGGGCGATCAGTAATAAATTTAATTATTTCTTGAATTTCAATTAATTCTCTATCTTTTTTTTCTAAATTTGAAATATTGTTAATTATTGCTTCTTTATTATTAAATATTTTTCTAACTGTTTTATTAATTAAGTTTATTGATGAATTGTCTAAACCTTTTCTTTTCAAACCAATTAAATTAATACCTTTTAAATTTTCTCTGATTCCTGTGTACAATCCATAGGGTATTATATCTTTTTCAACACCGCTCATTCCGCCAATCATTGCATATTTTCCTATTCTAACAAATTGATGGACAGCTGAATTACCTCCTAAAATTGCATTATTTTCAATATGAACATGACCAGCAAGAGTTGCATTATTAGCCAAGATAACATTTGAATTTATTTTACAATCATGAGCAACATGTGAGCCAACCATAAATAAACAATTATCTTTTATTGTAGTTTTTAAACCCCCTCCTTCTGTACCTGGATTAATTGTTACATTTTCCCTAAACTTATTGTTACTTCCAATTTCAAGATAAGATTTTTCATTATTATATTTTAAATCTTGTGGTGCGGAACCAATGGAAGAGAAAGGAAAGAAAGTATTTTGATCTTTTATGAAAGTATTACCAACAATTGAAACATTAGAGATGAGCTTGTTATCTTTGCCAATTTGTACATTATCACCTACTATACAGTATGGTCCAATATAAGAACTCTCATCAATTTCAGCACTTTTTGCAATTATTGATGTAGGATGTATCACAAATTTCTCTTAAAATATTAATAAATTTTTTGAATAATTTATTTATTACAAATTATTACTTATATCTTATCATTGCAGAGAATTCTGATTCACTTAATTTGATATTATTTTTAGAACAAATTCCATAAAATTTGTATACATCTCTTACCTTATTCAAGATCTTTACTTCAAACTCAACCTCATCATTTGGTAAAACAGGTTTTCTAAATTTTGCTTTATTGACACTCATAAATAATACTGACTTTTCTGAATATTCTTTTAAAAGATAAGAAACAACAATACCTGCTGTTTGAGCCATAGCCTCAACTAAAATTACACCTGGGACAATAGGATTATTTGGAAAGTGTCCTTTAAAAAAATATTCATTTTCATTAAATTTTTTATAAGAAACACCGTGCTCACCTGGTATTTTTATTTCACATTTATCTACAAATAAAAAAGGCTCCCTATGAGGAATTAATTTTTTTATATCATTTACTTCTAATATCATTTAATTTACCTATTTTTATTATATCTCTTTTCCATTCATTAATATCCTTAGCTGGAAATCCAGCAACAACTTTATTATCTTCAATATTTTTTGTTACACCACTTTTGCCAGCAATTGTAACATTATTACCTATATTTAAGTGTCCGGCTAATCCTGATTGACCACCTATTTTTATATTATTGCCAATTTTTGTGCTCCCAGCAATTCCAACCTGAGCAGCAATAATAGCGTGATTACCAATTTCAACATTATGAGCAATTTGAACTAAATTATCTATTTGAGAAAATGCACCAATTTTTGTACTATCAAAAACAGCTCTATCAATAGTTGTGTTAGATCCTATTGTAGAGCCTTTAGAAATAATAACATTCCCAATATGTATAATTTTTTTCTTACTTTTTTCTTCAAAACCAAAACCAGCAGATCCAATTCGAGCACCAGGTTTTATCTCACAACCCTCTTCAATAATACAATTAGAAATTGTAACATTATTATGGATAATGGAATTATTATTTATCACAACATCAGGACCTATATTAACATTTGATCCTATTATTACATCATTAAATATTTCAGTATTAGGTCCGATATTTGTAAATGAGTCAATTTGTACATTTTCATGAATTTTACACTTTTTATTTAAATTGACATATTCAGATATAATACCATTTGATTTAATTGTTAAAATATTAAATAGCTCAGTTAAACAAGCAAAAGCAAGATAAGGATCTTTAACTATTATTGATTTGCAATTATCAGGAAGATATTTTATGTAATTTGAATTTATCAAACAAGCTTTTGCTTTACATATTTTTAAATTATCGACATACTTAATATTAGAAAAAAAAGAAATATCTTCTTTTTGAGCATTTAATAATGAGTTTATTCCACTGAATTCTTCATCATCTTTGATATCTGATTTAACTTCAATTAAATTTTGATTTAATCTAACAACTATGTCTGAATATTTAATCGTTTTCAAATTTTTCGAATTCCAAATTTAAGTTAATTTTTTCTAATTCTTTTTTTAAAATATTTGTTATATTTATAGCATTTGAAGCAATCAAGTAGCTTGTTGAGTCTAATATCAAATCAATATCATTATTTTTAGCATATTTTTCTGCTAATACAATTATTTCTTTTAATATTATTTTTCTTATCTCAATAATTTGTACTTGATAGTGCGCATTAAAGGTGTCGATTTGATTTGATAAAGTATCCAATTCTGTGTTGTAATGAATAATCATTTTATTTATTTCATTTTCATCTAATATAATTTTAGAATCTTCAATTTCTTTACGTAAATAATCTAATTTTTTTTCATTATTTAATAAAAAATCAGAATTTTTCTTTTGATCTTCGTCTATTTGTTTATTTATTTTTATATAATACTCATTTAAATTAATTATTTCTTCAATGTCAACTACTGCGATATTATTTGAAAATAAACTTTTAGTAAATAAAAGAGAAAATAGAAATACAGATATTAATATTCTGATCAATCTATGTTTCCAATTGAAAATAAAAACATTCTTTTAATATCATATTCTTCATCCATTATTGGGAATCCCCAAGTAAAACCTATTGGTCCAATTGGTGAATAATATTTTATACCAAAACCAGCAGAGGATCTTAAATTAGAATCATCGTTAGTAGGTTTAGTTTTATTTTCCCATAATAATCCATAATCATTGAATATATTAAAATATAAAGGAAAATCTGAATTTAGAGTAATTTCTCTAGAGAAATCAATTTTTGTAACAAATAAATTATTTCCACCCACATATGATGTACGAGAGTTTCTTGGACCAGCGCCATAGGTATCAAACCCTCTCAACCACTTACCTCCAAGAGAGAATTTATCATCAGTAAGTATATCATTATCACTTAATGAAAAAATATTACCAATTCTAGCTTGAAAAGAGAGTATATTCTTATCAAAATTTTTAAAATTCTTATAAGTAACAACATTTTTAAAAGATCCATTATTTGAACTTTGAGGTGTTTCTATAAAATTTGAATAATTAATATATTGGCCATTTTTTGGAACCATGATTGAATTAAGGGTATTATAAAAAAGATTATTCTTTAAAACAAAACTTGCATTTGCTCCTGAAGATCTTCCAATTGAGTCTGCTACAGTTGATAGATTAGTGACTTTATAATCTTTTAAAATATAATTAATATCAATTGAATGTCGTAAATTTTGATTTAATTTATATGCAATACCTACACCAGTTAAAAAAGTATCAAGTTTATAAGAACTAGCTAATGCAAAATCTTCTTGTTTGAAATTAGTTCTGTAAGTTATATCAACATTATTTTCCGAATTAAGTCTATCTGTAGTTTCTAATGTTAATTGCGTTTTATTATCGGTGGTATTTAAAAGTGCGTTAACTGATCTACCTGTTCCATAAAAATTTCTTTCGCTTAATCCAGCAACAAGTCCAAGACCGTCAATAGTTCCTACAGAAAGTCCAGCATTTACTGTTCCAGTTTGTGTTTCTTCAACATTTATTTCAATATCAGATAAATTTTCACTTAATTCATTTTCTACAATCTTAACAGATTTAAATAATCTCAATGAGTTTAATTTATTCTGTATTCTTTGTAATTGTGATTTATTTATTACATCACCTTCAGCTATCTCTATTTCTCTTCTTATAACATTATCAAAAGTTCTTGAGTTTCCATAAATATTAATTTGATTTGCATATCTAGGTTTTATTGAGAGTATATTATATAAAATGTTTATTTTTTTATCATCTTTTTTATCTGAAACAGTAATTTCAAATAATTCAATACCATTATTTAAAATTATATCAGATATAGATTTTTCTAAGTCAAGAACTTTGGTGAAAGAAAAATTTTCATCTTTCTTAATATTTTTATTTATAAGTTGAATAATATCATTTTCAATCGCATTATTAAGTATTTTTTTATTATCAAGAATAGAAACTTCATTAAAAGAATATTTATGACCCTCATTAATTTTAAAAAAAATATTTACTTTATTAGACTCTAAATATTCAACTGTATAATCAATTTTAATATCGATAAATCCTTTATTTTTATAATGATTATTTAGTAAACGAACATCATTTTCAATTTCAAATAATTTAAAATTGTTATTAGCAAATATATTAATTAATGTTTTAGTTTTAGATTTTATTCTTGATTTTAATTCTTGGTTATCTAATGATAAATTACCTTCAAAATAAATATTTTTTATTTTTGTAATACTACCCTCATTTATTTCAAAATATAAATCAGCTGTATTTGTATTTTCAAATATCTTTTCTGAGAAATTTATTTGAATATTATTATAACCAAATGTTGAGTATATATTTTTAATTTCATCTATATAGTTATTAATTGATATTGGATTAAGATTAATTAAATTTAATTGCTGAGAATAAGTAAGTAACTCTTCATCTTTCAATCTGTCATTTTTTTTAAAATATATCTTGTTGATATTTGGATATTCCGTTATTGAAATTAAATAAGTATTATCTTCAATATTAACTGATACATTTTCAAAAAGCATCGAATTATCTAAAGTTTTAAGAAGATAATTTGAATATGACTCAGAAATAACAACTGGCTTATCCTCAATTAAAGATAATATAACATCATCATCAGTAAAATTATTACCTTGGATTTGGATTTGGATTTCATTTGAGAACAGTTTTTGAGAAATAATTAATAAAAATAAAATACTAAATATATTTTTTAAGTAATATTTTAATTTTTTCTTCAATCTGCTCATGATATTTAATTACATCTTTAATATTGTTTAATGAAGAATACAAATTTAAAGATCCAACTTTCTTAATTATTTTGTAAATATCTGTATATTTTATAATATTATTTTTAAATAAATTTACTGCTAATTCATTACCAACATTAAATTTTATTAAATTTGAAGGATTTGTCTTATCCAAATCATTAAAATATTTATATATTGGAAAATTTTTATTATTAACCTCCATAAAATCAAAATCTGAATATGAAGAAAATAATTTATTATTATTAATTTTTTTATAATTATTAGATTTTGATAAAAAGTTTATTATAGGTATGGACATATCATTTTTGAACATATTGAGAGAAATTGTAAAATTATCTTTTTCAACTATTGAATGAATTAAAGCTTGGGGATGAATCAAAACATCTATTTTTTTGTAAGGAATATTAAATAAATAATGCGTCTCAATTATTTCTAAACATTTATTAACTAATGTAGCTGAATCAATACTATTTTTATATCCCATTTTCCATTTGGGATGTTTAATTGCTTCTTGAAATTTAATATTTTTTAAACTTTTAAAATTTTTCTTATAAAATGGTCCACCAGAAGCAGTAATTATAACTTTATTAATATTTTTAAAATAATTAATAGATTTAAAATTTTCAAATAAAGAAAAATGCTCTGAGTCTAAAGGAAATATATTGGTTTTATTGAAATATTTTTTTTTTCTAAATAAATGTCCTGCAGATACTATTGCTTCTTTGCTAACTATTCCTAAATTTTTTGTATTATTAACAATGTCTTCAAGATAATATAAAGATTTATATCCAGACACTGCAAGAATAGAATAATCAGAATTTGATTTTTTCAAATAATTTTTAAGTTCATTAAAGTTTAATAATTCAATATTATTTGGTAAATTAGATTTAAGTTTTTTTGCAGCATTTTGATTATCTAAATAAATATAATTAGGTTTAAATATTTTTATTTGTTTTAATAAAAGTGAAACATTAGAATTTGCACATAATAGGTTAATTTTTAATTGGGGAAAATATTTTTTAATTATATTTAACGTTTTTTGTCCTATTTGTCCTGTAGATCCATAAAGATTTATATTCATATTATTTTATAAAATATTGAGTATGTAATTATAGACAAAATAAAGCTATCAAAACGATCGAAAAAACCACCGTGGCCTAGTAATAAACTGCTAGAGTTTTTAATATTATTTTTTCTTTTAAAATAAGATTCAATTATATCACCTAAAAGTGCTGAAAAGATAATTAATGAAACGAAAATAAAAATTAAATAAGTAAAATCTAAATGAAAATAATATATATAAATAACACTAATCAAAACAGAAAAACAAATACCACCTATTAACCCTTCTAATGTTTTGTTAGGACTAATTTTACCAAATATTTTATTTTTACCAATTGCTTTTCCAATAAAAAAAGAAAAAATATCAAATGAAATAATTATCAAAATCATTAAATTAAAATTTACTAAAAATTCTTGTTTAAAATCAATAGAATATAAGAAAAACAATGAAATTATTAAATATAAAGAAATTATTAATTTTAATTTAATAAAATTAATTATAACTTCATAAAATATTAGCAAATAAATAGCTAAAGCTAAAAATAAAATATACTCGAATTTTATTAAAGATAATAATAAATAAATAAATAAAAAAAAAATTGAAACAAAAAACCTACTTATTAAACTACTGTAAACCATATTTTCTACTTATATTCGTATAATCTTTAATAATATTATCATATTCATTTATCGAAAATTCTGGCCATAAAGTATTAGTAAAGAATAATTCGGTATACGTTAAATTATACATAATAAAATTACTTAATCTTTTATAGCCACCAGTTCTAATTAAAATATCTGGATCGTCAATTAAGCCCAAACTAAACAATTCTTTAATTTCTAATTCATTTTCTAAATTTAATGTATTAATTTTTTTTTTAAATTCTTTGAGAACTTGTGTTATTTCATCTTTAAAGCCATAATTAAAAGCTATATTTAAATTTAAAGAGTTATTAGTTGAGTGAAAATTTTCAGCTTCATAAAATATATCTATAATTTTCTTTGGTAGATTTTTTCTAGATCCAAAAATTTTAATTTTAATATTTTTTTTAGTAACTAAATCATCAAATAATTTAGAAAAATTATTATAAATAATATCATAAATAATATTCAACGAAGGTCTATTGAAATTTTCTGATGAAAGAGTAAATAGAGTTAGATTTGAAATTTTTAATGATAATGTATGGTCAACTATTTTTTTAATATTTTCAAAACCTTTTTTGTATCCTTCTACTTTTGAGTAATTATTTTTTTCTGCCCATCTTTTATTACCGTCTAAAATAAAAGCAACATGACTTAATTGATTATTACCCAACTCTAGACTTTCAAAATATCATTTTTTTTTGACTCTAAAATTTTATCTATTTTTCCAATATTTTCATCCGTATTTTTTTGAATATTATCAAGTGTTTTTTTTAGATCATCTTCAGATAAGTTTAGTTCTTTTTTTTCTTTTTTACTATTTTCTATAAAATCTCTTCTTATATTTCTTATTGCGACTTTTGATTTTTCAGCATACTCTGAAGCAATTTTTGTTAATTCCTGTCTTCTTTCTTCACTTAGTTTAGGTACTGGTAGTCTTATTAATTGTCCATCAATTTGAGGATTGATACCTAAATTTGAATCTACAATTGCATTCTCAATAGTTTTTGTAAGTGTGCTGTCCCAAACTTGAATAGTTATTGTACTAGAATCTGGTATGGAAATATTACCAAGTTGATTTAATGGAGTTTTTGCACCATATGCATCCACAGTAATATTATCTAACATTGAAGGGTTAGCTCTAGATGTTCTTAAAGAATTTAGCTCTTTTTCAAAATGAGAGATTGCTGTATTCATTTTTTTTTCAATTTGTTCCATAATTATTTAACTAATTTTACTATATGATCCCTTATCATTCAAAACATTAATTAATGAGTTAGGTTTAAAAATATTAGTGATATAAATGGGTATTTTTGTATCTTTTGCTAAACTTATTGCTGTTAAGTCCATAACTTTAAGATTTTTGTTAATAACATCGCTATATGAAATTTTTTTAATTAATTTAGCTTTAGAATTTTTTAATGGATCACTATCATAAATACCATCAACTTTTGTAGCCTTAATAATAAAGCTGCAATCTAATTCAGAAGCTCGAAGGCTAGCAGCAGTATCCGTTGAGAAAAATGGATTACCCGTTCCAGCTGCAAAAATTACTATTCTATTTCTTTCCAAATGCCTAATAGCTCTTCTTCTTATATATGGCTCAGCTATTTGTGACATTGAAATTGCTGACTGAACTCTTGTTGGGACTTTAATCTTTTCTAAACTGCTTTGAAGTGAAAGAGCATTCATCACAGTTGCCAACATACCCATATAATCAGATGTAGATCGATCTATTCCTTCTGATGCTCCTTTAATTCCTCTAAAAATATTTCCACCACCAATTATAAGACAAATTTGATATTTTTTTTTATAAACCTTTTTTATTTCATTTGAGATTTTATTGATTGTTGAAACATCAATTCCATAATCAGCCTTACCCATTAAAGACTCACCAGATATTTTTAATAATATTCTTTTAGACATTTACAAAGTTACTATTTGGAAAGAAGTAATTTCATAATTATAATCATCAGAAAAATTTTTAATTATTTCTTTAACAGACTTTTCTTGATCAAGTATATATTTTTGATTTAGAAGTGTTACTTCTGAATAAAATTTATTCATCTTTCCATCTAGTATCTTTTCAGCTATTTTTTCAGGCTTGCCAGAACTTAAAATTAATTCTTTTTGTATTTTTTTTTCATTATCTATAATTTTAGTATCTAAATCATATATATCTATTGACTCTGGTTTCATAGCTGCAACATGCATACATAAATTTTTTGATAAATTTTTAATCTCATCTTTATTATCATCAGTTTTATAAAGAATGAAAGAAACAATTTTTCCAATATTATTTCTATAACTATTATGAATGTAAAAAGAAAAATTATTATTCTGGTTAGGAAATATCAATAATTCATTCAAAACTAAGTTTTCACCAATTTTGGCAATCATACTTTTAAAATAATCTGAAACAGAATTATCTTCAAAATTAAGATTCATTAAATCTTCTCTATTCATGTTTAAATTATTATTTTTAATTACTAAATTACCTAACTGATCTATAAAATTTAAGAATGTATCACTTTTTGCTGCAAAGTCTGTTTCGCTATTTACTTTAATAATTGTAATGATTTTATCATTTGAATAAATACCAACAGCGCCCTCGTTAGCTTCTCTTGATGATTTTTTAGAAGCTTTAGCTAGTCCTTTTTTTCTAAGGTATTCTATTGCTTCATCTAAATTATTATTTGTTTCTGATAAAGCATTTTTACAATCTAAAAATCCAGCACCGGTTTTATTTCTTAAATCTTTTATTAGATTAGCACTTTCCATTTATATGAGCTCCTATATTTTATTTGTCTTTACTAACTTCGTCTTTAGGATTTATATCCTCAAAGTTTGAAGCATCCTCAATAGTTTCAATAAAATATTTTTTATATAAGTTTATTGATCTTAAAGCATCATCATTACCAGGTATAACATAATCAATTAAATCAGGATCTGCATTTGAGTCAACAATACCTACTACTGGAATATTTAACTTTTTAGCTTCTAATACTGCAATTCTATCTTTTAAAACATCAAATACAACTAATAGATCTGGTTTGCCATTTAATTTTCTTATACCACCTATATTTAAATCTAACTTTTGTCTTTCTCTGGAAATATCCAATAATTCTTTTTTGGATAAATTTCTTGATGAACTTTCGTCATTTAGGAAATTTTCAATTTCCTCAAGTCTTTTTATCGAATTCGATATAGTATTCCAATTAGTTAACGTGCCACCTAACCATCTTTTATTGACAAAAAAATTATTTTTAATACTTGCGAGTTCTTTAACAGTATCCTCACATTGTTTTTTTGTTCCAACAAATAGTATCTTTCCAGATCTACTAATTGTTTCATGAACTTTAATTAATGCGTTATTAAGAAGGTCAACGGTAATTCTTAGATCAAAAATATGAATATTTTTTCTTACGCCATAAATATACTGGCTCATTTTTGGATTCCATCTTCTAACATTATGTCCAAAATGGACTCCAGATTCTAGTAGATCTTCTATTTTAATTTCTGGTAAATTCATTTTATCCTCCGGTTCTACCTCCACAGAAACAAAAACACCGGTTTTTTCTGTGTGCTAAATTATTGAAGGTCTCTTATTGGAGAAAAAATATATTTTCAAGATGTTTCTAATGAATAATCGAGTATTTTTGAATTTTTTAGCTCATCTAAAGCTTTATATGATTTAATAGAGTACTTATTAAAATTAAAATTTATCAATTTATCATCCAGGTTTATAAACAGATCTATATCATGCTTTTTTTCAGATGTTTTTTCAAAAACTCTATCTTTTACTGAAATAATATTTTCAACATTAGAATAAATGCTAAATTTGAATTTATAGTTTCGAAAGTTATTATCTAAAGATGAAACTTTTTTAATTATATATCGAGTATCGGAATTATTTCTAACTATGTCGATATAAAAAATTATTAAATTACCTTCTTTTAATATTGGTCTATATTTATATAAATTCTCTCCAAAAATTGTTAATTCATATTGTGTTTCTATTTCTGAAACTGTAATAAATGCATATTTTTTTCCATCCTTATTTGATCTTTCTTTAATATCAAGAATAGCTCCTGATATCTTTACAGATTGTATGTCTTTTGTATTAATAATATTTTTAAATTTATTTATTTTTTCAATTTCAAAAAATAGCTTAGGGTAATAGTTTAGAGGATGATCAGAGAAATAAAAACCAATAACTTCTAATTCATTAGATAAAATATCTAAATTTTTCCATTGTTTATAATTTTGGTTAAATAAATTCTTGTCATCAAAAGTAACTTCTTTTTCTTCAAAAAGTAAGTCTTGGTTTAAATCTTTTTCTCCACCATAAAGTTCAACAAACTTTGGTACATTATAAAATAACTTTGATCTGTTTTGTTCAATACTATCAAACGCTCCTGCTTGAATCAATTTTTCAAGTTGTCTTTTATTTATGACATCTCTATTAACTCTTTTCATAAAATCTATTATATTGTTGAACTTTCCATTTTTTTTCCTTTCATTAACAACACTAGAAATTGATTTTATTCCTACACCCTTTATTGCAGCAAGACCAAATCTTATTGATTTATTATTTTCCAAATTTTCAATTGAAAATAAAGGTTCAGAAAAATTAATATCAGGTTTTAAGAAAGGAATATTTAGTCTTTCAATTTCTTGTTTAAGCAAAATTATCTTATCAGTTCTATCAATTGAATAATTTAAAGTTGCAGTAATAAATTCATGTGCAAAATTAGCCTTTAAGTAGGCAGTTTGATATGAGATTAGAGCATAAGCTGCAGCGTGGCTTTTATTAAAACCATAACCAGCAAACTTATCAACTAAATCAAATATTTTTGAAGCTTCTTTTTTATCGATACTATTCTGAACAGCTCCATCTATAAATCTTGACTTTTGTTTATCCATTTCTTTTTGAATTTTTTTACCCATTGCTCTTCTAAGTAAATCTGCTTCACCTAAAGTATAATTAGACAATACTTGTGCAATTTGCATTACTTGTTCTTGATAAACGATTATGCCATAAGTTTCTTTTAAAACACTCTCAAGCATAGAATGGATATAATCAATTTTTTCTCTTCCGTGTTTTCTATTACAAAAAGATGGAATATTGTCCATTGGTCCTGGCCTAAATAAAGCAACAACAGCAATAATCTCTTCAAATTTATCTGGTTGCAGTTGCCGTAAAACACTTCCCATACCATTACTCTCTAATTGAAATATACCTACTGTTTCTCCTTTACTTAATTGATCAAAAGTTTTCTGATCGTCAATAGGGATTTCTTCTATTGAAAAATTAGATTTGTTTGATTTTATTAATTTGATAGCATCATTAATTATTGATAGTGTTGTTAAACCCAAAAAATCAAATTTAATTAAACCAGCTTTTTCAACATATTTCATAGAAAATTGAGTAGCATTTGTATTAGTATTTTGATCTTTATATAAAGGTACAACTTTTGATATTTTTTCATGTCCAATAACAACGCCAGCTGCATGAGTAGATGCGTGTCTATGAGTTCCTTCAATTTTTAAGCTAACATCTATTACATTTGAAATTCTTTCATCATTATTAATTCTCTCTTGCAAACTTCTTTCTGATTTAATTGAGTCACTTAATGTTAAAGGATTTGATGGATTAAAAGGAATGAGTTTTGAAAATGAGTCAACCTCACCATATGGAACCTCTAAAACTCTTCCTATATCTTTTACTACAGCTCTAGGAGCTAAGGTTCCAAAAGTAATTATATGAGCCACACATTCAGATCCATATTTGCGATTTACATACTCTATAACTTCATCTCGTCTAGTTTGACAAAAATCAATATCAAAATCAGGCATTGAAACTCTTTCAGGATTTAAGAACCTTTCAAATAATAAATTGTATTTTAGTGGATCAATATCAGTAATTCCTAAAGACCACGCAGCTAGACTTCCAGCTCCAGAGCCTCTTCCGGGTCCGACAGGAATATTATTATCTTTTGCCCAGTTGACAAAATCTGATACAATTAAGAAATAGCCAGCAAAACCCATTCTAATTATTATTTCATTTTCATAATTAAGTCTTTCAATATAAGTTTTTGGATCATTTAAATTATTTATTCTAATTATTTCATCTAGTCTGTTTTTTGAAATTTTTAATAAATAATCCTCTTCAGATAAATTTAATTCATTTTGAAATTTAGGTAATTGAGGTGAAGTTTCCTCTGGAAAAAATGTACATGAAATAGCTATATTTAAATTATTATTAAAGATTTCTGGAATGTCTGAAAAAACAGATTTCATTTCTTCAGAAGATTTAAAATAAATATTTTCATTTGATATATCTCTTTGTGAATTATTTATGGTAGATTTTTGAGCTATACAGAGTAAAGCATCGTGTGCAGCAAAATCTTCTTTATCTGCATATTTTATATTATTTGAACCTATCAGTGGAATATCATATTTTTTGGAATAATTTATGAAGTTTTTTTCAAAACTATCAATATCAGTGTCATTTATTCTTTGAATTTCAAATAAAAAATTATTACCAAAAATATCTTTTAACTTAGTAATTAAATTATCTATATCTTTTTTTTTATTTTCTTTATTTAAAAATAATAAAGGATTATATTCCCCTCCAATATAACAAAATAAACCTTTTGAATATTCTGGAATTTGTTCCAAGATAATTCCAATATCTTTGAAATTATTAAGATGCGATAATGAACTTAAATGTAATAAATTTTTATATCCTATTTCATTTTTAACAAGAAATGTAATTTGTGATATTTTATTATTATACTTTATGTCTATTAAATTAATTGAAGTACCAATAATAGGTTGTATATTATTTTGTATACATTCCTGGGCAAATTCAAACACTCCAAACATATTGTTATTATCTGTTATAGCAATTGCAGGCATGCCATTCTTCTTAGCATTTGATACTAAATTACTAATTTTAAGTGTGCTTTCAGATAATGAATAAGACGATAATGATCGTAAATGAATAAAAGTATTATTCATTATTTAAATGAAGTTTTTTATTAGTAAAATTATAAATTTCATCAGCAAATAATGTAAGTTTTTTGTTATGTGTAACATATACTAAAGTTTTTTTATTTTGTTCTATATAATTTATAAAAAAACTAAAAATATTGTTAGCAGTCTCCTCATCAAGATTGCCTGTCATTTCATCTGCTAATATAACATCTGGATTATTTACTAGAGATCTAGCTATTGCAACTCTTTGTTGTTCACCACCAGATAATTTTAGAGGCTTATAATCAATTCTATCTTCTAATCCAAAATCAAATAAAATTTTTTTAGAAATTTCATATGCTTTATTGTCATTTCTATTAATCAATATCGGAAGCATAACATTTTCGATTACTGACAACTCTGGAATTAAATGAAAAAATTGGTGAATAAATCCTATTGATAATCCTCTAAGTTTATTTTTTTCCAATGTTGAATATGAAGAAATATTTTTACCTTTAAATAAATATAATCCATCAAAATCACTATCAAGTAATCCAATAATATTTAATAATGTTGTTTTACCAGATCCTGAAGGGCCTGTTATTGATACTTTCGAATTCATTTTTAATTTGAAACTCAAATTTTTTATTAGTTCAATATTTTTATTGTTTTCTAAGATGAATTTCTTATTTAAATCAGAAATTTCAATTAATAAATTTTTTTTATTCACTTCTTATACTTTGAATTGGATCAACTTTAGCAGATCTTAGAGCTGGAAAAATTGTTGAAACTGTTGCTATAATAATAGACGTAATTAATATCAATAATATCTCATTAATACTAATTTTAGAGGGAAGAGATGACAAATAATATATCTCTTCAGAAAACAATTTAGTATTTAGTATTTTTTCTAAAAATCTTTGAATAGATTGAATATTAACACTAAATATAACACCTAGAAATAAACCAAATAAGGAACCAATAAATCCAATTGTTATACCTATTGTGAAAAAAATTTTTACTATGCTATTATTGGTCATCCCCATAGTTTTTAAAATTCCAATATCTTTATTTTTCTCTTTAACAAATATTATCAAACCTGAAATTATATTTAATGAAGCTACAAGAATAATAAGAGATAATATTATAAACATCACATTTTTTTCAACCTTAAGAGCATTCATCAAAGTTCTATTATTTTCCTTCCAAGTTATAGAATAAAAATTATATTTTGATCCTGATATAATTGATTTAATCCGTTCATTTAGCTTTTCTATTTCATTAGGTTTTTCTACAAAGAATTCAATTTTATTGTAATGATTATTTTCATATAAAAGTAATTTTCTAACCAGAGAAGACGATACAAAAATTAAATTTGAGTCATATTCATATAGGCCAAGATCAAATATACCTATAATTTCAAGAGTCTTAAATCTTGGTATATTACCTAAAATAGTTTTATCAGTTTTAGGTATAGCTATTTTAATTTTATCACCTACTTTCGCATTCATTTGATTGGCTAGAGAGTCACCAATTAATATTTGATTTTTAGTATTTTTAATTAGAGTCCCATGGATAATAGAATTAAAAAGATAATGATCTTTTTCATAACTATCATACCCCTTAATTAAAACACCTTTAGAATTATTATTTTTTATTATTAATCCATTTGTCTCTAATGATTTATAATATTGAACAAATGATGAATCTTTAATTTTTGTCATGATATTAGTTGCATCATTATTATTAATTTTTTCATCAAAACTAAAAATATTCAAATGAGAATTTAATCCAATAATTCTATTTGTAAGATCTATCCTAAACCCATTCATTACAGACATAACTATTATTACAGCCGCAACACCTAAACTAATACCTATTATAGAGAACCAAGCAAAAATAGATATGTAACCATCGGTTTTCTTTGAAAATAAAAACCTAAAAATCAGTAATCGTTCTGATTTAGAAAACATTTATATTTTTAATTTATTGTTAATAAAATTGGTTACATCATCTACTTTAATTTTTTCAACTTTATTATTTAGGCGATTTTTAAATTCAACAAAACCATTTTTTAAGTCTCTCTTACCTATTATGATCTGAAAGGGAATTCCAATCAATTCATTATCTGATAATTTTTTACCTACACTACAAATCCTATCATCTAAAATAACTTCAATCTCATTTTTCATAAAATAATCATAATATTCCATTGATTTTGTGGCACAATCTTGATCATCTGACATTAAATTTATAATAGCCAATTTAAAAGGTGCAACTGAAGTTGGCCATTGAATACCTTTTTCATCATGATTAGCTTCAATTATAGCTCCCACAAGTCTAGAAACACCAATTCCGTAAGAGCCCATATGCACTGGAATATTTTTTCCATCTTGATCTTGAATATATGCATTTAATTTTTCTGAATATTTAGTTCCAAAGTAAAATATATGCCCTACTTCAATACCTTTTGAAATTTTCAAATCTTTTTTTTGAATTGGGCAGTTTTTTTCATCATGTTGATCGTCAACTGCAGCATAAAATGATTGTAATTCATTAGGATCAATATTTTCTGGATTTAAAGACTCTAATTTTTTATCATAATATAGAGTACTCTCTCCTGTTTTGGCAAGTATTTGAAATTCATGACTTAAGTTTCCCCCAATTGGACCTGTCTCAGCCCTAAGTGAAATTGGTGTGAGACCCATTCTAATAAATGTTTTAATATAAGCTTTAAACATAATATCATATGATTTTTTTGCCTCTTCTTCATTAAGATCAAAAGAGTAGTTATCTTTCATTAAAAATTCTCTACCCCTCATAACTCCAAATCTAGGCCTGACTTCATCACGAAATTTCCATTGAATATGGTATAAATTTTTAGGGAGATCTTTGTAAGAACTAATATGTGATTGAAATATATCTGTAATTAATTCTTCATTTGTTGGACCATAAAGCATTTCTCGTCCACTACGATCAGTTATTCTTAGCATTTCTTTACCATAGTCATCATATCTTCCAGATTTAATCCATAAATCTGAGGATTGAATTGTTGGCATAAGTAGCTCTATAGCTCCCGCTCTGTTTTGTTCCTCCCTTACAATATGTTCAATTTTTTTTAAGACTAACAAACCTAATGGAAGCCAAGAATAAATACCTGAGCTAGATTGCTTTATCATTCCTGCTCTAATCATTAATTTATGAGATATAATTTCTGCATCTGATGGTACATCCTTAAGAGTTGGAAGAAAAAAATTTGAATACTTCATTTATTAAATATATTTGATAAATCAAATCCAAATAAAATCAAAAAAAATAAAATTATAACAGTTAATAATGAAGTTATTATAAATTTTATGAGTAAATATGGTTTATCTGGAGCACTTTTGGCATGTCCAGATTCTATTTTTTTTGGAGATTTAATCTTAAGTGGTAAAAAAATAAAAAATAAAATCCACCAAATAAGAATAGAAATTAAAAAATAAGTAAAAACTGCCATTAAAATCTTATTAAATGAACTTCAATTTCTGGTTTTTTATGGAAGGAATTTTTCATAATTTTCTTCAAATTGTTTTTAACTATATCAGATACGATTTTATCTGATGATTTTTGATCAGTATTAAGTTTAGTAAAACTATCAATGAATATTAATTTGAAATCATGAATTATTTGTTCTTCATCAATATAAGGTAAACCTTTAAAAGTTACTTTAATATTTTTATTAATAGAATTGTCGTTTGAATTAATTAGTAATGAAATAAGAGCCAATCCTTCAAATGAATATTTTCTTCTTTCTTTTATAAAAGAAGACTCTGAGTCATAAAGTTTTTTACCTTCAACAATAAGTTTGCCTGTTTCAATTTTTCCAACAACCTTAGGTTCACCTGGTGCAATTTTAAGACATTTTCCATTTTCTAAAATCTTAGTAAAAGGCACCTGTGATGAATAGCTTAATTGCTTATGCGCTTCTAAATGCATAGGTTCTCCATGAACAGGTATTGATAAATAGGGCTTTGTCCAATTATACATATCTCTTATTTCGTCAGCATATCCATGACCTGAAACATGAACAAGGTCATCATCTGCAGTAAGTATTTCAACTCTTTGTCTAATAAGTAAATTTTTTAAATTATTAATTGATTTCTCATTACCCGGAATATCTCTAGAGCTAAAAATTACAACATCTTCAGACTCTAAATGTAAATGCTGATGTGAATTATATGAAATTCTGTAAAGCGCAGATCTTTTCTCACCTTGGCTACCAGTACATATAATAACTAAATTTTCTCTAGGTATAAACGAAGCCTCATCTTCACTAATGAAAACTTCATTATCATCAATGAAACCACATTTTCTAGCTGCCTCAATATTTTTCTTAATACTTCTTCCTACAAGAGCAACTTTTCTTTTATTTTTTTTTGCAGCATAAATAATATTTTTCATTCTAGCTATATTTGATGAAAAACAAGTAACAACTATTCTATTTGAAAATCTCGAAAATATATTAGCTAACTCTTCTTTAACATCATTTTCTGACTGTGATTTACCTGGCACATTTGCATTAGTAGAGTCTCCAATAAGAGCTAATAATCCCTCACCTCCAATTTTTTCAAATTTTTTTTTAGAAAAAGAATCTCCCAAAGTAGGTGAATAATCTATTTTCCAATCAGCAGTATGAAGTAATGAACCATAAGATGTTGAAATAACAATTGCGCTAGGCTCTGGAATTGAGTGGGTGGTTGGTATAAAATCTAGACTAAAATTTTCAAAAGATAATTTTTTATTAAGATTTATTTCAAGTAAATTAAAATTTTCAACTTCATTGAACTCTTTTAATCTATTTTCAATAAGTAATTTAGCAAATTTTGTTGCATAAACAGGGCATTTAATTTTATTTGCAAAAAAAGCAACGGCACCAGCATGATCTTCGTGACCATGACTAATAATAATTGCTTCAAGATTATTCTCTAGACTTTCAATATTATCTATTTTTGGGACCAATAAATCAATACCTGGAAATTTTTCATCGGCAAAAGATAATCCAAGATCAATCATAATCCATTTTCCATCACAGCCATATAAATAACAATTAGCTCCAATTTCGCCAATACCACCTAAAGACAAAAAATGAAGTCCATCATTTAAATTATTTAATTCAGAAACATTAGTCATTATAAATATTTTTTTCCTATTTCTCTTATTCCTTCCAAAGTTAAATTCTCTTTATATATTGGTCTAAAGAGGATTTTATCCCTAAATATACTACTCAAACCACCAGTTATAAATATCTTAGGTTTAAAATTATTTTCTTTTATGATTTGCTTTATTATACCATTTATTGCATGCAAGTAACCAAAATAGAAACCTGATTGTATAGATGCTGAAGTGTTCCTATTTACGACTTTTTTAGATTTAGAAATCTTTGGAGCTTTTAGTAATTCTGCGTTTTTAATAAGGCTATTCATAGAAAGATTTATGCCAGGAAAAATTAAACCTCCAAAATATTCATTATTTTTAATTACATCAAATGTTGTCGCTGTACCTAAATCAATAATTATGCAATTTTTTATTTTTTTGTTAAAAACATAAATAAAGTTTGCCAATCTATCTGAGCCAATTTGATTTAAATTGTAATTAATTTTTATATTAAATGGAATATTCTTTGCAGTAATAATATGAAATTTAAATTTATTTTTTAAAAAATAATTTTTTATTGTTGAATTTAGTGAAGGAACAACTGAAGATAAAATACAAAGTTTAGTATCTGATTTATCAAAAAATTTTTTTTTAGATTTTAAAAAATTATTAAGTAATTTATTTTTTTTTGTTATATCTTTCTCAGTATTGAGTCTAATTATTTTTGTTAATTTTTGGTTATTATAAATCCCAAATACTATATTTGTATTACCTACATCTATAACAATCATCTTACTATTCTTGCATTATAAATATTCTCTGAATTTGATTTAGATTTTAATATAATCGAACCGTCAGAATTCAAGTCTTCAAATATTCCTTCTTTAAAAAAATTATCATTAATTTGTAATTTTATATGCGTACCTAAATATTTTAATCTAGATTTGTAATTTTCTAAAATCATTTTTGAGTTTTCACTTAACATATAAAAATTTTTAAAATAGTTCTCCATTAATATTAAAACAAAACTAAAATTATTAATCCCTTTTTTATATTCATTAATATTTGTAGTTAGATAATTATCTAAATTTGGAGATGAAATAATATTAACCCCAAAACCTGTATTGATAAAAGTATTATTGTTAATATTATATATTTCAGAAATTATTCCAGAAATTTTTTTGTTTTTAATTAATATATCATTTGGCCATTTGATTTCAGTCCTCACTTTACATATTGAATCAATGGCATCGCAAATCATATTAGTTGTATAAGCATTATTTAAAAAGTGATTTTGAATATCTATAATATTTTTGAAAAGTATAGATATATATACATTTCCCTTAGGACTTTCCCAGACTGCACCCCTTCTACCAAAACCTTTTGTTTGTTGATTTGCCATAAGACAAATATTTCTTTTAAAATTATATTTTTTTATTTCAGACATTGTAGAGTCTACACTTTCCAAAAAATAAAAATCATAATTATTTTTCTCTAATAAAAAATTAATTTTTTCAAAAGTCATTAATTATAAAATTAAATTTGATGAAATATTAATTAAAAATGATGGATAAAATATAAAAAAAATAATAATAAATAAACTGATAAAAAGAATAATTTTAGCCTGATAAGAGATTTTAAAATAAATATTTATTATTTCAGTATTATCATCAAAATACATAATTTTAATAATTCTAAGATAATAAAATGCAGATATAACACTTGCTAAGACACCAAGAATAGAAAGAAGATATAACTCCTGTTGTAATGCTGCAATGAAAACGTAAAACTTTCCAAAAAAACCAATAAACGGAGGAATGCCTGCCATAGATAACATGATAATAGAAATAGAGAGACTAACGATTGGATTAGACTTACTTAATCCCTTTAATTCATAAATATTAATTAAAAATTCATTTTTAACTTTAATTGACAGAATTATGGCAAATATTCCAATATTCATTACCATATATGCAAACATATAGATTGATGCTGCTTTAACTGCATTGTCATTAGCTGCTATTAACGCTATCAGTATGTATCCTATGTGCCCTATAGAACTGTATGCAAGTAATCTTTTTATATTAGTTTGGGCAATAGCTGCAATTGCACCTAAAAACATTGAAGCAATAGATAGAAAAAATACAATTTGACTCCAATCCAAATAAAAATTTTGAAAAGGAACTAAGCAAAATCTATAAATTAATGCTACACCAGCAATCTTTGGAACAATTGCAAAAAAAGCTGTAACTGAATTAGGTGCTCCTTCATAGACATCTGGTGTCCACATATGAAATGGAACTGCTGATACCTTAAATGCTAAGCCTACCATAACAAAAACTAGACCGAAAATTAAACCCATATTAAGATTTTCATAATTTAAAAGATAAAAATTTATTTCATTAAAATTCATTGATCCAGTAAATCCATAAATCAATGAGCAGCCGTATAAAAGTATACCAGACGATAATGCTCCTAAAATAAAATATTTAACGCCAGACTCAGCTGAAGTAACAGAGTCTCGTTTAATAGCTGCTGCAACGTATAAAGATAAACTTTGCAACTCTATTGCCAAATACATTGACATTAAATTATTTGAAGAAATCATTAACATCATTCCAAGAGTTGAAAACAAAAACAGAATAGGAATTTCAAAATTTTTAAGTTTTATTGCTAAAAAATAATCTTTTGTAATTATAATAGTAGAAATTGACCCTAAAAGTACTAAAATTTTGAAAAAACTTATAAAAGAAGAATTCTCAAACAAATTCTCGTAATCAGCAAAATTTGAATAATTGTCTAGATAAACAAGAATTATTGTAAAAAATAATATTATAACTGCAAAGTTTGAAGTTTGCCTAAATGCATTTTTTTTTACGTATAGACCAAAAATCAAACTAATAAATGAAAATAAAGCTAAAAAAATTTCTGGAATAAAAATTATATTATTAATGTTATTTAGCATTTGCCATTTCATAATTTGTGATTATCAATTCTAGTGATAGCCTCATTGGATCCAGAAATATGTTTGGGAAAATACCTAAAATTATGACAGATATAGCTAGCGGAATTAGAATGATTTTTTCTCTTGTATTAAGGTCTAATATTTCTAATAATTTATTATTGGTAATCGTACCAAAAATAATCCTTTTATAAAGATATAACATATAAACTGCAGATAAAATTATTCCAAAAGCCGCACCAATAACTACAAAACTTGATAATTGAAAAGCACCAACAATTACTAAAAATTCCCCGACGAAACCACTTGTTCCAGGCAATCCCACTGAGCCAAGCATGAAAATCATAAATACAGTGGCATATAATGGCATTCGTTGAACTAGCCCTCCATAAAATTTTATTTCTCTTGTATGCATTCGGTCATAAATTACTCCAACACATAAAAATAAAGCAGCAGATACTATGCCATGACTAATCATTTGCATCATCGCGCCCTCTAAACCTTGTTGGTTAACTAAAAAAATTCCAATAGTAACAATTCCCATATGTGCAACTGAAGAATATGCGATAAGTTTTTTTATATCTGTTTGTGCTAGTGCTACTAAAGAGGTGTAGATAATTGCAATTATACTAAGCATCATAATTAGTGGTACAAAAAATTCTGTTGCTTCTGGAAGCATACCAACAGAAAAACGTATAAAACCATATCCACCCATTTTTAAAAGAACACCTGCTAAAATAACAGAGCCTGCGGTGGGAGCTTCTACATGAGCGTCTGGAAGCCAAGTATGAAAAGGCCACATAGGAATTTTTACAGCAAAAGATGCAAAAAAGGCAAGCCATAAAAAAATTTGAGTGTTAAAAGAAAAAAAATTTCCCTGAAGAGACTCAATACTCATAGAGTTTGTATTTATGTACATTACTATTATTGCTATTAACATTAAGACTGATCCTAGAAGTGTGTATAGGAAAAATTTAAATGATGCATATATTCTTCTAGCTCCTCCCCAAATTCCAATAATTAAATACATAGGAATTAAAACAGCTTCAAAAAAAATATAAAATAAAAGTATATCAATAGATGCAAACATGCCAATCATAACAGTTTCAAGAAATAAGAAAGACAACATATATTCCTTAACTCTCTTTTGAATATTACTCCAGCTAGCTAAAATACATAAAGGAGTTAAAAAAGTACTTAGTAAAATCATAAATAGTGAAACACCGTCAATTCCTATATGATAGAAAAAATTAAAATCATCAAACCATCTAAATTTTTCTTGAAATTGATAAGAGGGATTTAAATAATCAAATTGTAACCATAGAATTAAACTTAAAATGAATGTTCCAATTGAGGTTAAAAGTGCGGACCATTTTATATTATTCGATGTTACTTCATCTTCTTTAATGAAAAGTATTATCAGCCCTCCTACAAGAGGTAAAAAAATAATTACTGATAGTAAAGGCCAATCAATCATTTAATAATAAATAAACCATGTTAAAAATATTACTAATCCACCAAGCATAGCAAATGCATAATGAAATAAATAACCAGATTGGAAAATACTAACATAAAAAGATGATTTTGAAATTAACCATGAAATGCCATTTGGTCCAAGTCCATCTATTGTTTTTTCATCACCTCTTTTCCAGAAAAAATTTGCCAATTTAAAAAAAGTTAATACGAATATTTTATGATAAATTTCATCAACATACCATTTATTTTTAGAAATAGAATATAATGGATCAAGATTATATGAGAGATTTTTTGCTCTATCTTTGTTGTTTGTATAAATTAGAATACAAATAAAAATTCCAATAGCCACTGCCAATTTTGATATTAATGATTGAGTTAAAGGAAGATATTTATGAGAACTTTGAGTTAAAATTATTGCATTATCCCAAAATTCTTTTTTGTAATAACCTATAAAATAGTCAGCGAATAAAATACCTGAAAAAATTGAACCTATTGCTAAAATAAATAATGGAATTGTCATTACAAATGGTGACTCATGAACTTTATTATACGTTTCTATTCCTGATCTATTTGCACCATGAAAAGTTAAAAAAAGCAATCTCCATGAATAAAAAGCTGTAAGTAATGCTGTAAGTATACCAACAATATAAGCAAAGAAAGCTATTCCATTTGATGAATAATAAGCATTTTCTAAAATACTTTCTTTAGAATAATAACCAGAAAAATACGGGAAACCAATTATAGCAAGTGATCCAATCCACATCATAGTTGCAGTTAAAGGTATTTTTTTAAAAAGACCTCCCATCTTTCTCATATCTTGCTCATGATGCATTGCATGTATAACTGAGCCTGCAGATAAAAATAACAATGCTTTAAAAAAAGCATGTGTAGTTAAATGAAATATAGATGCATTGTAAGCACCTACACCTGCAGCAAAAAACATATATCCTAATTGGCTACATGTTGAGTATGCAATTACTCTTTTTATATCATTTTGTGTTAAAGCTATAGAGGCAGCAAAAATAGCTGTGGCTGCACCAATAAATGTAATAAATAAATTAGTAAAATTTGCAAATTCATATAGTGGACTCATTCTTGCAACTAAAAATACACCAGCTGTTACCATGGTAGCTGCATGAATTAGTGCAGAAACTGGAGTTGGACCTTCCATTGCGTCAGGAAGCCAGGTATGCAATCCTAATTGAGCAGATTTGCCCATAGCGCCAATAAATAAAAGAAAGCATAAAAGATCTAAAGTTGGGAAATTTAATGAAAGGAATTCAATTTGATGATTTTTAAATAAATCAGCTTGTTCAAATATATTATCAAAACTAATTGAGCCAAATACAAAAAATATACCTGCAATGCCTATTGCATAGCCAAAATCTCCAACTCTATTTACAACAAAAGCTTTAATTGCAGCATTATTAGCAGTTTCCTTATGATGCCAAAATCCTATTAACAAATACGAAGCTAGACCTACACCCTCCCAGCCAAAAAACATTTGTAATAAATTATTGCTTGATACAAGAACTAACATAAAAAAAGTAAATAAGCTCAAGTATCCCATAAATCTTACTTTTGATGTATCTTCCTCCATGTATCCAATAGAATATAAATGTACACAAGCTGAAACAGTAGTAACAACTATAAACATAACTGCTGTTAGAGTGTCTAATCTTATTGACCAATCAACTATAAAATTACCTGAAGAAATCCAATTAAAGATATATATAATTTCAGGTTCTTTGTTTCCTAAATATTGAAAAAATATTATCCATGAAAAAATAGAGCAGGCAAAAAGAATTCCAGTAGTGATAATTTGATAAATTTTAAAATTGAATCTATTACCTAATAAAAAACAAAACAGGAAACTTAATAGAGGTAAAAAAATTATTGCATTAGCCATTAATTATCCCTTAAGCTTATTTATTTTATTAACTTCAATTGAACCTAAATTTCTAAAAAATACTACTAGTATTGCAAGACCTATTGCAGCCTCTGCAGCTGCAACTGTTAGAGTAAGCATTGCAAAAATTTGTCCCGAAATATCGTTCATATAGGCTGAGAAGGCAATAAAATTAATATTTACGGATAATAAAATTAATTCAATGGACATTAAAATTATTATTAAATTTTTCTTATTTAAAAATATACCTAGAACACCTAAAGTAAAAATAATTGCACCAAGAAATAAATAATGTTCAAGAGTAATCATTTATTTAATACCCTCACCTAATTTTACTTTTTTCTTTTCAATTGCTTTTGAAGCATCAAGGGTGTTTTGATTATCTATGTTTTGTTTTTTTACGCCACCTTTGTCTCTTAATGTAAGTGTGATTGAGCCTATCATTGCTACTAATAAAATTATTCCACATATCTGAAATAAATAAAAATATTTAGTATAAAGTAATTGTCCTATCATTTTAGTATTTTCAGTTTCATTTATTTTTGGTTCTAACAGGATTTGACTATTATTAAAATTTGAAGAGGTATCAGTTAAATAGAGAATTCCTAGCTCGATTACTAATACTAATCCCAACAATGCACCAAATGGTAAATATTGTAAAAAACCCTCGCGTAATTTAACAAAGTTAATATCAAGCATCATTACTACAAAAAGGAAAAGAACAGCAACCGCACCAACATAAACAACTATTAATATCATTGCTAAAAATTCAGCTCCTAGTAAAACAAAAAGTCCTGCTGCATTTACAAAACTAAAAATTAAAAATAAAACTGAATGAACTGGATTTCTTGCACTAATAACCATTAAGGCTGACAAAACTGCGATTGTAGAAAAAAGATAAAATGTTAGAGAATAGAGAAACATTATTTATCTGTAATTTCTATCAAGATAAATATTTTGAGAAATTTCTTGTTCCCATCTATCACCATTTTCTAGCAATTTATCTTTATTATAGATTAATTCTTCTCTGGTTTCTGTAGCAAATTCAAAATTAGGACCTTCTACAATTGCATCAACTGGGCATGATTCTTCACAAAGACCACAATAAATACACTTAGTCATATCTATATCATATCTTGTTGTTCTCCTACTTCCATCCTCTCTTGGCTCTGATTCAATTGTTATTGCTTGTGCTGGGCAAACAGCTTCACATAGCTTACATGCGATACATCTTTCTTCTCCACTGGGGTATCTTCTTAATGCATGTTCTCCTCTAAAACGAGGACTAAGAGGTCCTTTCTCATGAGGATAATTAATTGTAACTTTAGATTTAAAAATATATTTAAATGTTAAAAATAAACCTTGTAATAATTCAAATAAAGTAAATGATTTTATAATTTTATACATATTAATTTGGCAACATATCAAAATAAACTAAAAAACTAGAAGTTACTACAACCCAAAATAATGAAAATGGAAGAAAAACTTTCCATCCTAGTCTCATCAGTTGATCATATCTGTATCTTGGAAAAGTACCTCGAACCCAGATAAATAAAAAAAGTATAAATATTATTTTAACTGTAAACCAGATAACGCCTGGAATAGCATTTAAAGGATAAATATCAAAAGGAGGTAACCATCCTCCTAAAAAGAGTATTACCGTCATTGAACTCATTAAAATCATACTTGCGTATTCGCCTAAAAAGAAAAGAACGAATGATGCTGAGGAATATTCTGTAAAAAAACCAGCAACTAAAGTTGACTCATCTTCAGGAAGATCAAATGGTAGTCTATTTGTCTCTGCTAACGCAGATATAAAAAAAATCACAAACATTGGTAATAATGGAATTGCAAACCAAACAGTTTGTTGAGCTAACACTATTTTTGATAAATTCAATGAACCAACACATAATAGTACTGTGATTATTACAAAACCTATTGAAACTTCATATGAAACCATCTGAGCAGCAGATCTCAATGCACCAAGAAATGGGTATTGCGAATTACTTGCCCAACCTGCCATAATGACTCCGTATACACTCAGTGATGAGACTGCAAAAAGATACATAATACCAACGTTAATATCAGATAGCACCCAACCAGGAGCAAAAGGTATTACTGCCCATCCAGCTAAACTTAGAACCATAGTTATGATTGGTGCAAGTATAAATACTATTTTATTTGAACCACTAGGAATAATATTTTCTTTAGTTATTAATTTTAGTGCATCAGCAAAACTTTGAAGTATTCCAAATGGACCAACAATATTAGGGCCTCTTCTAAGCTGAATAAGTGCTAAAACTTTTCTTTCAGCATAGACTAAAAAAGCAACAGATATCAAAACTGGCACAACAACTGCTAAAATTTGTGCAACTATAATAGAACCAGGTATTATAAAATCAGTTATCATATTCATTTTATGCTACCTTCTTTAAAATATCTTTGGTACACAAAGCCATAGTCTCAGAAGATCTAGATATAGAATCGTTCATATAAAAATTTGAAATGTTATAATTAATTTTAATATCGTTAATTTTATTAATTTTTCCAAAACTAAGATCTTTTTTTAAATTAAGTTCATTTAAAGATAAAAATTGATTATAATTGTTAGTGAGTTCATTTCTTAACTCTCTAAGATTGTTAAATTTTAGTTTTTGATTAATTAAATCACTTAGTACTCTAAATACTTTCCACTCATCTTTAGCTTCACCCAAAGGATTATGACATTTACTTGTCTGTATAACTCTTCCTTCTATGTTCATATATGTTGAACTTTTTTCAGTATAAGCAGGAGTTGGGAGTATAACGTCTGCTTTGGAGGCTCCTATATCTCCATGATGACCGAGATAAACCACAAAAGCATTTTCAAGAGTAGAAAAATCAATTTCATCTAAACTCATTAAAAAAACAACTGGCCTATTGTTATCTATATGTTTTTTTAAGCCTAAATTATAATCTTTATCAAAATTTTTATTTATAAACTTAAGCTCTAAAGCACCAACTCGGGAAATATCTTGGTGAAGAACATTTAGTGGATTTACATCTTTATTTTTTTGGATTTTTTTTGCAAGTGCTGCTAAAGTTTCTAAAATTTTAGAACCAAATTGATTATTTATTGCTGAGGTACCAATAATTATAAGTGGATTTTTTGCATTATCTAAAACTTTGTTAAAGTCTGATTGGTTATTTGAAAGATCATTTAGATATTCTAAAGAATCTGATAGATGTTGATAGTTATAAGTAAGATCTAATTTAGGTCCAATAATTCCAATTTTACAATCATTCTCAATGTATGCTTTTCGTATTCTTGCATTTAAAACTGCTGCTTCCCACCTAGGATTAGATCCGATTAAAAGAATTGCATCAGCATTTTCAATTTCTTGTATAGAAGAATTAAATTTAAAACTTTCATTTGATTTTTCAACAAATTGAGCATTATCAAATCTGCAATCATAATATGGTGAATTTAGAGACTCACTAAATTTTTTAGCAGAATATAAAGTTTCAACATCTGTAAATTTTCCAGATAAAAATACAGTATTTTCTCTTCCTCTATTAATTATTTGATCTTTAACTATAGTAAATGCATCATTCCAAGAGGATTTTTTAAGTTTGCCTTCTATTTTAGAATAAACATTATCAAGTCTTTGACTTGAAAGGCCATCAATAGCAAACCTTGTTTTATCACTGATCCATTCTTCATTAGTTTCTTCATTAATTCTTGGTAAAACCCTTAAAACTTTTTTTCCCCTGGTATCTATTCTAATGCTTGAACCTACACCATCAAATACATCAAAAGTTTCTGTTTTAGTAAGTTCCCAAGGTCTAGATTTAAATGCGTAAGGCTTGCTAGTTAGTGCCCCTACAGGGCATAAATCTATAACATTTCCTGATAACTCAGACTCAATTGTTTTTTCAAGATAGGTAGTGATTTCTGCACTCTCACCTCTACCAAGCAAACCTATATCATCCACTCCTGCCACTTCAGTTGAAAATCTAACACATCTTGTGCAATGAATGCATCTTGTCATTATAGTTTTAACAAGAGGTCCCATATTTTTATTTTGAACTGCTCTTTTATTTTCCTCATACCTTGTTTTGTCAAAACCGTAATACATAGCTTGATCTTGTAAATCACATTCCCCTCCTTGATCACAAATTGGGCAATCTAAAGGATGATTAATAAGTAAAAATTCCATAACTCCTTTTCGTGCTTTTTGTACTGTTTTGGTATTGGTTTTAATAACCATTCCATCGGCTGCTGGCATTGCGCATGAAGCAATAGGCTTTGGAGCTTTTTCCATTTCAACTAAACACATTCTACAATTTCCAGCTATTGAAAGTTTTTCATGATAACAGAATCTAGGAATCTCAGTTCCAGCTAGCTCACATGCTTGCATTACAGTCATGCCATTTTCAAATTCATATTCTTTTTGATCAATAGTTATTTTTGGCATTATGCGACTCTTCGCTTTCTTTCTTCAATTCTTTTTTCAATTTCTGGTCTAAAATGCCTAAACAAACCCTGAATAGGCCAAGCCGCAGCATCTCCAAGAGCACATATAGTGTGCCCTTCTATTTGTTTTGATACATCTAAAAGTTTGTCGATATCTTGATGTTGTACATTTCCATGTATCATTTTTTCCATCATTCGGTACATCCACCCAGTTCCCTCTCTACAAGGTGTGCACTGACCACAACTTTCATGTTTATAAAAATGAGATAATCTTGCAATAGCTTCTACAATATCAGTAGATTTATTCATTACAATTACAGCTGCAGTTCCCAAACCACTTTGAACTTCTTTGAGACTATCAAAATCCATTTTAACTGTGTCACAAATTGACTTAGGCAATAATGGTACGCTTGCGCCACCTGGTATAACTGCTAATAAATTATCCCATCCTCCAATTACACCGCCTGCATGATTTTCAATAAGTTCTTTGAGAGGAATGCCCATTTCTTCTTCTATATTACATGGATTATTTACATGGCCTGAAATACTAAATATTTTTGTACCAGTATTATTTGGATTACCTAAACCAGCAAACCACTTTGAGCCACGTCTTAAGATTGTTGGTGAGACAGCAATTGTTTCAACATTTGTTACAGTAGTTGGGCAACCATATAAACCTGCACCTGCAGGAAAAGGAGGTTTTAACCTAGGTTGACCCTTTTTACCTTCTAAGCTCTCTAGTAATGCTGTTTCTTCTCCACATATATATGCTCCAGCTCCTCTATGAAGATAAATATCAAAATCCCATCCTGTGCCACATGCATTTTTACCAATTAAATTATTTGAATAAGCCTCATCTATAGCCTTTTGTAAGTTAGATGATTCAGAATAGTATTCACCTCTTATATAAATATAGCAAGAGTGGGCACGCATAGCAAAGCTTGCAACTAAACAACCTTCAAGTAATAGATGTGGATCATTTCTCATAATCTCTCGATCTTTACAAGTTCCAGGTTCTGACTCATCAGCATTTACAACTAAGTAATGATCTTGCCCAGAATCTTTTGGCATGAAAGACCACTTTAAACCTGCAGGAAAGCCTGCTCCACCTCTGCCTCTCAACTGACTGTTTTTGATTTCCTCAATTATTTTTTCACTACCCATTTCAATAAGATCTTTAGTATTTGACCAAACACCTCTTTTTTTAGCTCCTTCCAAATTCCAATCTTCGAAGCCATATAAATTTTTAAAAATTTTATCTTTTTCTTTAAGCATCAAATTTTCTTTCAGGTTGTGATGATTTTCTACCAATTTGTGAACCTACTTTAATTGATTTATTATTTTTTAAATTTTCAAGTATTTTTTTAAAACTTTCTTCATCTAAATCTTCATAATAATCATCATTAATCTGAACCATGGGAGCGTTACAACAGGCACCTAGGCATTCAACTTCCACAACTGTAAATTTATTATCTGAACTTGTTTCACCAATATTAGCCTCACATACATCTTTTGCTACTTTAGAGAGTTTATCGCTACCTCTAAGCCAACAAGGTGTAGTTCTACATATTTGAACAAAATTTTTTCCAATAGGTTCAAGATTAAACATGGAATAAAATGTAGCTACTTCTAATACCCTAATGTAGGACATACCTATAGTTTCAGCTACTTTTTCCAATGAGTTTTTGCTCAACCATCCATTATTTTGTCTTTGAGCCAAATCAAGTAGAGGGATTACTGCACTTTGAATTCGATCAGATGGATATTTTTTAATAATCTTAGAAATTTTTTTAAAATTTTCTGGAGACCAATCAAAGTTATCATTTATATTTTTATAAACCTTGTTATTTGTTCCTGGATGCTTCATTATCTATCAATTTCTCCAAAAACAATATCTAAACTTCCAAGTATAGCTGCAATATCTGCCATCAAATGGCCTTTAGATAATTCGTTAAGTATTTGTAAATGTGCAAAACCAGGTGCTCTTATTTTACATCTATAAGGTTTGCTTGATCCATCGGATACAAGATAAACTCCAAACTCACCTTTTGGCGCTTCAACTGCAGTATAAACATGCCCATTAGGCACTCGATAACCTTCAGTAAAAAGTTTGAAATGGTGGATTAAAGCTTCCATAGATTTTTTCATTTGATTTCTTTTTGGTGGTGTAATTTTATTATCCTCTATTGCAATTGGTCCAGGTTTAATCTTATTTAAGCACTGATTAATAATATTTATACTTTGTCTCATTTCCTCTATTCTGACTAAATAACGATCAAAACAATCACCTTTTTTTCCCACTGGTATATCAAAATCTACTTGATCATAAGCATCATAAGGTTGTGACCTTCTTAAGTCCCATGGCAC